>JAOGRV010000024.1:0-23942 GCA_028107545.1 Pseudothioglobus singularis (SeqCode) | reverse complement strand
AAAAGTTTGCCAGACACGCAACTATGGCTTGGGCGCTCTTACTTTTACAGCGAGTCTTATCTAGAGTCAAAAAATGCATATTTAGATTTTCAAATTCTAGGAGCTGAACATCCAAAGTATGCTGATTCCTTATATGAATTGTCCAGAGTTCATATAGAGCTTAATGAAACCAATGAAGCTAAGAAGCTTTTAACTCAAATGCTTAAAGATTATCCTAATCATCTTCTTTTTAACAAAGCTTCTATACTCATTCAAAGCCTTTAAATAAGTGACAACTCTAGAAATTCAAAAAGTTGACTTGGCATCTTTTTGTTATCTAAACAAAGAAAGATATCCGTTTTTACTCGAAAGTGTAAATCATAATGAAAATAATAGGTATTCAATATTATTTGCTTTTCCTAAAGAAAATATTGTACTGAGAGATTTTGCAGATTTTGATTTTTTAAATAAACTTGAAAATCAGTGCAACCAGACAAGTGATAACACAAGCCTCCCTTTTAGCGGCGGGTGGTTTGTTTACTTGTCATATGAGCTTATTGGGCAAATTGAACCTACTTTAGCGTCCAAACTTCACAAATCTAGCATTCCAATTGCTTATGCAGTAAAAATACCAAGTGCAATCATTACTGACCACAAGCTCAAAAAAACATATGTCGTTGATGAGGATAATGATCACACTCGCATTAATCAAATATTATCAGATATTAAAGCTATTGAAAGCATCCCAGATAATGCTCTAAATGGAAAAATTTCAGAGGAAAACAATGAAAAGTTTACTGATGGCGTCAAGAGAAGTCTGGATTATATTATTGCGGGTGATGTCTTTCAGGTTAACTTATCAAGAAAATGGTCATACACTCTAAGCTCAAAAGAAGATTCGGCAATAATATATAAGCAACTTAAAAAGACAAACCCAGCTCCTTTTTCAGCATTAGTTCAATACGAAAATTTTAGTATTATCTCATCCTCACCTGAGAGATTATTTAGTGTGAATGATGGTGTATTAGAGACAAGGCCAATCGCAGGAACACACCCAAGAGGAGAAGGGCGCTTAGATGACGCTCAAAAAGAGAACCTTATTAGCCACCCTAAAGAAATAGCTGAGCACGTTATGCTTTTGGATCTTGAAAGAAATGATATGGGAAGGGTGTGTGAATATGGGAGTGTTTATGTTAATGAGATAATGACTTTAGAAACCTACCCTTATGTTCATCATATTGTCTCAAATATAAAAGGTAATCTTCGAAAGCATATTGGAGTTAGGCAAATTGTTAAAGCATTATTTCCAGGTGGAACTATTACAGGCTGCCCAAAAGTTAGATGTATGGAAATTATTAATGAACTTGAGCAAATGCCTAGGGAGGCATACACCGGTTCAGTCGGGTATGTGAGTCAAAATGGCAAGATGGACTTCAATATACTTATTAGAAGCTTTATCCATCAGGGTGACACTCTAACTTTTAGGGCTGGTGCCGGAATTGTATTCGACTCTGATCCTTTAAAAGAGCTCGCAGAGACTCGTCATAAAGCCCAAGGATTGATTAAGGTTTTTGAGAGTTAATTAACTAAGGTTTAAACTTTGACGTCATTGGGTAACGCCTTTCTTTTCCAAAGGCATTGCTGCTTATTTTGGGCCCAGGGGCAGACTGTCTTCTTTTGTATTCATTTCTTAAGATTAAAGAAGTAATCTTAATGACATCTTCAGAGCTATGTCCATTTTCTATAATTTCATTAACAGACTGTTTTTGCTCTACAAATTTCATCAAAATATCATCCAAGATATCATAAGACGGAAGTGAATCTTGATCAACCTGGTCAGGCGCAAGCTCTGCAGAAGGGGGCCTAGTTATTACCCTTTCAGGAATGACATTAGATAATGTATTACGATATTTTGCTAGTTGATAAACCATAGTTTTTGATATATCTTTCAGTGGAGCAAATCCGCCACACATGTCACCATACAATGTTGCATAACCAACAGCCATTTCAGACTTATTGCCTGTTGCAAGGACAAGCTTATGAGATTTATTAGATAAAGCCATTAGAAGGGTTCCACGGACTCGTGACTGAATATTTTCTTCAGTAGTATCTCTAGAAGTATTTCTAAATTGATCACTCAGTGATAAGTTAAAGGAGTCAACCATTGAATGGATATCGATACTAGAAAACTCTACGCCCTGAGACTCAGCCTGAAGCTCGGAGTCTGTTAGGCTAATATCAGAGGTAAATTGATATGGCATCATTATCGCATGAACATTTTCTGCACCAATTGCATCAACAGCAATTGCTAAAGTTAAAGCAGAATCAATACCTCCAGATAAACCAATTAAAGCACCGCCAAAAGTATTTTTTTGAATATAGTCCTTTGTAGCTAAAACAATGGCAGAATAAATTAAAGATTCATTACTAACTAAAGAAGGGGTAAATGTTGTGTCAATATGAGAAACACTCAACTCTTTAAAGGCTGGGAGTTGAAGTGATACATCTCCCTGATTATTAACAATAAAGGAGTTACCGTCAAATACAACTTCATCCTGACCACCCACCATATTCACATAAATAAAGGTAATATCAAACTTTAAAGCATAATTTTTACAGATATTTATGCGCTCACTTTGCTTATTAAGTTGAAATGGTGAGGCATTAAGCGAAATGACAATATCAATATTCGATTGACATAAATTTGAAATAGGGTCTTCGACCCATTGATCTTCACAAATTAATACACCTATTTTGGTATTTTGACATTCAAATACAAAAGAATCATCACCAGATGAAAAATAACGTTTTTCATCAAAAACACCATAATTTGGTAATTCTTGCTTGTTATAAATATTAATGATTCGATTATTTTGAATAAGATAGGCGCTATTAAAAAGAAAGTCATCAGTTTTGTTCGGTGCACCAAATAAAATTGAAATGTCTGAGGGCGCCAAATTACAGAAATTTGTTATTTCCTCTTTGACCTGATTAGTAAATCCATCTCGAAACAATAAATCTTCAGGAGGATAGCCAGTCAAGGCCAACTCTGGAAATATAATTAAATGAGCTCCAGCATTATTAGCCTCAATAGACAAATCAAGCATTTTTTGTGCATTCAACTTAATATCCCCAACAATAGGGTTAAATTGTGCGATTTGTATTCTGATTGGTGAGGATTCAGAAAATATTTTATTTAACTGTTCTTGCCAAAATTTGGCCTTCGAGTTATTACCTGTATTTATTGCGTGTTCAAATTTAGTATTTGCAACAACCTCAGCAGGGTCTATATCAAGGATATTAGCAATCAACCAAGCGTGTGTTTCGCTTAAAGCAGCCTTTCCAGAGCTATATTTACTAAGATTTGACTGATTAATGTCATATTCTTTAGCTATTTTATAATCAGAATAACCTGTTTTATCACGCACCATTGCTAGGTATTCGGTAGTTTTGATGATCATTGTGTTTCATTAATTAAACTATATATTAGTTATTTTATACCACTATAGGTAAAAAATAACTAAAATTACTTATAATAACAAAAAAAATACATGTAACATTTAACTAATTTATATATAACTCATTGAATTAAAACAAATTAATTTATAATGAATACATTAAGATTGTTAGCATTATCTAATCAAATTCTTTATAAAAACAATTTCTCAGCTAAATAAAAAGAATCTAACTACTTGAATTTAATTCAACTTTTCTAGATCTGAATTAGAGGATATTATCGCTTTAATAGCAAAAATCAAGCCTTGCTAGTTGAATTGATTTAAATTTTTTTTTAATAATTAATTTGTATTACTTGTTTAACTAGTGTTAAAATTTTCTGTGAACCTCATTCAATTGTGAAGGTTTTTTATACTTTGAAACTCATTAAGGAGATATATATGAAACAATTATTAAAATTGTCTGCTGCTTCATTGTTAGTTGTTGGTGCACTTAGTGTACAGGCTTCTACTTTGAGCGACGTTCAGGCGAAAGGACACGTATCTTGTGGTGTCTCTAAAGGTCTTGCTGGTTTTTCTTCAGCTGACTCGTCTGGTACATGGACTGGTATTGATGTTGATGTTTGTCGTGCTGTTGCTGCTGCAACGCTTGGCGATGCAACTAAAGTTAAATTTGTACCATTAACTGCTAAGGAAAGATTCACTGCGCTACAATCTGGTGAGATCGATATGTTGTCTAGAAATACGACTTGGACAATTACTCGTGACGCTTCATTAGGATTGAACTTTGCTGGTGTTAACTACTATGACGGACAAGGCTTTATGGTTAAGTCTTCTCTAGGTGTTTCTAGTGCTATGGAATTAAGTGGTGCTGCAATTTGTATTCAAGCAGGTACTACTACTGAATTGAACTTAGCTGACTGGGGTAAAGCAAATGGAATCGAGTACAACTCAGTTGTATCAGATACTAATGCTCAAACTCTAACTAACTATGACGCTGGACGTTGTGATGTATTAACAACTGATGCTTCTGGTCTTTACTCAATGCGTGCAGGTGCAAATGATCCTTCAGAGCATGTAGTACTTCCAGAAATCATTTCTAAAGAGCCTCTAGGTCCTGTTGTTCGTCAAGGTGACGATCAATGGTTCAACATTGTAAGATGGTCTTTAAACGCTATGATTACTGCAGAAGAAATTGGTGTTAACAGTGGTAACGTTGATGATGTTTCTAACAACCCAGAGCGTGAGCGCTTAATGGGTCGTTCAGGAAGCACTCATGAGTATGTTGGTCTGACTCCAGACTGGACTTACCAAATCGTTAAGCAAGTAGGTAACTATGCTGAAAGCTTCGAGCGTAACATTGGACTTTCTACTCCAATTGGCATTGCTCGTGGTGTTAACGCACTATGGTCACAAGGTGGTATTCTTTACTCACCTCCATTTAGATAAGCAATTATCTAGTTAAAACCTAAACCAGACTGCTATACTTTAGCAGTCTGGTTTTTTTTTGATTTTTTCAAACTTAGAAACACTATATTTAGTAAAATATTCATATTCAAATTTTTAGCAATTTATGAAAAAACTTATCCTCGAATCCTTAGGAAAATCTCAACACAGAGGATCAAACTTTCGAGATCTACTTTATAACAACGAAGTCAGGTCTTTTTTATTCCAAGTAATTACATTTGTCCTGGTAATAGGGCTTTTTTATACAGCAATAGGAAACCTCTTTCAAAACATTGAAGATAGAGGCATCCAAACTGGATTTACATTCCTAAAAAACAGAGCAGGCTTTGACATACTGCCTTTTTTAGGCAATATTGCGGTTGACTACACCCCTGAATCTTCAAACTTAACTGTTTTTTACGTGGGATTAATTAACACACTTGTTGTCGCCTTTATTGGAATCATTTTATCGACGCTAATAGGGCTTCTTATTGGTATCGCAAGACTTTCAAATAATTATCTTGTTGCTAAGCTAGCAGGGGGCTATATAGAGCTCTTTAGAAACATTCCTATACTTCTTCAAATTTTATTTTGGTATAACTTATTTATTAATGTTTTTCCGCACCCAAAGCAAAGTCTATCTTTTTTTGATCTTGCATTTCTAAATCAACGAGGTTTGTATCTGCCCAAACCAATCCCTGAAGAGGGCTTCTTATATGTAGTATTTGCATTCATCATTGGAATCATTGCAGCTTATTTTATTAAGAAATCCTATAAGAAGAAGCATGAACTAACTGGTATTCACACCAGTACATGGCCATATTCAGTGGGTTTAATTCTTGGTCTGCCAATTCTTGTTTATCTGGTATTTGGATCTCCACTGGCATTTGACTTTGCCGTTCTAGGTAAATTTAACTTAAAGGGCGGAATGGCAGTTGTGCCAGAGTTTTTAGCATTAACGTTTGCTCTTAGTGTTTATACTGCAACCTATATTGCTGAGGCCATTCGATCAGGCATTGAGGCAGTTGACAAGGGACAAAAAGAGGCTGCAGCTGCGATTGGCTTAACACCCGTTCAATCGCTTAAACTTATTATTTTGCCACAAGCCCTTAGGGTTGCAATACCGCCAACAATTAACCAGTATTTGAATCTTACAAAAAACTCTTCTTTAGCTACCGTAATTGGCTATCCAGAGTTAATGAGTACTTTTGGAGGAACTGTTTTAAATCAAGTTGGCCAGGCAGTCGAAATTCTAGCCATGGCGATGCTTGTTTATCTAGTCATTTCACTATTTATCTCTTTATTGCTGAACTATGTCAATAAAAAGATGGAAATTCAGGGAAGATAATTATGCCAGTATTTGACCAACAAGCTACTAGAAAGCCGCCAATATCTCAAATTGGTGCACTTGTATGGCTTAGAACTAATCTCTTCTCTTCGTGGGTAAATTCAGCTCTTACCCTTGCATCGCTCTATTTGCTTTATATTATGATCCCTCCATTGCTTGACTGGATGTTTTTTAATGCAAGCTTTAGTTTTGGAACTGTAAACTTTTTTGGTTTTGAAATAAAGTTTAGTGAGGAAATGGCAACTAATCAAAACTGTGGCAGAGTAGGAGCTTGCTGGCCATATATTTATGAAAAGCTTTATATGTATACCTATGGATTCTATCCTCGAACAGAGACCTGGAGACCCAATACAGTATTTGTACTAACTGGCCTGCTATTTGTGATAGTCCCGCTGGTAAAAAACTATAAATACAAAAATAGAGTCACCTTATCATTAATCATCTTTTACCCACTGGTTTCCTATGTTTTAATTGCTGGTGGCTTTGGAATATTAATGCCTGTTTCAACTGATCAATGGGGCGGCTTATTGCTGACATTAATTATTGCATCAGTAGGTATTATCGTTTCTTTTCCAATAGGAGTCCTTCTAGCCCTAGGAAGACAATCAGATTTAAAGGTAATCAAGCTATTCTCTACTTTATTTATTGAGTTTATTAGAGCTGTGCCATTAATCACTATTTTGTTTATGGCCTCTTTTGTTCTCCCACTATTCTTAGAGTCAGGAAATTATTTTGATAAGCTCTTAAGAGCGCTTATCGGTATTGCTCTTTTTCAAGCTGCATATTTTGCTGAAGTAGTAAGGGGAGGGCTCCAGGCTATCCCAAGAGGTCAATATGAGGCAGCTGATGCAATAGGCTTGAGTTATTTCCAAAAAAACGCACTAATTATTCTTCCACAAGCATTAAAAATATCAATACCAAATATTGTTGGCTCATCAATTTCTTTATTTAAAGATACAACGCTTGTTCTGATTATTGGACTATTCGATATGCTTGCTATGGTCAATCTAACTAGTAATGACCCATATTGGCTTGCCAGAGAAACAGAAGGCTTTGTATTCGTTACTATTGTTATGTGGGCTATACTATATACAATGTCCCGCTACTCAAAAAAATTAGAAATAAGATTCAATACTGAAAATAAAAACTAAAGGTTATAAGAAAATGAGCAACGATAAAAATAAAACCAATATCATAGAAATATCTGACTTAAATAAGTGGTATGGAGACTTTCATGCCCTCAAGAACATCAATCTAGAGATAAAGGAAGGTGAAATAATTGTTGTCTGTGGACCTTCAGGAAGTGGTAAATCAACTCTGATAAGGTGTGTTAATTTCTTAGAAAAATTCCAAGAGGGCTCTATAGTGGTATCTGGAACAGAATTGACCGATGACGCACAAAAAATTAGACAAATTAGAAGTGAAGTGTCTATGGTATTCCAGCACTTTAACCTTTTTCCTCATTTAACCATTGTTGATAATCTTACTTTAGCACCAATCTGGGTTCATAACGAAACAAAGCAAGAGGCTAGAGAAAAAGCCTTAAAGCTTCTAGATAGAGTAGGCATCAAAGACCAAGCAGAAAAATACCCAAATCAGCTGAGCGGTGGACAACAGCAAAGGGTAGCAATAGCGAGATCCCTATGTACCAACCCAAAAATTATGTTATTTGATGAGCCTACCTCTGCTTTAGACCCTGAAATGATATCTGAGGTATTAGATGTTATGGTAGAGCTTGCTAAAGAAGGAATAACAATGATTTGTGTTACCCATGAAATGGGCTTTGCAAGAAAGGTGGCAAACAGAATTATATTTATGGACGATGGTCAAATTGTAGAAGAAAATGATCCTGAAAAATTCTTTAACAACGCTGAATCTGAAAGGCTACAACTATTTTTAGACCAAATATTAACGCACTAGTTTTAATTAAACCAGCTCTAGAATCAATTAGAGTAGGTCAAGCTGTAATATTTGCATCAATAATGATCATAGCGAGCCCTGTTAATTCTGAGTCAAATATAGCCCTCAAAATAGAAAATAATCCAACTGAGCTCAAATTCCAGGATGGTAGTAAATATAGCGGCAATACTACTAAATGCACTATTAAATCGATAATAAAGAACTGTATGCAGGGAAAAGGGATATACACAACATCAAGTGGATATCGATATACAGGATCATTTATAAATAACAAGCCAGAGGGCTACGGTGAATTAATATCGCCGACTGGGCAAGTATATAAGGGGGAATTTAAGTTAGGTAGTCTTGAGGGAGAGGGGGAGATGCTATATCCAGATGGGAGACGCTATATAGGTTCATTTAAGGAAAACAATAGAGAAGGGCAAGGCACAATGAGCTATCCAGCTGGAGAGCAATATGGAGAAGGAAGTCAATACAATGGGTATTGGAAACTAAATAAAAGAAATGGTCGAGGAAAAATCATCTATTTTGATGATGGAAGAATATTAAAAGGGGAATTCAAAGAAAATATACTCGTTAAAAGGTATTAGTAAGAAGTGAATCAGTTATATAATTTAACTACTAAATAAAAATAATATCAAATGTTTAAGTTTTTAAAGAAGGAAGAGTCTAAAGAAGCGCCAGAAGTCACACAATCCGAAGACTGGACCAAGGACATAAAGCGCAGTAAAAAGATCGGCCAAGAAGTAGAGCAATTATCATTTATGTATGACTCTGATAGTCATATTAAAACTAAAGGGACTAAGAAGGGACTAAGTAGGGACCATCTAATAATTTTAAAAAAATGTAAGAATGAAAGTACGGCTTTAGAATTAATGAAGATTCTAAAAAGAACCAATAAGTCTAAGTTTAAAACTGCAATAATAAATCCACTTATCGATCATAAATTCTTAGAGTTAACTATTCCTGAAAGTCCCAAAAGTTCAAGTCAAAAATATAGAACAACTGGTAAGTTTGTTAGGAGAAGAGTAAAAGATTAAGTAAAAAAAGCTCTAGTATTTTATAAAAGGGTCTTTTTTTTATATCAAAACACCCTCTCACTCTAAATATTCGATTTAAGACACTTTTATAATTTTAATAATAACTTTCCTGTATTTGTTAATAAAGTGCTCTATATTTGTAAATTTGGGGTTCTTTATGTAACTCATTGTTTTTTATTGATATTCTATTAAATTTAATGTTTTTTTGTACGTATTATATTCGTATAATTTATATTATGTTAAATATTACTAATTCTTTTCAATTGCAACATACTTAAACCCTATATTAAGAAATATGGATAATATATTTCTTAGTCCCACCCTACTAGTTCTAATATTGTCTTTTTTTTAACTTGGTCCCAATGTTTCTAATATGTCTATAAATAAAAGAAGTTATCAGCTTTTAGGTTTGCTTGTTATCGTGTGGGGATCTTCCTTTCTTCTTATTGATCGTGCGCTTTTATTTTTCACACCTGAGCAAGTTGTTGGTTACAGACTAGTCATTGGAGCTATTACTATGTTCGCTATTGCGCTTTATTATGGCAAATCTTTTCCAAGATCGATAACTCCCTGGTTGCACTTTATTGTCTATGCAGTGATTGGAAACATTTTGCCTTATCTACTTATCGCAACTGGTCAATTAACTATTACGTCTGGTATGGCTGGCTTACTTATGGCTTTTATGCCCTTAGTTACACTTGTTTTGGCTCACATTTTTCTTCCCAATGACAAACTCACTAGATTTAAAATTTTGGGCTTTATCATTGGTATATCTGGAGTCCTTTTTATACTTGGACCTTCTATTAATAATGGCAACAATACTCTTTTTGGAATTTTATTAGTTCTGGGTGCTGCCTGTGCTTATGCTATAAACACTATTATCGCCTCTCGACTCCCTTCTTATGACCCCTTAGTGTCAAGTGCTAGCGTTCTATTAGTTGCGAGTTTACTTTCTTTCTTTATTTGGCCCAACATCTTCTTTATTAATTTTTCTAATATTCCATTTATTAGTGGTGTGAGTATTTTATTATTAGGTGCCCTACCAACTGGGATTGCTGCTTTTCTTTACTTTATCATTATTAATACTGCTGGCGCTACATTTCTATCTAATATTAATTATTTAATACCCGTTGTTGCTTTTTTTCTTGGTGCTTTATTGCTTGGTGAAGACATTCTTTGGCAAAATATTTTGGCACTTCTCCTTATTATTTCTGGTATCTTCATTTCAAGAAAAAAGTCTTAATTCTAGATTTTTTTATCCTTTAAATTTCTTGTTTTTTTTCAATTAGTTAGATAAAAATTCAACATAATTAGCTTAATTAAATTTCATCTATTTTATTTATATTCTATATTTAGTGTATATTTATCACCGTAAGCACTAAATGTAGTACCCTTTTAGGAGTTGAGTTTGAACCAGGAAATCCAGGCAGTTAAAGACCAAGCTGTCGACCAAGAAATATTAGTTACCAAAAGAGATGGCTCAAAAGAGTCAATAGATTTCGAAAAAATCCATCGTGTTGTTCATTGGGCCTCCCAAGACTTAGAAAATATCTCTGTCTCTCAGGTTGAAATAAATGCTCAATTAGCTTTTTTTGATGGTATTAAAACTGAAGACATACATGAGACTATTATTAAGTCTGCAGCAGATTTAATTTCTACGGATGTTCCTGATTATCAATATTTAGCCGCTCGTTTAGCAATTTTTCATCTTAGAAAAAAAGCATTTAAATCTTTCACTCCACCATCCCTAATTGATCACGTTACCAAACTTACAAATTTAGGGATTTATGATAAAGATATATTAAATAAATATAATGCTTCTGAGTTTGAAGAGTTCAATAATTATATTGATCATTGGCGTGATATGAACTTTTCTTATGCTGCAGTTAAGCAACTTGAGGGTAAATATTTAGTTCAAAACCGTGTGACTGGTGAGATACATGAGTCTCCTCAGATGTTGTACATGCTTGTTGGAATGTGCTTGTTTCAAGAATATAAAGGTAAGGCTAGAATTAAAATTGTTAAGCGTTTTTATGATGCCTCATCTAACTTCAAAATTTCACTACCAACTCCAATTATGGCTGGTGTGAGAACGCCTACTCGTCAATTTTCCTCTTGTGTTTTAATTGAAACAGATGATGATTTAGACTCTATTAGTGCTGCTTCTGGTGCAATTGTTAAATATGTATCTCAACGAGCTGGTATAGGGATTAATGCTGGAAAAATTCGTGCTCTAGGTAGCCCAATTAGAGGTGGAGAAGCAACTCATACTGGATGCATACCTTTCTTTAAGCACTTTCATACAGCGGTTAAATCTTGTTCTCAAGGTGGAGTTAGAGGTGGCGCTGCAACACTTTTTTATCCTTTGTGGCATTTAGAAGTTGAAGGCCTAATTGTTTTAAAAAATAATACCGGTACCGATGAAAATAGAATCAGACATCTTGACTATGGTGTCCAATTTAATGGCTTGATGTATGAACGTTTTTTAAAAGATGAAAATATAACCTTATTCTCGCCTAATGATGTTCCTGGCCTCTATGATTCCTTTTTTGCTGATCAAAAAAAGTTTAAAAAACTTTATGAAAAGTACGAGAAAGATGACTCTATTCGTAAACAGCAAATTAGTGCTCGTGAACTATTTGCAATGTTTATGAAGGAGAGAGCCAATACAGGTCGTATATATCTACAAAATGTTGATCATTGCAACACTCATGGTGCTTTTGACCCTTCACAAGCCCCAATTAAGCAATCTAATCTTTGCATGGAAATTACATTGCCCACAAAACCTTTATACTCTGTTCAAGATAAAGAAGGTGAAGTAGCGCTCTGTACGCTTTCTGCAGTTAACTTAGGGGCTCTTGAGAGTCTTGATGAACTTGAAGATATTACTGATATTATTGTGCGCTCTCTTGACTCTTTGCTTGACTATCAAAATTACCCACTAAAAGCTGCAGAGATTGCTAGTAATAATCGAAGAACACTTGGTATTGGAGTAACAAATTTAGCTTACTATCTAGCCAAGAATGGCGCTAAATACTCTGATGGATCTGGCAATGAATTAATCCATAAAACATTTGAAGCGCTTCAATATTACTCATTGAAAGCGTCAAATGAAATCGCAGAAGAGTTTGGCCCCTGCCCTCTTTTCTCAGAGACGCAGTATGCAAAAGGCATAATGCCAACCGATAGCTATAAAAAAGATATTGATGAATTCTGTAATACTGAGCTTGAGCTTGATTGGGACACTTTAAGAAAAAATATAAAAGCTAAAGGCCTCAGAAACTCAACCTTAACTGCTCTTATGCCTTGTGAAAGCTCGTCTCAAATTTCTAATTCCACCAATGGTATTGAACCGCCCAGAGGCTTTATATCTGTCAAGCAATCTAAAGATGGAATTCTTAAACAGGTTGTTCCTGAGTATGAAAAACTTCATAAAAGTTATGAGCTGCTTTGGGATATCAAAGACAATGAAGGCTACCTTCAATTGTGTGCAATTATGCAAAAATTTGTTGATCAATCTATCTCAACAAATACTCACTATGATCCTTCGCAATATGATGGCAATAGAGTACCAATGAAGCTTTTCTTAATGGACCTCTTAAAGGCTTACAAGTATGGCATTAAGACGCTTTATTACCATACAACTAGAGATGGAGCCAGTGATGATCAAAATGCTGCTATAAAAGGCGATGATGACTGTGAAGATGGTGTTTGTAAACTATAAAATTTATTAATTATGTCCTATAGTATATTTAATCAAAAAATTAATGACACGCTCAAAGAACCAATGTTCTTTGGTGATGCTGTAAATGTTGCACGCTTTGATCAACAAAAATTTGAGATGTTTGAAAAGCTTACTGAAAAACAACTTTCTTTTTTTTGGCGACCCGAAGAAATTGATGTGTCAAAAGACAAAATTGATTTTGGTAAGTTATTGCCAAACGAAAAGCATATTTTTATATCTAACCTTCAATATCAGATTTTATTAGACTCTGTTCAAGGACGCTCACCTAACATTGCCTTTCTACCGATTGTTTCTCTCCCTGAGTTAGAAAATTGGATTGAAACTTGGGCTTTTTCAGAGACCATCCATTCTCGCTCATATACTCACATTATTAGAGCAATTGTTAATGAACCAGGCGCAGTTTTTGATGAAATCATGAAAACTGAAGAAATTATTCAAAGAGCAACAAGCGTTTCTAAACATTATGATAAGTTAATTAAGCATACGCAGGCCTACCTCCTCAACGGTGAAGGTGAGCATCAAATTGATGGAAAAACTCTTAACATTAATATGTATTCTCTTAAGAGACTTCTCTATTTAACAATAATGTCTGTAAATATTCTAGAAGCTATCCGCTTCTATGTCAGTTTTGCATGTTCATTTGCTTTTGCGGAAAGAAAGGTAATGGAAGGTAATGCAAAAATTATTAAGCTAATTGCTAGAGATGAAGCGCTTCATCTCACAGGCACTCAGCACATGCTTAATTTAATGCGTGATGGCAAGGATGACCCTGATATGCAAGCCATTGCCATTGAATGTGAAGCAGAAGTTATTCAGATGTTTAAAGATGCTGCGAATCAGGAAAAAGAGTGGGCCGAGTATCTTTTCAGGGATGGTTCTATGATTGGACTTAATGCACAAATTCTTAAGCAATACCTTGAATATATTACCAATATTCGTATGTCAGCTCTCAATATGCAACCGATATTTGAACAAACTACGAACCCACTGCCATGGCTAAACCACTGGCTTGATTCTGATAATGTCCAAGTTGCCCCACAAGAGACTGAGATTACTTCTTATCTTGTAAGTGCGATTGACAATACTATTGACTCTGCAGACGAAGATTTTAGTGACTTTAAGCTTTAAGTGCTTAGCATCAAATGTTCAAAATTGATGTCGATAATATTAATGGAAAAACAGAGTCGCTCTATGTCTATGGAGAAGATTCTATACTCACTGAACTTGAGGCAAACAACGTCTTAGTTAATCATAGCTGTAGACAGGGTCATTGTGGTAGCTGTATTTTAAAACTTGTTAAAGGTGATGTAGTTCATCAAGAGTGTCTTGTACCATTATCTCAGGGTGAAATCTTAGCATGCCAATCAAGGCCAGTTTCTGACATAAAAATAACAACAAAGATTTAATTCTTTTCTAAAAAATTTTTCACTTCTTGGCAATTTCCTTCAAATATAACTCTATGTTTTTTATTGTTTATTTGAAAATTATACATGGGGTCGTAATAGTCAACTAAAAGTGATTCAATAAGTGGTAAATAATCATTGATATCACCATTATTTTGATGATTTTTAAGGGCTAACTTTAACTGAGTTAAGAGTGATTGATATCTATCACCCCCTAGCCTCTTCTGGATTTTATATAGGCTCGTAAGCCAATAGTTTGAAAAATTTTCAAAACCTTTTTCTAAATTTATTGCTTTAAATTGTCTTTCCATATCAACAACATAACTTTTTAGACTAATTCGCAATCTATCCTCAAGTGAAGCAGTCAATAAAATAATTTTAGAATCACGTGATTTTAATTTGATGGAATCAGGAATATGAATCATTCCAATATTGTTACCCTCATCTTCAATTAACAATTGACTAAAAGACTCTTTTTTAATTAATTCAATACTTAAATTATTTTCAAAATCAATTTGCTTAGGTTGAGGTGATACGTTATTCCCAAATGCAGATCCTCTATGGTTGGCAAGATCCTCTAAATCAATACTATTATCAATCTCATTCAATAGCATTGTCTTTCCACAGCCAGTTTGGCCACCGATCACAATAAACTCTTTATTGTTAGTAATTCTAACCATTTCATGAAGAAGAAATGATCTTAGAGCCTTATATCCCCCCTTAATTCTTGGATAAGAGACCCCAGATTCCTCATAAATCCACTCTTGAGTTATCTTTGAGCGTAAGCCACCCCTAAAACAATAAAGCGCCCCTTTTGGGTTCTTACTAACAAAATCAAGCCACTTCTCAACTCTTTCTTGTTTTAATGTTCCATTGATTAACTCATGTCCAAGTTGAATAGCTGAATTTTGACCTTTTTCTTTGTAACAAATGCCAATTTGATGTCTTTCACTATCATTCATTAAGGGAAAGTTCTGCGCTTGAGGGAAAGAACCTCCAGAGAACTCGATTGGGGCTCTTACATCTAATAAAGGGAGATTGGCTTTAAAGATTTTAGAAAAATTATCAATTTCTTCAAGATTACTCATTTCAAAACAATTGTTTTAGACTCATCATTCTTTTGAGTGATTTTTCCAATAGGATTTAAATTAAGTCCATTTAACTCCATAAGCTTATCAAATTCACCTAAAGCCTCATTTGAAACAGAAACAAGGAGACCGCCACTAGTTTGAGGATCGCAAATAATTGATCTTTCAAGATTTGACAATCTGCTGAGCTGATCTCCATAACTATCAAAGTTTCTTTGCGTCCCACCAGGAACGCAATCATTTTCAATATATTTCAAAATATTTGGAAGCAATGGAAGCTTATCGAAACTTATCTCTGCAGATGTATTGCTTCCTTTGCAAACCTCTAGGAGGTGGCCAGCTAAACCAAAACCTGTAACATCTGTAACTGCATTAACCCCATGGATGGCTGCTAATTTATAGCCAATATCATTTAAAGTGCACATTTGTTTGACTGCAGTTGCATGATCATTAGTGCTCACAATCTTCTTTTTTTGCGCAGTCGATAAAATACCAATTCCTAATGGCTTAGTCAAAAACAAGGTGTCATTAACCTTTGCACCAATATTTCTTTTCAAATTTTTAATTTCTACAATGCCAGATACCGATAGACCAAAAATTGGCTCTGGTGAGTCAATGCTATGACCCCCTGCAAGAGTAATACCTGCTTGCTTGCATATCTCTCGACCGCCATCAATGACTTTTGCACCAACATCTGTGGAAAGCATATTAATGGGCCATCCAAAGATTGAAATGGCCATTAAAGGTTTACCGCCCATTGCATAAACATCACTTAGAGCATTACTGCCAGCAATCATTCCAAAATCGAAAGGATCATCCACAATTGGCATAAAAAAATCAGTAGTACTTATGAGTGCCCTACCATCCCCTAAATCATAAACTGCAGCATCATCGCTTGATTCATGCCCTACCAATAAATTTGAATCGACAAAGCTATCCAGTTTGGTTCCTAAAATTTCTTTTAAAAGTTTTGGTGAAATCTTGCAGCCACATCCAGCACCATGGCTGAATTCAGTTAGTTTTATATGTTCAGTAGTCATCTAGAGTTTAGAGTAAGTAGAATCCAGCTCATCATAAAGTTCAGTTGGGGTAATTTTAGGATTCATATTCATAATATCAAAAGCAACTACATTGTCTTCAACACCCCCCCAAATCTTTATATATGAGCCTTCTTTATAGCCATTTTGCTGTCTAAAGGTATTCAATTGATTCTTGACAACATAGCGCTTGTACAAATCCTCAACATCGATACCTAAGTGTGAAATTATGATGAAGAATATATCCGTGATCTCCCTAATATTATTAATTTCTTTATCGATACTAGAGGTAACAGATAATTTCAGCATCTTTTCCAATGAGGCTATCAATGCATCAGTATCATAATCTCCCTTAGCCTTCATATGCAGATGTTTATTGGCATAAGATTGATCTTTGATACGAATCGACTCAGACATAATAAAATGCCAAATATCAACCAGCTCTACCCTTATATTATCCCAATCTGGCTCATCATTAATATTTTTCCAGTGCTTCCAATTAAACGAGTCAATTGCTTCAGCAACCTCCATATAAATCCCTCTATACCAGGATATTCCCCGGTTTTCTTTAGTATATCCTTTAATCCATACTTGGCCATTTGTTTGATCATTTAATTGCATTTGAAGCAAAAACATTTGTTCAATTTGATTCATATTTTTTTAATTGGGGGATGTATAAATTATAAGAGTTTAATATTAGATAGTATCAAGAAAACTTAGTATCTTTCAACAGCATTATCAACCTCTCTGGACCAGGCATCAATTCCACCTCTAAGATTAGAAAGAGATTGGAAGCCTTTAGATAATAAGAAATTAGCAACTTGCATGGAGCGCATCCCATGATGACAATAAAGAGAATAACTTAAACTTGGATCTAGATCAGAAAAAGTTTCAGTAATGGAACTCATAGGCATATTGATTGCGCCATTAATCTTGCAAATATCTAATTCGGATTTCTCTCTAACGTCAATGAGAATATTACCTTTATTTTCTATCGATTGTTGAAATTCTTGGGGAGTTAAGTCTTCTATCATTATTGTATTTATTTGATATTAAAAATATTAATTATATTTTATTATTAACAATTATGTATAGGTAACTTTAATGGGTAAAATTTAGGTTGTGACTGACATGAATAAAGACGTTTTTAAATTTCCTTGTGATTATCCAATCAAAGTTTTTGGGCTAAGTCAACCTAATTTGATAGATACAGTCAGCACTATCTTGGAAAGATACGTTGGAAAACTCCACAGCAATCAAATCACTCTTAAGAAAAGCTCAAAGGGTAAGTATGTTTCTGTGACCATTAGAATTATTGCAACAAGTAGAAAACAGCTTGATTCAATAAATGAAGACCTTCAAAACTGCCCTCTAGTGTCTTATCTTTTATAAATTATCATGATTCAAATTCGTGAAAAAGGCTTACAAGATTACACCACAATCTGGGAAGAAATGGTCTCTTTTACTAATTCTAGAAATGCTGAGACTCCTGATGAAATTTGGCTTTTGGAGCATTACAGTGTATTCACTCAAGGCCTGGCAGGTAGATCCGAAAATCTATTAGAGGAAACTGATATATCAGTAATCCAATCAGATAGAGGTGGTCAAATCACTTATCATGCTCCAGGTCAATTGATTGTCTACTGTTTAATTGACATAAAAAGACTTGGGATTGGAATAAAAAAAATGGTCAGTTTGATTGAACAATCAATCATTGACCTACTTGAAGAGTATTCGATCTCGACTCATAAGGTCAGCGGAGCTCCAGGTGTATATGTTGATGGGTCCAAAATTGCAGCTTTAGGACTAAAAGTCAGGCATGGAAGAACATATCATGGATTGAGCTTAAATATCGATATGGATCTCTCTCCATATAAGTTGATTAACCCCTGTGGTTTCAGGGATTTAAATGTTACCCAGATGTCAAATCTAACGGATAATACCCTTGAATTATCTGATATCAAAAAACAACTTACTCGTCATCTTTCAAATTATGTCTCAAGAACTTGAAATTAAAGCCTTAAAAGGTGAATCCAAAATCAGTAGGCTAAAGATCAAGCCAGACTCTAAGAGAGAACCACTAAAAAAACCAAGCTGGATAAGAATTCGACATACAAATTCAAAAAAAGTCAATGAGTTAAAGAATACTCTTCGAAGTCAGGAATTGTTCACGGTCTGTGAAGAGGCTCAGTGCCCGAACCTTAGTGAGTGCTTTAACCATGGAACGGCAACCTTCATGATTATGGGTCAGATCTGCACAAGACGTTGCCCCTTTTGTGACGTTGCGCACGGCAGACCAAAGCCATTAGATACTAGTGAACCTAATCATTTAGCTGATACCATTTCTAAAATGGCATTAAAGTATGTTGTCATTACATCAGTAGATCGCGATGATCTTAGAGATGGAGGAGCTATGCACTTTAAAGAATGTATCGACGCTATCAGAAAAAAAACACCTAAAGTTAAAATTGAAATACTAACCCCCGACTTTCGTGGAAGAGCTGAAAAAGCCTTAGATATTTTTCAAAGTTGTCCGCCTGATGTGTTTAATCATAATTTAGAGACCGTTCCAAGCTTATATCCTAAAGTGAGGCCTGGCTCCGACTATCAGCAGTCTCTAGAGCTGCTTAATAACTTTAAAGAAAAACATCCATCTGTCAAAACTAAGTCAGGATTAATGCTCGGTGTTGGAGAGACACACAAGCAGGTCATAGATGTACTCAAAGACTTAAGAAAACATAAAGTTGATATGCTAACTCTTGGACAGTATCTGCAGCCTAGTCGTCATCATTTGGCCGTTGAAGAGTATATTTCACCAGAGCAATTTGAACACTACAAAACTATAGCTGAGGAACTCGGCTTTTCGCAGGTAGCAAGTGGTCCAATGGTTCGATCCTCCTATCATGCAGACCTCCAAGCTAAAGGGGAGCTTGTTAACTAAACTAGATAAAACTTAACAAAATAAAATTGACCTTTCTCTAAACCTTTAAAAGTATACTAATATTATGATTAAAACATTCTTTATAGCGCTAGTCTTTTTCTTCATCATCGATGTTTTTTGGATTTATTTTGTGGCGACGCCTATGTACAAACAAGAGGTATCGTCCCTTATGGAGCTCAAAATTCCTCCAGCACTCCTTTTTTATGTGATTTTCTTACTGGGGCTCATATTTTTTGTCGTTAATCCTAATCAAGACAATACACTTTTAAATGTGTTTTTAATTGGTGCTTTTTTTGGCTTAGTAACCTATGGAACCTATGATTTAACGGTTTACGCCTCAATGAATATATTTAGTTTAAAGTTAGTTGTAGCAGATATCCTTTGGGGAATGTTCCTTTCAGGCGCAGTTGCAACACTTACCGTATTTACAATAAATAAATTAAACTGATTTTCCTATGACAATTGCACTTACTTCAGGCGAACCATCTGGAATTGGGCCCGATATTGCAATCATTTATGCTCAAAAAGAAAGGTCTGAAAATCTAAGGATCTATGCAGATCCGGATACTCTCATTGAAAGGGCTAAATTACTTAATTTACCACTTATACTCAAAGAGAGCAGTACTAATAAGGCTGGTGAATTAAGTATTTTTCCAATTAAATCTAAAGAAAAAACCGTGCCTGGACAGCTTAACCCAAATAACGCTGAGTATGTTCTATCTCTCATTAAACAGGCCACTAATGACTGCTTAAATAAGACTTGTAATGGCATTCTAACAGGCCCAATAAATAAAGCAGTGATTAACCAAGCAGGTATAAAATTTAGTGGGCATACAGAATATTTAGCAGAATTATCTAATTGCTCCAAAACTGTCATGCTACTCGCAACTGCAAAACTTAAAGTAGCTCTTGCCACAACGCATTTAGCGCTCAAAGATGTTCCAAAAAATATTACTAAAGAATCACTGATGGAAGTGATTTCAATTATTAATAATGATTTTAAATATTTAGGGGTTAATAATCCAAGCATTCTAGTGTGTGGACTTAATCCACATGCTGGTGAAAATGGATATCTTGGAGATGAAGAAATAAAGACAATAACGCCAGTGATTCAAACACTGAGCCAAAAGGGTTTCAGGCTTTCTGGCCCTGTTCCAGCAGATACTGCTTTTACTGTTGACTCATTAAAAGATATTGATGTCGTCCTGGCAATGTACCATGACCAAGGCTTACCCGTTTTAAAAGCAAGTGGATTTAAGAATGCAGCCAATATTACGCTTGGTCTTCCTTTTATTAGAACCTCAGTTGATCATGGGACTGCACTGGATCTAGCGGGGAGTGGCAATATTAGTCTTGGAAGTTTTAACTGTGCCTTGTCATTCTTTCAAAAAATAAGTAGTAATGCCTCATAAACCTCGAAAAAGATTTGGCCAAAATTTTTTAGTTGATCAACAGATCATTAACCAAATTGTTTCAACAATCTCTCCTAAAAAAAATGATCATATCATTGAAATAGGGCCTGGAAAAGGCGCCTTAACATTCCCATTAATAGATTATTTGGAAAACATTCACGTCATTGAAATTGATCGAGACTTAATAGCCCTTCTTCAAAAAAAGAATAATATAAAAATAACTATTCATGAGTCTGATGCTTTAGTTTTTAATTTTGATCAATTTAAACAGAATATTAGAATTATAGGTAATCTTCCATACAATATATCATCTCCTTTATTGTTTCATTTACTTAGCTATAGGGATAATATTATTGATATGACATTTATGCTTCAAAAAGAGGTTGTAGAACGAATAGTAGCCCCTCCTGGAAGTAAAGTCTATGGAAGGATAAGCGTCATTATGCAGACTTTTTTTGATACCGAGCTTATGTTTGTTGTGCCTAAAGAATCTTTCGATCCAAAACCCAAAATTGAATCTGCTATACTTTATTTAAAAACTAAAAAACAGCCGCTCGTTCAAAACTCTAAGCCTCTTGAGGAGATCGTTAAAATAGCATTTTCTCAAAGACGAAAAACACTAAAAAATTGTTTAAAATCAGTTCTAAATCAATCTCAAACTGACATTGATCTATCTCAAAGAGCTGAGATGTTAAGCGTAGAAAACTTTGTAACTCTTATGAATGATTATGAAAAACAAAATTGAAATTAATGTAGAAGTAACCTACCTTTCGGATCAATCAGATATCCTTAATAAACAATATGCCTATGCTTATACTATTACGATTACTAATCAAGGTGATACTGGCGCTCAACTTAGGACAAGGCGTTGGCTCATTCAAGACGAGTCAGGCGAAACTGAAGAGGTAATTGGTGAGGGTGTTATTGGTCAACAGCCACATTTATCACCTGGTGAAAGCTTTAAATATAGCTCTGGAGCAATTATTAGTACTGAGACAGGGACCATGAAAGGCTCTTATGGAATGATTAGCGACATAGGCCAAAGGTTTAATGCAGATATCCCTGAATTTACATTGAGCGAACCTCATACGCTGCATTAGAAAGCTATATGGATTATACCATTGGTGATGTTCAGGGCTGCTTTAATAGCCTTAATGCACTTCTAAAAAAAATTAACTTTAATATTGATAGAGATCGTTTATATTTCTTAGGTGATGTTGTCAACCGTGGTTCTCATTCATTAGAAACACTAAGGTTTCTATACTCGAATAAAGATAATGCAGACATGGTCCTAGGAAACCATGATTTCCATCTTCTGGTTTGTGCCCTTACAGAGAGACACCCAAATAAAAAAGATACCTTTCATGACATTCTTGAAGCTAATGATAAAAATACTTTGTTAGAATATCTTATTGAGAGGCCTTTAGTAATAGAGCATGAGGACTCCTTAATGGTTCATGCTGGCGTTCCACCAAACTGGTCTCAATCAGACGTCATCAATAATGCTGCGATGGTTCACAGCCAACTTCGAAATAATAATCTAAGTGAATTTTTATCTCAGATGTATGGTAATTCACCACACACATGGTCAGAAACTCTTACTATAGAGGAAAAATGTCGTTACACAATAAACGCCTTGATGAGGATGCGATTTTGCAAGGAAGATGGAGAGCTTGAGTTTGAACATAAGCTCAATGTTGATAAAAATCCAGCAGGCTATAAAGCCTGGTTTCTTCATAAAAATCGCTTAATGAAAGAGCAAAAAATCTTTTTTGGGCATTGGTCTTCACTAAATAATGTAAACACAAATAACATTTACCCTCTAGACCATGGATGCATCTGGGGCGGACAGCTTACCGCTTACAATTTAACAAACAATATTTATATTTCGCAGGATTCAATAGAAACCTAGGAGGACCCACTTCTAAGATTAACAGAACCTTCATAAACAAACTTACCTGGCCCAGTTAAATAAACCTTCTCTCCACCAAACTCTACAGTTGCATCTCCACCATTTAAGTGAACTATGACTTTAGAATCCAGTAGTCCTTGTCTTACTCCATGAATTACGGCAGCGCAGGCACCAGAGCCACATGCATGTGTCTCTCCAACACCCCTCTCTACGACTCTTAGCTTAATTTCACTTTTGTTTATAATCTTCATGAAACCAACATTAACTCCTTCAGGAAATAACTCGCTAGACTGAATTTTAAAGGCAATGCCATCAATATTATCAATTTCATCTTGAATCAAAATGGCATGAGGGTTACCAATAGACAAGGATCCAACCATATGGCCTCCAACATTGTACTCTGATGATAATTGATTTAAGTTCAAAGGTATTTTAGAAGGCTCAAAATTAGGCATACCCATATCAACTTTTACTGTGTCATCGCTATTTATATTGAGAACCAAAAGTCCTGCATTCGTTTCAACAGTTAAGGGGTTTTTATATGAAAGGTTCTTTTTCTGGATGTACAGCGCAAAACACCTTGCACCATTACCACATTGACTAACTTCAGAGCCATCAGCATTAAATATTATATATCTAAAATCAGCATCTTTAGAGGTTGATGATTCAATCATCAGAAGCTGGTCAAAGCCAATCCCAAAACGACGATCAGCCAGTTGACGTATTTCTTCAACAGAAAGACAAACATCGCCATCCAGATTGTTAATGACCATAAAGTCATTTCCTAAGCCGTGCATTTTTGTAAAATTTATCATGAATATATTTTAACCGTTTGTATAGCGAATTTTTCAATTACTGCTATGCTAAAATTTATCTACTTTAATTTTCTATTAACTAAGAATGACTCCTCCAAATAATATAACACTTAGCAAAGACAAAAAATTACTCACTGTTAGCTTTAAGGATGATGATTATCCTTTAACAAGCGAGTTCTTAAGAGTATATTCACCCTCAGCAGAAGTTCGTGGTCATGGCCCTGGACAAGAAACACTCCAGTTAAACAAAAAAGATGTTTTAATATCAACTATTGTTCCAATGGGTAACTATGCAATTGCTATTCATTTTAGTGATGGTCACACAACTGGAATATACTCCTGGAGTTATTTACTTCATTTAGGGACTGATAAAGAAGAATTATGGCAAGATTACATTAATC
>JAOGRV010000023.1:0-24961 GCA_028107545.1 Pseudothioglobus singularis (SeqCode) | reverse complement strand
AACAAAGGATGCTGTTTCAGCTGCGATCATGGCTGCTGCCCCTAAACCGCCACCCACAAAAACGCTAAAGCCTAGATCTCCCTTTTCATTTCGAACTAGTCTTAATCCCAGGTCATGGATTCTTAATGCAGTTTCATCAAGCTTAGCGCCATTAATGGCAATCTTAAATTTACCAGGCAGCCATGAAAATTCAGGATGCAGGTTAAACCATCGTCTAATTAATTCACAGTAAGGTCTTGCATCTTCAATCTCACCTTCAGTTAAGCCTGACAAAGGGTCAGCAGTGATATTTCTTGTGGCTTTACCACTGGTTTGGATTGCATGAAGCCCAGCATCTGTTAAATCACGAAGTAGATTGGCAATTTCAGGGAGCTGTATCCAATTGAACTGGATATTTTGCCGCGTTGTAAAGTGTCCAAAGCCACGGTCATACTTATCAGCAACGCCTGCAAGGGCTCTGAGCTGATCCGAACTCAAGATACCATAGGGTATAGCAATTCTTAGCATATGCGCGTGGAGCTCCATGTACAGACCGTTCCTAAGCCTTAAACTTCTGAATTTAGCTTCATCAAGCTCACCAGACAAGTGCCGCTTTAATTGCTTTTCAAATTGGTCGACCCGCTCAACTAAAAACTGCTTATCCTGTTCGCTGTATTGATACATCTTTTTAAAACTAAATAGATTGTGCCAAATTATAGTAAAATATTCTATTTTTAATAATTAAAAGAATTAAAAAAGAATTTTTTTCCTTATAAAATAATTTAAAAAGAAAAATATTTTATTTTGTACCTTTTTTAGATAACATTATGGACGCAATAGATATTAAACTATTAAAACTACTTCAGCATAATGCTGAACTAACAATCCAAGAGCTATCCTCTGAGGTGCATTTATCAACGACGCCCTGCTGGAAGAGGATCAACCAACTTAAAAGTAATGGCTATATAAACAAGACGGTTGCTTTGGTTGATCGAAGAAGAGTCGGCTCTAATGTGACTGCGATGGTTGGGGTCACTGTAACCAACCATAACCAAGAAAGAATCAGTATTTTTGCTGAGACCATTAGAGAAATACCTGAGGTCATTGAATGTTATCGTATGAGTGGTGAAACTGATTACCTTCTTAAAGTCGTTGTGAGTGACATAGAGAGTTATGACAATTTCTATAAAAACTTAATTGAAAAAGTTAAGTATCTTAAGGTGACTTCGAACTTTGCAATTGAAGAAATTAAAAGTACAACTGAGATACCATTAAACAAACTTGAGCAGCTCGTTCGGAGCTAACTTATTAAAAGAGGGCTTTAGACAAGCCAGCTATACATATAACAATTAGCACACTCCCCATCCATTTTTTGAACTGAGTGTCATTCTTAATGATTTGGTCATGTACCTTTAGTCCTACATAGTGACCCAGTCCAGCAATAGGTATTAACATCAAAGAAAACTGCCAGTTAATGTATACATTAACCATCAAAAACGCCCCCATTTTTATTGTGACCAGTATAAACCATAGAACAAACAAAGTATTTCTTAGCCTTTTGACATCAGCATTTTGCATATAGACAGCGACTAATAGTGGTGCACCGTTTAGAGATGTTCCTGAGATGTAACCACCAAGCATTAGCAGTAATCGACTGCCCCAGCCTTCACGAGAGGCAATTTGAAAGTTCATGATCCATGTCAATGCATAAAAAGATGTTATCGAATAAACGATGACTGTCATTACGGTTGGTGGAAGGCTTATTAGCCCTATAACTCCAATAATTTTTGCAGGGAGAATCCATGGTAGTGACTGCTTTAAATAACTCCAATCAACCTTTTTTAGTGATCTTGCAAGTGCAATTCCTGAAAAAAATAGTAAATGTATTCCAATAATGGGTAGCCAATCGATTGGAGACCCTCCAACCAACATCAACAGGGGCAGTCCCAGAACCGCGCCACCGAAACCAAGGCCAGTCCTTACAAAGCCAATCCAGATAAATATGAACGAAATGATGACTATGTCAACTGGAGTGAAAACCATAATCTTAAATTATGCTAAATAGGATATAGTAATTACTTTGTAATTACATTGACTGAATTGCTTCTGATATTTGTTTTGCAGATTCAGTAGCCAGGGCATTATCCGCACACTCAACCATTACGCGAACTAGAGGCTCAGTTCCAGATTTTCTAACTAAGACACGCCCCTTATGATTGAGCTTTGACTCAACAGTCCCAATTAATTCTAAAAGTTTTGAGTCATTGAGATTGACCTTATCCTCAGTTTTAATATTAATAAGAACTTGAGGGTATTTAGTCATTTCGCTTTTGAGATTGAAAAGTGATTGGCCAGATTTTACAACAATCTCTAGGATTTGAAGTGCGGCTATGATGCCATCACCCGATATAGATTTATTCAAGCAAATAATGTGGCCAGATCCTTCCCCACCCAAAATAGCTTTGTTTTTGATTAAATGGTCCATGACGTGCCGGTCTCCCACATCAGCCTCAATAAAGAGCATTCCATTATCTGTTAATGCTTTGCGCATCCCTAAATTTGTCATCTTAGTTCCAACAACGGTATTAGATGTTAGCTCTCCTCTTTTTTTCCAAGCACTCGCAATAACAAAGACTAACTCATCTCCATCTACTTTTTCACCTTTATGATCAACCATAATAAGCCTGTCGCCATCACCATCGAAAGCGATTCCCAGATCAGCACTATTTTCTATCACCTCGTGCTGGAGATGAAGCGTATCAGTTGCACCGCACTCACGGTTTATGTTGTAACCGTCCGGTGTATTATTTATCATTGTGACTGAGGCGCCGAGCTCAGTAAAAACGTCTTCAGCTATGTTATAAGTTGCGCCATTGGCACAATCAATCACAATCTTTAAGTTGGATAAGTCGCACGATTTATCAAATGTTGACTTACAAAACTCGATGTACCTTCCGAGTGCTTGCCCATAGCGCTTTGCTTTTCCAATGGTTGCTGAATTAACGCTGACCATTGGCATTGAAAGCTTCTTTTCTATTGCTAATTGAATGTCATCACTCAGCTTGACGCCTTTAGATGAAAAGAACTTGACTCCATTATCCTGGTATGGGTTATGAGATGCGCTGATAACGACACCCGCTGTTGCTCCGAATGCTTGCGTCAGGTACGCAATAGCAGGAGAGGGCATCGGCCCAAGCATGCCAACGTTGACGCCAGCAGATAGGAATCCAGCTTCGAGCGCTGACTCAAATAGATAGCCTGAAACTCGGGTATCCTTTCCAATAATGACGCTTGCACTTCCACTCTCTCTTAAAACAGAGCCTACGGCCCAACCCACTTTTAGTAAAAAGTCGGCTGTGATCGGCGCCTTACCAACTACGCCACGAATCCCATCAGTCCCAAAAAAATTACTCAAAATTACCCCCTAAAATTCTTAATTTGTTGCCAAACTCTGAGTGCATCACTCGTCTCTGCAACATCGTGGACTCTTATAATATCAGCCCCATTTTCGACAGCAATTAATGCTGCTGTCACGCTCCCAATCATTCTTGAGTCAACGTCTTTGTCACCCAAAAGGGTTCCAATCATTGATTTTCTAGAGAGTCCCGCAAGAATGGATACGCCAAATTCATGAAACTCTGAGAGATTCTTTAACAAAGCTATATTATGACCTAAGTTCTTTCCAAAGCCAAATCCAGGATCTAATGAGATTGAACTGAGCTCTATACCCGCTAGTTTGCAGGCATTAATTCTTTCCTTAAAGAATACTTTTATATCCCTGACTACATCTTCATAATTAGGATTATTTTGCATCGTTCTGGGACTTCCCTGCATATGCATGAGGCATATATCAGTTTTAAGTTTTGCAGCCATATCCAAGGCACCATCAGCGCGAAGTGCATTGACATCATTGATAATACTAGCGCCGGCTCCAACAGCTCTCTCCATAACCTCTGGCTTAGAGGTATCAATCGAGATTGGGACATTAATTTTTCCTTTTAGAGCTTTGATAACGGGAATGACGCGGTTAAGCTCATCTTGGACACTGACAGCTTTAGCACCAGGTCTTGTCGACTCACCACCAATATCAATAATACCAGCACCTTCCTGGACCATTGATGAAGCCTGATCAATGGCTGAGTTAGCATCAAAAAACTTTCCACCATCAGAAAAGGAGTCGGGTGTTACATTGAGAACACCCATAATGATTGGCTCATAGACAATCATAGCGAGGATAAATTATGCAAACTGCTCAGTACCACCATCTGCATCAGTTTTAGTATCTGATGAAGATTTAGAGCTTTTTGAATCTTTGCCTCCAGTCCCAAGTTCCGAAGAAACCTCTTCAGAATCAACAACATCTGCAGGCTCCCTCATAGGAACTCTTGCCATTAAATCATCTATTTGACTCGTATCAATCGTTTCAAACTCAACAAGCGCTGCAGCCATTGCGTCCAATATATCTCTGTTGTCCTCAATAATCTTATAGGCTGTTGAGTAGTTCCTATCGATAATCTTTCGTATTTCACTATCTACCTTGGTAAACGTTTCATCTGAAATATGTTTATGCTTTGTAACCTGGCGTCCCAAAAAGACTTCACCCTCATCTTCACCGTAAGCCATTGGTCCCATAACACTGGACATACCCCAAAGCTTAACCATCTTGTGAGCTATTTCAGTAGCACGCTCAATATCGTTACTTGCACCTGTAGTGACAGCATCCTCACCATACACAACCTCTTCAGCAATTCGTCCACCAAACAAAGAGGCCACCTGTGAATTAAGTTTGCGTTTTGAAATACTGTAGCTATCTTTTTCAGGAAGAAACATCGTAACACCAAGTGCCCTTCCTCTTGGGATGATACTGACCTTATAAACAGGATCATGCTCTGGCATTAAACGGCCCACAATAGCGTGGCCAGCCTCATGGTATGCAGTCATTTCTTTTTCAGAGGCATCCATCACCATGCCTTTTCGCTCAGCGCCCATCATAATTTTATCTTTAGCCTTTTCAAATTCTCTCATACCAACAAGCTTTTTGCTGAATCGAGCAGCAATGAGCGCTGCTTCATTCGCTAGATTAGCAAGGTCTGCACCAGAAAAACCAGGAGTCCCTCTAGCAATATCCATCGACTTCACATTTTTTGCAATCGGCAGTTTTCTCATGTGAACTTTCAAGATGGCATCGCGTCCATTAATGTCAGGAAGCCCAACAGTCACCGTTCTGTCAAATCTACCAGGTCTTAAAAGTGCAGGATCAAGAACGTCAGGTCGGTTAGTTGCAGCAACCACAATGATGCCTTCTGAACCCTCAAATCCATCCATTTCAACTAGCATTTGATTAAGTGTCTGCTCACGTTCATCATGACCACCGCCCATTCCAGCGCCGCGCTGACGACCTACAGCATCAATCTCATCAATAAATATAATGCAAGGAGCATTTTTCTTTGCTTGATCAAACATATCTCTTACTCGAGAAGCACCAACACCTACAAACATTTCTACAAAATCTGATCCAGAAATGAAAAAGAATGGGACATCTGCCTCACCGGCAACTGCTTTTGCCAAAAGTGTTTTACCTGTACCTGGAGGACCGACCATAAGAACGCCCTTAGGAATCTTACCACCCACTTTAGTGAACTTACTAGGGTCCGATAGAAAGTCGACGAGCTCTCCAACCTCTTCTTTAGCTTCATCTACACCAGCAACATCATCAAAAGTGACGTGAGACTCATCCTTTGTGATTAAACGCGCTTTTGATTTACCAAATGACATTGGGTTTTTACCGCCCATTGATCCTCCAGCACCTCTCATCGTATACATGATGACTCCAATAAGAAGCAGTATAGGTGCCAAGGAAATAATTAACTGTTTGACAAAGCTTTCTTTGGCAGGAGGCGTCGCCTCAACTGAAACGCCGTTATTTAATAAGTCACCCATCAGCCCAAGATCGCCAGGGCTATAGGTTTCAAACCTTTCACCAAGAGCGTTTACACCGCTAATATTACTACCTGCAATCTTAACGCTTGAGACACTTCCTTGCTTAACACTTTGAATGAATTGAGAGTAACTAATCTCATTCTTTTCATCAGCTACATTAAATTGCCCAAAAAGCGATGCAAGCACACTTCCAAGGACCAACCATAGTAAAATATTCTTATACATAAACTTAAATTTATCCTAAATTAGAAAGGTAAATATACCCTATTGTTTTTTATATATAGTGTTTGATGGCATTTTTCAAGGTTTAATCAATATTTTTTATAACTATGACATAATGAATGAGGTCATACTTAATTTACTTCTGTATAAGAAGCCAGAGTAACTATAGATACTAAATGAATATTAAACCTGAACAGCTTCAAAATAATCTTTCAAATCAACTCGCTTCAATTTATTTCGTATTTGGAGCAGAAATACTCCTCGTGGAGCAGTCTTTATCTTTAATCAAGGATTCAGCAAAGACAAATGGATACAGTGAGCGATTTAGGTTTGATATTGATGGCAACTTTTCTTGGGATTCAATATTTAGTCTAATTTCAAGTCCATCTTTGTTTGCTGAAAAAAGAATTATTGAGTGCCGCCTAACAACTGGAAAAATTGGAGTGAAAGGGTCTAAAGCACTCACAGAGCTCGCTGAAAGTTTGCCAGATGATATTTTGCTATTAATTTCCTCTGGAAAATTAGATATGGCTCAGCAAAAAAGTAAATGGTTTAAGTCACTTGATAGTAATGGAATTGTAATACAGCATTGGGAAGTTCAAAGCAATCAACTTGTGGGCTGGATTTCAACTAACATGTCGCAACTCGGTTTAAATTCTAATCATGATGTTGCCAACGCTATAGCTTACTGCACTGAAGGAAATCTTTTGGCCACTATGCAGGAGATTCAAAAACTTAAAATTGCCTACCCTGATGGCAATATCAAACTACAGGAATACTTGAATCAGATTGATCAGCAATCTCAGTATTCAGTTTTTGGAATGATCGACTCAGCCCTTCAAGGTGACAGCGAAAAAGTAAACAAAATTTTTAAATCACTTGTTGAAGATGCGACCCCACCCATCATTCTAATCTCATCGCTCTACCGAGAAATTAAAAACCTAGTGACGATGGCTATTGAACTCAAAACCAACCAGACCATTGAAAGTGTTCTTAGTAATCACAGGGTCTGGCAAAAAAGAAAGCCTTTAATATCGAATGCGCTCAAAAAGCATAGCTACCAGTCGCTTCAAAAACTCCTCCTAACCCTGGGTCGTATTGACCGCTCTCTCAAAGGTATGGATAATCTAAACGTTTATGACGAACTACAAGGCGTAGTTACTTCTTTATCAGGAAAAAGCAATGGGCTCAATAGCTGAATTAATTAAAATAATTGGCCAGAAGGCTAGGTTAGCCTCTGAAACTTTAAGAATTGCCAGCACTGATCAAAAGAATAATGCATTAATCAGTATTGCCAGTCAAATCCAACAGAACAAACAATTTATCTTAGATGCCAATGACTTAGACTTAAAAGCTGCTAGAGACAATAGTATTGATGATGCGCTTTTAGATCGACTAATGCTTAATGATGAGAGACTCGATAGCGTTGTTGAAGGACTTCATCAAATCTCAACCTTGGTTGATCCGATAGGACAAATCTCTGACTTTAAGGAAAGACCAAGTGGCATCAAAATTGGAAAAATGATGGTTCCTTTGGGCGTCATAGGGATGATTTATGAGTCTCGTCCAAACGTCACAGTTGACGCTGCAGGACTGTGCATTAAATCTGGCAATGCCATCATACTCAGAGGTGGCTCTGAGGCTATCAACTCAAACATAGCCTTTTATTCTTGCATCGAGAAAGGTCTCGAAAAGGCAGGACTTGATCCGAACTCAGTGCAACTGATTAAGGTGACTGATCGCGAAGCAGTCACTGAACTCGTTAGTGCAAGTGATTATGTCGATGCAATCATTCCAAGAGGTGGCAAAGGTCTCATCAAAAATATTAGTATGAATGCCAGAATGCCAGTTATCAAACATCTGGATGGAGTCTGTCACACTTATTTAGACAAAGATGCAGACCCTCAAAAAGGAGTTGATATTGCCTTCAATGGTAAGACTAGAAGATACGGAGTTTGTAACGCTACTGAAACCCTTCTCGTTCATAAAGATTTTGACTCCGAAGCCCTATCAAAATTAATCGAGCTTTTCATTAAAAAAGAAGTTGAAATTAGGGGCTGTGAAAAATCTCAGATGCTATCAAATGTTATTAAAAAAGCAACTGAGGATGACTGGAGTGAAGAGTACTTAGCGCCGATTCTTTCGATGAAGATTGTTGATTCAGTCGACGAGGCCATATCTCACATTAATACATATGGGTCTGCCCATACCGATGCAATTGTTACTGAGAATAATGTCAATTCAAAAAAATTCCTATCCGAAGTTGATTCATCCTCTGTTATGGTTAACGCTTCTACAGGTTTTGCAGATGGATTTGAGTATGGTTTTGGCGCTGAAATTGGAATCAGTACAGGTAAATTCCATGTCAGAGGTCCAGTGGGGCTAGAGGGACTTACATCACAAAAATACATCGTCATGGGTGACGGACAAATAAGACCATAGAGAGCATTTAAAATGACAATAGACGAAACACTAGCAATTATTCAAAGAGGAGCAGATGAAATACTACCTCTTGAAGAGCTTAAGAAGAAACTTGAAAAAAACAAACCCTTAAGAGTCAAGCTGGGAATGGATCCAACTGCACCAGATCTTCATCTGGGGCACACTGTCGTCATCAATAAAATGAAGCAGCTTCAAGATCTGGGTCACGAAATTATTTTCTTGATTGGTGACTTTACAGGCATGATAGGAGATCCTACCGGAAAAAATGTAACCCGAAAACCGCTCACAAAAGCAGATGTCCTTGAAAATGCCAAAAGCTATGAGGATCAAGTCTTTAAGATCTTGGATAAGGATAAAACTAGGATTGCCTTTAACTCTGAGTGGATGGGCAAAATGAGCTCTGCAGAAATGATCTCACTGGCATCAAAACAGACCGTTGCAAGAATGCTTGAGCGCGATGACTTTTCAAAGCGCTACAAAGGCGGCCAAGCAATTTCGATTCATGAATTTTTATACCCTCTCGTTCAGGGCTATGACTCTGTTGCACTCAGAGCTGATATAGAGTTAGGCGGGTCTGATCAAAAATTTAATCTTTTGGTTGGTAGGGAACTTCAAAAGCAGGCCGATATGGAGCCTCAAGTTATCCTGACTATGCCAATTTTAGAAGGACTTGATGGCGTTCAAAAAATGAGCAAGTCACTTGGCAACTATATTGGTATTGATGAAGATCCTGATAGTATGTTTGGCAAAATCATGTCAATTTCAGATGATCTTATGTGGCGCTATCTTGAACTCTTAAGTTTTGAATCACTTGAAACTATTGAATCTTGGAAGAAGGAAGTCGATAATGGTGAAAATCCAAGAAATATTAAGTTTCGATTAGCGGAAGAGATCATTACGCGTTTCCACAACAAAGATCAAGCAGTTAAAGCTCAACAAAACTTTATTGACAGGTTTGCAAAGAACCAAATTCCAGATGAAATGGATGAATTCAGCTTTTCTAAGGGAATCAAGGTGGCCAACCTCCTAAAAGACTCCAATCTAGTTAGTTCAACCTCAGAAGCATTTCGAATGATTAAGCAGGGCGCTGTGAAAATTGATGGTGAAAAGCTTACTGATAAAAACTTAACGCCTAATGAAGGGACTCTTGTATTTCAAGTAGGCAAAAGAAAATTTGCTAGAGTGACAATTAGCTAAATTCAATTAATGAGGCGTATAATGTACTCATCTGGGGATGACATGGCTTCGACGAGGAGTTGGATTTCAAGGATGCATGTCGAGGACAAAGATTGCTCGTAAAAACGTTCTTTAAATAATAGTTGCAAACGAAGACAACTACGCTTTAGCAGCATAATGCTAACCGTTACTTAGGAGTTGTCTGTACTTTTAGGATAACGGTCGCTAACAGACTCGCCACTATTATTATTTTAGGATAATAGGGTTAAAACCTAATCTAAAATCGCTTTCTACATCCCTGTGGGTCGGGTGGTAAAAAGTTAACTCAATAGACCTTTACTAAGCATGTAGACTTCTTGACTGAAGGTTTTCGGACGGGGGTTCAATTCCCCCCATCTCCACCAAACATCATATCTGCAACACCCTTAACAACAACCTTTACTTGATTATAAACCTTTACTGGTAAGGGTTGTAGTATTTTACTAACATCTCCCTAAAACTACTAACATGTACAGACATATACACTAAATGAGTATATAATCGAGTATATATTGCTTAAACTATAATTACCTAAAGCTACATATACTCACTTATGCTAACAGATATTCAAATCAAGAATGCCAAACCAAGTGATAAGCCATACCCACTTAAAGACTTTGGGAATTTAAGCATTATCATCTACCCCTCTAAAGCTAAGATTTGGCAACATAGGTTTAGTATCAAAATAGATGGAAAGAGAAAAGAAAAAAATAGGAGAGGTGGAGTATATCCTGCTATGTCTATTAAACACGCTAGGGCATGGAGAGATAGTAATAATGAATTACTCGCTCAAGGAATTATTCCTCCAAAGAAATATGCTCCAACCAATCAAGTAAGTTCTGAGGCGCCCACTTTCAAAGATATGTTTGATATGTGGCATAAGACTATGTCAAAGCAATGGTCAGATGATTATGCAATTGATACTCAACAACGAGGGGATATGTATTTATTACCTCAACTTGGTAAATTACCTATAACTTCAGTCAAGCTGGGAATGATTAGAGATGTATTACTTGATATTCAAAACACAGGGAAACTTGATACCGTTAAAAAGATTAAAGGCATTATTACAAGAGTGATGGGTTACGCAGTAACTATGGAGGTAATTGAAATTAATATTGCCTTATCACTATCTCCTGACTTATTCATCAAGAAACCAGAGAAGCATTATGCACATGCTAAAACACCTCAAGAATTAAAGTCGTTGTTGTTAAAGCTAGGGCAAGTTAGTAGTGGTCGATCTGTCAAAACAGCTTTAATGCTAGTACCTCATCTATTGTTACGACCAAGTGAAGTAGCTGAATTAAAATGGGATTACTTTGATTATGATGCGAGATTGATTATTATTCCCGCTGAAGCAATGAAAGTAAAAAAGAAGATTCATCATGTTCCTTTGAGCAATATAACCTTTGAAATATTCACTAATCATAAGAATAAGAGTGTTGACTCTCCTTATTGTTTCCCTTCTCCAATGAATAAAAGTAAACCAATTGGTACTGAAAGTTTACTTCGTGCCATTAGAAGAGTTGGAATTAGTCCTGATGAATTTACTACTCATGGTAATAGGCATACAGCTGCAACAATCATTGGTAATCATTTGCCACAGCATAGAAGAGATGTTGTAGATGCTCAATTACATCATAAGATTATTGGAGTCAGTGGAATTTACCACCGAGCAGATTACCTTGAAGAGAGAAAACCTCTAATGGAGGATTGGTCAAACTATTTGAGCAACCTCCAAAAATCTTAATTAGATTCAAAAAAAACTACAACTATAGATGGAAACGTTGAGAAACTTAAAGCTAGTATTGACAGACTCTCAAGGAGTTAAATAATCTACTTGTATGGCTTAGTATTAAGGTGTTTAGTTTTTAAACCTGACAACACTTCAAATAGATTTATTTTTTAAACCTATTAACAGTCAATCTGCTTATTTAGTAAGCACCACAAGTTTAGAATTTAAACCTATTCTTAATTAATAGGTTTAATAACTAATACTGGTTTTTTTAATTTTCTTAACATCCTTCTTAAATTGACTATCTCTTTCTTTCTTTGTTTTAACATCAGGATTAACTCCGGACTTCCAATAACTTAAAGGGGCTTGTTTAGCAGCGTAATGAGAATAACGCATCCAATTGTTATCCCCTTTTAGTGGATCAATAGGCGCCCATGTTAATGCATACAAATGAGGCAGCTTTGTTCCGTTTCCACTTCGACCTCCGTAAGCATTAATTACTATAAATCCAGCTTCATAAAGACAATCTCGAGCCTTAAACATAGTGGTGTTTGAACCAAACCAACCTTTCATGAGTGACCAGGTAATAACTAGGTTTCCATTGTTATTACCTCGGTACTGATAACCCAATAATATTAATAACTTGCTGGCAGAATAACTAAGGGATTTGAAAGATGGATGCTCAATAATATGTCTTGGTATTCCTGAAAAACCATCTTTTTGTTTATGATTACTTCTTGCCATTAGTACACTCCTCAATGTAGTGCTCTAATTTACTCATTGCATCTTCCATTACAGAGGAATACGAGGGTGTTTTAGAAGACTTATCGAGAAGTTCAACCTCACCTTCCACTAAGAACTCTCGAAGCTTGTATTCCCCTACGAAGTTAGACAGTTGTTTAATATTTGAGAAGAAGTGATGCTTAACTTTCTTGCCTATATTCTTCTCTCTTAATATCCAATTGTATTTATCGGATGAGATAGAGAATGTTGCATCAATAACATTAATCATTGATAGCCTCCTCATCTCTTGCATCTACTCTTGATTGTAACCACGCATCTATTTCTGATGTCAGCCATCCAGAACCACGCTCACCTAGTTTGATAGGCTTAGGAAATCTCCCCAAACTAACCAACTTATAAACTTGAGGAACACTTACATTAATTTCTTCTGCGACTTGCTTTGCTTTTAAAACTTTCGTCATTTATCTCTCCTAGAAAAGGATTGAATTGAACCGCCTGAATTAAAGGCGATAAGATTTACGCTGTGGTTGGCGTGTGCGATTAATGGTATCCAGATAGCCTACTTTCAAGGCAAGGGCATTAGAGGGCAACTAGGGAGATTCTTCCTTTGTCAATAAAGGATGCTGTAGTCACAAGATTGAATTCCTATCTAGTAGGGTTGTTCCTTTCTATAGAGAGATAATACCATCTATTTAGAATATAAATAATATAGATATCAGATTGAGAGTCAATTAATTTACCCCACTTTCTAAGCTCTGATATGAGCTTGTTTGGTGTTTGCTTGTCTTACAGATTAAGTCTTTAACATACCCGAGCTATGACCCTCAGAAGTGTGTGAGTTGGAGTAGTTTCTTCATACTAGGATTGTATATCAACTTGAACTAAAGTCCAAATTTCGTTTGATGTGTGAGGGAGGTTGCATAACTTAACATTGCAAGTTTTTATAAAAGGCAGTTAAAATCTCACCGTTATTTAAATAGCCTTGAATATTGATTGCTAATTACATCAGCTACAACATCATGCCCAAATTCATTGAAATGAATATCCTTGTCAAAAAACAATTTAGCTCCACTTAAAGACTCTCTTTTAAATTCTTTAACTAAATCAACAAATTCAACTCCATTTTCCTCTGAAAATTTCTTCCATTTATCAGAAAACTCCACCCCATCATCATAATTTTTAGTGACACTCCTATATTTAGACGGCACAACAAATAATATAAAATTTGATCCCGATAAGACAACTTTATCATTCAATTTCTTAATAAAAGATCGACTCAAGTCAGTAATATTAGGGTCTTCTTCGACCGTTCCTGATACAATTTTTTTCCTATCAACCTCGTAATTCTGGTAAATCCATGTTAACTTTAATTGCATTTTTCGCACAAAACTATTCAAATATGACTTTCTTAACTGTTTTCTAAGCCAATCGCCTCCTGGGCCTGGAATTGCAATCACACGCCCACTCTCATCTTTTGTTGCCATTGCATAATAGCTCTTATCATCATCCATATCATTACTAAACAATTGAACAAAGACATGTGTAGGATTAAAACTACTCTCGATAATAGACCACTGCAATAAATACATTATTGGACTATAACTACTTACTCCAAAATTTTTAACAATGCAATTAGTTTGACTATCCAACTGACCAACAAATGATTTTTCATAATCTACTTGTCCTGCCTCAGTGAACGAATCGCCAAGGAATGCTATCCGACATGAATCATTGACATGATTTTTCGATTTAGAAGGCTTAGCTGAAGATAGTCCTTCTTCATCATAATATATCATATGTCCACCATACTCTTCAGCTGGGTTATGGCTTTGAAATTTATAATTTACAGGATGTGAGTGGTGAAGAGTTGGGCTCGATTCTAATGGAGCATTACCATATCCAATATCAAAGATTCTTAGAGAGAATTCTAAAACAATAAAGGTTAGCAGAACTGAAGATAGAGATAATAATAATGAAAAAAAAGTATTTTTATTAATCCAATTCATACTTATCCTTATAGTCTTTAATAAGAGAATTGTCTTGTTGTTTTTTTCTAAGTAAACAACCTCCCACCACAAGAACATCTAACTCAGTGCCCATAAAACATTTAAATGCGTCTTCTGGCGAACAAACAATTGGTTCGCCTCTAACATTAAAAGATGTATTAACTACTACAGAACACCCTGTTTTTTCTTTGAATTTAGTTATTAATGCATGGTACTTTGGATTAGTTCTTTTATGCACAGTTTGAATTCTCGCAGAATAGTCAACATGAGTTACTGCTGGAATGCTTGAGCGTTTAATATTAAGCTTGTCAATACCAAACAAAGACTTTTCTTCTTTGGTCATTTCTATGCGTTTGTCTTTTTTAACATCATCAACCAAAAGCATATATGGGCTATCATAATCTGCCTCAAACCACTCAGACACATCCTCTCTTAATACTGAAGGGGCAAATGGTCTAAAACTTTCACGATACTTAACTTTAAGATTGAGTGTCTTTTGCATTTTTTCTGATCGAGGATCGCCTAGTATTGAACGCCCTCCAAGGGATCGAGGGCCAAACTCCATTCTGCCCTGAAACCAGCCAACAGCTTTACCATCTGCTAGTGCTTGTGCAGTTTGTTCAATCATATCATCTTCACTAATTGATTCAAACTTAGCGCCACAAGTTGATAGTTCATTCTCAATAAAATCTTGCTCATATGCTGGACCAAGGTATGAGCCTTGCATGGCATCATTAGGGTTAACTACTCTTGGATTATTAAGCTCTTTATGCCATACTGCCAATGCGCCACCTAATGCACCACCAGCATCTCCTGATGCGGGTTGTATCCATATATCTTTAAACGCCTTATCTCTTAATATCTTACCATTGGCTACACAGTTAAGTGCAACACCACCAGCCAAACAAATGTTTGGAATATTGTATTCTTTTGCTAGTGACCTAGTCATTGTTAATACAACTTCTTCAGTCACAGCTTGAACTGATGCAGCAATATCCATATGGAACTGGGTTAATTTGTCAGTATCAGGTTTTCTAATTGGCTTGCTAAACAAATCAGCAAACTTTTGATTAACCATTGTTAGGCCTGTTGCATAATTAAAATAAGACTGATCTAATCTAAATGAGCCATCTTCTTTGAGGTCAATTAGCTTATCTAAAATTAAGTCTTTATATTTAGGCTCACCATAAGGTGCTAGACCCATTACTTTATATTCACCACTATTTACTCTAAAGCCTGTGTAATAAGTAAATGCTGAATAAAGCAATCCCAAAGAATGTGGAAAGTGAATCTCTTTTACAACATTAAGCTCATGCCCTTTGCCAATAGCTACAGTAGTGGTTGCCCACTCTCCTACACCATCAAGCGTAATAACAACCGCTTCTTCAAACGGTGAGGCATAAAATGCACTAGCAGCATGACTAAAGTGGTGTTCACTAAACATCATCTTGTCAGCATTAAAGCTTTTATCAACTTTTTTAATTTCTTTGATTAGCATATCTTTTAAGAATAGCTTTTCACGCAACCATATTGGCATTGATATTCTAAACGATTGAAAGCCTTTTGGAGCTAGGGCAACATAAGTTTCTAGTAAGCGCTCAAATTTTAAAAAAGGCTTATCATAAAAAGCAATGTAGTCTATTTGTGCTAATGTTAATCCCGCCTCTGATAAGCAATAATTAATGGCATTAGTTGGATATGATGGATCGTGTTTTTTACGAGTAAAGCGCTCTTCTTGAGCTGCAGCAATAATTTCACCATCAATAATTAATGCTGAGGCGCTATCATGATAGAAGGCTGAAATACCTAATATAGCAGTCATTATTTAGAATAAAGTATAAATAAATGGCGCTACAGCAGAGCCTTGACTTAACACAATCAAGCCGCCAAATAATGCCATCATCAGCATAATAGGAAGCAGCCAAAACTTTTTTCTAATGCGCATAAATCGCCACAATTCTCTAATAAAAGACATAATTTAAACTCCTAAAATTGATTTTTCATTGAGCCTATGGACTCGCTGCGTTCTATCCAATATGACTTGGCATTTTTATCTAGTTTTTGCTTAAGCAAATCCTTGCCCAAAAGACGCATAATAAGCCCAGTAGGTAGAACAGTTAAAAAATACACGAGCGCCATTATAATCGGCGCAATTATAGAGCCAAGCAATATACCAAACTTAAACCAAAGCTTATTTGGAGTTGACAACACATTGGGCAACACAAAAGCTAATAGTAAAAATACAACTGATACGATTACCGCCCAAAGGCGAATACCTTCAGAATTGATCAAAGGATACAAGCTAACTATTAGAAATACAAATGAGAAAACTATGCCAAAGGATTTTGGTGATGACTTTTCAGCAGCGATATAGCTGGTTGATTCTGACATTAAGTGTATTAAAAGATTTAATTTAGTTCATTTTATAGTCAACTTGAACTAAAGTCCAAACTTCGTTTCATCTGTGAGGGAGGTATTATTAATAGTTAGCCGAGTTCAATGAGCCTCTCCCCCATAGCCTTCAAAGTCTGTATATATATGTGAGGGATGGTAGATTTTTCTACCTATATGGAATATATAGAATATTATTCTAGTTAAATCAATGACTTACATAGGAATAGATATTAATTAGTTATTATGTAATTAATTAGGTAGCAATTTTATTTGAGTATATATGTGAGTATATAATTTTAGATTGCAAATAGTAAATCCTTTACTACCAGTGATTTAAGGAGTGAGTTCAATGTTCCCCATCACCACCAAACTCCTTATATTAAAATGCTTTAATATAGATGGTATTATTTTAAAAATAAATCTATTAATATAATTAATGAAAGAGTCATCAAAAACTAACCAAGTTCGTAAAGAAGAATTTTTTCTAAATTACCTGCAAGGAAATGTCATAGATATTGGTGGTGGCAATGATCCAGTAGTTGAGCATGCTGAAGTATTCGACTTAAAGGATGGGGATGCTCAGCATATTCTTAAATATAAAGAAAAAGAAGCTTATGACTGTGTGAATAGCTCTCATTGTCTCGAGCATATGAGAGATATTCCTGCGGCCTTTTCAGAATGGTGGGCATTAGTAAAGCCTGGAGGCTTTATGGTGACTGTAGTTCCTCATGAAGATCTTTATGAGCAAAAAATATGGCCAAGCTTTACTTGTGGAGAAGGACATCGGGCATCTTTTAGACTTCAAACTAAAGAAAGCTGGTCTCCTGTTTCATTTGATATTTATGATTTGGCAAGAAATCTTCCCAATTCGTCAATAGTTAGTGCAGAGATTCAAGATTTGAACTATGACTATGGCCTTCTTGGAAAACGTCTTGGAAGAGGATCAAGAAAGATATACAAATGGAGATATAGTAAAACTAAGGCTAAAAGATTTATATCTGAACTTGTTTTTCAATTTTTGAGAGATAATTTTTGGGTCAAAAGTAATAAAAAATCTGGAAAGCCAGTAGATCAAACTGCTTGGAATGCACTTGCGCAAATTCAAATTGTTATCAAAAAAAATAACCTTTGAATAAAATTCTCTTAACTTTAATATTTTTTAAATTGCTTTAATTTCCTAACCACCTCCCCCAAGATTATCTTGCGATAAAAGCATTTTTAATTAAAATGCTGCATTTTTGTGTATCTAAAAAATAGACACTGCAATACTCCAGTATATAACTATAAACTTTTTAAGGGCATAACAATGAATTACAAAGCAATCCTATTTGGATCAATTGGAACACTTATTGAAACTTCAGAACTTCAACGAAATGCATTCAATCAAGCATTTTCAGAAAATGGACTTGATTGGAATTGGAGTCCAGCGCAATATCAAGATTTACTAAAAAAATCTGGCGGTCGTCAAAGAATTGAAGACTTTGCGGCTCATCAAGGCATTGAAGTGGATGCAAAAAAACTTCATGTCGAAAAAACTAAAATCTTTGATGATCTTATGGTTAGTGGAGATGTCTTGCTTCGCCCTGGTGTAGTCAACCTTATAGATCAAGCGCTTGATAATGGAATAAAGCTAGCATTTGTTACTAGCACCTCCACAGACAATGTAGATGCTGTTTTTCAAGCACTTAAGAACCAACTCAATAGAAGTATTTTCAGCTTCATTGGCAATGACAAAATGGTTTCAAATACAAAACCAAAGCCTGATATCTATCTAAAAGCCCTTTCAGAGCTTAACTTACAAGCAGAGGACTGTGTTGCTATTGAGGACACTGAAGTCAGTATGCAGTCAGCATTAGCAGCCTCAATTAAGTGTATTGGTTTTCCAGGAGCGTTTGCAAAGGATAATGATTTCAGCAGTGCTATACTTGTGACAGATAACCTATCTTTTAATGATCTGTCATAGCGTCTGATAATATGAAATTACCATTACTCAACATACAGAACCGACTTAATATTCTTTCGCCGGGGCTAATTGTTGTTGGAACTATTGCTGCCGCGGCTGGCTTTTTGAGTCTTCATTACAAAGCACCAGTCATGTTGTTTGCTCTTCTCATTGGAATAGCGTTTAACTTTCTCTCAAGTGATGAGCGTTGCGCTCCAGGCATTGAATTTTCAAGTAAAAAGATTTTGCGTTTTGGTGTTGCATTATTAGGCTTCAGAGTCACACTTGATCAAATTTTAGGGCTTGGATCAAACGCTCTTTTGTTTGTTCCTATTCTAGTTCTCTCATCTATTGGTGTCAGCTGGCTTATTGCAAGATTGATGGGGAGACGACATCTGTTTGCACTTTTAACTGCCTGCGCTGTTGCAATTTGTGGTGCTGCTGCAGCACTCGCTGTCGCCTCAGTCTTTCCAAACTGGAAAGACAGACATCGTGACACCTTATTTGTTGTTGTCTGTGTAACCTCTTTATCAACGATTGCAATGATTGTTTACCCTATCCTTTTCTCAATGGCTGAGTTTAGTGAGGTTGAAATTGGAATTCTAATCGGCTCAACGATTCACGACGTTGCCCAAGTTGTTGGTGCTGGTTATGCTGTATCGAATGAGACAGGAGATATAGCCACATTTATTAAACTGCTTCGAATCTCAATGCTACCTATCATTGTGATTGTGATAGCCATTTTATTGAAAAGAGGCGATGCTACTAGCAATATCAGCCCTAAAGCCTTCCCTTGGTTTGCACTTGCATTTGCAATGTGCTTAGTAATCAATAGCATTGGTTTTATACCTTCAATCCTCTCTGAATTCCTTGCTGGTGTTTCACAGTGGTCCTTAGTATTCGCGATTGCAGGTCTCGGAGTAACAACTTCTCTAAAATCAATGATGGAATTGGGCGGAAAATCAATCGCACTATTGGTTCTGCAAACACTTGCTCTTTTAGCTATTGCAGTTCTGGCTGTCTCAACTGAATTAATTTAGAAGGAGTTATTATGAAAAGTAAAGTGTTTGAATGGTTTGGAGTGATTACAGCAATCTTGTATTCGATGATGGTGGCGTTGAATGTTGGCGTTGAATTTGCTGGTTTTCTTTTACTTCTTATTTCAGCCATCTCCATAGGCTATTGGGCTTACTTAGGTCAACATAAAGGAATTCTCTTTCTTCAATTCTTTTATGCAACAGCAGGAATTATTGGTATGGTAAGGTGGTACTGAATTAATGATTTCGGGATCATCAAATTAATATTCAATTACAATGAGCCCAACAAAAAAGAAAAACATCGCGATCATTGGAGGAGGTGCAAGTGGAATTTTTGCCTCGATTCGCTGCGCTGAAATTGCCAAAGAAAAAGATATTGATGTTAATGTTTGCGTCTTTGAAGCAACCTCAAGTTTTTTAAGAAAGGTTAGAGTTTCAGGTGGTGGTCGCTGCAATGTAACTCATCATCTTTTTGATATCAAAGATTTTAGCCTAAAATATCCGCGTGGACAGAAAGAACTCCTCTCTCCCTTACAAAAATTTCATGCATCCAATACCATCGAATGGTTTGAAAATCGTGGAGTTGCCCTTAAGCATGAAAGTGACGGGCGTATGTTTCCAGTAACAGATAACTCAGAAACCATTATTGACTGCTTTCTCAAAGAAACTCATAAACACAAAGTTAAATTACAAAATAAAACGAATGTTACCTCTATAAATAAACTTCAGAATGGAAGAATAGCTTTATCTATCAATAAGGATGGGGCATTCATAGCTGATTCAGTTTTAATTGCAACTGGTAGCAAACCATTAGGATACGATCTTGCAAAATCTCTTGGCCACTCAATAACGGAGATTGCTCCATCTCTTTTCACGTTCAAAATTGCCGACCCCGTCTTAGAAAACTTATCCGGCACCTCTTTTACTAATGCAACACTAACCCTTAACATTGAAAACGTAAAGCCCTTTGTTGAAACTGGCGCTCTACTGATCACGCACTGGGGCTTGAGTGGTCCTGCCCTCTTAAAGCTATCAGCCTGGGCTGCACGTGAAATGATGCATGCTGACTACAAAGCTAAAATTATTGTAAATTGGCTAAGCATTGAAAATTTGAGTGATGCTGAAAACCTTCTAAAAGACATTAAAAACAGCAACACTAAAACCTCAATTGGTAATGCCTATCCAAAAGCCCTGACCAAAAGATTTTGGCTGCAGCTTCTTGTTAAATGCTCAATTTCAAAAGAAAAAAATTGGTCTGAAATTAGCAAAAATGAATTAAATCAAATTATAGAAAATTTGATTCACTGTGAACTCTGTATTCTTGGAAAAAGTCGATTCAAAGAAGAGTTTGTCGAATGCGGCGGCGTCGACCTCAAAGAAATTAATCTTAAAACAATGGAAAGTAAAATTTGCTCTGGATTATTTTTTTCTGGTGAAGTGATGGATATTGATGGTATCACTGGAGGATTCAACTTTCAAAGCGCATGGACCTCTGGATGGATTGCTGGAGGCAATCTGGCTCTTCAAAAAAGGATAACTACTGATCAAGAAGCCGATCTGCGCAATCAATAATAACCTCTGACAGGTGAGAACAGTCACCAAGAGAAAACGTTAACGGCAACCTTAAGTCAAATAAACAAGACAAGATTTCATCTGATTTTTTGAGCTCTTGGGAGCTTACATATTTCCAACTCTTGTGATTACTTGTAAACCCATTTGGGTCATCATTTCCAAACCATTTCAGCTCAACACCCAGCTTCTTATTGCTCTCAATAAACGTTTTGGCTTCAGGATTTGAAATTCCTGGAATTCTAAACTGGATTGAGCTTCCAACATATCTTTCCTCTTCAAAACGAACTGGCACCTCAATTCCTTTAACTTGTCTTAACTTACTCTCAACTAACTGGTAGCGCTCATTCCAACGCTCAACATTATTATCTAGATTACCCAGTTGCGGCCTAAGAATGGAGGCCCTGAGATTGTCCATGCGCCCTGAATAGTTTGGCGTTTCAAGCCTAATATTTTCAAATACCTCTGTCTTTGGAGAGGCCCCATGCCTTTCATAAAGCATATAGGACCCAGAATATATTATTGCACGGGCCATAAACTCCTCATCATTTGATGTCAAGAGTCCGCCCTCACCAGAATTCAAATGCTTATAGGTTTGAGTACTAAAGCAACCAGCAAGCCCAAAATTACCGCTCTTTTGTTTACCCCATTGGGCACCCATAGTATGAGCACAATCCTCAATAAGTATTAAATTATTTTCATTGACAATTTTCATTAACTGATCCATATCAACAAGGTGACCACGCATATGAGAGATCAGTAAAAAACGTGCACCACTTGAATTGGCTTTCTTAGATAAATCATCTAGATCTAAGACAAGGTCTTTTGTAATCTCTATGAAAATTGGTTTTCCGCCCGCATTAGAAATTGAGCCAGGAACAGGCGCAAGAGTAAAAGTATTTGTCAGGACACTCTCTCCAGGCTGAAGGCCTGCTGCTCTGAGGGCAACACTCATAGCATAACCACCTGACGCACACGCTAAACAGTATTTTGATCCCTGATAATTAGCATATTCTTGCTCCAAAAGGGAAACCTCTGAAAGCTCATCTTCAACGGTATTATATCGATGAAGTCTGCCAGACTTAAGGACCTCCACTGCAGCATCAATGGCCTCTTGGCTAATTGACTCTTGCTGTGTGAAAGGACGTGAAAACGCTTTGATTGCCATTATGACTTCGAATATTAAATGATTTAAGCCATAAAATAATATAGAAAATCTTTGACTAAAAGGTGTTATTTACATGAAAAAGTACAGAAAGAATATTTATAATTCATTTATGAAAAACACCCCACCAGTCGTCATTGCTGCCATTATCATTGCAGTTATGGTTTTACTTATACAGAATTTTATTTACTAACTTCTATAGGTCCTGCAGCAATAATTGACTCATCAACATTAAACTGTTTAAAGTTTTCAGAAAACAACTTTGCAAGTTTTGATGACTCATTATCATAGTCCAACTTATTCTCCCAGGTATCACGCGGGTTGAGATAAGTATCATCTACTCCTGGTATTGATAAAGGAATATCCAGATTTAAATCGTCAAGATGCCTGACCTTTGAATTTAGTAAATCACCGCTCTGACATGCTGAGACTATTGCCCGAGTGACCGGGATTGGGAATCTCGATCCAGATCCTCCAGGAGCACCAGAGCCCCCAGTCCAACCAGTATTCACCAGGTAAACCTGAGTATCAAACTCTGCAAGTCGTTTAATAAGCAGATTGGCATAGCTTCCTGGCGATCTTGGCATAAACGGCGCTCCAAAGCATGACGAGAAGGCTGGGTTTATGCCAGCTTCAGCGCCTAGCTCTGTTGAGCCTACTCGCGCAGTGTACCCTGAAAGAAAATGATAAGCTGCCGCCTCTTTACTCAGAATTGAGACAGGTGGAAGCACTCCAGATACATCACAGGTTAAGAAAATAACAACCCTTGGTTCGCCTGCTGAGTTTTCTTTAACACGTTTTTTAACATGCTCTAATGGATAAGAACAACGTCCATTCTCAGAAATAGTCGTATCGTCATAATCAGCTAGACCATTGTGATCAACTTTTACATTTTCAACAATGGCGCCATGATGGATAGCATCCCAAATAATAGGTTCATTTTTTTGGGAAAGGTTAATGGTTTTTGCATAACAACCGCCCTCGATATTAAACACTGAACCTGTGGACCAGCCATGCTCATCGTCTCCAATCAAATAACGCTCAGGGTCAGCTGAAAGGGTCGTCTTTCCAGTTCCTGATAGACCAAAAAATAAAGCTGTATCACCATTTTCTCCAACATTTGCAGAGCAATGCATTGGTAAAACGTCTTTTTCAGGGAGTAAAAAGTTTTGTACTGAAAACATTGCTTTTTTCATCTCACCTGCGTATCTCATTCCAGCAAGTAAGACCTTCTTTTGAGCAAAATTAATAACAACAACGCCATCAGAATTTGTGCCGTCTGATTGAGGATCACAGACATAGGATGCAACATTCAGAATAGTCCACAGCTCTTTACCCTTTGGGTTAAAGGTATCAGGCTTTATAAACATATTTCGTCCAAACAAGCCCTGCCAAGCAGTCTCCGTATTGACCTCAACTGGAAGGTAATGTTCAGAGTGGGCACCTACATGAAGGTGTGATCTGAAGGAGTCATTTTTGGACAAATGATTCTCAACTTTAGTCCACAAGGCGTTGAAATTTTCTTCAGAAAAAGGTCTATTGACCTTACCCCATTCAATAAATTCTGATGACGAAGGCTCATCAACAATGAAACGATCGTTAGGGCTTCTGCCAGATCGGCTTCCAGTCTCAACTAATAAAGCGCCCTTATTTGTGAGAGAACCCTCACTTCGATTCAATGACTCACTAATAAGCTCCGTGGGAGCTAAATCAATATAAACCATTAACTTTACCCTATAGTTTCAAAAGTGAATTATCACAGATAAACCCTATCAAAAATAAGGATTTTATAAATTTTTTATATTGCGAATCTAGACTACATGCACTCCCACAACATGGGCGATGAAAATAACAAAAATTTCATTAGATTTGGCTGAATAATTAGAAAAAATAGTACACAAATAATGGTGATTATAAGCGCAAGTTTAAATTGAGATAACTCAAGCAACGCTGGCTTGATATTAGCATTTTGAGGGTCATTATTGATAAGATTTTGATGCATACTTTAAGTTTTGTCTTTTAAGGAAAGTGTAAGCTCAAACCTTGCGACTACATCAGAGGAGATAGATGGTACTAAAGCTTCAATACTCAATGTATAGTTATGCCTTTCAGTGGAATGCGCAACTTGATTAACCAACTCTTTTATTGCCAGTCCATCTTTACATATGAAATGAACATCACCCTCAGGCCTTTTAAGAAAGTCGGCCTTAAAGTCTTTAAAGATTAAAGCAATATTACGCCCACTCTCCTGGATTGGATCCATAGCAAGAAACCCGCCAGTAATGTCTGCACCAACTGCCAGGACGCCAAAGTACATGCTTCCTAAATGATTTTTTGTTCTTCTTTTAAGAGGTATTCTAATTTCAATCTTTTCATCATTATGCTCAATGACCCTTGGGCGACAATACCAAATCATGGGGACCTTAGTCAAACCAAATAACCTAACAAGTTGATTTGTTTTTACAGCTCTTGAAATCATAATTTCAAATATAAACGGGTTAATCGTTGTTGACTATACAGAATAATCATCTACAACAGCGCATTCTGCACTTAGCATTGTTGCTGTAAGTT
>JAOGRV010000022.1:0-25181 GCA_028107545.1 Pseudothioglobus singularis (SeqCode) | reverse complement strand
AAATCTATGAAAATAGTCCTGCGACTAGTTATAAGGTTTTAGATGATCATGTCAGGGTAAACACTAAGAATGGCTCAATTAAAGCTGACCGAATTGTCCTTGCTTGTAATGGATATCTTGAGAATTTAGAGAAGAGCTTAACATCTAAAATTTTACCAATGAACAACTATATTGTTGCAACTAAGCCACTTGATGATGAAACGGTTCAAAAGATAAACCCTAAAGATATTGCCTTTGCTGACTCAAGATTCGTAATCAATTATTTTAGAATGAGTGCAGATAAGCGCTTACTATTCGGTGGTGGAGAGAATTATTCACAAGAACTATCTAAGAATATAGTTCCCATTGTTACTAGACCCTTAGTAAAAATTTATCCATTTCTTAAGGGTATTAAAATCGATTACGCTTGGGGTGGCAAACTTGCAATTACAATGAATCGCCTTCCATTCTTTGCGTCTCTTCACAATGAAAAGGTTATTTCTGCTCAAGGTTACTCTGGGCAAGGCGTTGCTTTAGCAAGCTATTCTGGCAAAATAGTATCTGAGAAAATAACAGGCACTGGAGAAGTATTTGATATTATGTCTAAAATTCCAAGGCCAAGCTTTCCAGGAGGCCGGTTTTTACGAAATCCTAGTATGAAAATTGGTATGCTTTACTACTCGTTGTTGGACAGAATATAATAGCCTTGTTTATTTAAAAAAGAGAATTGCATGAGTATTGATGATTTTGAAGATATGAAGACTGACCAAGCCTTCACTAGAAAAAGTCTTTATAGCAGGGCTAATGAAATGACCTATGGCGGCGCTCTAAGCTTTCTTAGAAGAAAATATACAAAAAATTTAGAGGGTGTCGATATAGCAGTCAGTGGCATCCCATATGACGCTGCAACTAGTTTCAGGCCAGGCGCTAGATTTGGTCCAAAGGCAATAAGAGAGGCATCAGTACAGCTTGCAGAATTGTTGGCTTTTCCAGATGGTATTGATCCATTTAAAACCCTAGCTGTTACAGACTATGGAGACTGTGAGCTAGACTACGGCTTTCATGGAAACATTGTGTCTGAAATTGAAAATCATGCTGATACTATATTAGACTCTGGAGTTGAAATGCTGACTTTTGGCGGAGATCATTTTGTAACTTATCCTCTTTTAAGGGCTCACGCAAAAAAACATGGCCCTATCGCACTTGTGCATTTTGATGCGCATACAGATACATGGCCTGATGAAGATGGAAGGCTTGACCATGGAACGATGTTTTCGAGAGCCATTAAAGAGAACTTAATTGATACGGAGCATTCTATACAGATTGGAATTAGGACTCATAACAGTAATACCAAAGGCGTTAAAATTCTAGATGCACCATGGGTCCATGAGAATGGAATTAATCAAGTCATCAAAAAAATTATTGAGACAGTCAAGGATCGTCCTGCTTACCTTACATTTGATATAGATGGCCTTGATCCAGCCTATGCCCCTGGAACTGGAACACCAGTTGCTGGTGGACTAACCTCTGCGCAAGCCTTGGGAATTGTTAGAGGCTTGGGAGATTTGAAATTTATAGGTGCTGATGTTGTAGAAGTGGCTCCTGCCTATGATCATGCTGATATAACTGCAATTATAGCCGCCACGATTGCTCATGACTATTTGGTACTAAGGGCAAAACAAAAAAGAAGCCAAGACAAATAAACCAAATCAATAAATATAATGAAAATAGGAATACTGTTAGTAGGAAGAGCGACTGATGATTTAGTTGAAAAGTATGGAACATATGCTGAAATGCTTATTTCACTTATCAACTCGGAAGAGGAAGTATTTGAGTTTAAGACATTTAATATTCTTGATTCTGTATTTCCTAAAAACCATTTAGAGTGCGACGGCTGGATTGTTACTGGCTCTCCACATGGAGTCTACGAGGAGCACTCTTGGATACCAACTGTGAGTCAGTTAATTAATGATATCTATCAAGCAAGCTTACCTATTTTTGGGGTCTGTTTTGGGCATCAACTGATCGCCCAAGCGCTTGGCGGCCATGTTGAGAAATCGATTAAGGGCTGGGGTTTGGGTCTGCATACCTATGAAATTAATAATAAGACAGACTATATGGATAATTTGCCAAAAGAGTTAACTCTGAACATCTGCCATCAAGATCAGGTTCTTCAGGTTCCAGAGGGTGCTAAGATATATGCTAAATCTGATTTTTGTGAAAATGCTGGCTTTTATATTAAAGACAAAGTCTTAACAATGCAGGCTCACCCAGAGTTCTTAGTTGATTTTATTGAAGCACTCCTGACAGCACGAAGAGACGTTACGATACCCAAAGAGTTTGTTGACCCTGCGCTTTTGAAGCTCGAAGCAGAGCCAGATAGTGTCCAGTCAAGCCAGTTTGCTGAAACAATAAGGCAGTTTTTTTTAAGATAGTTCTTTAAAAGCTTCTGTCGCTTTGTGGGTGATGTATTTTCCAATAGGGATTGCAGAGGTTGCAGCTGGCGAAGGTGCATTGCAAACATGAATAGAACGCCTACTTTCTGCAAATAAAAAGTCGTGTACCAGTGACCCATCCTCCAGAACGGCTTGCGCTCTAATGCCTGCAGGGTATGGCTCTAGATCATTTAGCTTAATTTGTGGGCTGTATTTTTGCACCTCTTTCAAGTAACCACGCTTAAAAAAGGAATTTTTCATTTCATATAGTCCAGATTTAAGATTCTTTTTGATAACATTATGAAACCCCTTAAAAGATAAGAACTGAAGGGTATCTTTTATACTGAAATTAAATTTACCATAACCCTCGCGTTTGAATCCAAGAACTGCGTTTGGACCAACAGTAATACTTCCATCTATCATCTTTGTTAAATGAACCCCTAGGAATGGTAGGTCTGGGTCAGGTATAGGATAAATCAAGTGTTTAACGAGGCTATTGTGCTTATTTGGAAGTCTGAAGTACTCCCCTCGAAATGGTATGATTTGGAAATTAATTTTAATATTAAGTAATTTTGCTATTCGATCAGCCATTAGCCCAGCGCAGCAAATTAGATATTTAGAATTTAAGGATTCTCTTGAAGTAATAATCTTAATCTTTTCTTCATCTTCCTCTAAGTTAACTACTTCAGAATTAAGAAGAAACTCGCCACCCTTTGATTCAAATTCCTCAGACATTTTTTTTGTAATTAATTTGTAGTCAACAATCCCTGTGGACTCTACTAGAAGAGCGCCAATGCCAATAATATTAGGCTCAACCTCATTGAGCTGCTTTTGGTCTAAGACTTCAACGCATATTTCGTTAGCTTTACATCTCTCATGAAGTTCATGCATGCGTTGAAGCTCGATTTGATTTGTGGCAACTAGTAATTTACCACACTGCTCATAGGGGATATTATTCTCAGAACAAAAGCTAATTGTCTCTTTGAGGCCTTCGCGGCAAAATTCAGCCTTTAGGCTTCCAGGTTGATAGTAAACACCCGTATGAATAACGCCGCTATTGTGGCCAGTTTGGTGTTTTGCAAAAGAGTTTTCTTTTTCAATTAATAGAATTTTATTGTCCGGGTATTTATTAATAAGAGATAGTGCGGTAGATACGCCTACTATTCCTCCACCCAAAACTACATAGTCATACATTGGCTTCATTAATTATTTAAAGTGAGCTATCATTTCCATTTTATTGAATAAATACGCCTCTTTGTCGAAGAAGCTCTCTATGAAGGTCTTTATTTGCAAAAAACATATCTCTACCGTGCAGCCAAAAATAGTTATTAATGATCAACATACTTCCTTCACTAAGATTGATGTTGTATGTGTTAGAGTCTTTTTCTAGGGATTCACCCAGTTCATATAGATAGAGTCCTTGATTCATATTAGCTGGTTCTGCAAATTGATCAATGAATGACATTATGGGCTCCTCACCCTCTTCTTCAATAAAGATTGGATGCGTTGTTTTATAGCTAATATTTTTGCTGGAAGGGGAGCCCCATTGAATATCTTCTTTGGCAACTGGATGACTATGAAATTTTTCTAATTCGTCCCAGTCATCTAAGTGCAAAAGGAGTGAGCCACCTCCTTCAACATTTAATTCTAGAATTTTTTGCATAATAACCCAGTCAGTTTTCTCTTTAACGTAAGTACCATCATTATGAAGCTCCATTCTTCTATGGGCTTGACGAAGGTAGCTGTCGCTGTTGTCTTCATTCTTGACAGAGAACCTCGCATAAAATTTTCCAGACATTGAATCAAGATTTGGAAGACCTATAAGGTGTGATACAGCTGTAGAAAGAAGAATATTAAAATCAATAAACTGTTCACCCACTAAACTTTTGTCATTTTCATATTGAAGCAATACTGCACCAGTTTGTCGGTTTTTTAAAATATCGAGTAAGCAAAGGCCAAGGGTATTTTTTGTAAGTTCATTAAGGCAGTTGGCAATATAAAAACGAAGAAATGGCTTGTATTCAATTGACTGAACATCGAGATGATCAATACATTTAATAAATTTATCAATTACTTCATTATCTATTGTAAGTAACTGAAGACGGGGGCTTCTCTTATGACTTAAAAAACTAAATCCAATATTATTTGTGTGTGAAATCATTGCAAATTATAAAATGTCGACATTTTATAATTATAACTACATTTGTGATAAAATTCAAACTGAAATATCTATTTCTTAATGATTTAATTTGGTTTATAAATGACTGGTTCTAGAGATAACACTGCTTCGAAAATACTGGATTCATTGAAAAATGACATTATTTCGGGTGAGTATCTTCCCAAGCAAAAGCTTCACATTAAAACATTAAAAGAAAAATATAATGTTGGCACGAGTCCGCTCAGGGAAGCTCTATCTCAACTAATGGCGAACGATTTAGTTGTCTCAAAAAATCAGCGAGGTTTTTATGTCAGTGATATCTCACTTGAAGACTTGACAGATATTTACCAGACACGAGCAAAGATAGAGTCGTTATGCATAGAAATGTCTATTGATAAAGGTGATGACTATTGGGAGGCAAATTTAATAGCAGCTTCACACAGATTAAATAAATATAGTAAAAAAGATAAACTAGAAACCAATGAGTGGCAAAGTAGGCATGGTGACTTCCATGAGGCCTTGGTGTCTGGATGTAACTCACCTAGGCTATTTCAAATCAGAAGTTCTCTTATTGAAAAATCAAAGAGGTATCGTAGTTTATGGTTAAAAGAAAATGTATCTAATGTAACAACACTAAAAATCAATCAAAATGAGCATGCAGCTCTGATGATCTTAGCCCTTGAGAGAGATAAGAAAGCTATTTCTAAGCTTATTGAAGAGCACATTATGACCCCAGTCGGAATTATCAAAAAAAGTCTATCTCAACTATAATTTAATAGCACTGAATTGTAATGGTCTAGATAGTTCATTAGGGATACTATGCTCATTGTCAAAAAGTATTGGAGCTAGTGCTTTCAGCATATCCTCGTATACATCTCTTTTAAAATTTATGACTTCATCGACCGGACTCCAGTAGTCAACCCATTTCCATTCATCAAATTCAATATCATGGTGCAGGTTAAGAGAGATATTGTCATCGCTTGATTCTAGTTTTAATAAAAACCAGACTTGTTTTTGGCCAATGCAGGTGGGTTTTTGACTTCTTCTAATATGTTCTAATGGTAAATCATATCGAAGCCATTTGGGTGTTTTTGCAATTAATTTGACGTGCGCAGGATAGAGGCCAACCTCCTCCTCAAGCTCCCTGTAGAGAGCATCTATTTCGGTTTCATCTTTATCGATTCCACCCTGAGGAAGTTGCCACGCGTCTTGTTTAAACCGCTTTGCTAAGAGTATCTGCTTTTTGTCATTAGTAATTACAATACCTACGTTAGCGCGATATCCATCGCTATCTATCACTAGTCATCGCCAGAGAAAACACCTAAGAGGTGAAGCAGGCTTAAGAATAAGTTATAAATAGAAATATATAGCGTTACTGTTGCCATGATGTAGTTTGTCTCGCCACCATGAATGATATTACTGGTCTCAAACAATATCAGCCCACTCATTAAAAGAATGAATGCAGCTGAAACAGTTAAAGATAAAGCAGGAATCTGAAAAAAGTACGCAGCGATACCTGCTAAAAATGCAACTACAATGCCAGCCGTTAAAAAGCCAGATAAAAAACTAAAGTCTTTTTGAGATACAAGTGCATAAAAAGAAAGCGATAGAAAAATAGCTGCAGTTCCAGTCATGGCCATAGCAACAAGCTCTGCTCCGTTTGAGAAAGCAGTTGTATAGGCGCCTACTATAGGGCCCAGAGTCAGACCCATAAAGCCTGTAAGAGCGAAGACAGCAAATATTCCTGAGGCTGAGTTTCTAAGCTTTGTGACTAAAAACAAAAGCCCAAAATATCCACCAAGCGTTATCAAAAGACCAAAATATGGTAGATTGAGTGACATCGATAGATAAGCCATGAGTCCACTAAATAAGAGCGTTGCAGAAAGGAGCTGGTAAGTGTTTCTTAGTGTGCGATTAATAACAATCGAACTAGAAGTTGTTTGAACATTTGTTGGCATAATAAAATAGTAAAGTAAAAGTGTAAAATATAGTCAATTTTGGTCGAAAACACAAGGTTTTCATGAAACTTATTTTAGGTTTGGGGGTTACAGGTCTTTCAGTAGCTCGTTTTTTTAATAAAAATAATATTTCTTTTCGGATTGCAGATTCCCGACAAGAGCCTCCGATGCTGAGAATTAGCAAAAATGAAAATCTACTGCATGATTTCTATTTTGGAGAATGGAATGTATCTTTATTAGATGATATTTCAGAAATCATCATCAGCCCTGGAATAGCTGAATCAGAGTTAATTGTTCGGTGGGCTCGCAAAAAAAATATTTCTATCATTAGTGATATTGAGCTATTTGGAAGATATGCGAAAGCGCCAATGATTGGCATTACAGGCTCAAATGGAAAGTCAACTGTGACCCAATTGCTAGGCGAAATGGCGATTGCAAGTTTATTAAAAGCTTATATTTGTGGCAATATTGGAAATCCAGTCATGGAGAGTATGAATGATGATGCTGAGCTATATATTGTCGAGCTCTCGAGTTACCAATTAGACTATACCAATCATTTGGATTTATATGCTGGGGTAATAACGAATATATCGCCAGATCATCTTGATAGATATTCAAGCTATAGTGATTATATTGCTTCAAAATTATCAATTTATAACTACTCTAAGTTTAATATTGTTAATCTCAATGAGTCTGAGGTTAGTGAGATTATTGGAGATAATTTATTTTCAATTGAGCAGAGTGAATCTAGTTGTGATTTTTTTGCAAGTGAGAAAGATCATTTGTATGAAGTTTTTCATCAAGATAAGCTTTTAATGTCTAGCAATGATATATCAGTAGTTGGAAAACATAATATTGAAAATATTCTTGCTGCTTTGACTCTGGGGTATCGATTTGGTTTATCAGTCGATGTTATGAAAGAGACTGTAATGGGCTTTAAAGGGCTGGTTCATCGATTAGAATTTGTGTCAACTATAAACCAAGTTGATTTTTATAACGACTCAAAATCAACTAACGCTATTTCAACTATAACTGCAATTAATGCTCTTGATGCCAAGTATGCGAATCTTGTTTTAATTTTAGGTGGAATTGCGAAAAAAGAAGACTACTCAGAGTTGTTTAAATTAATCAGTCAAAAGGTGAAGACCGTTATCTTAATTGGAGAGTCTAGTTCTGATTTTTGTAGACATATAGATGGACCTAGAGTAGTAGTTTCTGAGTCAATGAAGGAAGCAGTTGAAATATCTAAAGAAGCTTCGGAATCTGGAGCAGTTGTTCTATCACCAGGTTGCGCAAGTTTTGATATGTTTGATAATTTTAACAATAGAGGAGAGGTTTTCAAGCATTATGTTCTTGAAGATAATTAATTGCTTGATTAGTTTCCAGCCCCTTTAAAATTAAAGCTTCATTCTCATTTCTTAGCCAAGTACACTGTCTCTTGCATAGCTGTCTCGTTGCTACGATTGCTTTTTCTACCATTTCCTTCTTAGAATAAATACCTTCAAAATAATTCCATGCCTGTCTATAGCCAACACATCTCATAGAGGCTAAATCAAGATTAAGTTTTTTATTTTCTCTTAGTAATTTAACTTCATCAAGAAAGCCATTTTTTATCATTTCAATAAATCGCTTCTCAATTCTAATATGAAGATCTGATCGTTCAGGCATAAGAACAATTTTTTTTATTTTAAGATCTAGCTTGTTTTGATTTTTGTTGCCCTGAAGTGCGCTTAAAGTTTCTCCCGAAAGATCGTAAACTTCGAGTGCTCTTGTTATTCTCTGTGAATCATTAGGGTGAATTCTTTCAGCTGATTTTGGATCAATCTCTTGTAACTTTTCGTGTAATTTTTCACTCCCCATTTTTTGTAAAAGATTGTTAAAGTATTTTCGAGATTCATCTGTTGAGGCAGGAAGTGCAGATAAGCCATGCTCTAAAGCATTAAAATAAAACGAGGTACCACCCACTAATATTGGCAACTTACCCTCATTTAAAGCATTAGTAATACATTTTTTTGCTAGAGTAATAAATTCCGTGACTGAAAAACTGTCCTCTGGATTGCAAATATCTATCAACTTATGAGGGAAGCTTTTAAGCGTTTCCTTGTCAGGCTTTGCAGTGCCTATATCCATACCCTTATAGATTAGCGCTGAATCAACGCTGATTAATGTTGAGTCGATGATCTTACTTATTTCAATAGCTAGTTCAGTTTTTCCGGAAGCTGTAGGTCCCATCAAAAACAAAACAAAATTACTTGACTCAATAGTCATAACAATACTAGGCTTAATTCTGTATGACCTACATTATAATATCAGCTTTATATTTGTATCACTTAAACGATGTTTACAGTTTTAAATCAGGTTAGTGGTAAATCCTTTCAATCTAGTGGTGAAGAATCAGTTCTAGATGGCGCTCTTTCAAATGGCTATAATTTTCCATATGGCTGTCAAAATGGATTTTGTGGCCAATGTAAAGCGGTTATCTTGAACGGTGAAATTTCATATGATGGTGTTACTCCAGAGGCTATTAGCTCCGAAGAAGAGGGTGCAAATATAGCTTTATTGTGTCAATGTAAGGCAAAAAGTGATTTATACATTGCAGTTGATGAGTTAGACTCTCTTGCCAATATTCAGATCCGAAGTATGCCCTGTCGGGTTGAGGAAGTGAATCATTTAAATCATGATGTCATTCAGCTTACTTTAAAAATTCCTGGGTCTCAATCTCTTCAATATTTAGCTGGTCAATATCTTGACATTGAGCATCCTGACTTTGAGCCCAGAGCTTTCTCAATTGCCAATGCACCGGTCAATTCAAATTTAATTGAACTGCATGTTCGTTTGGTTGAGGGTGGACAGTTTACTAACTTTGTCTTCAATACTTTAACAGAAAAGACAATCTTAAGAATTGAAGGACCAAAGGGTAGCTTTTTTCTTAGAGAGGATAGCGATTGCCCAATTATATTTATTGCAGGTGGCACTGGATTTGGACCTATAAAAGCAATCATAGAGCATTTAATACTAATTCAATCATTAAGAACAATCCACCTATATTGGGGGGTGAGGACAGAGCAAGATATATATTTAAATCTACCATCAGACTGGAGTAAAAATCACTCTAACATCAATTTTATTCCAGTATTATCAGAACCTGATAGTTCTTGGAGCGGAGAGTCGGGTTATGTTCATGAGACGGTAGTGAAAGACTTTGAAAATTTAACTGATTATGAAGTTTATGCCTGTGGTCCTCCGGTGATGGTTAAAGCGGCGGCAAAAAGTTGCCTTGAAAATAATCTTATGAAAGAGAACTTTTTTTCTGATTCTTTTGAGTATGCAACTGTGAGTACAGCTTATGAGTAGCATGCAGAGCCATTTAGAAGGGCAGCTTGAGTTATCCTTAAATCCAGAGTACTGCGAGGTGGTTAATGAATCCAGTCAGCATTCAGGCCCAGCTTCAGAGTCACACTTTAAAATTGTTGTTGTGAGTTCTGACTTTGAAGAGATGAAGCTCATTGATCGCCACCGCTTTATCAACAAGCTTTTTGTTGATGAACTCAAATTGATCCATGCAATGGCGATGCATACCTATACACCAAAAGAATGGGAAAAACGTCAGGCGGCGCCTGACTCTCCAGAATGCTCTAGCAAGTCTTAGAAGTGAGATCGGCACTAATACTCTTTGTTATAGTTTTATCTGGCTGCCAGGGGCTTGTGGATAGTAATAACAAGTTAGCTCGATTCAATGCACCAAATTCAAATGTAAGTCAAAATTTCCAAGATGATGATCTTTGGGGTTATATTGCAAATAACCAAGAAATTAATTTTGGATTAAATACCAGAATCCAAAACCATATCGACTGGATTAGCACTCAACCAGATTATTTGGCCTCAATTTCAAAAAGAGCCAAGCCATTTCTATACCTTGTTGTTTCTGAAACTGAAAGGCAAGGCGTTCCAATTGAAATTGCTTTGTTGCCAATTGTTGAGTCTGATTATTATCCATTTTCATACTCTCATGGAACGGCAACGGGGTTATGGCAATTCATTCCCTCTACTGGAAAGATGTATGGCCTAGATGATGATTGGTGGCATGAAGATCGAAGGGATGTTTTGGCCTCAACAGAGGCTGCAATAAGCTATTTAAAAGATTTAAATAAGATGTTTGATGGTGATTGGCTGCTTTCTATCGCAGCGTATAACGCTGGCCCAGGAAGGGTTCAACGAGCGATTGATAAAAATCTTAAAGAAGGAAAAAAAATAGATTACTGGAGCTTGGATTTACCAAAAGAAACTGAGAGGTATGTTCCCAAACTGCTTGCAATAGGTTCTGTGCTTAAAAATCCAGCCCTTCATAATCAAACCCTGACGAAAATTAAAAATAAACCTTTCTTGGAAGCAATCCAACTAGACTCCCAGTTTGATCTCGCATTAATTGCTCAGTGGACAGGTTTAAGTATCAAGGAAATTTATTCATATAACCCCGGATTAAAGAGATGGGCGACGCCCGAAGATCTTCCATATACAATCTTGCTGCCTCAAGAGGTAATCAATCAATTTAGTGATAACTTGGCTAAACAGGGTAATAGAACCAAAATAAGTTGGACCCGTTACCAGGTTAAAAAGGGCGACAGCCTTAGTCTTATTGCTGAAATCTATAAGACGACGGTTGATCAAATTAAAAGTGCTAACGAGCTTAATAATGACTTAATCAAGCTAAACAGCTATCTGATTGTTCCTTTGGCAAAGGAATCCGAAGAATACTATTCTTTGTCTGAAGCTCAAAGGGAAAAAAGTAGGCTAAATATCAATAAAAATTCAGAGAAAAAAGTATACAAAGTGTTGACTGGTGATAGCTTATGGTTGATTGCAGTCAAGCATGATGTAACTGTGAATGAACTGGTCAGGTGGAATCAAATTGTCCCTTCTAAGCCGCTCTCAATTGGTAAAGAGCTTGTTATTTTGAATGAGAATAGAAACAAGGCTGAGCTTGCTAAAATAATGAATACAGGGATTGATATCAATAAAAAAATAGTTTACACAGTTAGATCTGGTGATAATCTCTCACTAATTGCTCAAAAATATAAAGTAAAAGTATCTGAAATAAGAGCTTGGAATGACTTAAATGAAGAGTATATTTTGCAACCGGGTGACAAATTAACCATTACAATTAACGTAGTCAATTCAAATTTATCATGAACAATATTCCTATAAACCAAACTATCCTTGCGACTTTAGCATTTTCACTTTCTAACTGGAGAAAGCTTCTAGAAGCTAGTATTTTTCCGATATTAATGTGCTTACCATTGGCGACCGTACTACCTGAACTCATGAATATCATAAATTCTACATATAACCCCGAAGTCATGCTTGAGAGTGACGTTAACTTCCCTTTAATATATTTATTAATGTTTATTTATGCAACTTTAGCATTATTAATGAATGTCTATCGAATAGTTGTATCAGGGAATAATTCTATTGCTAGATTGGGAATTGTTATCCCTAATCTAAGGGTTGGTCGCTTCCTTCTTTTGTCTATTCCTCTCGTAATGGGCCAAATAATTTCTTTGTTTATTCCTTTCTTATTTCCAATCGTTTACTTGTTATTAATACCCATTTCACTTAATTTGATATCCATTGCGAATGACGTTCCATACAAGAGCATACAAGTATCATTTAGAGCTCGACTGAATATCTTCATAATTAATTTTATTGCTCCATTTCTTTTTATAACTTTATTAGGATTAATTGGGAATAGTTATTTAGATTTCGTTCTGACGTTCTTTTCCATTTTTTGGACATCAATTAGTTTGGCTCTATGCTATGCAGTCATAATGGCGAATAGCTCAGCGCAAATCCGTTAGGATAACGCATATCAAAAATACCCCTTGTCCGAATTTTTTTGTATTTTTTTAACTTTTCAAAAGACTTTACAAATATCTCAAGTCGTTCATTCTGCTTTTGATGCCCTAGAATGACTTTAATGTTATTCTCTAGAGTAAGCTCATCAATTGAGTTTCTCTCGAAAGTAGAGATTTTGACTGGATCTAAGATTGATTGATATAGAACGAAATCATCATAAAAATTTTTGATAGATACTTCTGACACTAATCCAATTGGTGCATCCGAGTTGATTGTCAGATTGGGCTTAAATAGTACACCTTGTGAAGAGATATAGCCTTGAGAGCCCCATCTCATTGCGACATCGTGTTTCTTAATGGATACCTTGATACGATTCCAAAATATTCTTTGGGTTTCAACATTTAATACCCATGGGTTTTGATAAATCTTACTTTTAATTTTATTCAAATTTAACAGGTATTTATTATTTAAAACGGGTTTAATTAAATCATCATATTGATGAGCATGAGTAGTTAGCTCGCCATCAATTTCCCAGGAGATATGAGGCTCCAGTAATTTTGAGCGATCCACAAGATATACGACAAAGGCAATTGAGAAAGCTATCAGAAAGAATATGCAGATCTTCAGTGCCCTCTTTAAGACACTCTTTAGTGGTTTTTTTTGTTGCTTTGGACGATTGAGTCTTTCTTTAGCCATGTAGTATTTTTATTACTAATTCTTCAAAACTTATATTTAAAGCTTTTGCAGCCATTGGTACAAGAGAATGAGATGTCATACCTGGCACAGTATTAATTTCCAGTAGAAAAGGAACTCTATCTTTATCAAGAATAAAATCAACTCTCCCCCATCCCGATGCGCCGGTTAAATTGAATGCTTCTAGTGCAATTTTTTGGAGATTAAGTTCCTGCTCTTGTGTTAAGTCTGATGGGCAAAGGTATTCGGTTTTATTGCTGAAATATTTTGAATGATAGTCATAAATATCATGATCTGAAATTATCTTTATACTGGGTAAAGTTTCACCATTTAATATTGAGACAGTATATTCATCGCCATCAATCCACTCCTCTATTAATGCCTGATTTCCATATTGAAAAGCTATTTCAAGTGCGGCATCAAGTTCTGATTCCTTTGATACTTTTGTAACCCCATTACTTGAGCCTTCTAGGGTCGGTTTTACAGCCCAAGGTAGGGGAAATGTAACTGTGTCCAAATCCTTACCTTTTGTTGCAACGATCGAAGCTGAGAGGGGAAGTTTATGATTGCTCCATAAATCTTTGGTTGCAGCTTTGTCCATGCATAGCTTTGAAGCTTTGGAGCCAGATCCAGTATATGAAATATTGTTTTTTTCAAGCTCAGATTGAATAAATCCATCCTCGCCACCCCTTCCATGAAGAACGATAAATGCTTGATCAAACTCTTGTGACCACAGTTGATCGAGATTATCTTTAGTAAGATCGTATGCAAAGCAGTCTAATTTAGAGTTAGAAAGGGCATCATAGACTGCCATTCCACTGAGAAGTGAAATTTCTCTCTCAGCAGAGTAGCCCCCCATGAGAACCGCAATCATATGATGATTATTTCGGTTTCAAGAGCAATATTGTGCTTCACTTTGATTGTCTCTTGTATGTGGGTAATTAAATTCTCAATATCCATTGCTGATGCATTATCTTGGTTAATAATATAATTTGCATGTTTCTCTGATACGCATGCACCTCCAACACAAAAACCCTTGAGACCACTATCCTCAATTAATTGAGCAGCGTAGTGATTTTTAGGATTTTTAAATACACTTCCACAGCTCGGCAAGCCAATTGGCTGAGTTGAATTTCTTTTTTGGAGAAGTTCACCCACATTATCATTTTGTTTCTCAAGATTAAAGTCGAAAGTAGCACTTACAAAAAATTCATTTTTGAATCGATGCAATGTCGAACGGTATGAAATTTCATAGTCTTTCGGAGTTCTATTTTGGAGTTCCCCAGAAAGGCTCATTGTTTTGACAGAGCTGACGTACTGCCAGACTTCAGAGCCAAAAGCACCAGCATTCATAGCTAGAGCACCGCCTACAGTTCCAGGGATTGCACTCAGAAATTCAGCTCCATATTTAAGTTGCGCGAGAGCAAATCTAGAAAGTTTAGCCAAGGAGGTGCCTGCACCAGATTCAATTAAGTTTTTTGAAATCGCTAGCTCTTTTAGATTTTTTGTATGGATCGTGACACCCTTAAAGCCCCTGTCCCGCACTAAAAGATTACTGCCCAAGCCAACCAGAAGAACCGGCTTTTTGTTATTTTTTAAAAATTCTGAAAGCTCATCAATATTTGTGGGTTGAAAAAACTCACTGGTAGCGCCTCCAGACCTTAGAGAGCAGTGTTTTGACATTGGCTCATTAATTTTAAGCATAGAGTCTTTTAACAAAAATGATCTTTTAATTGATGTGGAATTTTATTTACATCACCAGCACCAAGGGTAAGGATGACATCATTCTCAGTAACGATATTTGGGATAATTTCAATTATTTCTGCAATATCTTTGGCAACAACCGGATCGATTGAACTTCTTCTTCTTATAGAGTCTGCAAGTGTTGATGAGCTAATTGTATTTATTGGGGCTTCATTTGCTGAGTAAATATTGAGCAATATTAATGCATCAACTTTAGACAGACTACTAACGAATTCATTAAACAGATCTCTCGTTCTAGAGTATCTATGAGGTTGAAAGATGACAACTAACCTGTTGTCTGGATAAGTATTTCTCAAGGTGCTTATGACCTCAGATATTTCATTTGGATGATGGCCATAGTCGTCAAATAGTGGAGTCTTATTTGAGTTGATAGTAAGTTTTTGGTGATAGTCTAGTCTTCTAGATACTCCACTAAAATGGGATAGAGCTTTTTGAATAACATCTATTTTAATATCGAGCTCAATAGCAATACTTATTGCAGCAAGTGCATTTAAGATGTTATGTCTGCCGATTAGGTTGAGTGAAATAGGAAAACTTTTTTCATACTTCACACAGCTTACATTAAACGACATTTTCATTTCATTTTGCGATACATTTGAAGCCTTTACATCAGCTGAATCACTAAACCCATAACTTAAAACTGGCCTATGAATTTTTTTAAGAATATTCTTAACTCCTTTGTCATCAACACAAGCAACACAAATGCCATAGAATGGAAGGTTAGAGGTAAAGCTGATGAAAGCCTCAGTCAAATTATCGTAGTTATGGTTATAAGTTGACATGTGGTCTTCATCTATATTTGTAATGACGCTTAGCATTGGTTGAAGGTAAAGAAAGGATGCGTCACTCTCATCTGCCTCCGCGACTAGGTAATCACTTTTGCCAAGTTTTGCATTCATACCTGTCGCATTAATAATTCCACCAATAATGTAAGTAGGGTCCAGTTTGGCTTCACTCATTATATGAACAATAAGGCTTGTTGTCGTTGTTTTGCCATGCGTTCCAGAGACAGCTATCCCAAATCGAAATCGCATTAACTCTCCTAGCATTTCTGCTCTAGGAACAATCAATAGTCTTTGGTGTCTTGCTTCCTGAAGTTCGGGATTATTTTTATTAATAGCTGAAGAGACAACGACCGCCTGTTTGCCTGTGACATTTTCAGCCTTTTGAGAGTAACTAATTTGACAGCCGATCTTTTCAAGTTTTTCAGTAATTGGGCTTGACTGAATATCAGAACCATAGATTTCATAACCTAAGTTGACAAGCACTTCAGCAATTCCACTCATTCCAGAGCCTCCAATGCCTATGAAATGAATTTTATTGATTTTTGATCGTGTAGGGTTGTCTATTAAAGTCATGATTTACTAACAGTGATTATAGTTATTGCTTGAATTCCTTCACCTTTTCCAAACGAGGTGAGGCCTTCACCGGAGGTAGCTGTAATGCCGACATCTGATCGATTAATTTGACAAGTATTGGCAATGCTTTCCTTCATGGCTTCGACATAGTTAGCTATTTTTGGCTTTGCGCATTCAAGAGCAACTGCAATATGATTAATTTTCCAATCCCCTAGATCATCAAGCGCTATTTGAAGGTATTTTGCGCTATCTTTTATACCCATTTTTACAAGTTGATCAGCAACGTCACCTAAAATATTTTTACCTGTAATGCTTGAGATGGAGTTTGTGATTGAATGAAAAATGACATCTGCATCACTATTACCTTTTAATCCAAATGGATAGTCAAATTTAATACCTGCCAAAACCAAGTCTTTTCCAGATTTTTTTTCAAACTGATGAGAATCTTGTCCTAAGCCCGTTTTAATGATCATAATTTTTTCAAAAAGTAGTTTGCCAAGTCAATGTCATCCTTTGAAGTAATTTTGATGTTACTAGAAGAGCCATCAATAATTTTGACTGAATGACCCAATTTTTCAATCGCTTCAGATTCATCAGTAATCTTATTATCGAGTTTTATAGCGCTCTCAATTGCTTCTTTAAGGATTCCAAATCGAAACATTTGAGGGGTTTGAGCCATATAAAGTTTTTTTCGATCAATAGTTGATATTGGACCAGTTGCATTTTTTTCTTTAACCGTATCAATAGCTCTGGTTGCGAGGATTCCCCCTACAGAATCATTTGAAACCTCTCGGATTAGTTTTTCTATGTCGCTCTTTTTTGTGCATGGCCTGACAGAGTCATGAACTAAAACCCAGTCATTGGGCTGGGCGTATTCATTTAAAGAATTTAATGCGTTCAGTACAGAATTGAACCTCTCTTTGCCACCTTCTACAGCTTCTAAAAGCTTTGAGTGATTAAAAAAAGATGAAGACTTAAAAAAAGAGTCTGTTCTTGATAAAGAAACTATAAAGCCTGAAATCAGATTAATTTCCAAAAGGGTTTTAAGGCTTTGATCAATAATTGTCAGGCCATTTTCAAGCTTTAAATATTGTTTTGGGACTGAAGAGCCCATTCTTATGCCGACACCACTTGCTGGAACGATTAAATAATATTTGTCTTTATTCATGTCCGCAAGAACATCCTTAATTTAGTGTTTAGTCAATTATAAAGTAGCACTATCATTTTCTGCTAATGGTTCAGTTTTAATGGCCCTATTTATTTTAAAAAAGTACTCACCTTCTTTAATCAGTCCATATTTAAACCTTGCTTTTGATTCGATTAGATTTAAATCTTCCTGAGTATAGCTACCTATTTTGCTTTGAAGAGAGACATTATCATTTTCTAAATTTTCATTATTTAGCTTTATTTGATTGAGAGCTCTCTCTTTATCAATGACCACTCCCGGAAAGTTGTTATCAATAATGTTCTGTTTGATTAAAGCGAAAAGAATGACGATTAGAATTAGGGTGATTTTATTTTTATAAATAAAACCAATTAAACCAGTTTGTGATTTATTACTCATCTAATTCTTTGTAGATTGTCATTAGATAAGTTTGAGAATAATAGTCATGAAATGGAAGTTTATTTTTGTTTAAAAATTGAAAAATAAAGCCTATTCCTGCCAATGAAATTATTGCTAGAAAAAAACGGATAGCGGATTGCCAATAAGTTATATTGCCCCCATCCTCTTGAATAATTTCAAATTTCCATGCCCTCATCCCTAGAGTTTGTTTGCCCTTTACCCATGATATTGAAAAATATGAATAGATTACTGGTAAGGTAACTAGAAAGAAAAAAAACGGATTTGTAATTGGCTCTTTATTGTTAATAAGGATTATGATTCCAGCAATAAAAAAAACAAATGAAAAGACTAGAAAGAGGTCATAAGATATTGAGCCAATTCGTCGAAAAAATGATACATTTGATTTCATAATTGAACGTTTAGTGAGTTAATTAATTATCCTCTTTATTGACTACTTTGGAAGTAACTTTTCCATCATGAAATTGAGTAATAATCAATTCTTCAGAGTTTATTTGGTTATGCGAAGTTACAATTTCACCTTTTTTATTTTGTGTAATTGTATATCCCCTTGATAGAGTGTTAAGTGGAGAGAGAAGGCTCAAAACACTCGCACGATTAGAGAGCTGATTTTTTTGAAGTTTTATAAAGTTTTCAGAGTAGTTTTGTAATTGAGAAATTAGCAATTTTAGTTTTCTTTTGTTCTCATCAATGATCCGTTTATTGGTTCTTATCAGTCTGAGCTCCAAGTCGTCAAGTTTTTGTGCATTCAGAAGAAGTTGCTGACTTGGATCAATAATTCTTTGTCTGAGGAGAGCTAGAGAGTATTTGTTGGATTCAACAGATTGCTTTATTGATTCAAGTAAATATTTTCTTAGTTTTGCGGCATTATAAAGGATGGCATTAACATCAGGGGTTGCAGATACAGCTGCTGCAGAAGGTGTTGGTGCTCTCAAGTCTGCAACAAAATCTGCAATTGTTGTATCAGTTTCATGACCTATCGAGCTAATGATTGGCGTTGAACAATCAAATATTGCTCTTGCAAGCTCTTCTTCATTAAATGCCCAAAGATCCTCTAGAGAGCCTCCTCCTCTTGCAAGGATTAATACATCACAGATCTTTTGATCATCCGCTGCTTTAAGTGCTTTAATAATCTTATGGTGAGCATTTTCACCTTGAACAATCGTATCATAGAGTAATATCTCTGATAACGGATAGCGTGATTTAAGAACTTCAATAATGTCTCTAATGACGGAGCCAGTTGATGAAGAAATGACGCCAATTTTCTCTGGATATTCTGGGATTTCTTTTTTGTTTTCAGAGTCAAATAAGCCTTCTAACCGAAGCTTATTCTTTAGCTGATCAAAGGCCAACTGCAGATTTCCAACACCTGTTGGCTCCATCTGCTGAACAATAAGCTGAAAATCACCTCTTTGAGGGTAAAGTGTGGTTACTCCTCTAATGATAACCGACATACCATTTTCAGGAGTAAACTGAATTTTGCGTTGATTTAATCTAAAAAATGCGCACCTGATTTGACTATTTTCATCTTTAAGGGAGAAATACCAGTGACCTGAAGATGGCTTAGATAAATTTGAAATCTCACCTTGTATAAAGCTTTGTGGAATGTGTTTTTCAATTGAATTCTTACATAATCTTACAAAGTGTGAAACACTATAAATTTCATCAATATTAAACATCAGTTTTAAGGTGCACAAAGACTGCTCCAGTGCCTCCCATATCTTGAGGGCAAGAGCAAAAAGCCAAGACATTGGGGTGTTGCTTTAAGTAGTGCACAACTTGAGATTTCATAATTGAAAGTCCATTATCTGAATGATAGCCCTTGCCATGAATGATTTGAATAAATCTTTTATCAGAATGGAAATGTATAAAGTCAGAAACTGATTGACATGCCTGCTCAATTTTATATCCATGCAAATCAATTGATGGAGTCGATCCAATATTACCTTGTTTCATTTTTTTTAGAACTTTGGGCGATAAACCATCTTTAAAGTGAGTAATCACCTCAGAACCTGTTATATTGGCTTCGTATAAAAAGCTATAATTTTCAAATGGCGCACTCGAGCTCATTTTGCGAGGGTTTTGTTTTTTGTGGCTATCTTTATCAAGAGGTTTTTGGAAATCAACCGTTGATCTAAATAAAGATTTGTCGCTTTCATCAATCATAGTATTAATCAATTTTAGATATAAAAAAACCCTCAAAAGAGGGTTTTAATTATATCAATGATTTTGTAATCAATAAATTAACCTTAAGGATAACTTATTAAAGTGCCTTAATTTGGGCACTGATACGTGATTTTTTTCTTGCAGCTTGGTTTTTATGGATTAAACCTTTGCTGACCGCTTGATCCATATTTTTTTGCATATCTGTAAAACCACTCGTGGCTTCTTTTTTGTCTCCAGCATCAATCGCATAAGTAACCTTTTTAATAAAGGTGCGTACTTTTGCTCTAATTTGAGAGTTGTGTTTGTTGCGCTTAACTGCCTGTCTTGCGCGTTTTTTAGAACCTGCTGAGTTGGCCATATTTATTTATTAATGCTTAAATTAAGAAAACATGAATTATAGAGTCTCACCTTCATTTATGCAAGCATTTGTTTGTATTAGCTTAATTTGCCAAAGATTTAATATATTCCAGGGTTTTCTTTTTACCCAATAACAAATGCCAAGTTTTTCCGCCCTGATTTTTCCATAAAGAGACAGCCCTTATTCCTGCCAAGAGAAGCGCCCTTATATGATTCGCAGTATGTTGATTTGATAAGTATATTTGCTCTCCACGAACCATAATGGTTGGATTGAGGCTACCCAAAGTGTTTTTATAGAGCTCAGCCAGTCGGGCAATCGAATTGCTATGATAAATATCAAAAAACTCTTGCTTATTGATAAGATTAATTTCTTCTGAGATTTGAGTTAAGAGTTTAGGTTTTTTCATTAATTTTTTTTCTAGATTAATGAGAGCTGTTGTATAGATCATAACGTTATGCATATCAATGGTTTTCTTCTCAAGAATAAGCTTTAAGGAGTCAAAGCCAATTTTAAGATCCTCAGGCGAAGTAAAAATTTCATCTATTGAATCGCTATTACTCACAATACTGTTGAGGCTTGCTTTATTCGTGTGACTATCACATTTTCCCGAGACGGCAAGCTGATGAACTAGCGCTGAGGACTGAAATATACTTGCTAGTGCAATAGTTTGTTTTGCTGATTTATTCATTGGCCCTTGATTTTATTACACTCCCTCCAAGACAAGTATCACTATTGTAAAAAACGATTGATTGCCCTGGTGTAATAGCTCTTTGAGGATCACTAAAATTAACTTGTATAGTTCCATCATCTTTGATATTGACACTACATTCTTGGGAGGCCTGTCGATACCGTATTTTTGCGCTGCAATTGATTGGAAACAGAGGCTCTTCATCAATCCAATGAACATCATCTGCTACAAGTGAGTTATGGTAGAGCATTTGATGATTACCTTGAACAGCGACAATTTTATTCGAATCAACAAGCTTATCTGCAACAAACCAGGGCTCTTGAGAGTCACCAAATCCACCACCGATCTCTAGACCCTTTCTTTGGCCTATTGTATAAAAGGGGAGGCCATTATGGTGTTTAATAAAAGAACCATCCTGGTCAATGATATCGCCTTTTTCTTTAGGAAGGAAGGTAGTTAAGAATTCTGAAAATGGTCTTTCACCGATAAAACATATACCTGTTGAGTCTTTTTTATCTGCATTCCCAAATTGCTGATTCTTCGCAATTTCACGCACTTCTTTTTTATCAATTTCACCCAAAGGAAATAAGCTTTGTGAGAGTTGATCCTGGTTCAGTAAATGCAAAAAGTAACTTTGATCTTTGTTTCCATCAACTCCAGCTTTAAGGAAATATTTTCCATTTTCATTTGCAATTCTGGCGTAGTGGCCCGTGGCAATTTTATCTGCACCAAGGTCCATTGCGTAGTCTAGAAATGCTTTAAATTTGATCCTTTGGTTGCACAATACGTCAGGATTGGGCGTTCTACCTTTTTTATGTTCCGATAAAAAATGCTCAAAAACATCTTCCCAGTATTCGTGAGAAAAGTTGACTGTATGCAGCTTAATCCCCAATAAGTCAGCGACCTGCTGAGCATCTGCAAGGTCTTCTGATGCACTGCAATATTCATCATCATCATCCTCATCCCAATTTTTCATAAATAAGGCCTCGACCTGAAAGCCTTGTTGAAGTAATAAGTATGCAGTGACTGACGAATCGACGCCGCCAGAAAGACCCACTATAATTTTCTTTTGAGAACTCATTTAGTTTTTGTCGTAAGCACTTACAATTTTTTTAACTAACTGGTGTCTTACGACGTCATGGGCACCGAAATGACAAAAAGCAATTTGATCAATATTTTGAAGAATTTTGATTGCGTCAGTTAGCCCAGATTGGCTTGGATTTGGTAAATCAATCTGAGTCACGTCACCTGTTATGACCATTTTTGAACCAAAACCCATCCTCGTTAAAAACATTTTCATTTGGGGTATTGTGGTGTTTTGAGCTTCATCAAGAATGATGTATGACTCGTTAAGTGTTCTGCCTCTCATGAACGCTAATGGGGCAACTTCTATGACATGTTTTTCTATTAATTTATTGACTCTTTCAAAGCCAATAAACTCGTATAGAGCATCATAAATCGGCCTAAGGTATGGGTCCACTTTCTCACTCAGGTCGCCAGGTAGAAAGCCCAATTTTTCTCCAGCCTCGACTGCTGGTCTGACTAAAACTATTCTTTTTACATTTGAATTTTCAAGGGCCTCAACAGCTCTTGCAACAGCTAAATATGTCTTTCCTGTTCCTGCGGGTCCAATGGCAAAAACTGCATCATTTTCAATGATTGAGTTCACATATTTTTGCTGGTTGTCGCTTCTAATATGTATATGCTTTTTACTGGTCTTTATTGTGACTGATTTTGCCTCTCCATTTGGACTACTGAGTGATTTGATGCTGAGATCAATATCACTAAAATCAATCGTTTTCTTTTCGGACAATATTAATAACTCTTGAAGGACAGAAACAGCTTTGTCAGCATTGTCACCCTTAATATTAAAATCAGCCCCTTTATTAGAGATATCTACAGCAAGATTAGTGGCTAAATTTTCTAGATTTTTATCTAAGCTTCCACAAATATTAACAAGCTGTTCAGAGCGCTTTATATTGAGAGTAAATTTCATGATTTATATTTTACTGAATTCCATTGAAAACAAATGTTAAGTTGCATGATTTTGCTTCATAATTAATTTATCATTTAACTTATGAATCTATCTAAAATTCTCTTAAAGATCTTAGTTGTAATTTTAATTTATACTCCTTTTAGTTCACATGCTCTAGAGAATGACTGCGTTCTTCTTGTGTATCATCGTTTCTCTGATGATGGACCTAAGTCAACGAGCACCTCACCAGAGATCTTTAAGCAGCACCTAGAATACTTAAAAAATAATGATTACAGTGTTCTTCCATTAAAAAATGTAATCAGTAGTCTTCAGTCAAAAGAAAGCTTGCCACCCAATTGTATAAGTCTTACAGCGGACGATGGTTTTTTATCAATCTACACTGAAGCTTTTCCATTGTTAGTTGAATATCAATTTCCGATGTCAGTTTTTGTATCTACTAACCCTATTGATAAAAAATATGCATCTATGATGACTTGGAGCCAACTTCGTGAAATGGCACCTTTGGTCGATATTTATAACCATAGCGTTAATCATCTTCATTTAGTTAATCAGAGTGCTCAGATTATTGAAGATGAGATCCTTTCAGCCCAGGAAAGGATAGCGACTGAAATGAGCACAAATGATAAGTTTTTTGCTTATCCATATGGGGAGTTTGATGACTCGTCTTACTCGTACCTTAAGTCAGAGGGTTACATTGCCTTTGGACAGCAGTCCGGCGTTGCAAGTCAAACAAGTGACTTTTTAAATATACCTAGATTTTCAATGTCAGGTCCATATGCACAAATGAATAGTTTTTCTCTCAAAGTTAAAACACTAGCCATGCCGATTGAAAGCTCTGATCCGAGGTCAATGATTTTTTCAGGAGACCTGATGCCGGTATTGAATCTTAACTTCTCTCGAGAGCTGACCAGCTATGAAAAAAGTAATTTTTCTTGCTATGTCTCTGGTCAGGATAAGGCTAATCTTAAATGGGATGGTCTGCAGTCAGTAAGTATATGGCCAAATGAGCCTCTAGCAATTGGACGCAGCCGATATAACTGCACTATGCCCTATAAAGAGGCAGGGCGATATTATTGGTTTTCAAAGTTATGGCTAAGGCTCTGAATTGTCTACTAAACTAGCCTGAAGAGAGTTCCCAATTCCATCGAGAATCTTGACTGTTACTATCTTTCCAATGAGATCATTGCTTCCAGCAAAGTGAGCAGTTCTCATATTTTCAGTTCTAGCGGATAAGGTCCCACCTTTTTTTGAAGCACCTTCAACTAAAACTTGTTGAAGACTTCCAATCATGGATATAGAAATCTCTTCAGTGTTAGCATTCAGCCTATCTTGAATAATTGCAAGTCTTTGTTTTTTTATTTCTGGGCTTACATCATCTGGCATACTTGAGGCTATGGTGCCAGGTCTTTTAGAGTAGATAAAACTGAAAGATTTATCAAAGCCAATTTCATCAATTAAGCTGACAGTATCGTTAAAGTCCTTTTCTGTTTCACCAGGAAAACCAATTATAAAATCTGAAGAAATAGATATATCAGGTCTAATTTTCTTTAAATTTCTTATCTTAGATTTATACTCAATTGCAGTGTGTCCTCTTTTCATTAGCCCTAGTATTTTGTCTGAGCCACTTTGAACTGGAAGGTGAAGATGAGAGACCAGTTCTGGCACTTCGGCGTATGCATCAATCAGTCGATTACTGAACTCTACAGGGTGTGACGTGGTATATCTTATTCGCTCGATACCGGAAATTTGGGCAACGATTGCAATTAAAAGAGCTAAATCCGCAATTTCTCCATCATCCATTAAGCCTCTATAGGAGTTGACATTTTGCCCTAAAAGATTCACTTCTTTAACGCCCTGATTCGCTAGTATTTCGACTTCTTGAATTACATCATTGAATGGCCTAGATATCTCTTCACCTCTTGTGTAGGGGACGACACAAAATGTGCAGTATTTGCTGCATCCTTCCATAATCGAAACAAAAGCAGAGGCACCATCACTGTGAGGCTCAGGCAAGTGGTCAAATTTTTCAATTTCAGGGAAAGAAATATCAATACTTATTTCATTTTCATTGAGTGCTTCATTCAGCATGTTTGGAAGTCGATGAAGAGTTTGTGGTCCAAATATCATATCAACGTATGGAGCCCTTTTGAGAATGAGATCGCCTTCTTGCGAAGCAACACAGCCACCGACTCC
>JAOGRV010000021.1:0-27199 GCA_028107545.1 Pseudothioglobus singularis (SeqCode) | reverse complement strand
AAAGAGATTTTTATTTCAATCAGCACACTTGAATTTGCGAATAAATTAGCTTTAGAGGATTCATTAGACGCAATCAACTCAATACTACTTCTTTGCGGCTTTACTTCAGATCGAACCCTTTCAAGTAGTGAGTATCAAATTTTTGAAAAGTATCAAGTAGAAAGCTTGATCCTTAATAAGATGTCGAAATTTTACAAAAAATCATCTCTTAAAGATGTGATAGAAATTTTAACTGCCCATATGAATGCAGTTATATTTCAGCCTCAAAGTGGTCCTGCTAATATTTACATATTAGGCTCATTGGAAGCTGAAGGATTATTCTTTGATTATGCTTGGATCTCCAGTATGACTAGCGACTTCCTTCCAGGAAAAATACAAATGCCCCTATTCATTCCTCCTAAAACTTCTATTGAATATTGTTTGCCAAAGACAAGCTTCACACTAATCAGTAAAGAAAGTGAGGTAACTCTTGATAACTTATTAAACCTTAGTAGCAGTCTAATAATTAGCTATTCCAAAACCTCTAATAATCGCGATGAGCTCCCATCACCTTATATAGATTTTGAGGATTATCCTAATGTTATAGTACATGAAACGCTACCAAAAGAAATGGAATTAGTGGATGATTTTATTGCGCCAGAGATAGATAATTTTGAAATTAAGAGAGGTGTCAGCACCCTCCAAGATCAAATAAGTTGTAGCTTCAAAGGCTTTGTTAGTAGACTAAATATTCAAGAATTTAATGAACCTCAGATTGGTCTCAGTAGACTTGAACAAGGCAGCCTTGTTCATAAAATATTAGAGAATTTTTTCAATGCAATACCATCTAGTTCTGATTTAAAAAACTTACCTGAAGATAAACTACAGGAAGAAATTAACAAACATATTAATTCAGCCATTCATTTAATTTCTCAATCAAACTTTAAATCAATTGAAAAGGAAAGGCTTACAAAAATTATTAATGAATATATTAAGCTTGAGAAAAATCGAGAATACTTTAAAGTCATCAAGACAGAGTCAGAGTCCAAAGTTGATGTTAATGGTCTTCAATTTTCTACTCGAATAGATCGAATGGATCAAATGAAAGATGGGACAAATCTCATCATTGATTATAAAACAGGTCAGAACGTCAATTTAAGTCAGCTAACTGGCGATCCTTTAGATCAGGCTCAACTTCCAATCTACGCCATTACTAATCCAGTAGCTGGGATCGCCTTTGCAACTGTTAACTCCAAAGATTGTCAATTTAAGGCAATAACAAAAAATAAATTTGATCTACCATTAAGTCAACAAGCGATTAAAAGAATGCCAGAGTGGAATGAACAGGTTTCTGAGTGGGAGCTAGAACTCAATTCAACAAGTCAAAAATTTCAAGAAGGGGTCGCTGAAGTTTTACCCACAACCAATGCCTGTGATTACTGTGATTATGATCTACTTTGCAGATTTGAGAAATCTAGTAATAACTGATAACCTTTCTTCTAATAGTTCATGAGCAATATTCAGATTTTTTAAATCTGAAATCTTTATTGAATTAAGTAGAACTTGTAATTGAACAATTTGGTCTGTATTTATCCCAAGATTATCAAAAACGGTAAGAATAATTTCAAACCTCTTTTGTCGCCTTAACCCATCACTTTTAAGAAAGAAATTTAATACGTCTTGAGGACTATGATTTAGGAATTCAGATGCAAATTGATACCATGTCGATACAAGCTCAGCAATTTGCTGAAAATCTTTTGGGCACTTAAGGTGCTCGCAGAGCAAATCAATATTAGTACTGCTTTGATTAGATAGCCAGAGAGCGAAGTTTACTTCAGGATTCTGATCTGGCACATCTAGCATCTGAAAATTTTGATTTTGAAAAACTTCCAGCATTGGAAACAATCTTTGGTAGGCGCCTGACTCCATTAAAAGTTCAAAGAAAACTGAAGGTGACTTTGACTCCATTGAAAGAGATATCTCCTTAAAAACCCGCTCTGGAGTTAACGCATCTACCTCACCTGAAATGACCATCTTTCTCATTAAGTCAAGAGTTTTAGGATCTACTGTAAAACCAAGATAATCAAGTCGTGATGCAAATCTTGCCGTCCTAAGAACCCTCACTGGATCCTCAGTAAATGCATCAGATACATGGCGAAGTTTCTTCTGCTTTAAATCCTCGATTCCATCAAAGGGATCGATATATTCTCCAGTTCCATCCTTATTTTGAGCTATGGCGTTAATGGTAAGATCTCTTCTAGAGAGATCCTGCTCCAAAGTCACAGAGTTTGCTGTATCAAAAGCAAAACCCTTATAGCCCCTGCCAATCTTTCGTTCTATACGAGCCAGAGCATACTCATCCTTCGTTTCAGGATGAAGGAATACTGGAAACTCTTTCCCAACCTGACGAAATCCTAATGAACTCATCTCTTCTGGAGACGACCCAACTACAACAAAGTCTTTTTCTGTTGACTCGTTAGCGATACCAAGAATTCTATCCCGTATTGCGCCACCGACTAAAAATTCTTTCATAAATATTAACTTTAGATATTGATGTTGATCTTAAATTTCTCTTATAATACACGAATGGACAAAAAGAATAATTTATCAGCCGAAGCCTATCATATCACTCAAGAATGTGGAACAGAGCCACCGTTCTCTGGTGAGTACTACAACCATAGTGAAACTGGTCACTATCACTGTATCTGTTGCGACGCACTTTTATTCGAATCTAGCACTAAATTTGACTCAGGAAGTGGCTGGCCAAGCTTTTATGAACTCGCCAATAGTGAATGTGTAAAGCAGCTAAAAGATGATTCACTAGGTCATATGAGAATTGAAGTAAGATGCTCCTCATGTGATGCTCATTTAGGCCATGTTTTTCCCGATGGACCTCAGCCCACTGGAAAGCGTTACTGTATAAACTCAGTTGCTTTAAATTTTGCTGGTGATGAGTCATAACTCATTTCAAAAGAAAATCTTTATTTAAAATAAAATAACCATTGCTGCAAGAAAGGCCAAGAAAATTGAGAACCCTTTTTTGAGTTTATTGCTATCTATAAGGTGCGTCACTTTTGCTCCTAATGGAGCAAAAAAAACACTTGAAGCAGCGATTGTAATTAACGCTTCAAAGTTCACAAAACCAATGCCGCCAGTTTGAAGAACTTGAGATGAACCAGCTACCATAAAACCAATGCTTCCAGCAATAGCAATAGGCATTCCTACCGCTGCAGAAGTAGCAATTGCATTTTTTATTTGAATATTGTTATACACCAAGAATGGGGTGGTCATTGTTCCTCCACCAATCCCAACCATGGCTGAAATCAAACCTATAACGTACCCTGCGAATGACCAAACCCACCTTGATAACTTATCAGCATGGCCTGATGCGCTAATGCCGAACCACATAATTAAAGCAACACAAATTTCAAATAGGGCAAAGAACACCCTTAGAAAATCAAAGCTTAAATATTTAGCTAAAATAGCACCGCTATAAGAGCCCAATAAAATTGTTGGAGTAAGCTTAACAAAGTTTCTCCAAAGAATAGCCCCATGACGATGGTGCGCATAAAGACTTGAGATAGATGTAAAGACAATGACCGCTAGTGCAGTACCAATTGAAGTATGCATTAAGATTGATTGATCAATTGATGGTGCTAATAAATAAAGGAGTATTGGCACAATTATTAGACCACCGCCAATACCAAGCAGACCTGCTACAAAACCTGAAAAAGAGCCTAGCAATAAAAAAAGGATAGTTAGCTCACTCATAGCATATAGTCTGTTTACTAGCGATCAGCTTTTCCAAATATGTTCGGCAAAGTGCTTTCTGCACATCGACTGGTATCGATCATTACCACCAATAACCACCTGATCTCCATCCTCAATAACGTTTCCATTTTCATCAATACGAACCACCATCGTTGCTTTACTTCCGCAGTGACAAATGGTCTTCAATTCAATGAGATTATCGGCCCATGCAAGGAGATGTTGACTGCCAGGAAAAAGCTCTCCACGAAAGTCTGTGCGAATTCCATAACACAAAACTGGAACATCAAAGCTATCAACAGCTTTTGCCAATTGCATGACTTGCTCTCTACTAAGGAATTGACTTTCATCAATCAAAACACAATCAATTGGCTCTTTAAGATTTTGTTCAGAAAGAATTTTGAACAAGTCATCATCTTTATGAAAGAGATGCGCCTCTGCTTCAAGACCAATTCTTGAAGTAACTTTTCCTACACTATAACGATTGTCAATTGCTGCAGAAAGAATAAGAGGAGTCATGCCCCTCTCTTTATAGTTGTATGCTGACTGAAGAAGGGAAGTTGATTTACCAGCATTCATTGCAGAATAATAAAAGTATAGCTTAGCCAAAATATTGCCTCTAATTATTGAAAATAACTCTTACTGTACTCATTCCAAACTAAGAATAAATACATTTGAAATTATAATACTCGTTATACGATAGCGAAATTATTGAATATTGGGTTTTGTAAGGTTGTCAACATGCAAAACTTCATTCACCTGTTCTTCGGTCATCAAGCCTTCTTTAATAATGATTTCTCTCACAGTAACTCCATCTGCAAGTGATTTCTTAGCGATACGTGCTGACTCTTTGTAACCTAAATGCGGTGTAAAGAAAGTCGCTATACCTGGACTCTGTTCAACATATTTTGCACAGACTTCAACATTCGCAGTAATTCCATTGACACATTTTGTTCTTAGCATGACCATTGCATTAGTCATGTAGCGCAATGAACGAAGAATATTAACAGCTAAGACAGGTTCAAATGCATTGAGCTGCATTTGACCACCTTCTGCTGCTAATGTAATGACCAAATCATTTCCAATAACCTGAAAAGCGGTTTGATTGACTGCCTCTGGAATTACCGGATTAACTTTTCCAGGCATAATTGAAGATCCTGCTTGTACTGCTGGAAGATTGATCTCATTAAAACCAGCAATTGGGCCGGAAGAGAGTAATCTTAAATCATTAGAGATTTTTGAAAGCTTTATAGCCACTCGCTTAAGAACAGAAGAGAATGACACAAAAGCACTGGTATCAGATGTTGCAGCAATTGGATTTGGAGCAAGAACCAAAGGGAGTCCAGATAAATCTGCCAAGGCTTCTACTGCTATTTTTGGATAATCTAGATGACTATTAATACCTGTTCCAATAGCTGTGGCACCTAAATTGACCTCCAAAAATAGTTGAGACATCTCATTAAGCCTTTTAATATCATCTAGCAATGTATTACCGAAAGCAGTAAATTCCTGTCCAAGACTCATTGGAACAGCATCTTGGAGTTGTGTTCGTCCCATTTTAATGACGTCGGCAAATTCGACGCCTTTTGCATGAAAAGACTCAGAGAGAGATTTGATTGCCTCCAATAGAGGGTCATACTCTTTCAAAAATCCAACCAATAAAGCTGTCGGATAGGTGTCATTCGTTGACTGTGACATATTGACATGATTAAGCGGTGATATTGTTTCATAGTCACCCTTTTCTTTACCAATTAATTCGAGTGCAACATTAGCAATAACTTCATTAGCATTCATATTTGTTGAGGTTCCAGCACCACCCTGGATTATTTCAACAATAAACTGATCATGGAACTCACCATTGATAATCCTCTCACAAGCAGCGACTATTGGATGGTAAATATCGTTATCTAATAATCCTAGCTGGTTATTGGCACTAGCACAAGCCAGTTTAACCATGGCATAAGCTATTACAATATTTGGGTAAACTGAAATTGCAACGTCAGCTATTGGAAAATTATCTACTGCTCGCATGGTATGAATACCATAATAAGCATCACTAGATATTTTCATTTCACCCAAGAAATCTGATTCAATTCTGTATTTCATAGATTGAAATAACTATTAATTAAATATTGATAATTTTTATTGATTTTGAACCCACTCTTTAAGAACCGAAACACCTTTAACAATTTGTGGACAAATTATATCTAACAAATTATTCGAAGAAAAATCATCGTCTTTAATAATTTTGAGTGCTGCTAAGCCATCAAAATCAACAAAGGCGATGCGTGTTAAAAATTTGTCAGCTTTCAAGCCAAAATCTGAACCAGGTAGCATTGCAAAGCCAACCTCATTGAGTATTTTTTGACACAAAATTTTGTCATCATTAATTTTAGAAGCAATATTTGAAATATTCGAAAAATCGCAGATCATGTAAAAACCACCTTGAGGTTTTTGACATTTTATTCCAACAGAAGATAACTCTTTATGAATATATTCTGCAATCATTTTTAGGATTAATCTAGAGTGCTCTAGAAACTCTGAATGATCCTCTGAGTAGGCTTTAATTGCGGCATACTGAATAGGCGCACTAACTGAGGTAAAAGTTTCACTCGCAATTGTTCTTATGCTTTCTTTGATATAACTTAACTCTTTTGGAAAAGTTAGCGTTCCTAGTCTCCAGCCTCCTGCACCGCACCACTTGCTTAGCCCACTACTAATAATTGTATTCTCAGGATAGAAATGAGTGAGTGATTTATACTCCCCAGTAAAATCTAGTTCGGCATATATTTCATCCGCAATAATGATGATATTATGTTTCCTTGCAATCCTTGCAAAATCTTCAAGATTTCCATGTATTGTCCCAGAAGGGTTATTTGGAGAATTTAAAATTAAAAGTTTATTAACTGACTTGAGATTCACGCATACCTTGTCAAGATCCTCAGGATTAAGATGCCAATTGCTCTCTGCTGTTGCATTAATCCAATGAATTTTTTTGTTGATTATTTGTGCTTGAGGCTCATACGAAACCCAACTTGGACTTGGAAGTAACAAATCACAATCTAAAGTCATTTGAGTTTGAAAAATTAATTCTTTTGAACCAGGCCCAATAATGACATTTTCAGAATCATAATTGTATTGATTTTTGTTTGAATGATATCTAGCAACTTCTTCTCTAAGGCCTAATAAGCCAGACACGTTAAGATAATCTTTTTGGTGAGAATTTTTTTTTAACTCATCAACAATTACTTTGGGTACAGGGAATGGTGATTGACCAAGCCCAAACTTAAAAACCTCTTTGCCCTCTTCAATAAGCTCTTTAGACAACTCATTGATAGCCAAAGTGGCTGAAGTTTTTAAACTTTCAATATTATTATGTATTTTCATATTAATCTATGACACGTTAGTTAACAATTTTTCGCCTTCTTCTTAATTGCACAATTCCGACAAATCCTATCAATAATACTGCTGGAATATATACTATCTGTTTTGGCGAAGTCTCCCTCTCTTGAAGAACAGATGTGATGACCCATCCACTATCTACACCAGCAACTTTTATTGACTCAACCTGTTTATTAATTGCTCGATTTCCTGAAATTCCTGGAAGAACCATTGCAACCTCCATGTCTCCAAACAAATCATCTATTTGCAGCCCTGTATTATTTATTCTTTCTCTACCTGATTCACCTTCAGCTAAAGGCAATAAAAATGTATAACTTCTCTCAACTCCTTCAAGTGTCTCACCCTCAACTACAAAACGTATTGACTCTCCCTCCGTCATATTATCAGCCACTGTAAATAAGTCCTTGCCTGGCATATTCTCAAAAGGAGGGTCTACCTTATCCCAAAAATAACCTGGCCTAAAGAACATAAATGCCACAATTAACATTAAAACGGTTTCCCATAATCGATTTTTAACAATCCAGTAACCCTGGGTTGCTGCAGCAAAAAGCAAGATTGCAATAACAGATGAGACAACAACTGATATAAAGCTAATTGCGCTGTCTATTCCAATCATAAGTAGCTGAGTATTAAATATAAAAATGAAAGGAAGGACAGCTGTTCTCATATCATAAATAAAGCCCTGAATACCAGTTCTTATTGGATCTCCTTTAGAAATTGCTGCTGCTGCATAGGCGGCTAACCCTACTGGGGGAGTATCATCTGCAAGAATACCAAAATAAAATACAAACATATGAGCCGCTATAAGAGGAATAGCAACATTATTAGCTGCCCCTAAACTCATAATAACGGGAGCCATTAAACTTGAGACTACTATGTAATTAGCCGTTGTCGGTAAACCCATTCCTAAAATAAGGCTTATCATAGCTGTAAAAAGAAGTATTAAAAATAAGTTGCCTGCAGCAATGAATTCAACCCAGCCTATAATCAACTGACCAACACCAGTCAATGTAACCGTACCAACAATAATGCCTGCAGCAGTAGTCGCAACACCAACACCAATCATGTTTCTTGCGCCATTTACAAAACCTAATTTTAAGTCTGTTAAGCTAGTGAATAGGTGTTGAGTGATATCAGATTCTCCTCTAAAAATTCCTGAAAAAAACTTTTGAGTAAGTACTATAAACATCACAAACATGGTCGCCCAGTAGACTGAAGTTTCAGGCGAAAATCGTTCGACAGTTAATAACCAGATTAATAAAATAACTGGCAACAAAAAATGTAACCCTGCTTTGACCGTCTTACCAACTTCAGGAATTTCGATAATATCTCCAGAGGGTAAATTTGGCATTTTTGAAACTGAATATAAGAGTGCAAGATAACTAGTTATCATAATTAATGCAATAATTAATGTGCTTGCTTCTCCACCTATTACTTTGATGAATTCAAAGAAGGGAGGAAGCACCCATACAAGCACACCTAAAACAATTAGAACACTGCATATACCAATTAATCTATCAACTTTATTGAGTTTATTCGTTCTAGTAAGGCCCTCCATTCCAGACTTTAGCGCTTCCAGATGAACTATATATATAAGTGCAATATATGAAATGACTGCTGGCAAGAAAGCATGCTTAATGACCTCAATGTAAGAAACTCCCACATACTCAACCATTAGAAATGCAGCAGTTCCCATAATTGGAGGGGTTAGTTGACCATTCGTTGAAGATGCAACTTCAATTGCCCCAGCTTTTTCAGAGGGAAAACCAACCCTTTTCATTAATGGAATTGTAAAGGTCCCAGTAGTTACAACATTAGCAATAGAGGATCCAGAAATCATGCCCGTCATTGCTGACGAAACCACTGCAGCCTTTGCAGGACCTCCTCGATAATGCCCAGTTAGGGCATATGCCACCCTTATGAAGTAATTGCCAGCACCTGCTCTTTCCAATAATGCACCAAAAAGAACAAACAAGAAAACCATACTTGCTGAGACTCCTACAGCTATGCCAAATGCTCCTTCTGTCGTAATCCACATATGGGACACAATTTTATTTAGAGAAGCTCCTCCATAACCACCTGCTCCAATAAACGCATAAGTCAATGCGATTATTGCTACAATCATTAGTGGAGGCCCTAGGGATCTTCTTGTAGCCTCTAAAAGAAGCAGAAGTCCTATAATGCTCAAAAATAAGTCAGATGAGTTTGGAACCCCTAGACGCATCTCAAAAGCCCTGGAATCCCATACCTGATTATAAATCAAATAAAAACAAGACAACGCTATGAGAAGTCCCATTAACCAGTCGGACCATGGAATTCTTGCTCTTGACGATCCTTTAAATGCAGGATAACTTACAAATGCCAAAAAGCCTGCAAATGATACATGGACCCTTTTAACAACATCGGCATTCATCCAAGGGGTAAATTCCAAAACTAGAGGCGAAGAAACGTATAGCTGGAATATTGACCATGCCATAGCAACGTAGATTAAAACGTCTCTAATTAATTTATTTTCTGGACTTCTAATTCCAGTTTCTAGGCTAACTTCCATAAGTAATATTCTATAAAAAAAGGATGGCTTTGCCATCCTTTTTATTATTACTTTTATCTTACCAGTTCATCAATCCGGCTTCTTTATAATATCTAGCTGCTCCATCATGGAGTGGCGCAGATAAACCATCAGAAATCATTTCTGCTTTCTTTAAATTAGCAAATGCAGGGTGAAGCTTTTTGAAAGCATCAAAATTTTCAAAAACACCTTTAACAATACTATGAATCACATGCTCAGATACAGCAGCTGAAGATACAACTGTAGCACCTACACCAAATGTTACTGTGTCGTCAGGATTTCCATTGTACATTCCACCTGGAATAGTAGCAGTTCGATAGAAATCATTATTAGCAACTAGTCCATCTACTGCAGATCCAGTGACATTTACTAAGACACTATCACATGATGTTGTAGCCTCTTTAATTGAACCTGATGGGTGGCCAACAGTAAAGACCATTGCATCAATTTTATTATCGCAAAGTGCTTTTGATTGCTCTGAAGACTTCAGTTCAGAAGCAAGAGCAAATGTTGATTTATCCCAACCAAGAGCTTCCATAAGTACTTCCATAGTTCCTCTTTGTCCAGATCCTGGATTACCAATGTTTACTCGCTTACCCTTTAAATCCATAAGGTCACGGATTCCTGAATCAGCCCTAGCTACAACAGTAAAAGGTTCAGGATGAACAGAAAATACAGCCCTTAAGTCTGTAAATGCTCCGGCATCAGCAAACTTACTGGTTCCGTTATAGGCATGGTACTGCCAATCTGACTGTGCAACACCTAAATCTAACTCTCCAGCACGAATTGTATTGATGTTGTATACCGAGCCACCAGTTGATTCAACCGTACAACGAACACCATGACTTGCTCTATCTTTGTTGACTAGGCGACAAATAGATCCGCCAGTTGGGTAGTAAACACCTGTTACTCCTCCAGTTCCAATAGTAACATATTGATCTGCAGCAATTACCGGTGCTGAAACCGTCATACTGCTAAATACAGCTGCGGCAATTGCACCACTCAAAAAATTAATTTTTTTCATTTTATCTCCTTTGTTTTATTAGACAAAAATTTAAGTCCAAAATAGTTATACCATATTTAGTACATATGTTTTAATATTAATTTTTATATAATACAAGTGTTTTTAACTTGTTCAAGTTTACAAAGTCATATTTATAGTAGAATATTCTTGTATGAATTCAAATAACTTTTCTACCGCTGAAATCAATCAAAAACTGTCTAATGGATACGTTGGTTTTTCAAAAGAGGTAAAAAAAGCAGCTAAATATGTAATGGATAATCCCGCAGAGATTCCTTTACATTCAATACGAACTGTTGCTTCAAACGCAGGAGTTAACCCCTCAACAATGATACGTCTTATAACCATACTAGGGTTCAAACGTTATGATGAATTCAAGGTGATATACAAAAAAGCCGCATCTCAAATGCCAGTCTCCAACTTTACATCTCACGCCAAAGATCTACTGAATGAAAATCATAATAATCCATTTACTGACGCAGAAGCAAATGTATATAAGTCTCTTTCTGGTGCCTTCAATGAAAAAACTTACAAAGCCATTGATTCATCTGTTGAAAAATTAATGGAAGCAGAAACTGTATATATTCTAGGAATGAGAAGCAGCTTCTCAATGGCATTTTATTTGCACTATCTTTTGCATTTTATTCTTCCAAAAACAAAATTAATTCGTGGTCAAGAAGGGATGCTTCTTAGTGAAATTTCTCAAATAAATTCAAATGATGTTGTGATTGTATTTGGAGCATCACCTTTGTCACTTGAAACAACTAAAGCACTCGACAAAATCAAGAAAAGAGAGGCCTTCATCATTGTAGCAACCGATATGTATACCTCTCAAGCAGCATCAAATGCAGATATCATTGTTGCACTTGGTAATGAAACTCTTAATTTCCTTCCTAGTATTTTGCCTTATGCTGCATTTTCAGAGATCCTCGTATCCCAAATAGTAACCAAAGGTGGTAAAAACATGCTGGCTCGAATCAAAAAATTTGAAGACGAGCTTTCTGAAATGGGTGCATATATAAGGCCAAATCAATAGCTAGGTCTATTAATTTTCTTTCAGCTCTCTTCTTAGAACTTTACCAACATTTGTTTTTGGAATTTCTTTGATAAATTCTATATGCTTTGGAACTTTATAAGCGGTTAACTTTTCCCTACAAAAACTGATAATTTCATCCTCAGTTGCAGTTTGTCCATCATGAAGAACAATAAAAACTTTCACGAGTTCTTGAGAATTCTCGCCTTCTACTCCTACACAGCCGCATTCAAGAACAGCAGGGTGTTCATTAACTACTGCCTCAACTTCATTTGGAAAGACGTTAAAGCCTGAGACAATAATCATGTCTTTCTTTCTATCGACAATAAAAATATTACCAGTTTCATCAATTCGAGCAATATCACCGGTCATAAACCAGTTATTCTCGTCAAGACCTGAGACTTTGGACTTCCAATATCCGCTCATAACCTGTGGGCCTCTGACGCAGAGCTCTCCAACAGCATTCGTTTCTGAAAGAGCATTACCACTCTTATCCCTTATCTCAATTTCAGTATAGGCAGCAGGCAGGCCCACAGAGCCTGTAAATTCAGTCTGCTTGTAGTCATTGACACTTACTAAAGGAGAGGTTTCAGTTAATCCATACGCCTGCCAGATTACAGATTTTGTGACCTCTGCCCATCTCTTTGCGGTTGTATCTAATGCAGCCATACCGCCACTCAAAGACATGAGCAAATTACTAAAATCTAGCTCCTTAAAGGCATCGTAATTCAATAGTGCCTCATAAAGAGTGTTCACACCTGAAATCATATGAAATTTATGTTTTTTCATTATTGAGACGAAAGTTTTTAGATCCCTAGGATTAGTAATCAGGACACTTCTTCCACCAATATGGAACAACATGAAGTTATGTACAGTTAATGCAAAAATATGATACAAAGGGAGTGGGCAAATAGCGATTCTTTGCTCGTTTCTTGAATCATCATACATTTTGGGATCAATTGTAAAGAAGGCTTGAATGATATTTGCAAGAATATTTCTGTGTGTCAGAACAGCGCCTTTCGAAACACCTGTTGTTCCTCCAGTATATTGAAGAAAAGCTGTACTTTCAATTGAAATATCTAATGATTCAGGACTAGAGCCTTCATTACTATTCAAAACATCAAGAAACATTGTTGCTCCATCAATGTGATATTTGGGGACTAACTTTTTTACTTTTCTAGTGACTAAATTAATAATCTTGCCCTTGAAACCAAGAAGATCTCCAACAGTTGTTACCAATACTTTTTCTACATTAGCGAGATCTGATTTTGCTGCTACGTTGGCAACGCCCTCCCATACCAATAGTAATTTAGCCTCACTATCTCTTAGTACGTGTTCAAGTTCCCTTTGGGTATAAAGAGGATTAATATTGACAACAACAATACCTGCCTTTAAGGCACCATAAACTATAAGAGGATAAACCAGCATATTAGGCATCATGACTGCAACTCTATCACCCACTTGAAAGTTACCACTAAGCCATGAGGCAAAAGCGTCAACTTTTTCTGACAGGTCCTCATAGGTCAATTCAACACCGAAACTCTCAAAAGCTGTTTTACCTTTGTGCTCTCTACAACAGTTATCAAAGAACTCTACTAAATTTCCATGCTCTTTAAAAAACTCTGTTTCTTCAAGTTTATTTGGTATCTTTGTCTCCATTTTTTCTCCTTAATCAGTATTAACTGTTTTCAAGTTTGCCTATTAATATTTCCTTGTATTGATTATAAACCTCTCCATCCTTTTTGAATGCAAAACATGAGTTTGCAAACTTCTTTTCAATTGATTTAGCCTCTTCTTCAGTAATAGTCTTAGCTTCACCGCCAGTTTTTTCTTTCCAAAGCGTTTGGTAAGCAATTGTTCCTGCATATGCTAAAAGATCGGTAATGTGTCTACAGCCCTTCTCTCCACCCATCGTTTTTATAACTTTTCGATTGAATCCAGCAATTAAGTACTCCCCTTTCAATTTTTGACAGTTTTCAACCGCTTGTGTACAAATATTATAAGGAGAGGCATTAATTACTGCCTCAATATCAATAATTTTTCTTTCATCATCGAGAGTCAATCTAACCGCCATATCATGAAGAGGCTCTCCTGAACTGATATAGCCTCGATGCATATTTTCAAAAGAGTAGGTTTTACTGTCAATCAGAAAGACCTCTATATCCCATAGCCCATCCTCTCTTTTATAGCCGTTGCCTTTAATTGTTCTATTATGTTTTAGATCTCTCTTGGCCGGCTTAGATAGCATCTATTTATCCCTATATGATTCGACTTTTTGATTTAGTATACTGCTGTTCTAATTCTATCACTAAATCCTCAACACTTGGTACATTGGAAATAGATCCAACGCCTTGGCCAGCAGAAAAAATGTCCTTCCATCTCTTAGCAGTGGCTTTGCTGACATCAAAGTCCACCTTTAGTTTCTGCTTTATAAGAGGCATAAGCATTTTCTTAAAATCAGCAATTGTTGATTTAATTCCACCAGCATTTGGAGAGATTCCAGCATTTTGAAGGGATTCCTCAAGCCAGTTTCCGTTAACGCCTGTAATTTTGTTAGACTTTATAATATCACTCGCTGAAGCATTTAAAATCATTTGCTTGTAGTCTTCTGTCGCATCACTCTCTTCGGTAGCAATAAAGCGCGTTCCCATGTAAGCTAAATCTGCACCTAATGCCTGAATCGCTAGAATTGAATCGCCAGAGCTTATACTTCCACCAACTATAATGGTTCCATCAAATATATTTCTTACCTCGGATACAAAAGCAAATGGAGACAAGTCTCCAGTATGGCCGCCTGCACCATTGCAAACCAAAATAAGGCCGTCTACTCCTGCGCTAATTGCTTTTTTTGAGTGATATAAATTAATAACATCTGAATATACTAAGCCGCCATATTCATGAACTTTTTGGACAACATCTTTAGGGTTTCCAAGTGAGGTAATGACGATAGGTGGCTTGTGCTTGAGAATTAAGTCTATGTCATCTTTACTCCTGGCATACATTTTACTGACAATGATATTTACTGCCCATGGTAATGCTTCCTTGCCAGAGCCTAAAGCTTGATTTATATTAGTAAATTCTTGATCTAAAACCTCTAAAGTTCGGCAATTTGCGGTCGGAAAAGAGCCAACAATGCCTGCCTTTGATGAGGCGATTACAAGCCTTGCGTTTGAGACAATAAACATGGGTGACTGAATAATTGGCAGTCTAAGTCGGTCAATGTAGTTTTGATTTGTCATAAACTATTTAGCATCTTTTAATAATTCCTGCTGCCCCCATTCCGGTTCCAATACACATAGTCACCATACCATAATCAATCTTTTCTCTTTGCATAGCTGAGATCAGCGTCGCAACTCTGATTGAGCCCGTTGCTCCAAGAGGGTGCCCAAGTGCTATTGCGCCACCAAGCGGATTCACTTTTTCAGGGTCAAGGTTCAATTCCTTAATGACAGCCAAGGATTGGGCAGCAAAAGCCTCATTAAGCTCTATCCAGCCAATGTCATCAAGACTAAGATTCAAAGAATTAAGAACCTTTGGAACCGCCTTGACTGGACCAATACCCATAATTTCTGCCGGAACACCTGCTACAGAAAAGCCCATAAATTCTGCCTTAGGGGTTAGATTATACTTTTCAACAGCTTCTTCACTGGCAACAAGAACAGCTGCGGCAGCATCTGACATTTGCGAACTGTTTCCTGCCGTAACTGATCCATCTTGTGCAAATACGGTTCTGAGTTTTGCTAGAACTTCTATACTTGTATCTTCTCTGGGCCCTTCATCTTTAGATACAAGATTGGTATTTTTAATATACTCATTAGATTTAACTGAATAGCTATCCTCGACAGTTGATATTGGAGCAATCTCATCCTCAAATAAGCCGTTATTATTTGCATGAATTGCTTTTTGGTGACTCTCATAAGCAAATTGGTCTTGGGCTTCTCTAGTGATACCATATTTCTGAACTACCTTCTCGGCTGTCAGCCCCATACCATAAGCAATAGAAATATTTTCATCAGACAAAATTTTAGGGTTCATTGAAGGCTTAAAGCCTGTCATAGGAACACTACTCATGCTTTCGACGCCAGCAGCAATGACCAGATCAGATGACCCAGATTTTACTAGGTCAGCAGCATTAGATACGGATTGAAGCCCTGACGAGCAAAATCTATTTAGTGTATAAGCAGGAGTCGAATCTGGCAGACCAGCAAGTAGTGTAGCAATTCGAGCAATATTTAGTCCTTGGGGGCCCTCTGGCATGGCACAGCCAACAATAATATCGTCAATACTCTTGTTTATTTTTTCACTTGAATCTGATGCTTTAAGCACACTTTGTATTGCATGAACCAACAAGTCATCCGCTCTAGTTTTGGATAGCAATCCTCTGGCTTTTCCTACTGGAGTTCTTTTTGCATCAATAATATAAGCTTTTCTCATCATATTCTCCAGTTAATTGCGAAGGGGTTTACTATTTCGAAGCATAAACTCAATTCTGTCTTGAGTTTTCTTAGTGCCCAAAAGCTCAACGAAGTATTTTCTTTCAAGATCTAATAGCATTTTTGAATTCACTAGAGTGTTCTCCTCAACTAGCGAGCCTGTCATCACTTTGGCTAATGAAGAGATGCAATATTTATCATGTTCAGACATAAAGTTTCCCTCAAAGAGGTTGGCAACTTGAGCCATAATGTTTGCATAACCAGCCTTACCAACTACTTTGAATGTGTCATCCAATGGAGATCTGAAGCCTGACTCTAGCATTGCTAAAGCTTGATTTTTTGCAACGTAAAGTAATTCATTTGGATTAGCAATAATGACATCTTCAGTCTTCAGGTATCCCATTTCCTTTGCTTCCAGAGCGCTAGCAGAGACTTTTGCCATTGCAATCTGCTCAAAATGTTTAGATAACAGAGGAAATATATCATCAGACTCTTTATTTAAATATGCCCTTAGCGCCATCTCCTTGCTACCACAACCAGCAGGAATTCCTCCAATACCAACCTCTACTAGACCGATATAAGAGTTTATTGAGGCAACAACTCTATTACAGTGAAGTAAAAGTTCACAGCCCCCTCCAAGAGCTAGCCCATCTACCGCAGCTATGGTTAATATTTTGCCATGCTTAAGACGCATCAATAAATCTTGCAACATGCGGACCGTTTTTTTAATTGAGTATAGTTTTCCAAGTTTTGGCAGCTCAGGATGCATGACCTCAAAAGCCTTCTTTTTTGCCTTAGATGAGAGGCCAGGGTCCTTTTCAAGCAGACCAAGCTTAATTGCCGAAATAACCTCATAGAGGTTAGCGCCAGCACAAAAATGTTCTTGCTCCTGTTTAAAAATAAGGGCGTGAAAACCATTGTTTTCCAGATAATCAAGGCATTCAGGTAATTCAGTTAATACACTGGAACTTAAAACATTCATTTTTGTCTTAAAAGAAACGCTAGCAACACCGTCTCCTATGTCAATTAATTTAGTAGATTCACCATCTATCAAGATATCTTGATGGCCTTTCTTTTCTCCAATAAGGAGTGCCTTATTTAATTGCCTTTCATAGACCGGATGAGAAGACCTCGGAATAAACTTATTCTTATTTGGATTAAATGCACCCTCGTCAGAATAGACAAAAGCTTGATTCAAGACCCATGCTGGCAAGGTTTGATTTGAAAGCGTTTTTCCATCCTGAATGTCTTGATTCAGTAACTCTCTTACCTCAGACCAACCAGTCATCTGAACTTGTTCAAAGATTCCTTTTTGCCAGGCAAATCCTGACTTCAATGCTAAATCAACACATCTTGCAGTTTCAGCAACATGCTCAAGATGATAGGCAGTGTAATGAAATACATCGCGATGAACTGACCACAAGAATTGAGCTTGTGGATCATCACATTTAGAGAGCTCCAGAAGAGCATTTTCTATGGTTCTACTATCTTTTATTATTTTCTTAACTTTGGAACTAATCGTTTTGTCAGAGAGCCTATATTCTCCGTCTTTAGGGTCAAAGACAAATATATCTTTACCAACTTTTTCATAGATTCCCTTTCGGGTTTTACTTCCTAACGAGCCCTTCTCAATTAAAGCCACGATCCAATCTGGAAGTTGAAATAACTCAATCCAGGGATCATCTTTCGCATTTTCATATATATTTTTAACTACGTTAGCCATGACATCTAGGCCAACAACATCCAGGGTCCTAAAGGTAGCACTAGCAGGCCTTCCAATTCTCTTTCCAGTCAACGCATCTACTGTGTCAGCAGAAAGGTTAAATTTTTCGGCGTGCCTTAGAACTGCCATAAATGAGAAAACACCAATCCTATTGGCAACAAACGCAGGACTATCTTTTGCATAAACAACCTCCTTGCCAAGTGCTGAAGTAATAAAACCCTCAGCCTTTATTAAAAGACTCTCATCGCTATATGAGGTTCTAATGAGTTCAACCAGCGGCAAATATCTAGGAGGATTAAAGAAATGCACACCAAAAATTCGACTCCTTAAACTATCGGGTGCTGACTCAGCTATTTTTTGAATTGACAAACCAGATGTATTCGTTACTAGAATGGCATTCTCATTAACATATGGTGAAATTTGTTTAAAAAGCTTTTTTTTGATATCTAGATTTTCTACAATAGACTCTATGATGAAGTCACAACTTGATAATTCATCTAAATTCTCATAGGTTGATGTCTTAAGTAAGCCTAGAACTGAGGGGCTTGCAAATGGCGTAGGCTTTAATTTCTTCATCATTGATATAGACTTTGATAGCGCTTCCTCACTGGTATCAAACATCAGAGTTTCAAAGCCTAAATTGGCAAAGTGGGTAGCAATTTGTCCGCCCATTGTTCCAGAGCCTAATACAGCAATCTTATTAAAGGCTTTATCAAAAAATTCTTTCATAGTTACCCCAAATCTTTATTTATCAAAACTCTCATAGTCATCAACTTTTAATGCCTCGAGAACTAAATCATTTAACCTTAACCAATCCTCTCGATCTTCTATTGTTAGAGTTTTGTTATCAACAAGTCCTTGAAGCCAAAACTCCAATGTAATGCTGGGCTGGTATTTGTACCCTGCTTTTTTTGCTTTATCTCTTAAAACTTTTAATTCTTTTCCAGCCTCAAAACCTTTGAAAAGAATGTTAAAAGGGTGATCAGGCTTATCTTTGAGGTTGGCGCAAATGCATGTTGATAGGTTTTTTTCTATCCACTCAGTATCAAGAACAGCTCTTGAAGTATTAATAATCAGCTTGTCGTCAATTTTAGAAGTGGTAACTGAAAATGGAAAAAATAAAAGCCTCAACAACCATTTAGCCACTCTGTTGATTGGCATGCTTTCAATATTTTGAAGCATTGAAGTGTCTGCCTCTTGAATGAGTCTAAGAATTGAAAGCTTAAGTATGGTCTTTGCGTGATCATCATTCAGAAACTTCTCTTCATAAAGCTTTAAGCAAGAACTAATTTCGTACATTGCTGAAATAGAATCTGCAAACCTGCCCGATATCATTTCTTTTCTTTTAAGTGAGCCTCCTAGGAGTAGAGAGGCGATATCGGTTAAACAGGCAAACTTGGCTGACAAGACAGAAAGATTACGATAATAGACCTTAGTGGTGAGGTCTCCATAGGGTTTAGCGAGACGTCCACGAGACCATGAAAACAAAATCGCTCTGGCAATATTATTAATAAAACTACCAACATGAATGACTAGTGCTTTGTCAAACCTTTTGATAGAGTCTTTGCTTTCATCATGAAGTGCTCTCAACTCATCAAGCATTGTTTTATGGCACCTAATTAGACCTTGGCCAAAAATCATCAAGCTTCTTGTTAAAATGTTGGCCCCCTCAACTGTAATGGCAACGGGTGCACCTGCATACACATTCGATACATAATTTCTCTTGCCTTCCATGACCGCTCTTCCGCCATGGACATCCATTGCATCGATTGAAGAGCTTTGAAGTAGCTGTGTATTTCTATATTTAACAATCGCAGAAATAATGGAAGGTCTGTGGCCTGCATCAAGAGCCCAAGTAGAGAGGTTTATATTTGCGGTTGCCCTAAATGCATTTGTGGCAAGATTTGAAAGCTTCTCCTGGATTCCCTCCATTTTTGCAATCGGTATTCCAAATTGCTCGCGCGTTTGTGAATATGTACTTGTTGTTAAAAGCATTGCTTGCGTAGCAGATGCACCTGTTACTGGAAGCGAAATTCCTCTGCCAACGCTGAGACACTCCATGAGCATTCTCCAACCATGGCCAATCATCTTGTCTCCACCAATCACCCAGTCCATTGGAATAAAGACATCCTTACCGAAGATGGGGCCATTTTGAAATGGCTCTCCTATTGGTTTATGTCGGGTTCCTATACTTAGACCTTCCGTATTTCGTGGGATCAATGCGCAAGTAATCCCCAAGTCATTTTTTTTGTAAAGAGGGTGGTCCTCTGCAAGTAAATTATCAGGGTCATAAGCTTTAAAGGCCAAACCAATGACGGTAGCAATTGGAGCAAGGGTGATGTAGCGTTTTTCCCAATTCAGCCTTAATCCTAGTACTTTTTTTCCATCAAACTGGCCATAGCAAACGATTCCATTATCAACTAAAGATCCAGCATCAGAACCTGCCACTGTTGACGTTAATCCAAAGCATGGGATCTCTTTGCCTTTTGCAAGGCGGGGCAAGTAGTGTTGTTTTTGCTCCTCGGTGCCATATTTTAAAAGCAGTTCACCCGGTCCAAGAGAATTAGGAACCATTGCTGCAATTCCTAAAAATTGTGAGGCTGAAGAGAGCTTTCCAACAATAATAGCATGTGCAAAGTGAGAGAAGCCTTTTCCATTAAACTCTTGAGGAATAATTAAACCTAAAAATCCTTTGTCAAAAATGAACTTCCAGACTGCCTTAGGCAGATCGTGTGTTGATTGAATTTCATGAGAGTCGACCATCGCGCACAATGTCTCAACCTCATTATCAATAAAGCTTTGCTCCTCATCTGTCAACTGCGTAGCCTCTAGATCAGTTAATTCTTTCCAATTTGGATCACCTTGAAAGAGTTCTGCATCCCACCAAACGCTGCCAGCCTCGAGGGCAATACTTTCTGTGACACCGATTGGCGGTAAAGATTTACGCATTACTCTATAGAGGGGCTTGGTAAATAATATCATCCTAATGTTTGGTACGATAAGTAGACCAATGACAAAAAGAATAAGGAGGAGGAATTGTGCTCCAAAGTGATTTGCAATGACAGCGCCTGGGTAGGTCAATCCTAAGGCCAGAAGCCATAGCTGCCACATCGTTATATTTGTCTTAACAAGAACCAACAGCATTAAGACTATGGATAAAAGAAAAGAGAATAGTGAGTATTCAAATATTGTTTCAAGCATAAAAATTCCTGGTCAGCATGGATTAACTAACAACGCTACTAAGCATTTAGTGAATTTATAAGTATAGATATAAATATCAAATTATAGTTATCATATTATTATATAATATTAACACTTTATTATAATTGATGCGTATTACTGTAACTTTATGTATTATCTACAATAATGAATACTTTCAGCGGAGTCTGGAGGTGTATCCAAAGACTTCATCAAATTCACCCTTATGAGGTGGAGACAATATTCCAAAGGGTTGGAATAGCAAAGAGTTTATTAACCAATCACAATGTCTCAATACCTGTCGAAATACTCCTAAACTTTGTCATTGATGCCCAGACCGTTTTTAAAGATGAGCTCGTGTCAATTAATTTTGGACGGATGGCGCAAGTAAGGCCTAACTACGGAGAAGCATTTGGGTTGGTATTTGTGTACTCAAAAAATCTCCAACAAGGTTTAAAGCTTTTGCAATCCTTCATTAATACAGAATTAGAGGGTCTAAACTTTCTAATCATTGAAGAGAAAAACCACATTAAAATTCAATCTGTTGTTGACCCAAAAATAAAAAATCCATCAATTTATGAAAACCTTGGACTATCTATTCTTGCATCATTTATAAGGTCAAAACGATTTCAGATCAAACAAATTAATACTAAAACAGTCACTCAGATAGACGATATTAAAGAAAAATCTGTATTTAACTGTCCGGTTTTTACATCCTGTGAAGAAACATCACTTTTAATTAGTAAAAAAAATTATCTTAAAAAAAATAGCCTCTCTAATCCTAATCTGGTTAATTATCTGAGTACTATTCTGGAGGCAAAAGCAAATAACATGACTTCAAAGATTAGTCTAACTGAGAAGGTTGAGAGGCTCATGAATAATTATGAAAATCATTTCAACTTAATAAATATTCAGGATGTATCAATCCATCTTGGATTAAGTACAAATTCTCTTCGCAATCAATTACTAAAGGAAAATACAACTTTTCGTAAGGTGCTTAATAACTTTAAGCTTAGTAAATCAAAAAATCTATTAAATGGAGGGCTCTCTGTAAAAGTGATTTCATATCAGCTAGGATATGCTGATCCTTCATCGTTTGTCAGATGGTTTATCGGTCAAACGGATTTAACTCCATCTGCTTATAAGTTGTTATTTAAGGTTAAAGTGCTAGCAGATTTGCATTACCGCCAGAAGCAGTAGTGTCTATTGTAATAACCTTCTCCTTGATTAACTCCCATGCCTCATAGATCGAACTTACCACTGGAATGAGTTCATTTCGAGAAGTAACAATGAGCTTATTAACTGAATTGTCATCACCAAAGTAAAGCACCGCGTTATAAGCATTACTTTCTATTAGACTTAAGTTGGGAGAATCATTCAGTTGGGATATATTTTCTGTTTTGAAGCCTATTTCGACTAGGGACTCATATTCCTGCTTACTAATTTGGCTTATGACACAGTTGCCTAGGAAAAGTGATAAAAGTGTCTGCATTAATGCGTCCTTATGTTTAGGGCCTATACATAAAACGGTACCTTTTGGTTTATAGATGAGTTGGTTTGATTCTCCTGTAGGTCCTGGTAGTTTAATGTCATGGCTATATCTAGAAACCTCTTGATCTAAAAATTCAAGGAATTCAGCCGTTAGATTTGGGAACTTAGCTCTTAACAGTGAAAGAATATCTTTACTTAACTGAAGAGTCGGATTGATAAGATTCTGAACCTCAAAGTGTTCTCGAGAAAAGGTCATTTTATGTTTAGATTGTTCACTGCGCAGCATGTTACTGCTATAACCATGCAGAGAGTTTGGCCCTCCTGCTTTTGGACCGGTCCCAGATAAACCTTCGCCTCCAAAGGGTTGAGAGCCAACTACAGCTCCAATTTGATTTCGATTGATGTAGACATTACCTACATTTACTCTGGATGAAATCTCTTTGACCTTCTTATCTATTCTTGAGTGAATGCCAAAAGTTAGCCCATATCCTTTAGCATTGAGTTGGTCAATGATTGTTTCTAAGTCATCATTCTTATAAGAAATAACGTGCAGAATTGGACCAAAGAGCTCTTCATGAATATCCTCAATTGAATTAAGGTGAATCAAGGTAGGTGCAACAAAATGGCCGTTTTGAGGTTCAAACACAAGCTCCTTAATAACCTGATTATTTTGTCTTGCTTTTGTGATGTATTTTTTGAGTTTAATTTGAGCAGCTGAATTGATGATTGGTCCGCAGTCTACATCAAGGTTTTTAGGGTTTCCAATACTAAGCTCCTTCATCGCTCCTACGATCATATTGATAGTATTTTCATAGCAGTCATCTTGAAGCAGTAAAATTCTCAGCGCTGAGCAGCGCTGACCAGCGCTCTTGAATGCGCCATCAATAACGTCTCTTGTGACCTGTTCACATAATGCAGTAGAGTCAACCACCATGGCATTTAAACCTCCCGTTTCAGCAATGACTCTTGCCTCTGAGTTTCCATTATCAATTAAGCTAATTTTGATTTCTTTCGCTACTTCGGTTGAGCCTGTGAAAGCAACTCCATCAATTAAATTGCTGCTTGATAGATAAGCGCCAGTCTGAGAACCTTTACCTAAACATAGCTGAAATCGTCCAATCGGAATGCCAGCCTCAATTAATAACTCACTTGCCCTATAGGCAATAAGGGACGTACTCTCTGCTGGCTTAGCAATGACAGAGTTTCCTGCAGAGAGTGCTGCAGCTATTTGTCCAGTAAAAATTGCTAATGGAAAATTCCATGGGCTAATGCAAACAAAAACTCCCCTGGCTTGTCTTTGGCTAGGCATCACTATTCTTGATAAATTTGCATAGTAACGTAAAAAATCAACTGCTTCTCTCACTTCATCTGTTGCATCTTGATAAGTTTTTCCAGCTTCTCGCATTGCAAGGGTCATTAATTCGTATTGATTTTCCTCATATAGGTTAGCTGCTCTCTCTAAGCCCTGAAGGATCATTTCATGCTCGATCATATTTGACTCGAATGCATTTCTTGCAGATTCGAGTGATTGAGTTAGTTGGCCCTCATTCGCAAAAAGAACATGTCCAACAACGTCGTCCTTATCAGCTGGATTTGTTACCTCTTGATTCAAACCATCATTAATCTTCATTCCAGCAATGATTGATTTGGCTTGCCATTGTTTACCAAGCCAAGGGCTTTGATTTTGGTACAGCTGATTAACCTCATCCTGTTCAGTTAGAATAACGCTACGTGAATTTTGACGATTATTTTTAAAGATGTCCCTTGGGAGTTGAATCTTGGAATGAGATTTCTCGGAATCCTCTTCTACAATTGTAAAGACATCACTGGCTAAAGTCTCAGGACTAATACTCTCATCAAACAAGTGATTAATGAACGAACTATTAGCTCCGTTTTCCAGCAAGCGTCTCATTAAATAAGCCAGCAACTCTTTATGACTCCCTATAGGAGCATATACTCTTGAAGGAACTCCATATTTATTTGAAATTGAATGATGCAAAGACTCACCCATTCCATGAAGCCTCTGAACCTCAAAGCCTTCATTATTCCCTGCCATTTCGCATACACTGACCAGTGAGTGTGCATTATGACTGGCAAATTGAGGGAAAATATTCGCTCTCATTGCTAGTAGTTTTTGAGAGCAGACCAAGAAAGAATAATCAGTATTTATTTTTTTAGTGAATACAGGAAAGTCAACCTCGCCCAGAATTTGAGACTTCTTAATTTCACTATCCCAGTATGCCCCTTTCACCAGCCTTACCATTATTTTTAAGTTATGCTTATCACAATTATCATTAAGCCAATCAATTACGAATGAAGCCCTTTTTTGGTATGACTGAACAACAACTCCAAACCCTTCCCAAGAGGAATTTGCAATTATTTTCATGATGCTCTCAATCACATCTAATGAAATATCTAAACGATCAGCCTCTTCTGCATCAATATTGATTCCTATATTGTAATGTTTAGCAATTTCAACCAACTCAAGGACCTTGGGTAGTAATTCTGATATGACTCGCTGTTGATGCATAAAGTCATACTTTGGGTGGAGTGCAGAGAGTTTGACTGAGATACCATTTGCACCAGTCACTGTTTTTGATGTGCTGCGCTTCCCAATTTCAATCAATGCATTTCTGTAGGCTTTGAAGTACTTATCAGCATCCTTCATTGTCCAAGCAGCTTCACCAAGCATATCAAATGAATACAAAGTATTTTTTACATTACGACTTTTAACAGCACTATGAATAGACTCTGCAAATACAAATTGCTTAGCAAAAAACTGCATGACACTATTTGCACTGAATCTAATACCAGGCCTTGAGAGAATCTCCAAAGCTTTTCTGATTCTGTTTTTTATTTCTTTATTGCTTCCATGTGCAATCATTTTGTCAGCAATATTTAATGCCAGGGTTGCAATATTAACCATAGAAGATTTACTGGTTCCAATGTGCTGAGACCAACCCTTCATTGTAACTTTATCAATAAATAATTTATCTCTTGTCTTATTATCGGGAACTCTTAAAAAAGCTTCAACAAGAGTCATTAAAGAGAGGCCTTCGTCACTTGTCAAATTATACTCAGATACAAATAATGACAAGAGGTCAGGCTGGCTTGAGGAGCGCAGTTGCTGAATTAAGTGGGATGTATTTTTTTGGAATTCAATCCGTTGATCTATATTGGTGTAATCAAACAAATGGAGATGATCTAATGAATCCTCTTCACTCATAACTCTTGCTTCACGTAGTTTGCTCCTGATATTAGAGCTGTCTACTTCAAATTTAAAGTCTGTTAGAGATTTCATTGCCCAAAAAATTTCATAGTAATTTAAATTTTAATTTATAAGTAATAGTTATAATGACTATAAAATAAATTATTTAAAGTTATTTATTATATAATTTATGTAATATAATTTATATATTAACTAATATATTATAATTAATAGGACTTATGACTACTTTAGATAATTTTGATCATAGAATACTTGAGCTTTTACAGAGCGATGGACGAATGACTATTACTGATCTATCTGATCAAATTGGACTATCCAAAACGCCCTGCTTGAAACGTGTTCAAAAGTTAGAGACTGCTGGATATATTAAGGGATATCAAGCAATCATTAACCATGACTTGATCGACAATAATCATATTGCCTTTGTTCAAATCAAACTTAATGATACGAAGACAATGGCACTCAATGCTTTCAATAAAGCCATTAAAGAAGTTCCTGAAGTTGAGCAATGTCATATGATTGCCTCAAATTTTGATTATTTATTAAAGGTGCGAACTGAAAATATGGAGAGCTATAGACAAGTGCTTGGTGAGAAAATTTCAGCACTACCCCACGTTCAAAACAGCTCTACTTTTGTTGTGATGGAGGAGGTCGTTACCAGTCGATACGCTTAATTAAGAGAGTTTTGACTTAATGAGTTGAGAGACTTGACCCATATCAGCCTTTCCATCTAGCTGACCTTTTAGAATGCCCATGAGTTTTCCCATATCTTTCATAGAGTCAGCTCCTGTGTCAGAAATTGCCTTGACCACTGCTGCCTCAATTTCATCTTGGCTTAGCTGCTTAGGCATATAATTATTAATGATTAATAACTCTGCTTCTTCAACTTCTACTAAGTCGGTTCTGCCTGCATCTGAGAATTGAGAGATTGAATCTTTGCGCTGCTTAACCATTTTCTGAATTACTGCCATGACTTGATTGTCATCCAATTCAATACGTTCGTCTATCTCTTTTTGTTTGATTGCCCCTAGGATCATTCGAATCGCTTTGAGAGCAGGTTTGTCTTGGGCCTTCATAGCCAACTTCATGTCATCAGTAATGAGTTGTTTGAGCTTAGACATATTGTTTTGCTTGCTTTAGTCGTAAAAACAAGTTTTAGTACATGCGTTTACGATGAATTCTATTCTTTGACATTTCCTTGTGAGTTCTTTTAACTGCAGCGGCTTTTTTGCGCTTGTTAACCCACGTAGGCTTTTCGAAAAACTCTTTCTTTCTTACATCTGTTATAACGCCCGCTCTGTCACATAGACGTCTAAAACGACGAAGTGCAATATCAAATGGTTCGTTCTCTCT
>JAOGRV010000020.1:0-27848 GCA_028107545.1 Pseudothioglobus singularis (SeqCode) | reverse complement strand
CAGAACAGTGATGCAAAGATAGATGATCTTGTGAATCAAATTTTAGATTATTTAAGCGCTCACTCAAAGATATAATGACCAAAATTTACTTCATCTTCATTTCAAATTTTCATTTATAACAATGTCAATATTATTAGCTTCTACTGATTTCTGGGAGGACATGGAGGTTTGGCGTAGTGGCCTTGAAGAGGCGATGCCAGAGATGGATATTAACGTATATCCTGATGAGGGAGATGTTAATGATGTAGAGTATGCAGTAGTCTGGAAGCATCCTAGGGGTATTCTTAAAAAATATCCAAATTTAAAAGCAATTCTATCTTTAGGTGCTGGAGTAGACCACGTGATTAGCGATCCTGATTTGCCTTTAGGTCTCCCCATAGTCCGTTTAGTTGATAAAAAGTTAACGCATGAAATGATCCTTCACTCGCTGCACTGGGTATTACATTTTCATAGTGATCAGTTCCTCTATAGAATTCAGCAACAAAGCAGCGAATGGATTCAACAAAGTTCAATAGGGGTATCTATATAAACCTCAATGAACTCTCCATCATTAAATAAATTCCGAGCCATTAAACGTTCAGCTCGGAAAGGGGAGATAAAAGAAACTATAGTAATCAACCCTGAAGAAACCATCAGCTTTGAAACCTCAGCAATCCTCCTTATATTTTCAACCCTGTCTTGATCTGTAAATCCTAAATCTCTATTAAGCCCATGGCGAACATTGTCACCATCAAGCAGCATCGTATGCTTTCCAAGCTCATATAGTTTTTTCTCAAGATCATCGGCTATGGTTGATTTTCCAGAACCCGAAAGACCAGTAAACCAAAGCACGCATGGCTTTTGTTTTTTATTAATGGAGCGAACTTCTTGGTTAATATTTGTTTCATGCCAGCTAATATTTTGAGCACGCCTTAGTGCAAAATCAATTAAACCGATCCCAACTATAGCATTGTTCAATGAATCAAAAATCTCAAAAGAGCCTTTTATTTGACTTTCACTGTAGGCATCAAAAGATACTTTCTGGCCTAAGGACAATTTACAGTAACCATACTCATTTTGAAAGAGTTTTTTGGCTGCAAGTTGACTATGTGTCTTAGCATCGATTTTGAAGCTAAGGTCAGTTACCTGAACAGTTGTGCTTTGAGTATCAAGAAGAATACTGTAAGTTCGCTCAGGGATCAATGGATCGGCATTAAGCCATAGAACATAAGCAGCTAGTTGATCTGATACTTTTGGTATATCTTCAGTCTTACTGGGGCTCTCATGACCGTCATGAACCCTTTCAAGGAGTTCGTAGAGTCGATCAAAGTGCTCGTTCTTTGGCATGGCTTATTTGTGAACAAAATTATGGTTTCATTGGGATATTATAATTAATTAGTCAATTCAACTTTTAGTGAATTTTTTAATAGCTAGAATTACTTTCATAATGTAGAATGTCAGTTTTATAATCTGCAAAATTACCATGTTTATCAGTGTTTTAGACTTATTTAAAGTTGGCATTGGGCCGTCCAGTTCTCATACGATGGGACCTATGGTTGCTGCTAACGCTTTTCTGCAAGATATACGTCATTATATCGATTCAAATTCAGATACAAAAAACTATCATGTCAGGTGCACTTTAAAAGACTCCCTGGCCTACACTGGAGTTGGTCATGCCACGGATAAAGCTGTAACTTTAGGTCTTCACGGTTATTTACCTAACACAATAATTAATGAAAATATGGATGAGGTTCATGATAGAACCTGGAACTCAAAAACTATCAATATAAGTGATGATATTTCAGCATCTTTCTTTTCGGAAGAAGATATTATTTTTGATACTCGAAACTCGCTCAAACAACATCCAAATGGTCTCGTTTTTGAACTATTAGATGACTCTGGTGGATTATTATTATCTAGTACCTTCTTTTCAATTGGTGGTGGCTTTATATCTACCTTAGCAGAAATCGATAACATCGAGGCCCCAATAGCTGCTGAACCAAGTTCAGCATACCCATACCCATTTGACAACTCAGACCAAATGCTTGACATGTCAAAAAAGAATAAAAAGATGATCTGGGAGATGAAGCTAGCAAATGAATTAGAAAATCTTCCTGAGGAGATACTCAATTTAGAGCTAGACAAAATTTGGAATGCAATGAAAACTTGTGTTGAAAAAGGCCTAACTACTGAAGGTATTTTACCAGGTGGCTTGAACACTAAAAGACGAGCAAAGCAATTGAACGAAAGTCTCGAAAATGATAAGGAAAATGCAGGCTCTAGTGATTGGCTATGCGCATATGCTATGGCGGTTAATGAAGAAAATGCTGCTGGACATATGGTCGTTACGGCGCCTACCAATGGTGCAGCAGGTGTTGTGCCAGCAACACTCTACTACTACTATAAACATAAGGCTGCTTCACAAGAACAAATTCGACAATTTCTTTTGTCAGCTGCTGCAATTGGTGGCTTAATTAAACATAACAGCTCAATCTCTGGAGCGGAAGTTGGATGTCAAGGAGAGGTTGGTTCTGCATCGTCTATGGCAGCTGCAGGGCTTTGTGCAGCAAGGGGTGGAACAAGTGAACAAATCGAAAATGCAGCAGAGATGGCTCTTGAGCATCACATTGGAATGACTTGTGACCCGGTTAAAGGCCTAGTTCAAGTTCCATGTATTGAGAGAAACGGCTTCGGAGCCGTTAAAGCATATACTGCAAGTTCACTCTCACTTAGAGAGAGTGGAGAACACTTAATATCTCTAGATCAATGCATCGCCGCTATGAAGAGAACTGGACTAGATATGTCGACTAAGTATAAAGAGACCTCACTTGGTGGCTTAGCGGTCAGTTTTATTGAGTGCTAAATTAATCTGTATCTACTAAACCAGCACCCGCACCTGAAGCTCTCGATTCTGCGCTAGATTTCACTAAGCAACGAGAGAAATATTCATAGATTTCAGGCCACTTATCACCCACATTAACGCCATTATTAAGAGTTTTCAGCCTTTCTTCAGCAATATTAAGTGTCTTTAGTTTGCCATTACTTATTGAAGTTTTATTATTAACATCAAAAGCAGAAATGTGAATATCAGCATAGTTGCTAAGCTCAATGGGAGCCTCTGATGAGCTAATAATTTCCCACTCAATATCATCTTTTAGATTAACCTCATAATGATTATTGCTTTTGTCTGTCCATGACACTTGAATGCCAGTGCATTGGTTTGCACCAAGGGCAGAAACAACCAGTAATGGGGAATCTACATTAGTTAATTTTAAGTCTCCATCAAGGCCATTAAACTCGAGCCAATCTACGCAGCTTACAGAAGCCTCAATTGCTGACAAAACTTTATCTTCAGGGCAAAAAAGGTGGCTTCCATCACCGATCTTTTCGAACTCAATAGAGAGGCTACTGGTTTGGTTATCTAAATTATCAAGTGCCAGAAGGCTGCACTCTGATGGATCAAAACCATTTTGTGCAATCCAGATATTGCTTCTGGCAAAGTCTTCTGAAACTCCGATGGATGCATTAACACCAAACCCAGCACGAGTAAAATAAAAAAGAACTTCGTTTAAGGAAATCGTTAAACCGTTTTTCGACATGTGCAATTTATACACGGATAAGACTGTTGTTTTCCAGCTATAGGAAATGACCAACAATCATGGTTTGGCTCCGACAACTGATCGGGCATTGGTGCTCCTTGGTACATTGAAATTCGAGTCCATAAATCTGACTTTGGATCAAACTTTGACGCTCCAAAGAATGCTAACTTGAATCGTAATAAATCGAGAGGCCTCATAGATTGACTTAGTAAATTATCTTGGACTTCTGAGTAAGGCCTTTCAAAAGTATTTTGAACCCTTCGAATAATATGCCTAAACTGAGGGTGCATCATTGCAAATTCTCCAATAGACATATCATCGTCAATGCCTTGCAAAACCTCATTCAAATCATGAACATCGCGCCCAATAGCTAGTGGCATTTCTTGATCAACCCCATCATCGACTCCTTTAGAACCGAATCTGGGCTCTAATTTATCTTCAGAATAGTACCAAAAATGGTGTTGGGACTCTTCTAATGAGAAGTCAATAGTTGTCGCCCACTTATATGCATCAGCAACAACTTCTTTCAACTGAGATAAAGTCATATCAGCCTGAAATTTAGGGATCACAGCTGAAGACATTGTATCTGCAAGATCATCAACAAGTGTTCCATGTGGCTCAATAATTAAGGAGACAATCATTTCTTGGCATTCCAAAGAAAAGTTATCCTCGACATACTGATAGATTCCATTCCATGGATATGGTCTATATATATTTGATTCATTTTCACACCACATTCTAAGAGCTTGAATCTCATCTGTTAAACGAGAAATTCTTGCTGACTGAACTTCATCTGCAACATTCCATTCATCGACATGTTGGCTAACCTGAAGAAGTGACTTTAAGAAAACCTCAAGAGTTCCCACAATTGGAGTTTCAATGGACCTGACTCTTGCCAATGCTGTTTCTTTTGCGACAACCCAGTTATGGATTAATGCTGGGTGCTTAAGTAAAAATGGCGCCATACCCAAACCCGTTGCATTTCCAACTCCAATGAATTGACGAGTAGTCTGATCAAATTTAACAGCTTTTTTTCCACCTTTTTCTTTTGCAAGCTCTTCAACTGAGTCAATCGTAAACCAACGTATTAAGTAAACAGTGAGTAACTCTATTTGAAATGGTGCTTTGCATTCTTCTCGATCAGCAATTTTAGCTCTATCTGCACACCCAAACTTACCGCTTCCATAAACTGCTGAAGTTCTCATTAAATAACCTACAGAAGTTAATAAATCTAGATCTGGTTGTTGACCTTTTGATAATGAATCAACAGCATTTTTAAATACTCTTAAGCTTTTATTGGCCCTTGCCAAAGCAAGTTCGCTTGGTCTGTAACGACCGCCTTCTTGCTTAGGTGTATTTTGTGCCAAATAATCTATATCCTCTTGTGTTGGCACACCATCAAAAAGATTAAAGGTTGCATCCCAAACTTCTGCGATAACTCTATCCGTTCTCATGTCAGCTGGTATTTCTTGTGTAAAACCAACCAATGAGTAGGTTCTATTTGGAGTAGTAACCGAATAAACGCTTAAGCCGTAACCATCCTTATCAACTTCACGGCGCGTTCTCTCAAATTTCCAATTCTCCCGTGACATTCGCCTAATCAAAGTTCGCATAAAGCTCAAACGGGTAGGAAAAGATGAGCCCATTCTATCGAGACGCATAACCGTTTCAGGTGATCTCATAAAATCAGATTCATTCTCTATTAATACAGTTTCGTTAGACATAATAAATATTATAAAGATTCAAAAGATGCGTCGAAAAAATTTAACCAGTTTTTACCCATGACCAATTCAACGTCATTTTCAGAAAAACCTATGGACTTTAAACCATTTGAAATGTTTACAAAATCACGATTATCTCGAAACCACTCGGGCTGATCTGGAAATCCTGCAAAACTGGCCGAACCTTCACCGAAGTCACGATCATTAGTCCATGTACCATTTCGCATCCACTCTACAACGCTATCAGGTTGATTTTGACATAGGTCAGTTCCAATACCGATATTATTCATCCCCATAATTTCTGCAGTATCGGCAATCATATTACAAAAACTTTCTAATGTGCAGTCTGAACCATCCTTAAGGTGGTGTGGGTAGACAGAAAAACCAAGCATACTATTACTTTCTCCAAGCGCCTTTAGAACTTCGTTTGACTTATTTCTAAGCGCAGGATGCCAGAACGTTGGATTTGCATGCGTGATTGCAATAGGACGCTCTGATATTTCTATAGCTTCTAGGGTAGATCTCTCTGAGGAGTGACTCATATCGACCACTAGTCCAACCCTATTCATTTCTTTAATAACCTGTTTACCCATTCTCGTAATTCCTGGGTCATTTTCTTCATAACAGCCAGTTCCTAAAAGACTTTGATTGTTATAGGTTAACTGCATAAACCTTGCGCCTAGTTGATGACATACTTCAACGAGGCCAATATTATCTTCGATAGGGGAGCAGTTCTGATAGCCAAAAAAGATTGCTGTTCTTCCTTCTTTTTGAGCCTTCCTAACATCGGCTGCAGTTCGGCCGAGAAAAATTAAATTTGAGTAGTCCTCAAAACGACGGTTCCAGTCAATAACATTTTGGACCATCTCCTGAAAGTCTTCGTGATAACAAATTGTAACGTGAACAGCACTCAGACCGCCTTGGTTAATTTGCTTAAATATCTCCTCACTCCAATTATTGTATTGAAGTGCATCAATAAATAGTGAAGGGTGCGCCATTATGGATTTCCGCTAGAAATATAAGAAGTCTTAACTTGAGTATAAAGCTCTTTGGCATAAGTTCCCTGCTCTCTAGGGCCAAAGCTTGAATTTTTTCTACCTCCAAATGGGACATGGTAGTCCGTACCTGCTGTCGGTAAGTTCACCATAACGCAGCCACTTTCTGCATTCCTTCTAAAGTGACTTGCCCTTGAAAGAGACTGAGTAATAATTCCTGAAACAAGTCCAAATTCTGTGTCATTTGCAACCGATAATGCCTCTTCATAATCTGCAACTTTGATGACGCAAGCCATCGGTGCAAAAAGCTCCTCACGATTAACTCTCATAGAGTTGTTTCCCCCGATTAATAATGCTGGTTGCATATAAAAACCAGGATTATCAAGCTCAAGCTTGTCACCTCCGCAGACCACTTCACAGCCCTCTTCTTTTGCTAAAGCCATATATTTGAGGTTGGAATCAAGTTGCTGTTGACTTGCGGCTGGACCAATTTGAGTGCCTTCTTGAAGCGCGTCACCGACCTTAAGAGCTGAAGTGGATTGGCTCATGCGTTCTACAAACTCATCATGAATGGAGGCATGAACAACTAGTCTAGAAGACGCGGTACATTTTTGACCAGTACTACCAAAAGCACCTCCAGTAGCAGCCGCAACAGCGACATCCATATCAGCATCATCCATTACCACAAGTGGGTTTTTAGAGCCTAACTCTAACTGAAACTTTGTTAAATTTTTAGCGGCTGCGCCTGCAATCTGACGACCCACATCATAAGATCCAGTAAAACTGATTGCATGCACTTTTGGACTTTCAGCCAACGACTGTCCAATTGATGAACCTGAGCCCATTACTAAATTAAACAAACCCTTTGGAATATCTTGCTTGGAAATGATTTCGGTTAATGCTACTGCACTTGCTGGTGTTAAGTTCGCAGGCTTCCAAATAACAGCATTACCAAATGCTAGTGCTGGAGCAATTTTCCAGCTCGCCGTTGCTGTTGGAAAGTTCCATGGCGAGATGATTGCGACTGTTCCCATTGGCTCTCTGCGAACGTCAATTTCAATATTAGGTCTGACTGAATCTGCAGTATCACCACCCTGCCTTAGGACCTCTGCTGCATAGTAAGTAAAAAATTGACCTGCCCTATATACTTCTCCTTTGCCTTCAGCAACTGGCTTACCTTCCTCTCTGGATAGCAGCTCCCCAAGTTCAGCGCTTCGCGCCATCATCTCTTCACCAATCTTCATCAATACAGCTTGACGCTGCTCAAGGCCTGTTGCAGCCCATTGTCTTTGGGCAACCTGAGCCGAATTGAGAGCATCCTCTAATTGTGAGTTACTGGCTTGAGCAAATTCTCCAATGACATCGTTTGTATTCGATGGATTAATATTAGAAATTGAACTTGCGCCTTTTACCCAGTCGCCCGCAATGTAGTTGTTAGAAAGATTAGACATGATTTTATTTCATTTTTCAAAAATTTAAATTTTACTCTTTATTATTGATTTATCAAGAATATAAGCACATATCTAAATATAGTATTTTTCAAGTTTCCATGAAAAAAAATGTTGCATTAAGTAATTAATTAATCTAGGATACTTTCATTAAATACAAAGAAATTAATATGCCCAATTCTGCTGAAAGACTTGGAAGAGCGGCTCGAAGAAGTGACCGCCTAAAAGTCAAAATTGAAATGCTGCCCACTTTACGTCGAAATATCCCTCTTACAGAGCCAATGAATGAAGAGCAGATTGAGAAAATGGATGACGCTTCGCTGTCTATTCTGGAGGAAGTTGGCGTAGAATTTCATGATCCTATTGCACTAGAACACTGGAAGGAAGCTGGAGCCAGTGTAGAGGGTGAGAGGGTGCGCTTTGATAGAGGTCTAATTCGAGAACTCATCAAATCAATTCCAGAGAGCATCACAATGCATGCCCGAGATCCAGAGAAGTCACTTGAAATTGGTGGAAATAACTCTATCTTTGTTCCAATGACAGGTGCTCCGTTTCTGACTGATCTGGAAAATAAAAGGCGTATGCCTACCCTGGATGATCTTGCTAACTTTCATAAGCTTTCTCATATGCTCCCTGCCATTCATTCGAGTGCCCATCACATCGTAGAACCCATGGATCATGCAATTTCTCATAGACATTTGAGGATAACTTATTCATCAATGAAGCACTCCGATAAGACCTTTATGGGTATGACCAGTAGTGGTAAGAATGCTGAGGATGTAATTGAGATGTGTAAGATTCTCTTTGGTGAAAAATTTATTGATACGCACCCAGTAGTCACCGGCAACATTAATGGAAACTCCCCACTAGTTTGGGATCAAACCATGCTCTCAGCTTTAAGGGTTTTTTCAGCACACAATCAACCTGTTCTCTGCTCTCCTTTCGTTCTTGGTGGCGCCAACACTCCTGCAAGTGTTGCACCAACGGTAGCTCAGGTCAATGCAGAAGCGCTATCTGCTCTCGCCTATACTCAAGTCATACGCAAAGGAGCGCCAGCAATTTATGGCCATTACTTAGCTACGGTATCAATGCAATCTGGGGCGCCTATGGCTGGAACGCCCGAAATCTCTCTCATGAATTTTATGATTGGACAAATGGCAAGACACTATAAAGTCCCTTGGAGAAGCTCTAATACGCTTGGTGGATCAAAAGTTTTTGATGCACAATCAGGCTATGAAAGTGCATCAACAATGATGGCTGTCCTGTTATCTGGCGCAAACTATATATGGCATTCTGCGGGATGGAATGAGGCTGGAATGCATTGCTCAATGGCAAAATTTGTGGTTGATGCTGAGCAATGCGAAATGGGCTATAGAATGGCTGAAGGAGTGAGATGGGATGATTTTGAAGAGGGACTGGCTGCCATTAGAGATGTGGGTCCTGGTGGTCATTACCTTGGCCATCAACACACCATGGAAAATTTTCAGAGGGCCTTTTTTATGCCTAAACTATTTGACAATAATTCTGTTGAGCAATGGCAGGCTGATGGAAGTAAAGATACAATCCAAAGAGGACTTGAAGGGGCAAAAAAACTACTTGAAGATTATCAAGAGCCTAAGCTGGATCAAGCTAAAGATGAAGAGCTCTTGGATTACATCGCTAAAAGGGAAACTACAATTCCCAAAATGGAAGCACTTAATCAGAAGCATTAAACTATGATCAAAGATAAATCAAATGTTGTTCTTGTGACTGGTGCCACTGGTGGTATTGGAAAGTCCATAGTAAATAAATTTTCACGGCAAGGTTTAACTCTAGCCATTGCTGATAAGGATGAAGAACACGCTAACAAACTTGTTCATGAAATCAATCACGGCAATGGAAAGGCAATGGCATTTCCTGGAGACCTGTTGGATCAAAATTATTGTGATCGTCTTGCAAATGAGGTTCAAAAAAAACTGGGAAGCATTGATATTCTCATCAACAATGCCGGTCTTATGCGTCGTGGTGACATCACACAGACCTCTGATGAGGATTATGATCTATCAATGAAGATAAATGTTGAAGCGCCGTTTAGACTCATTAGAGCTGCGATCCCCTTGATGGCAGAAGCTGGAGGTGGATCCATTGTCAACGTATCATCCTGTTGGGGCATTAATCCAGGACCAAATCATCTGATCTACTGCACTACCAAGGCAGCATTAGCAGCAATGACGAAGTGCCTAGGCAGAGATCATGCTCATCAAAATATTCGAATCAATGCAGTATGTCCTAACGAAGTTAATACACCAATGCTCAGAACAGGTTTTGAAATAAGAGGTTTAAATCCAGATGATGCTATTGAAGAATTGAATCAATCTGTCCCGATAGGTCATATAGCTGAGCCAGAGGAGATTGCTAATGTGGTGTCTTTTTTAAGTTCAGATGAGGCGCGTTATATTTGTGGATCACTAGTGGAGATTAATGGTGGAAAAGCGGTTTACTAATAAAATTGTTGTTGTTACTGGAGCCACTCAAGGCATTGGACTTGCTTGCGCTAAGCGTCTTCATGAAGAGGGAGCAACCGTTTGCGCCATTCAAAGAGGACAATCAAACTTATTTGACTCTTTTAAGTTTGATCTAAGCAAAGAACAAGACTGCTCTAAAAGTATTGATGTCATTGTCAAAAAGTATGGTCGCATTGACGTATTAGTTAATAATGCTGGCATCATGAAAGAATCTTCGTTGATGGACACTTCACTTGAGGATTGGAATCAAACAATATCGGTTAATCTCACTGCCCCTTTCTTATTGAGTAAATTTGCTATGCCTTTTTTGATTGAATCTGAAGGCTGTATTGTTAATATTGGCTCAATTGAGGGGATAGGAGTTAATCCAAATCATGCTGCATATTGTTCAAGTAAGGCTGGACTTCATGGACTAACACGCTCCATCGCAGTCGATCATGGAAAGGATGGGGTAAGGTGTAATGCTGTTGCTCCAGGATGGATAGATACAGAGCTAAATGAGGACTTTATAAAATCAATGCCTGATTCAGACCATTTTAGAAAAAATATTGGTAGTATCCACCCACTTAATAGAACAGGTAAAACAGAAGAAGTTGCCTCATTAGTTTCTTGGCTTGCATCATCAGAATCAAGTTTTGTAACTGGACAGGTATATACTATTGATGGGGGAAGGATGGCAAAAATTAGCTTGCCAAACCCCTAGGAGAACATATGAAGTTTGAAGGAATTTATACGCCAGTACTTACACCGTATGATGATAATCATGCAATAAAATTTGACGCCATCGAGCCTATGATTGAGGATCTCATTAAAAGTGGTGTTCATGGGATTGTTGTTGCTGGAACAACTGGCGAGTACTATGCTCAGGATACTAAAGAGCGCCTTCAGGTAATGAAGATAAGTAAGGATATCATTAATAATAGAGTTCCCTGCATTGTTGGTACTGGTGCCATTCGAACTGAAGAGTCAGTTTTCTTTGCAGAGGAGGCAGCCAAAATTGGAGCGGACGGAATATTAATAGCAACACCTCCCTATGCGCTCCCTACAGAGAGAGAAAATGCGCTTCATGCACTAGCAATTGACCGAGCAGCTGATCTTCCAATAATGCTCTACAACTATCCTGGAAGGATGGGCTCTATGATGGGTGAGGAATATCTTGACAGGGTAGGTAGGTCATCAAACTTTTGCGCCATCAAAGAAAGCAGTGGAGATATAAATAGACTTCACCTATTAGCAAGAGATTATCCTCATATCCAGCTTTGCTGCGGAATGGATGATCAAGCCTTAGAGTTCTTTGCTTGGGGAGCCAGTGGTTGGGTCTGTGCTGGATCTAATTTCGCTCCTGAAGCTCATGTTGCTCTATACGAGGCTTGTAGAGTTGAGGGAGACTTCGATAAAGGGAGGCGAATCATGTCAGCAATGATGCCGTTGATGAGAGTTCTTGAGCAAGGTGGAAAATTTATCCAATGTATCAAGCACGGATCAATTATGAGAGGACTTCCAGTAGGACCTCCAAGAAAACCACTTCAAAAATTGAATAAAGACGATAAGCGCCAATTAGAGCAAGTCATACGAGTCATGAATCAAACTGTCAATCAAATCAAACAGGAGGGGAGTTAAATGTCAAATCTTCTAACCCATGAGGAATATAGTGCAATTGCAAATTCACTTAGCTTTCCAACCAATGCGTTCATTAATGGACAATTCCAATCTTCAAAATCAGGAAAAACATTTGAAACTATAAACCCTGCAACTGGAAATGTTATTGCCAAAGTTGCTGCATGTAATGCAGATGATGTAGACCATGCTGTTATAAAAGCAAGGGAGGTATTTGATCAAGGTCACTGGTCAAAACTTCATCCAAGTGAGAGAAAAAAGGTGCTCATTAAATTATCTAAACTGATAAAAAGAAATCTTAATGAGCTGGCCGTTATGGAGAGTGTTGACTCAGGTAAACCAGTTCGTGATTGTGCAACGATTGACCTTCCAGAAACGATTGACTGTTTGCTTTGGCATGCAGAAGCCATTGACAAGATCTATGATCAAACTGCGCCAGCAGGAGAAGATGCCTTGTCCGTTATTGTTCGTGAACCGGTTGGCGTTGTTGGCTGCGTTCTGCCATGGAACTTTCCGCTTCTCATGATGGCCTGGAAAATAGCGCCCGCACTTGCTACAGGGAACTCTGTGATTGTTAAGCCAGCAGAACAAACTAGCTTAACCGCGCTTAGACTGGCCGAATTGGCCATCGATGCAGGACTCCCAAGAGGCGTCCTCAATGTCATACCAGGGATGGGGCCAGAAGTTGGTGAGCCGATTGGCCTTCATGCTGATATCGATATGGTTTCATTTACTGGATCAACAGAGACTGGTAGACGTTTTCTGCGCTATTCAGCAGACTCAAATCTTAAAAAGATTGTGCTTGAGTGTGGCGGTAAAAATCCAGCAATTGTTTTGGATGATGCTGAAGATTTAGACCTAGTTGCAGAGCATATTGTGAACGCCTCTTTTTGGAACATGGGAGAGAACTGTTCAGCAAACTCAAGGCTCATTGTTCAAGAAAATATTAAAGAGGCTTTACTTGAAAAGATTCTTGCGCACCTCAGAGATTGGAAGACGGGTGATCCCCTTGATCCATCAAATTATCTTGGCTCTTTAGTGGATGATGAACACTTTAAAAAGGTTTGTAGCTACCTCAAGCAAGACAACATTTTAGTTGGCGGAACAACTGAAAAACCAAACTATGTTCTTCCTACTATTGTTGACCAGGTTGATCCTGACTCTAAAATAGCACAAGAGGAAATTTTTGGTCCAATCCTCTCTGTAATTACCGTGAAGTCATTTGATGAGGCGATTGCTGTTGCAAACAACACAGAATATGGATTAGCTGCCAGCGTCTTTACCTCAAATGGAAAGAAAGCAATCCGAGCTGCACGAGCCATTAAGGCGGGCACAGTGACTGTTAATTGTTATGGTGAAGGAGATATGAGTACGCCATTTGGTGGTTACAAGCATTCAGGTTTTGGTGGAAGGGATAACTCCATTCATGCCCATGACCAATATACAGAGCTCAAGACAATATGGATTGATCTCTCAGATCGGGCTCCAGAAGAGTCAGTAGATTAAAATAAATGAATCAGATCAAGCTACCCAAAAATCCTGGTGATACAGGCTGGAAAGAAATCCTTCCTAAAAGAAATGTCAATCCAAAGCTTTCAGATCATATCAATGCAGACTATCTGATTATTGGAGGCGGCTTTGCTGGGTTATCTGCCGCACGGCGTTTAAATCAAATCAACAAAGAGGCAACAATTGTCTTACTTGAAGCCTGTGAAATTGGTGAAGGCCCCGCAGGAAGAAACTCAGGCTTTATGATTGATCTTCCTCACAACTTAGCTTCAGATGATTACGTAGGTAGCCTCGATAAAGATCGTGAACAAACCCTGATTAATCGCTCCGCAATTGAATTTGCCAAGAGTGCTTCAAAAGAATATGAAATGCCAGCTGAAGCGATACAACTTGTTGGCAAAACGAATGCAGCAGCAACTCCAAAAGGAATGAAATTCAATACTGAATATGCAAAGCATCTAGACAAAACGAGTGAAAGCTATAAGATGCTCGATGCTAAAGAAATGAGAGATCTGACTGGAATAGATTATTACCTGAATGGTCTATGGACTCCTGGAACAGCAATGCTTCAGCCAGCACTTTACATTCAATCTTTAGCTGATGGTGTTAATCAACAAAACAACGTCACGATCTTTGAGAACTCACCAGTCATTGACCTAGAAGATGCTGGAAGGCATGATGGAGGAAAAGTTTGGAAAGCCAAAACCAGTCTTGGTTCAATATCAAGTCCAAAAGTCATCTTAGCAGTGAATGGTTTAGTGGAGCGCTTTGGTTTTTTTCAAAATAGGCTGATGACTATTTTCACCTACTCATCGCTAACAAGAGAATTAACCTCAGCTGAATCTACTATTTTGGGTGGCTCTAACGAGTGGGGATTAACTTCAGCTGATGCTATGGGCTCCTCTGTGAGACGTATTTCTGGAATCGGCGGTAATAGAATCCTGGTTCGAAACAGATGGTCATATAACCCAAGCATGGAAGCCTCAGGCTCATTTATGAGTTCAGCCACCAATAGTCATAATGAATCATTTAAAGCTCGCTTTCCAATGCTTGATAAAGTGTGTATGGAATATTCCTGGGGGGGAAGGCTTTGCCTGAGCCTTAACAATGTTTTTGCTCAAGGAGAGGTTGACGAGGGTATCTACTCTGCATGCTGTCAAAATGGGCTAGGAACTGCTAAAGGAACTGCAATTGGAATCGTAACTGCTGAAAAAATTACTGGGACCATCAATAGCCTTGTGCCCGACTTTGTTGATGAGGAAGCGCCTAAAAAGCTAATGCCAAAACCGTTTATGTGGCTTGGTGTTAATAGCTATATGCGTTGGAAAGAGCTGATGGCTGGAAAAGAAAAATAACTTTATTTTTTATAGCTAAGTATTGGTTCGCCCAAAACATCAAGACGTGGAGTAACTCCCAATCCAAAAGTTTTTGGAGCAGATACGAATCCATTAACAACATCAAAGTCTCCGTCTGCAGTTTTAACTGCGACCATATCTCTACAGTCAAGAATACATCGAAGATATTTTTTTGGAATTGTCTGGCCTAGATGAACAATAGCAGCAAATGCAATATCAGAGCCTGTTGTATCTTGAACACTCATTGTATAAGCAGCTGCAACAGAAATATCCCTTTGTCTTCTACACTTCGTCAAACCACCATTTTTTGAGATTTTTAACCCAATACCCTCAGCACCATCTTCAGAAGCAATCTGAAGAATATCTTCTTCATAAAGAGCGAGCTCATCCCAAATTATTGGCACAGAAGTCCGCCTTCTTAGAGAAAGGTTTTCACGCCAAGTTGCACAGGGAGCCTCCAATACAAAATCCAATCCACTTGGAAGAATGTTCAACAATCTCAATGCAGATTCGACAGTCAGCCCACCATTTGCATCAACAATAAAATACTCTCCTTTTCCTCTATCTGCTAAACACGCTTCAATTCTGTTTGCATTAATATGAGGGTCATCTCCAAGTTTTACCGAGTGTCCTCGATAACCTATATCTCGATGTCTCTTTACTCGCTCTCTCATGTCATCTGGAGTACCAGCATAAATTGAAGAAATTAAAGGTAATGGTTCATTAGTTCTTCCGCCTAACAGGTCACAAACAGGCATTTCTACTGACTTTCCAAAAATATCCCAGCAAGCAACATCAAGTGGTGTTTTTGCATGATTGTGTCCAATTAGGGCATTGTCCATTGCTTCGTTGATACGGTCTAAGTGTCTCGGATCTTTGCCCAATAAACTAGGAGCAATCTCTTCAATCCCCGCACGAACTCCCTTCGCATGAGCTGCAATGTAATTCGAACCAAAAGGAGTGCTTTCACCCCAGCCTTCAATGCCTGAGTCAGTTAAAACTCGAACAATAGTAGAATCAAAAACAGAGTATTCTCGCCCACCTGATAAGTGATAAACACCTCCAGAATAAGGAAGATCTACTTGATAAACATCTATTTGATTAATCTTCATTAGGGCAAAAGAACCAGCTTGCCCACATACTTTTTGGATACAAAGTCTTTTTGAGCATTGATAATATTTTTTAAAGGGTAAGTCTTGGAAACTAGGGGCTTAATTTCATTTCTTTCGATATACCCAATTACATTTTGAAAGACTTGACGATCTTGAAATGTGCAACCAATTAATACCAAATCCTTTAAGTAAAGTGTTCTAATATCAAGCTCAACTATTGGTCCTGCGATTGCGCCAGCAGCAGCATATCTACCACCTTTTTTTAAAACATCAAGCAGATCTCCCCAATCTTCTCCAGCAACTAAATCAATAACAACATCAATACTTTCATTTTCTATAGAGTCTGTTAATTTACCTTCTCTATGAATGACCTGATTTGCACCTATTTCTCTAACTATATCTGCCTTTGCTTTGCTAGCTATAGCAACTACTCTTGCGCCTCGTCTCTTTGCCAACTGAATAGCGGCTGATCCAACACCACCAGAAGCTCCAGTAATGAGAACAACTTCGTCCTCTTTAACATCTGAACGTTCAAGTAAATTTTCTGCTGTCGAGTATGAACAGGGAATGGATGCCAGTTCTGCATTCGTCCAATTACTCTCAATCTTAAAACTTTCGTCACTAAAAGCGACCATATATTCTGCAAAAGCACCGTCACATTCAGAGCCCATCGTCCAACACTCATAAGGTCTATAATCCACTGCATATTGTTGCATTGTTCTAACCAGGACTCGCTCACCGACTCGCCCGTTATTAACATCATCTCCAACAGCGACTATTTCTCCATAGCAGTCCGCACCCTGAATAATTGGGAACTCTAAAGGTTCGCCTGACCAGCTTCCGTCATCACCTTTTCCTTGAGAATCTTGTGCGTTGGTTTCACCTTTAACTGACTTGGAGTACCATGCAGTTCGAGTGTTAATGTCAGTATTATTAATACCAGCACCTAAAACTTTAATCAATACTTGATCAGAATTTGGCTGTGGAACTTTTACATTATTTCGAAATTCAAGAACTTCAAAACCACCATGGCCAGTTGTTAAAACTGCACTCATTTTATTTGGAATAGTACTCATGTTAATTACAGCAACAAATCAGATTCAAATGGATAGCTCGTCAAAAGCTCATAACCATTATTAGTTATTAATACTTGTTCCTCTAGTTTAACACCTGGGCCCCCACTATAGCGGCCAACATAAGTCTCGACACACATGACCATGCCAGGCTTCAGAACTCCATCAAAACTGTTCTCATTTAACTCCCAGCTAAATGGTATCGCAGGAAATTCATCGCATAAACCTACGCCGTGGAAAAGGACCGAGTAATGTCGAAACTCCTGCTTCGAGTAATCCTTAGCATTAAGTGTTAACTCTTTAAAGGTTGTGCCTGGTTTTAACAACTCCATATTTTTTTGAATTTGTTCATAGCCCATGGTGTAGATTTCTTTTTGTTCATCAGTCGGCTTCTCATCGCCGCACAGCCATGTCCTAGACATATCAGTGCAGTATCCATAAGAGCCAACCAGGTCCGTATCGAAACCCATTAACTCACCACTTAATATGGATCTTGATGAGCACTCCTGATACCATGGATTTGCTCTGGGACCTGAGGCAAGTAGTCTGGTTTCAATCCACTCTGCTCCCCTGGAAACGGCCTCCATTTGGAAGCGACTCCAGAGCTCTTGCTCCGAAATCCCAGGCTTAAAGTGATCGCGCATCAGCTCCATTGATTTTTCACATGAAAAGATAGATCGCCTCATCGCCTTAATCTCATCATCAGACTTAATAAGCCTTGCAAGCTCCATAACCTCTTCACCATTAGCAAGTTCAAGTCCACGTGACTGAAGTTCATGAATTCCCTCTGGCGCACAATGATCAAGCGCTAGTCTTTTATTTCCTTTTCCATATTCACTAACTATATCAACAATTTCAGACGCCCATATCTTGGCTCTCTCTTTACTCTTATCTCCAGCTGTAAAGTATAAATAGGTGACTGCATGTCTGACTTCAGTAATTAAAGGATTGTGGTTTGATAGAAAATCATGGGCATCAAACTCAAAAATAATGACAGGACCATCCGTCATTACTAACGCGTAACGAGCAGCGTTATGGGAGGTCCATAAAGACATATTAGTGCTGTCTGTTGCGTAACGAATATTTAACGGATCGTAGAGAAGAATACCTGCACAGTCAAATTCAACGAGTTTTTCTCGAACTCTTTTGAGTCGATATTCCCTAATTTTTGTCATATCTGGATTGGCTAAACCAGCCTTAAGCCATTCAGACTCAGCAAGCTCTCCTGGGCCGAGTGCATGTTTATTGAGACTGTAGATATCCTCTTCACCTTTTAGGTGAGAGACTATCTTTGATTGATATCTTTTAGCTGCTGAAAAACTCATTTAATACTCCTAAATCGTCACCTCATTTTAGATCCGGATGGATCATAAAGAGGCTCCATAACAATAGACGCCTTCCGGAACTCTCCCAATATCTCTACTTCAAGCTTTGCATTGGAATCAATCAACTCCACAGGCAAATAAGCCATCGCAAGTGATTTTTTTACCGAATGACCATAGCCACCTGAAGTGATATAGGAAACACATTCACCATTATGCATCACTGCTTCGTCGCCACTAACATCGGTATCGGTATCGATTTGAATCACTGAAAGCTTTTTACTTGGTCCATTCTTTTTCTCAGTTAAGGCTGCTTTTTTCCCGATAAAGTCTTTATCCCAGTCCACAAAAAAATCAAGACCCGACTCCATTATTGTAAAGTCTGGCCTGAAGTCCATGGTCCACGCACCCCAACTCTTCTCCAGCCTCATAGACATCAAAGCTCTGCCTCCAAACCACTTGAGGTTAAGATCTGCCCCTGCCTCTTCTATAGTCTCAAAGAGTTTCAGTTGGTACTGAGGGGCCACGTAAATCTCATAGCCAAGCTCCCCTGTAAATGAAATTCTAACGCAAAGGGCTGGCACACCACCTATGAATGTATCTTTTATATCTCTGAATTTAAATGCCTCTGAACTCACATCTTCCCTGGTAAGCCTTGATAATAATTCTCGAGAGTTTGGGCCCGATATTGCAATGCCATGAAAATCATCTGTCATGTTTTTATAGACAACGTCTTGAACGCCCTCAAGATGCATCTCAAACCAGCGAAGATGCATATTTTGCGCAACGCTAGAACCGAATAGGTAGTATGTTTCTTCATCAATGCAGGCCACTGTGAGATCGCCATTCAGCTTACCACTCTCTAAAAGCATAGGTGTCAGATTCACTCTTCCAGGGCTTGGAATCCGGCCTGCAAGCACCTTATTTAAAAATGCTTTAGCACCCTTGCCAGTGAACTTGTGGTTAGCAAAGTTAGCCACTTCACTTGCGCCAACAGACGCCCTCACAGCTTCGACTTCCTTAGCTACGTACTCATGAGATCTTGACCTATGAAATGTTGGCTCTTCGTAAGCATCCTCAGGGGAGTTGGCAAACCAGAGTACGTTTTCAAGGCCAAAAGAATCTTGCCATACCGCACCTTTCTGGGTTAGGCGGTCATAGATTGATGTTGTTTTCTGACGCCTTCCTTTAGGCAGCGTTTCGTTAGGAAAGGTCATCACAAAACGTCGTTCATAATTTTCTGATGACTTAATAACCCCCCATTCAGGAGTCGCAAAATCTCCAAACCGTGCAATATCCATAGCCCAGACATCAATCGATGGCTCTCCTTCAATCATCCATTCTGCTAGCGTCTTTCCTACCCCACCAGCCTGACAAAATCCAGCCATGACGCCAACTGCTGTCCAGTAATTCTTCATTCCAGGGACTGGACCAATCATAGGATTGCCATCTGGAGAAAAAACGAATGGTCCATTTATTGTGTCCTTGATGCCAGCATTCTGAAGTGATGGGATACGCTCAAAAGCCAAAGCCAATCGATCGGCGATTCGGTCTAAATCTGGCTCCAGTAAATCATGTCCAAACGTTTGCGGAGTCCCATCTAAAGACCAGGGCGTTGACTGAGGCTCATAGGTTCCTAGTAGAAGGCCTGAGCGCTCTTGTCTGAAATAGATATTAGCTTCATAATCAATACATGCAGGCAATCTCTGCCCCTCTGGAAGTGAAGTAATCTTATCTATCTCTTCGGTAATTAAGTAATGGTGCTCCATGGGCACAACTGGCAAATGGATACCAGACATGCGTCCCAATTCTCGAGCCCATAACCCGCCAGCATTGACAATATGTTCAGCATGAATATTTCCTTTCTCAGTCACCACATCCCAAGAGCCATCAGGTCTTTGATTCGTTTCAATAACAGGTGTATGCGTATAAAACTCAGCTCCATGAACTCGCGCTGATTTTGCATAAGCATAGGTCACACCTGACGGATCTATATCACCATCAAGTGGGTCCCATAAGGCTGCAACATAATTTTCAGGATTAATAAGAGGATGCTTTTCAACAACCTCATCTAAAGAAACAAACTCTTGCTCAAGACCCATTGACCTTGCCTTGGATCTTTCCCTTTTAAGATAGTCATGCCAACTCTGGTTAGAGGCCAAATAATATCCTCCAGTGCTATGCATTCCTACAGAGTGCCCTGAGGTCTCCTCAATCTCTTTATAAAGGTTAATTGTGTAATCTTGAAGTCTGGAAATATTTGGATCAGAACTAATCGTATGAATTTGTCCTGCTGCATGCCAGCTTGAACCCGAAGTTAACTCATTTCTCTCAAGTAAGATAGCATCCTTCCATCCCATTTTTGCAAGGTGAAAAAGGATTGAGCAACCAACAACGCCGCCTCCAATTACAACCACTCTTGCCTGATCTTTCATAGTAAATCCATTAATAAACTTTAAATGTTAATTCAAAAAAGAATGAAACTCAAGTTAAAAAATTTAGTCAAAAATATTGAAAAAATTTAGCACTTACAGTGGCGCTGCCCCGCCTTCAGAAACTCTTCTATCTACAAATCCTGAAAGCTCCTCCTCGACCTCAGGAGCAAGCTTAGGCTCTTTATAATCATCTAGAAGCTGCTTCCATATTTTATTAGCTCTTTGGGAAGCCGTTTTGGATCCTGCATCCCTCCATGATTCAAAGTTACGCCAGTCTGATAGCATTGGATTATAGTGCTCAGTTTCATAACGATCTAGGGTTTGCTGGGCTGCAAAAAAATGAGAGGCAGGGCCAACTTCTGCAATAGCCTCAACCCCAAGAGTGTCATTATTAACCGGCGATGGCATAAGAAATGCCTCCATCATTTGATTCATCTCTGCATCTAAGATGACCTTCTCATATGACGCACAGAGCCCGCCCTCTATCCAGCCGTGCCCATGCAAAATAAAATTCACTTGTCCAAGTAGGCATGCCCACAAAGACATCTGAGATTCATAAACGGATTGCTCATCGGGCGCATTGGAGGCGTTTGCATTTGAGGCGCGAAGCGGGATTTTATATTTTCTAGCAAGCTGACCACTTGCTATTGTCGCCTGAGTATATTCAGGTGTGCCAAATGCCGGGGAGCCGGACTTCATATCCACGTTTGATGTGAAGCTGCCATAGATCGCTGGAGCTCCTGGGTTGACACATTGATGAAAAGCAAGGCCAGCAAGTGACTCTGCATTTTGCTGAACGAGTGCTCCTGCAACAGTAATTGGGGCCATAGCCCCTGCCAAAGTGAAGGGGGTATAGATAACAGGCTGATTATGTTCGGCCATTTCAATGGCACCCTCCAAGAGTGCCTTGTCGTAAACCAATGGAGAATTCGCATTGACGACTGTCGTAATTGATGGCTCTTTTAAAAGTGTTTCTCTGTCAATACCTCTTCCAATTCTAACAATTTCGATGGCATCTAACATTCTCTCGCTGCCGATAGCGTATCCAAATAATGGCTTTGTAGATAAACGAGCTGCTGCTGATACTGCATGCAAATGACGCTCACTAACATCTAAATCACAAGGCTCAACGGGGTATCCTCCTAATGCATGAACCGTATTCAATATCTCTCCGAGCTTAATTAAGTTTGAATAATCTTCAAAGTTACCTAAGATCCGGCCTCTATCCAGATCGGAGACATTGGGAGCACTCGATACTAGAGTATTGATGACTGATTGACCACCAACATGAACGTGTCTGCCCTTGTGTCTTCCATGAAGAGTAAATTCGCTAGGGGTTGTAGAAATTTTTTCCATCACAAAGTCAGGATCAAACCTAACCCGGCGCCCATCACTGCCAATCATTGCGCCTTCTCTCTTGAGAATTTCAACAGCGCGCGGTGACTGGATATCCATTCCAGTATCACACAATACCTTTAATGATGCCTGATGGATTGCTTCTATCTCATCCTCAGAAAAAATAGACATCGGCTGAAAGGGGTTCTTTTTTTGGCCATAGGGAGCCTGCTGAAATTTAGTAACCTCTCTAACGCTTTTACTTCGACCTCTTCTCATATTTTGAGATTTAAATTTACTTCAATAGAACCGATGTTAATTTAAAAAAGTATCAAACTCAAGTTAAAAAAATTAAGTAAAAATAGTGAGCTGTGTTCAGCTCACTGATAAGTTTTTAAGTTCTTGGAGTCTTTTTGATTCGATCTAAAATATCAACACCCTGTTGATTCCAAAAATGCAAGAGATCAATAAAAATCCAATTTTCAGAGAGTTTATCTCCTTCACGACGATACATATCTATAACCCTCATATCTCCAGGTTTTTCAGAAGCAGGCATTCCCATAAAACCACCTGTAGGAGTGAGTGTGAGATTAGGCCATCCAAAAAAACCTCCAAAATGACCTTCCGCAAGTTTACAAAGATGGCCATTAGAGATACGATCCTTAAAACCAGCCCTAAATGGGCCAGAGTGCTGCTCAGCATACCTTTCAATTGTATAACTTGAGCCAATACCGGCAGGGCCCCACCAAATCATATCTTCGTTCCAGCTAGCTCTAAGTTCATCAACTAATGATATTTTTCCTGTGTGCTTCCAACCTTTAATATCTTCAATCATAAAGTTTATTGAAGCTAGTGTCTTTTCACCTTCTTCCATATTTTGCTCTTCGTACAACAAGCCCTCATGAGTCATCGGTCCTGGCTGAATAAGATGGGCACCTGTTTGAGGTGGAAAGGGGTTTAATCCAACCTGCAGCATGACATGTGGAATATCAAAAAACATTGCAGTTTCCGTAATTTTTCCATTTTCAACTTTATTAAACTCACAGTAACGAAGGAAGGCCATTTTTCTTGAGGGCTGAATTCCAAGCCATTCATTATCAAATAGACCCATAAGATTTCCCATAGAAATTACCCAGACAGATTCAAATCCGTCAATTTGATTTTTTCCTGCAATGAAAATATCCATACGTCTTTGAATATTTTTAAATGCATGACGAAATGGCTGCCAGAAAATTTCAGAAACCTCCCTGGCATCCGAAATCTCATTAAAAGGATGGAAACCTCTCCAAATATAATCCTCACTAATATAGTTTTGTAAAACTTTTGTAATATCATTACCATTCGCAGAATCTAGTGCTTTGTAATAATCACGAATTAAGTTTTTTTCGTTTTGAAAATTTGTAGTCATATTTATTCCTTTTCTAATATCATTCTAGCTCCTCGCTCAGCAATCATCATCGTTGGTGCGGACGTATTTCCACTCACGATGCTTGGCATGATTGAGGCATCTATAACCCGGAGATTACTCAACCCTTTAACCTTTAAATTATCTGGTGAAACGACTGATAGATCGTCAGTACCCATTTTGCAGGTCCCCACAGGATGATAGACGGTAACTGCAGTCTTACGAATATATGCCAATAGATCCTCATCTGACTGGATAGATTTTCCTGGGGCCATCTCCTCTCCTCGAACTTCGTCAAACTCTTCAGATGATAAAACTTCTCTTGCTTTTTTAATTGCCTCAACAATGGTTGCCTCATCCCTGGTATCAGATAAAAAATTGTGGTCAATCAGCGCCTTGTGTATGTCTCCATCCTTCTTAATTTTTACTGATCCTCTACTATGGGGTCTTAATAAACATGTAAAGAGTGAGTATCCATGCCCAAACTCAAACTTTCTGCCTCGATGACTCCGGTATATAGGCGTGAAGTGAAACTGAACGTCGGGATAATCAGGTTGGCCAAGTTTTGTGTTTGCAAAACCTCCAACTTCAACATAATTACTCGTCCACCAGCCCATCCTCCTCAGAAGAAAATTGAATGGAGAGGTAATGACTTTTGGCAACAGAGACCTCCAAGAAATACCAATTGACTCTGCTTTGTTTGATCGAACTGTGACCATAGTGTCGAGGTGATCTTGAAGATTCTCACCAACTCCTGGAACATTGTGTTGACATCTAATCCCTTCGGCTTCAAGCTCTTCCTTATTCCCTATCCCTGAGGATAAAAGTATCCTTGGTGACTCAATGGCACCAGCAGACAGCACAATCTCTTTATTGCAATGTAATTCTTTATCAACACCATTCACTTGAATCTTCAAACATTTGGCAGTATCACCTTCAATCTCAATTGATTGGACTCTGGCATGAGTCATTATGGTTAGATTAGTCCTCGAAACAATAGGCTTAATAAAGGCTCTATAAGAGTTCACTCGAGTGCCTTTATCCTGAGTAACCTTGTAATCACCCAGACCTAACTGAGAGGCGCCATTAAAGTCTGTGTTATATGCAAGTCCTATATGATTTCCCGCACGGATAAAGCGTTGGGCCGTTTTATTGATGTCTTGTTGAATAACGACTGGCCACTCTCCATCCATCGAATGGTAAGTAGGGTCTCCGCCTGTTTGATCGTTCTCAAGTTTTTTAAAGATTGGCAAAACATCATTATAAGACCAGCCCTTGCATCCTAGTCTTTCCCAATGATCATAATCATTCTTATTACCACGGATATAAATCATGCCATTAATGGAGCTCGATCCTCCAAGACACCTACCTCGATTGACCTTTATTAATCGGTCATTCAAATGTTTTTGGGGAGCGGTCTTATAGTTATAATCAAGTTTTTTATGGTCAATGGCCATAGAAAGACCGGCTGGGATTTTGACCCATGGACTCTTATCGCTACCACCGCCCTCAATAAGGCAAACAGTATTTTCAGGGTTTTCACTCAGACGATTGGCTAATACGCATCCAGCAGAACCTGCACCAATGATAATATAATCAAACGTGGACAATGACTAGCCCTTGACTGCACCAGCTGTTAATCCACTAACAAGCTGTCTTTGGAAAAACATAACCAGAAGAAACAATGGAATTATGGAGGATACAACTGCTGCAACCGCAAACATAATATTACCTTCTGTTTGAGTAGTGCCCATAAAGCTGGCAATTTTAGGGACCATAGTTTGGTTTTCTTGAGATAGCAGTATCCCTGTAACAGCAAAATCATTATATGCCAAAAGAAATGAGAAGAGTCCAGCAGTAATAACTCCTGGCCACATCACTGGAATAATGACATGTCGAAATGCTTGAAACTGACTACAGCCATCTACCTTTGCACTCTCATCAAGCTCTTTCGGAATTGTTTGAAAAAATGAGTGCAACATCCACAATGTAAATGGCTGGTTTATAGCCACTAAAACAATAATAGTGGTCGGAAGTGTTCCCCAAACATTCCAGTCATAGAAGGGTTGTAGATACCCTGAAACAAGAGTGATTGGGGGCAATGCACGAAAAACAAGTGCAATTATTAATAGCCAAAATGAATAACGAAAACCAGACCTTGAAAGGGCATAGCCACCTAAAGTTGCAAGAGTTAATGATGTGAGTACCGTACAAAAACAAACTATCGCTGTATTAAGAAAAGCGCGCCAAAACTCTTCTTGGATCCAAGCCCCATCATAACCTGCGCCCGTAAAAGACTTTCCATGTACTACTTGCGTTCTTACCCCAGAAAAAACATTAGTCCAGTCTAACTTAGAGAAAAAATCCAGCTCTACTTTGAATGAGCCCCACATAGTCCACATAAATGGAAAAGCTGCCAGAATAAACCAGAACAATACAAAGCCATATATTAATATCTGAAGTGCTAGTGGTCTTTTTATTTGATTTGAAGTCATATTATTTCTGAGGATTGAATTCACGCCATGTTCTAATCAAAACTGGCATTAGAAGTATGATGACACCAATTATTGTCAACACAGATGTTGTAGCAGCGGATGACATAAGCCTGATTTCTTGACCAATATCATTCCATATAATCCATGAAAGAGAGGTCGCATGTGCCGAGGCACTAAAACCAACTATTGGCTCAAATACTCGGAAATTATCCATCAGTTGAATTAAAGCAACAAAAGCTACTAATGGAGATAAATGGGGCACAACGACATGATAAGTTTGCTGTAAACGAGAGGCTCCATCAATCATTGCTGCTTCTATAGTTTCTTGCGGAACAGTCTGGAGTCCAGCATAAAAAACAATGAAGGCAAAGGGGGCAGAATGCCAAACACCATATACAATGAGTGTTATCCAGGTTAGACCAGTTGATGCCTTTAATGACAGATTAGGATCTGCAAATAATTCTTGGAGTCCTGAACCAATAATACCTCGTGAATCAATCATCCAAAACAGAATCAAAGAACCAACTAGAGGAGTTACAATCATTGGTAGCAATGAAAAGAAAACCATAAGCCCTTTAAGATGTCGATGCAGCGAGTTGACTGCCAGTGCAATTATCAATCCAAATAATATAACTAATGGTGTTACCACTAAGACAAAAGTTATAGTGAATCCCATTGCTCTATAGAATGGAAGATTATTAAGACCTGACACAAAATCAATTAAGTTTGTCTTATTCTCCCAAAGCTCACCGACCTCTTTAAAGGCTAGATGGTTTCTATCAGTATAGATTTGAAATCCAACCCACTTGCCTTTTGGCTGCTCTTCTTTGATTTGTTTACTCGCCTCATGATCAATCGTTGTTTCAGATTTACAACCAAATGGATCACACGATTCAACAACAACCAGAACCGCATCATGAGGTGTATGAAGTGACTGACTTACAATCGAAGTTAAGGGCAGGGCAATGAACAAAAACATTGCTAAGGCTGTAGGTAAAAAGAACCAGAAAAAAGTCTTATGCTTCATATGGAAATAATAAGATTAGATCAACTCAATTATACAAAAAAAGAAAAGGGCATGTTTAACACACGCCCTAATCTTAGGAGATAAACAACTTATAAAAGCTTATAAATAACCTTTTTCTTTCGCAGCTGTTGTGTATGCTGCTTCTAAGCCAGCTAAAGCTTGCTCAGCAGTTTCTTTACCTTGCATGAAGTCTACTATTTCAACTCCTGCAGCTGAATGCATTAGACCTGCATATGGCAACATTGGATAGGGCTTAGTTCCCATTGCAGCAGCAGCAAATACGCCTGCAGCAGCTGGAGTAGGCTGATAACCATCAATTAGCCAAACAGCTTGTGGTGAAGTCGTTTCGTTCAACATTTCTGGACGAATTGCATGCATCAAAGCCATAAAAGTAGCCTCTGCATCTGCATCTGAAATGTTCTTAGCTACAGTAAATCCATCCCACCATAGTGTTGAAGCTGCAGTTGACCCGCCGCCAACTGTCATTGGGCCAGCAGTAGCTGTAGCAGCTACAACAGCTGCATCAACCTCGTCACCTCTAAGAGCTCCAATACGTGATCCCCACATATTCATAAGTGCAACATTGCCAGCTTTCCATTCAGCACTCGTAGCATTTGAGTCATGCGTTAGGAAGTCAGGGTTCATATATTCAGATAATGCTTTCATCATATTAAGCGCATCAATGCCATGCTGATTGTTCACAGCAATCTCAGCTGTACCAGGCTTAAAGAACTCACCGCCATGACCAATATACATATTGACAAATTCTTCTGCTAGGTTCCAACCGGCTGCATAAGCACCGCCAAGAGGGTACTTCATCCCTAAGTTATCAAATTTAACAATTTTTGCAGCAGCCGCTAACATTTCTTCATAAGTAGTCGGTACTGCAATTCTTAACTCTTTCAAAACATCTGATC
>JAOGRV010000002.1:0-105364 GCA_028107545.1 Pseudothioglobus singularis (SeqCode) | reverse complement strand
TCTCATTTGGAGCTTCCGATGGATTGTAAAGATATTTGTTGGGCAGTTCTTTTAATTCTGGGATGTATTGTCTAATGTATTCGCCATTTGGATCAAATTTCTCTCCCTGTGTGACTGGATTGAAAATTCTAAAGTATGGAGCTGCATCTGCGCCACATCCTGCAATCCACTGCCAACTAGCACTGTTACTCGCAAGATCAGCATCAACAAGGCAATCCCAAAACCAGCGTTCACCATGATGCCAATTTAATAAAAGATTTTTTACTAAAAATGAACCTACAACCATCCTGACTCGATTGTGCATTGAGCCAGTCAACCATAATTCCCTCATTCCTGCGTCAACCATAGGGATTCCAGTTTGACCTTTTTGCCAAGCTAATAAATTTTTTGAGTTGTCTTCCCATGGAAAAGCATCAAATTTCGACTGCAGATTTTTTCTAGGAAGGTCAGGGTTGAAATAAAGCTGGCAATAAGAGAACTCGCGCCACCCTAATTCACTTAAGAAGTGATCAATGTTCTTATCGCCACCTTTTTCTTTAGCCAGATACCATGCCTGATTGGGGGACAGCTCACCAAAATGTATGTGAGGAGAGATTCTAGATACAAATGGCTTTGCAGGAAAATTCCTTCCTTCCTTGTAGTGATTGATTCCACTATCAATAAATTGACTTAGCCTTTCATATGCACCTATTTCACCTATATTCCAATGTGACTCCATTTGAATATCCCATCTGAAGTTAGGAATGAGGGACAAATCTTTAAGATTTAATGAGGAGTCTTTGTCAACAATAAAATTAGAAGTACTGACTTTAGGTAGAGGTTTTCTAGGCTCTTCTGAGTTAAGGCACCCCTTGCGATAAAAGGGGGTAAAAACTTTGTATGGCGTTCCATCATCTTTTTTAATCGTCCATGGCTCCCATAGAAGTGAGCCATTGTAGGTGAAAACTGAAATCCCTTTTTCCTCTAGTTTAGATTTTATTTCTGTATCTCTTTTAATACGCCAGGGCTCATAACATCTATTCCAATAGACAGCGGTTATATTGTTTCTGTCAATAATATCTAATAAAGTTTTTAGAGGGTCTCCTTTGTATAGAGATAAATTATTGTTAAGGTTTTCATTGAGGTTTTTTAAAGAGTGGTGCAGCCAAAAACGGCTTGCCCCTCCCAAGGAAAACTCCCCAGCATTTTCACTATCTAGAATGTAAACTGGAAGAACTTGATCATTACTTGAGGCTTGATGAAGGGCTGGATTATCAGTTAAACGTAAGTCTTGACGAAACCAATGTATTGTCTTAAGGTTGCTCATGCTTCTATTTTATAATCATAGATGTGAACGCTTGATGAAGATTAGGAGTAAATTAAATTATCTCAATTAAATCTTTTATATGCTCTCGATGGATATGTTGACTCTCTCTTTTGATTTCTTATATATTTCTGGGTAGTGAATTTCATCCTGATTTAATAAATGTACACTTGAATCTTCAATGCCCTTAGCATAATCAATCCACTTCTGGATTATTATTGCATCACTTATGTTTAAGCCACGGAGACTCAACCTTCGATTTTCATTTAAATTTTGTGGATTTTTTGTATCATAATTTTGTTCAATGGTTTTCCAATCTGAGTTATATTTCATAACATGGCTGCCATTTGTATTAGTTTCCTTATATTCAGGGAAAGAAAGTGGGTATTCAGAGCAACCCCTTTTTATGGTAATTAATAAATCTGACCCTATTCGATTTTTTATAATTAAATCGACATACTTTGCAATATTTTTAGCCTGTTTCACACTGTTACAATAGATTAATCCTTTATAAAATCCAGAAACATTTGGCCTCAGTTCAACATAGCACTTACGAGTATTATTTTCATCAAGGTCTAGCTCATCAAAAACAACAAATAATTTTATAAGATCAATTACTGAGTTAGGTTCAACTTGAACCTTGAAGCAACTAAAACAAAACTCAGGGATAATATCATGCTCTTTAAAGATTGACATATGTCTTCTGCAGTTCAAAGAGGTAGTATTATTTCTATATATTTGAGTCTCTTGATAATTTAATTTTTTTAAATTCTTATTTATAAGTTTTGATGTTGTTAAGAATAAATTAATGGCTGTATTATTTGAAATAACCTTTGAAATATTATTTTTAATTTTAGTTTTTCGTAGCTCATTATTGATTTGAATCAATGAGTTTAAAATTTGTTTTTTAGGAGTATAGAACGTCAATAATTTAATAATATTTGAATTAGCGTCAGCATCGTCAGGGTTTAATCTAATTGCTTCTGATAGATTATCAGCCGCTGATTCAAAATCTCCAATTTCAATTAATGAGTTAGCGATATTGTTAAAGGCTGCTGCAAAGTTAGGATTAATAAATATCGCTTTTGAATAGCTTACAATTGCATCTTCGAAGTTACCTTGGATATGCTGAATAAAGCCCATATTATTATAAGAATCCGCATAGTTAGGTTTGATTTTTATAGCTTTTGAATAGCTTTCAATTGCCTCATCAAAATAGTTTTTACTTTGCTGTGCAACTCCCATATTGTAAAATGCTTCATGATAATTAGGTCTAATTTTTACTGCTTTTCTATAATATTTTATTGCTTGATCAAATTGAGATAATTCTGCACTTATTGCCCCAATTATATTTAAAGTGATTGCTGAGCTTGGGAACTGCTCAAGTAGTTTATGAGCATTTGATAACGCTAGTTTAGATTTTCTATCTGTATGAAGATTAATTATTGATTGTATTAAATCCAAAGGAGGGTCTTGGCTTGACATACTTTTATTATGTTAATTTTGTAATCTATTTTACTTCTCTTTAAGTGACGAAAAATAAACAGTTGATTTATTTTAAAAATTAGATTACGAAGAGATAAATTTATATCTAAGGGCGCTATACAAAAAAAAAGAAATAATTTTTTCATAAAAAAAACTCATGGCAATAATATGTAAAACAAGAATTATAGATCGAATTGAAACTAAATTAGTTCAAAATTTTTTTATTTGCAAGGGTAATAAAAATACCCAAAAGATTTTAGAGTCAATTGGATTTTTTAAAGATGGCGGAGAGAGAGGGATTCGAACCCTCGATAGGAGTTAAAGCCTATACTCCCTTAGCAGGGGAGCGCCTTCAGCCACTCGGCCACCTCTCCGAAGAATCGCATATTATACTGCAAATAAATTGAATGAGTATTTTAGAAAATAGTTGTTTCACAAAATTTTATTCAACGACCTCAAAATCATGCGTAATTGTTGCCGTTTCTCCAAGCATAATTGATGCTGAGCAGTATTTTTCAGCTGACAATGTAATCGCTTTATCAACTTTCTTTTCATCTAAATTTTGACCTTTAAGAATAAACTGAATATGAATATCGGTAAACACTTTGGGGTGATCAGTTGCTCTCTCTGCATTAATTTTAGTTTCAAGGTGAGATAGGTCTTGACGCATTTTTTTAAGTGTGGTCACAACATCAATCATTGTGCAGCCAGCAACCCCTAATAACAGCATTTCCATGGGCCTAACGCCTAGATTCTCACCCCCTGATTCTGGCGGTCCATCCATGGTGATGGTGTGGCCACTATCTGACTTACCAACCATAAGAAGTCCATCAACCCAATTCACAGAAATATTCACTCAAAAAACTCCTTAAGTTTTTGGCCAGGATTAGAGTCCCTCATAAAAGCCTCGCCAATTAAAAAACCAAACACATTATGATTATGCATTAATTCTACATCCGTTTTTGAGGTGATCCCTGATTCAGTAATCACTAACTTATCATCATCAATTTCAGAGAGTAAGTCAATAGTCATTTGAAGGCTAACTTCAAAATTTCTAAGATTCCTATTGTTAATACCAAGCATCGGAAGTTCTAGTTTTAATGCGCGTTGAAGCTCATCTCTGTCATGAACTTCAACTAAAGTATCCATTCCAAGAGATGAAGCTAGCTGACTTAGGTTTTTTAACTCACTGTCTTTAAGGCATGACGCTATTAATAAAATACAATCAGCCCCCATCGCTCTTGATTCATAGACCTGATATGGGTCAACAATGAAATCCTTTCGAATGACTGGTATTGAGACAGCAGCACGAGCTTTTATTAGGAATAAAGGGTCACCTTGAAAGAAATCACGGTCCGTCAAAATTGAAAGGCAACTCGCACCTCCTGACTCGTAACTTTTTGCAATTTCAACAGGATTAAAGTTCTCCTTTAAGACGCCTTTGCTGGGAGATGCTTTTTTTATTTCAGCAATAATACCGCTCTGTTTTTGACTAATTTTGCTATAGAGTGCATTATAAAAGTCGCGAGTTTCATCAGCATTACTGGCTAATTCAATCATTCTATCAAGAGGGACACGTTTAATACCCTCATTAATTTCTTCATGTTTTCGAGAAACTATTTTTTTTAAAATGTCAGGTGTTTTTTGTGCCATCACTGAAAGGAATTTATAACTATGCCTATTTTAAACGAATATAATTTACGTATATATTTAAGTAATGAGTGAAGTACATGAATTTACTAGATTTTCATGCTGGAATTGAACACCCCTTTTTTTTGATTGCTGGGCCCTGTGTGATCGAGTCAGAAGAGCTTGCAATTGAGACGGCAAGCTATCTCAAAAAGGTATGTAACGAGCTCAATATCAACTTTATTTACAAATCTTCATTTGATAAGGCTAATCGCACGAGCGCCGATAGTTTCCGGGGTCTTGGGATTGAAGAGGGTCTTAGAATACTTGAAAAGGTTAAATTGGATCTAGGTGTTCCGGTCTTGACTGATGTCCATGAAGACTCTCCTTTAGATGAGGTAAGCTCTGTAGTTGATGTTCTTCAGACGCCAGCTTTTCTGGTTAGGCAGACAAACTTTATACAAAATGTCTGTAGTCAGGGTTTACCTGTAAATATAAAAAAAGGACAATTTCAAGCGCCTTGGGATATGGAAAATGTCGTAGAAAAAGCTAGGGCAACTGGAAACCAACAGATCATGGTATGTGATCGGGGTACCTCTTTTGGCTACAATACTTTGGTTTCAGATATGAGGGGTCTATCTAGTATGAGATCGACTGATTGTCCGATTGTGTTCGATGCTACTCACTCAGTTCAGCAGCCAGGGGGGCAAGGTAAATCCTCGGGCGGTCAAAGAGAAATGGTTCCAGTTTTGGCAAGGGCTGCTGCTGCCGTTGGTGTTTCTGGAATATTTATGGAAACACATCCAAATCCTAACTTAGCCAAGAGTGATGGTCAAAATTCAATGCCAATGAACCTAATGTTTAATCTTCTTGAAACACTTAAGGAGATAGATTCAGTGACCAAAAAAAATAACTTACTAGAGGATTCTATCAATGACTAGAATTGCCATCAATGGATCAAAAGGAAAAATGGGTCAAACCCTTATTGAAGCTGTTCAGTCCAACTCTCAAGCAGAGTTTGGCGCTGGACTTGATAAAGGAGATAAGTTAGAAGATCAATTAGATAATTTTGATGTCCTGATTGATTTTTCAAGGCCAGATGCATCCTTAAATGCTATTTCTACCTGTAAAGCCTCTGGAAAGGCAATGGTCATAGGAACAACTGGTTTCAGTGATAATGAGTTAGAGTTAATACATCAAGCTTCTCAAGAAATCCCCATTGTTTTTGCCCCTAACATGAGTGTTGGTGTCAATCTAACTTTGAAAATATTAGAGACTTCTGCAAAAGTCATTGGCCCAGATTCAAGTATAGAGATTATTGAGGTTCATCACCGGTTTAAGGTTGATTCACCCTCAGGAACTGCCCTTAAAATGGGAGAGGTGGTGGCAAATGCGCTTGGCAGAAATTTATCTGATTGCGCAATCTATGGCCGTGAGGGTATTGAGGAGCCGAGAGACCCAAATACAATTGGCTTTTCATCTATCAGAGGTGGTGATGTTGTTGGTGAGCATACTGTTGCATTTTTTATGGACGGTGAGAGGGTCGAAATAACTCATAAGGCGTCCTCTCGAATGATTTATGCAAATGGTGCTGTAAGAGCAGCTAACTGGCTTTTCGATAAACCAAGTGGCCTATATTCAATGCAAGACGTTTTAGACCTGTAAGGATTAATCATGCTGTATGCAATTATTGCTCAAGATATTGAAAATAGTTTAAGTAAGCGAATGGGGGCAAGACCTGATCATGTCACAAGACTTAATCAATTAAAAGATGAGGGGCGACTCATTTTGGCGGGCCCTCATCCAACAATTGATGTCTCAGAGCCAGGGGATGCTGGCTTTTCAGGGTCTTTAATTGTTGCAGAATTTGATGATCTTCAAAAGGCGCGTGAATGGGCTGATGAAGATCCTTATGTTGTTTCAGGCGTTTATTCAAGTGTAGTTGTCAAGCCTTTTAATAAGGTTTTGCCTTAAAGGTCTACAATTTTTCTAAATTTAAAGGATAATTTGGCACTTTTTAAAAACCAGTTAGTTCATAGGGAGATTTGGGTATTAATTACCTGACTGATAATGATTACAGTTAAAAACTTATCAAAACATTTTGGCGGCATCAAGGCTGTAGATGGCGTTGATTTGCACATTGATAGAGGATCAATTACTGGTTTAGTTGGACCAAACGGCGCTGGAAAAACGACAATGTTTAATCTCATAGCTGGACTATATCAGCCCACTGAAGGTGAAATTATTCTTGATGGTGAAGACGTCACTGAACTTACATCGCACCAGCTTTTTCATAAGGGCTTATTGAGAACATTTCAAATTGCTCATGAATTCCCTACACTTAGTGTTCTTGAGAACTTAATGATGGTGCCAGCCAATCAGCTGGGTGAAAATTTGATGAATACTTGGTTAAAGCGAAAGCAAATACATGAGGAAGAAAAAGTCCTTCAAGCCAAAGCAGAAGAAGTTGTTGATTTTCTGAGTATTAGTCATCTTAAGAATGAAAGTGCAGGAAATCTTTCGGGTGGCCAGAAAAAATTATTGGAGTTAGCAAGGACAATGATGGTTGATGCCAAAGTGGTCCTTCTTGATGAAGTGGGCGCAGGAGTTAATAGGACACTCCTTAAACAAATCGGCGATGCAATCATCAGACTCAATGAAGAAAGAGGCTACACATTTTGTATGATTGAGCACGATATGGATTTTATTTCTAGACTTTGTGATCCAGTTGTCGTTCTTGCAGAAGGTCAAATTTTAACAAGTGGAACTCCTGATGAAATTAAGAGTAGTGATGCAGTTATTGAGGCCTATTTAGGCAAGGGAATTAAAACTGAGGCGACTCATTAATGGCTTATCTGGAAGGTAAAAATCTGGTTGCTTCTTATGGCGTAGTTCCAATTCTTCACGAGTGTTCAGTTGAGGTTGAAAAGGGTGAATTGGCAGTCATTGTTGGCCCAAATGGAGCAGGTAAATCGACTGTTATGAGGGTTCTTTTAGGAATGTTAGATGCAACTTCAGGCTCAGTGACACTAGATGGTAAAGATATTTCTATGCTTTCTACTCAGGATAGAATCGGTATGGGCTTAGCATTCGTCCCTCAAACTAAAAATGTTTTTCCGTCAATGACAGTTGAGGAAAACCTTGAAATGGGTGGTTTTATTAGGAAAGATGACATCAGTAAAACGATTCAAGAGGTCTATGAATTGTTTCCAATACTTTATGATAAACGTAAACAACTAGCTGTTCAGTTATCAGGCGGCCAAAGACAACAGGTTGCCTTTGGAAGGGCTATGATGACCAAACCATCAGTGATGCTCCTAGACGAGCCAACAGCAGGAGTTTCACCTATTGTGATGGATGAAATTTTTTCAAACATATTGGATGTTAGGAATGCTGGAATGGCAGTCCTAATGGTTGAGCAGAACGCGCAACAGGCCTTAAATATTGCAGACAAGGGCTTTGTTTTAGTCTCTGGACGCAACGAACACACTGGAACGGGTAAGGAGCTTATCAATGACCGTGAAGTTCGAAAGAAATTTTTGGGGGGATAGATGTCAGACTCAATTGATATAATTAATGCTTTTGCCCTAATGACAAATTTTGTCATTCTCCCTGCCCTATCCTATGGCTCTCAGTTAGCGCTTGGCGCTCTTGCAGTAACCTTAGTATATTCAATTTTGAGGTTTTCCAACTTTGCTCAGGGCGATAGTATGGCTTTTGGAACGATGCTTGTTATTCTAATTAGTGGTTATATGATTAGCAAAGGTTGGACCATAACAGGCTTTCCTACCGCTATTTTGGCAATTCCATTGGCTTTAATTGGTATGTCAATTTACCTGCTTACTATGGACAGGCTGGTCTACAGGCATTATAGAAAAATTAAGGCCAAGCAAAATATTGTTGGTATTACGGCATCAATTGGCGTGATGTTTGTCACTGGTGGTATCGTTAGATTTATATTGGGCGCTTCTGCACAAAGATTTGGGGATGGTGAGCGATTTATTTTTTCTGTTAGAGAATTCAAAGCCTTTACTGGACTTGAACAGGGGATTGCATTTAAAACATCTCAATTTTTAACTATAACTTTTGCCATATTGTTGGTTGCTTTTCTATTCTATTTTTTACAAAAAACAAAAACTGGAAAAGCCATGCGAGCTTATTCTGACAATACAGAGTTAGCTCTTCTTTCTGGTATTGACCCAGATAAAGTCGTTCAAATAACCTGGCTACTTGTTGCCCTTTTTACAACGATTGCTGGAACACTTTATGGCCTTGATAAAGGCTTTGCCCCTCAACAGTATCATTTGTTGCTTTTACCAATTTTTGCCTCAGTGATTGTAGGTGGTATTGGTTCACCCATTGGGGCAATTGCGGGAGCATTTTTAGTTGCATTTTCTGAAATACTTCTTACGTATGCTTACAAGAAATTTTTAATCTATCTATTGCCACTCTCTATGCATCCAAGTTCGCTGGTTCAACTCATTGGAACAGAATACAAATACGCTATATCCTTTGTCATTTTGGTTATTGTTCTGTTAATAAGGCCTACGGGAATCTTTAAAGGTAAGGTGATAGACGGTGACTAATATGAATACTTTTTTTCAGGCTAATAAAGCCGTTATATATTTCTCAATAATGGCACTGGTACTTCTGTTTGTGGGTTTAAACCAGTCTTGGGCGTTAGCACTCGGCATAATAAATATGTCATTAATATCAGCCATAATGGCTCTAGGTGTCAATATTCAATGGGGTTATGCAGGTTTAATGAATGTAGGAATTATGGGCTTCGCGGCACTAGGAGGCGTCAGTGTCGTTTTAATTGCTCAGCAACCTGTTACTGAGGCGGTTGACGCTGGCGGTATTAAAATGCTTATCGCTTTGATTATGGGAGCAGCAACTATTACTTCAGGAATACTGCTCAATCGAAGAGGCGCGAATAAATGGCTAATAGCTGCGATTGTGGTTACTGGCTATCTTTTCACAAGATATTATTTCTCTGAAGCTGCAGATATTATTGAAAAAGTAGACCCTGCAATTACAGGCTACTTGGGCGGATTTGGGCTGCCAATTGCTTTCTCATGGATAGTAGGGGGAGTCATTGCGGCTGGAGCAGCCTGGTGGGTTGGAAAGATCACTTTAGGTTTAAGGACTGATTATCTTGCCATTGCAACTCTGGGTATTTCTGAAATTATTTTGTATGTTATTAAGAATGAAGATTGGTTTGTTAGAGGCCTTAAGAATGTATATGGACTTCCAAGGCCTGTTCCCTATGAAGTTGATATGCAAAAATCTGAATGGTTTCAAAATGCCATCGCCTGGTTTCATAAGCCAGAGCTTCAATTACTTTCTCAATCAGAGCAAATTGAGAAGTTAACTGATTATGTTAGAGAGGCGGCTGTTGTTTTTGTAAAACTTTGCTATTCAGGTTTGTTTATTGCCATTTTGGTTTCACTCATAGTGCTCTCTAATCTAGCTTTAAATTCCCCATGGGGCAGAAAAGTAAGAGCGATTCGTGATAATGAATTAGCGGCCTCTGCCATGGGTAAAGACATCAAGCGCCAGCATCTCCAGATTTTTGTTCTTGGTTCTGCAATTGTGGGAGTAGCTGGTGCTTTATTAGTAACCTATGATGGAATATTTATACCTACCGCATACCTGCCTTTGAGGTTTACTTTTTTAATCTGGGTGATGGTTATTCTTGGAGGTTCGGGAAATAATATGGGATCTGTTTTAGGCGCATTTATCATCTGGTTTATATGGATTCAATCAGGGCCTATGGGACTTTGGTTTGTAGAAATGCTTAGTAATAATATGTCAGAAGGGAGTACATCCTTAGAGTTTATTGAAGATCGAGTCCACTATCTTAGACTTGTCTTTATGGGAACAATACTGCTTCTCATCATGAGATTTTCACCCAGCGGTCTTTTACCTGAGAAAAACAAAGAACTATAATTTTGCTTTAAATGGTTGCTGGATTAGCCTTTTAATGAGTTTTTTTTCACATATTTTTAACACAAACTACAGGAAACTGTTTATCATAACGGGTGAATCCCTTAGGAAATACGTCTTAATTTAATATTGAGCCTAGGGAATCTTTTTTTTATATTAGGAGACAAAATGAAAAGTTATTTAAAGACAACAGCTGGTGTAGTATTGTCAGCAACGATGGCAACTGCATCATATGGTGCTACTGTCAACGTAGGAGAGCTTCAAGGATTTACAGGTCCTCTTGAATCTATGATCGGTGCTATGTCAGGTGGTGCAAATCTTGCTGTAACAGAAGTGAACGCATCTGGTACCTACTTGCAAGGGACAATCAATGTAGTTCAGGGCGACTCAGTATGTATCGACGCAGCGGTTGCAATTGCACAAGCTGAAAAAATGGTAAATGATGATAATGTTATGGCTATTATGGGTCCTAACTGTTCAGGTAACACTGGTGCAGTTATTACTAATGTATTAGTACCTAATGGTATCGTTTCAATTTCACCATCAGCCACGTCACCTGCATTAACTACTCTTGAAGATGGTGGATGGTTCTTTAGAACTGCACCATCAGATGCTAGACAAGGGCCAGTACTTGCAAGTATTGCAATGTCTAGAGGCCAAACTGATATGGCTGTAACTCACTCAAACAGTGACTATGGTAAAGGTTTAGCTGATGCATTTGTTACTGCTTATGAAGCGATGGGTGGAACGGTAACTGTTATGGCTGGACATGATGACGATAAAGCTGATTATTCGGCTGACGTTGCTGCACTATCTGCAGGTGGCTCAGCTACATTAGCTATCTTAGGTTATGCTGATACTGGTGGTAGAGGAATTATTGCTGCATCAGAAGATACTGGCGCTTTCAGTGACTATGTATTTGGTGATGGAATGATCAGTGATGTGACTTCATCTGCTGTTGGTGATGGTTCATGGGGTACTTTACCATCTCCAGATGCTACTTTAGGCGCAAACTGGAAAGCTGTCGCTGCTGCAGGTGGTGTTGATGGCTCTGGTGTTTACTCTGCTGAATCGTACGATGCTATGGCGTTAATTATCTTAGCATCACAAGCTGCACGTTCAACTGATAGAGCGGCTATTCAGGCTCAAGTATTAAATGTTGCTAATGCACCAGGTACAGAATGCCATGCAGGAAAGCTTGCAGAGTGCTTAAAAATGATTTCAGGTGGAATGCCTGTTGACTATGTTGGTGCTACAGGTGTTGAGATGGATGCTGGGGGTACTGCAAATGGTTCATATGCAGAGCGTGAAGTTATTGGTGGTGCTTTCACTGACGTGAAAATCCATAAATAATAAGTTTTAAATATTAATAAAAAGCCCATCTTAGGATGGGCTTTTTTTGCTTAGATTTATATCCATAGTTATCAGGTCCGGAATATAGGACATTTTATTTCATAGGCATTATAATAAAGTTAGTTATAAAAGTATTAAGGTGAAAAATGAACAGCAATGAAATCCTAGAAAGTATTAAAAAAACTTTTAAATTAACAACTGAAAAGCTAGATAATCATTACATGTTTTATCTGGATGAAATGGTTACTCCTAAGCTTATTACACTGTTCTATTGGATACTTTTATTTGCTTTCATCACTAAAGGATTAGGAGATATTTTTCTTGAAGGTGATTTTTGGAGGGGGTTAGTCTGGGTTATAGGTGGTTCTCTAGCTTCCAGAGTTGCTTGTGAAATGGTTGTCATCCTGTTTCGTATCAATGAAAACTTGAATGAAATAAATGACAAAACGAGTGAGAGTGACACTCTAAGCAATACAAGTTTTGAAAAAGATTACTATAAACATTAAAAGCAAATAGGGACTATTTAGTCTACAATAAGTCTTTTATCTTTTGCTTTTAGTCCAATGAATAAAGGCATTCTTTTTGTTCTCTCAGGATACCTAATGTGGGGTTGTTTCCCCCTTTATTGGGCCTTGCTCAACCATGTTAATCCCTCTGAAGTTCTTATTCATAGGATGCTATGGGCAGTTCCAGTTTTATTTCTTTTAGTACATTTTAAAACCTCATGGAAATCCAATTTTAAGGAGTCTTTATCCTCAAAAAAGGAATTAGTCTTGTTATTTATAACTGCAATTCTTATAACAATTAACTGGGGCGGCTATATTTATGCAGTTAACTTAGGTCGAGTTGTAGAGGCTTCTATGGGTTATTTTTTATCACCCGTTATAAACATGATAGGCGGTTATATTTTCTTTCACGAGAGAATTTCTAAATTAAAACAAATAGCTGTATTCTTTGCTACAGTTGGTGCTTTATATTATGTATTTAGTGGAGACTCATTTCCTTGGCTAGGTTTCTTAGTAGGCTTTACTTTTTCTGCTTATGGAATTGCAAGAAAAGCGATGGCTTCAAAAGCAGTTCCTGGGCTTTATATTGAAACATTGATACTACTTCCTTTTCTATTAATATTCTCATTATGGTTTTATATAAATTACGATATTGCTTTTTTTAATATAAATATTTCGACAGATATTCTTTTATTTTTAGCAGGTGCTGTAACAGTTGTGCCATTGGCTTTATTTACGGCAGGAACTAAGTTATTACCTTTGACGACGGTAGGGATTTTGTTTTTGATAACACCAACAATTCAATTTCTTATAGGCTATTATTTACAAAACGAGGCTGTCAATTCAAACCAGTTAATAGGTTTTGTTGGAGTTTGGGCAGGACTTATAATATATAGTTATGCCTTAGTTAAGAATAAATAATCCATTATTAATCATTTTAATGAATAATGAAAAATACAAAGAGCATGATCTCTACAATTTATCAAACATTGCATGCTGCTGATTCAGAAGAGTTAGAAGGTATTTATAAAAAATGGGCATCAAATTACGACCATGATGTTGTTGAGTTAGCAGGTTATGTTGGTCATTTAATTACGTCTAGTCTAATACTATCAAAAATCAAAAATAAAAAAGCGAAGATTCTTGATGCTGGCTGTGGTACAGGTCTTGTTGGAGAAATATTAAGTGAAAACAACTATAAAAATTTAGAGGGGATTGATTTTTCTCAGGAGATGCTGGATGAGGCAAAACAAAAACAAGTTTATCAATCATTAAGATTAGTAGATTTAACCAAGAATCTTGACTATGAGGATAATTTATTTGATTCGATTATATGTGCTGGAACCTTTACTTGTGGTCATGTAGGCCCTAAAGCCCTTCTAGAGATGGTAAGAATAACAAAAAAAGGCGGGTATATTTGTTTTACAGTTAGAAAACAAGAATGGGAAGCGTCACCTTATAAAGAAATAATTAATAAACTTGAAAATTCTAACTTGTGGCATCAGGTCGTCCATAAGACTAAAGAATATAATGTCAAAGAGGGTGTTACATGTCAACTCTGCCTCTATCAAGTGATTTAGATAATAAGAATGTTTTCAAGTTTAAATAATCAAAATAAAGCGTATCTTTTTGCTGGAATTGCAATTTTTTTCTGGTCAACAGTTGCTAGTGCATTTAAGCTTTCTTTAGAGCACTTGGAGCCAATTCAATTAGTCCTATACTCGACATTATTCTCAATATTTGTTTTATTTATAATTGTGATTGGCCAAGGTAAGATTAAATTAATAAAAACCTTTTCAACTAGTGACTTAATAAGGTGCGCTTTCCTTGGGCTTTTGAACCCTTGCCTTTATTACATTATTTTGTTTAAGGGTTATGATGCTTTACCCGCACAAGAAGCTATGGTAATTAATTTTAGCTGGCCAGTCATGATGGTTATTCTTTCAATACCCATACTCAAGCAGACTATCGATATTAAATCTTTTTTATCAATCATACTTTGTTATATTGGTGTCATTGCTATTGCAACAGGCGGAGAGTTTTTTTCACTCAGTTTTAACAGCCCTGAAGGAGTTTTCTATATGCTATTAAGTACTGTGATATGGTCACTATTTTGGCTTTTTAATACTAAAAATAATAATGATCCTTTAGTAAGCATTTTTCTAATATTTTTATTTAGCTTGCCGTTGATTTTGTTGGTTGTATACTTTACAAATTCTTTTGCCATTCCATCAATTGATGGGCTCATGGGATCGATATATATAGGCTTATTTGAGATGGGCATTAGTGTTGTCTTATGGCAGTCAGCTTTAAAAATTTCGACGACTGTTTCTAGAGTTGCTAGTCTAGTCTTTATTACTCCATTTATGTCTCTTGTATTTCTTTACATAGTTCTTGGTGAGAAAATATTAGCATCTACTTTCTTTGGGCTGATTCTTATTTGTGCTGGACTGATTTTACAAAAATACTTTACAAATAAGTTGATTGAGCCTTCGTGAGACTCGTTCAAAAAATAATTTAGTTTATACTTAGAGCATTATTACTTTGAATCAATAACTGTGTCTTACCTTACTAAACTTAAAGGCTCTCCTGCTCCAATTCCACCTCGACCTCCCCTTAAAGAAATTAGCTTTATTTCTTTCGGCGCTTTTTTAGCTGCATGTGTTATTGGTTTTTTAGCATTCTCAACCAGCTATCCAATAATTATGGGTTCATTTGGTGCATCTATCTTTGTACTATTTGTTCTTCCTGAGTCTCCGTTTGCTCAACCAAGGAATGTTATACTTGGCCATTTTGTAACAACACTTGTCGGCCTTATTTTCTTTCATTTGGTCAGTTCAGACTGGTGGAGTATGGCAATCGCTCTAGCTATTGCTATAGCCCTTATGCAGATCTTAAGAATCTCTCATCCACCCGCAGGCTCTAACCCCTTTATTGTATTTTTACTTGGTGCAAACTGGGATTACTTATGGATGCCAACGCTGATTGGCTCTGTGCTAATTGTATTAGTAGCACTCTTTTATAATAATATTTCTGAAAGTCGAAGTTATCCAAAGTACTGGTAATCCTTATTATATAACGCTGCAAGCTACATTAAATTCAAGCCTTGGGGCTCTATTGTAGAGTTTTGAGTGATCGCCATAGCCAATTCCACAGATAAAGACGGCCTTATTTTTTCCATCGGGAAAGAAGTCTTGGTTTAACCTCTCTTTACTAAATCCAAGCATTGGGCAGCAATCTAATCCAACTGATCTGGTTGCCATAATAAAATATGCTCCCTGAAGTGAAGAGTTAAACTCAGCCGTATTTTTTATTTTCTTCTCTTTGCCTTCAAAGGAGGCTTTCGCATCATTATGGGGAGAAAGGATTGAGAGCGATTCATAAAATTTAGTATCGTAACTAATAATTACAACGCAAGGGGCACTCATAACCTTATCTATATTTCCTTGGTCTAATGAAGGCAGCATTTTTTGTTTTGATTCTTCACTTCTCACGAATGTAAAGCGAGCAGGGCAGCAGTTTCCAGAGGTAGGCGCAAACTTTAATAAATTATATATCTGCTGAATTTGATTATCATTAATATCTTGATCAAGCCATTCCTTATGACTTCGAGCTTTTGAAAAGAGGATATCTGTACTATCGGTTGAAAGCATATTGTTATTCCTTAGTTAATTTTTTTAATAATTATATGTTCTGCTAGAATTTGTTTATATCAATATTTGAAAGATATAAAATCAGATTATGGAAGATTGTATTTTTTGTTTAATCATTAAAGGGAATATCCCAGCTGAGATTCTTTATGAAGATGAGAGAGTCCTGGCCTTCAAAGATGTCAATGCTCAGGCGCCTGAGCATTTTTTAGTGATTCCTAAAGAGCATATCTCTTCAGCAAATGACGCAACTGATGAGGCTTTAATGGGAAGGCTTAGTATCACAGCAGCCAATATTGCTAAAGAGCACAAATTCTCAGAGAATGGCTACAGATTAGTGATGAATTGTAATAGTGATGGAGGTCAGACGGTTTCGCATATTCATCTGCATTGTTTGGCTGGCCGACAAATGACCTGGCCTCCTGGGTAATTTGATCATAGAAGTCATTAATTAATGATTCCTGCATGTTGAGTTGAATTAAAATATCCTTCATTCAAATATTTTTTTGAATTCAGATTTTATTTTTTTAGGAAAACAATGAGCCAAAACGGCATTGAGCAACAAAGCGTTGGGGAATACAGCGAGCGCGCTTACCTTGATTACTCAATGTATGTCATTCTTGATCGTGCACTTCCATTTGTTGGTGATGGACTAAAACCAGTTCAAAGAAGAATCATCTATGCGATGAGCGAGCTCGGTCTTAAGTCAACTGCTAAGTTTAAAAAATCTGCTAGAACAGTTGGTGATGTTTTAGGTAAATTCCACCCTCATGGTGACAGTGCTTGTTACGAGGCAATGGTCCTCATGGCGCAACCATTTTCTTATCGTTATCCATTTATTGATGGGCAAGGTAACTGGGGTGCTCCAGATGATCCTAAATCTTTTGCAGCAATGCGCTACACTGAATCAAAATTATCCCCGTATGCAGATTTACTTCTCAGTGAGATAAATCAAGGAACTGTGAGTTGGACTGATAATTTTGATGGAACTATTAAAGAGCCTCAGCAACTGCCTGCACAAGTTCCAAATTTATTGCTGAATGGTACTTCTGGAATCGCTGTTGGTATGGCTACTGATATGCCTCCACATAACTTAATAGAGGTTATAAGTGCTTGCATTCAGCTTCTAGAAAAGCCTTCAACTGATTTAGATGACTTATTAAAAATTGTTCCAGCACCAGACTATCCAACAAATGCGTTTATAGTGAGCTCGAAAGAAGAGCTTCATCAAATGTATGAGACGGGTCATGGTTCGGTTAAAATGAGAGCGAGCTATATTAAAGAGGATGGTGAGATAGTAATTGAAGCCTTGCCATATCAAACCTCAGGTGCAAAAGTGATTACACAAATAGCTACTCAGATGAGAAATAAAAAGCTCCCTCTAGTAGATGATTTAAGAGATGAGTCAGATCATGAAAATCCAACACGAATAGTTATTGTTCCTAGGTCGAATAGGGTTGATTGTGACCAATTAATGCTTCATCTTTTTGCCACCACAGACCTAGAAAAAAATTATCGGGTCAACATGAACGTCATTGGTCTAGATGGAAAACCACAAGTTAAACCTCTGATTCCATTACTTAAGGAATGGCTTCAATTTAGGATGCAGGTTGTTGTTAATAGGCTTAATTCCAGACTAAATAAAATTTTAGATCGACTTCATATTTTAGAAGGATTATTAGTTGCCTACCTTAATATTGATGAGGTAATAGCTATTATTAGGAGTGAAGAAAAACCAAAGCCTGTTTTAATTAAAAAATTTAAAATTAGTGAAATTCAGGCTGAGGCAATCTTAGAGTTAAAGTTACGTCATTTAGCTAAACTTGAAGAGGTAAAAATCAAGAGTGAGGCAGATGAGCTTGAAAAGGAACGTAAATCAATTGAACTTCTTCTCTCCAGTGAAACAAGATTAAAAACATACATCAAAAAAGAGTTACGCGTCATTCTTGAAGAGTTTGGTGACAAGAGGCGATGTCAAATTGTATCCAATGTAATATCTGCTCAGGCGTTTAGTGATCAAGATATGTTGCCAGCTGAAAATGTTACTGTTGTTCTGAGTGAGAAGGGCTGGGTAAAAGCTGCTAAAGGTCACGAGATTGATTCTTCAGCATTAAACTATAAATCTGGTGACGCATTCTTAAAGGATGCAAAAGGTAGAAGTAATAAAATGGCATTCTTTATAGACTCTTCAGGTAGGTCATATACTTTATTAGCCAACTCTCTTCCCAGTGCAAGAGGCCAAGGGGAGCCCTTAACGGGAAGGTTGACGCCTCCAATTGGAGCTGAATTTATTGATGTTGTGATGGGAGATGATGAGCAGTTAGTTATTCTTTCATCAGATGCAGGATATGGCTTTATATCAACTTTTGGTGATTTGCAATCTAAGACCAAATCTGGAAAACATGCAATAACACTCTCTAAAGAGGCTAAAACGATGAGACTTACAAAAGTTCAGAATCTTGAGTCTGATTATTTAGCAGTCATTACCAATAGAGCAAGATTACTAATTTTTCCAGTTTCTGAACTTCCTCAGCTTTCTAAAGGAAAAGGTAATAAGTTAATCAATATTAAAACTGATGACTTTATTGCTAAAGAAGAGTTCCTAATAGGTATATGCATAATTAAAGAACATCAAAAATTAAGGGTAGAGTATGGTAATGGTAAAAAGCATAAACAATACTTTTTCAGTGATTTAGTCAATTTTACAAGTCATCGCGCTAGAAAAGGTTTGACTGTACCTGGGGTTCATGGAAAAGCCTTGGGAATTGATGCTATTGACTAACTTTAATAAAATCAAATTAGCATTCTTCTTTTATTAAGCTAATTCTCACAATAATTGTAGGTGCTATAGTAAGATTTATGCAGGTATAATTCGGTTTTTTCAATTTTTCCGAAAATGTTCGAACTAAAAATTGTCTCAGATATTGTTCCTTCTAATATTTAAGGTCTTTTTCTGGAAAATTTTTCTGTTCTAATGTTCATGTTAGAAACCCTTAAAACTAATTTATATTCAATTTATTAAATAATGAAAAATACTTTGCTACCAGACACTCAAAATACAAAAGATATCCGAAATATTATTATTAATCAAGTTGGAATTAAGGATATTTTGCATCCAATTAATTTTGTAAATCGAGATAATGAATCTAATCCTTCTGTTGCAAATTTTACTATGACAGTTGAGCTTCCGGCAAATGTAAAGGGAACACATATGTCACGTTTTATTGAAATCTTAAATGATGGAGATTGTAGTTTCAGTGTTAAAAGCTTTATGGATCTTGTTCAAAAAGTGGCAGATAAACTTGAGTCAAATGATGCCCGGGTCATTGTTGATTTTCCTTTTTTTCGAAACAAAAAAGCACCATCTTCTGGTGTCCAAAGTTTTTTGGATTATCAGGCAACATTAACTGGAAACGTTATTAACGGTAAGACAGATCTTTCAATTAAAGTTGTAGTTCCTGTGACCAGCTTGTGTCCTTGTTCTAAGAGCATTTCCAAATACGGAGCACATAACCAAAGATCTCATATTACGATTGAAGCAAAAGCTTCTGAGGGTGAAGCTATTTATTTAGAGGATTTAATTGATCTAGCGGAGCAGAAAGCTTCTAGCGAACTCTATGCTATTTTAAAGCGTGATGATGAGAAAGTTGTTACTGAAAGAGCATATGAAAATCCAGCTTTTGTTGAAGATATAGTAAGAGATATTGCTGTTGAATTAAATGCTAATAAGAAAGTTAACTCTTATTCTCTAGAGTCTGAAAATTTTGAATCTATTCATAATCATTCAGCATACGCATTAATAACAAATCAGAAATAAGTGATGCTTCATAACACAGATAATGTAAGAATTATTTCAAGTGCGCCTATGGTGTCTCCCAATGCTCTTATTGAGAAGCTTCCATTGTCTGAAAAAGCAGCATCAGGTGTTGTAAACGCAAGAAACACGATTAAAAATGTCCTTTATGGTAATGATAATCGTCTTATGGTTCTGGTTGGACCGTGTTCAATTCACGATACCAAGGCTGCAATGGAGTATGCTCAAAATCTTTCAAAGTTAAAAGATGAGTTGTCTGAAGATTTATTTATCGTCATGCGTGTTTATTTTGAAAAACCTAGAACAACAGTTGGCTGGAAAGGTTTGATTAATGACCCCTATCTTGATGAAAGTTTTGATATTGACAAAGGTCTTGAGACTGCCAGAAAATTACTTGTGGATTTAGGTGAAATTAATATGCCAGTTGGCGTAGAGTATCTAGATGTATTAACGCCTCAATATCTTTCAGATTTGATCTCTTGGGGTGCGATTGGTGCTAGGACTACTGAAAGTCAATCTCATAGAGAGCTTGCCTCAGCTTTGTCTTGCCCTGTGGGCTTTAAAAATGGCACTGGAGGCTCTCTTAATATTGCAATCGATGCGATCCAGTCGGCCAACAGTCCTCACCACCTTTTATCAGTCAATAAAGACGGCGGCATAAGTCACTTTACATCGCTTGGTAATGATACTGCTCATATTATCTTAAGAGGAGGAAAAGATGGGCCAAATTATTCAGAAGAACATGTTGAAAGTACCTGTGAAAAACTTAAAAGTAAGGGTCTAGTTTCTAAAGTAATGGTTGACTTCTCTCATGCTAACTCTGAAAAGCAGTTTAAAAACCAATTAAAGGTGGGTGCAAATATCGCCTCTCAAATTGAGAGTGGCTCTGAATCTGTCTTTGGAGTTATGATTGAATCTCATATTAATGAGGGAAATCAAAAAGTTGGACCTCTATCCTCTCTAGAATATGGCGTTAGTATTACTGATAGCTGTATTGGCTGGGCTGATACTGAAAACCTTTTAAGAGATCTTGCAAAATCTGTAAATAACCGTAACTCTTAGGCTTTTTTTAATCATTTTTTTCCATTAAAAATAGCCAATTTATTGGTGTGTTTTTACGTCATCTAGGGTACAATAAAATCTACTTATTTATATAGGTTTATTCTATGTCTGACGATATCGATTCTAAAGAAATTCTTGAGCAAAAATTCCCGATTATATCTATAGAAGATGAAATGCGTGACTCTTATCTAGAGTATGCAATGAGTGTTATTGTTGGAAGAGCTCTCCCAGATGTTAGAGATGGATTGAAACCAGTTCATAGGCGTGTTTTGTATGCTATGGATGTTCTTGGGAATGATTACAATAAATCTTATAAAAAATCCGCTCGAATCGTGGGTGATGTCATTGGTAAATACCATCCTCATGGAGACACTGCAGTTTACGATACGATTGTAAGGATGGCTCAGCCATTTGCAATGAGAAATATATTGGTTGACGGCCAAGGTAACTTCGGTTCAGTAGATGGTGATCGTGCTGCTGCAATGAGATATACTGAGATAAGAATGACTAAGCTCTCACATGAGCTTCTTCGTGACTTAGATAAAGAGACTGTAGATTTTATTGATAATTATGATGGATCTGAAAGTGAACCTGGAGTTCTACCAACTCGTGTTCCAAATCTGTTAATTAATGGCTCTTCAGGTATTGCTGTTGGTATGGCCACAAATATTCCTACTCATAACTTAACAGAAATTACAGAAGCCTGCCTCAGAGTTATTGATAACGATCAGATTACTGTTGATGAATTGCTAGAAGTTCTTCCAGGCCCAGATTTTCCGACTGCTGGCATCATTAATGGTGCAAGTGGTATACGTGAAGCCTATGAGACTGGTAAAGGAAAGATTTACTTACGTTCAAGGTCACATGTTGAGGGTGAGGACAAATTAAGTATTGTCGTGACTGAACTGCCATATCAGGTCAATAAAGCAAGGCTTATTGGCAAAATCGCAGAACTCGTTAAAGATAAGAAGATAGATGGAATTACTGGGCTTAGGGATGAATCTGACAAAGATGGAATGAGAATGGTTATAGAGCTTCGTCGGGGTGAAGTTCCAGAGATCATGCTCAATAACCTCTATAAGCTCACAGAAATGCAAACTGTTTTTGGTATCAACATGGTTGCAATCGACCATGGTATGCCAAAACTAATGAACCTCAAATCAATTCTTAATGCTTTTATAGCGCATCGAAGAGAGGTAGTTACCAGGCGCTCAATTTTTGAACTAAACAAAGCCAAAGATAGAGCACATCTATTAGAAGGTTTGTCGGTTGCACTTTTTAATATTGATGAAATTATTGAACTGATAAAAGCTGCACCAAATCCAGGAGAGGCAAAAGAAGGTTTGGTTGCCAGAACTTGGCAAGGTTCTGTCATTCAAGAGCTTATTGGTGATAGAGATATGGCACAGTTTAAGCCTCAAGATCTTGATTCTGCATTAGGTCTTCAAAAAAATGGCGATTACCAGCTATCAGAGAAGCAAGCACAAGCTATTCTTGATTTAAAACTTCACAGATTAACAGGTCTTGAAAAAGATAAAATTTTCAATGAATTTAATGAGTTATTAGAGCAAATCAAAAACTTATTAGATATTCTGCAGACCCCAGAACTCTTGATGCAAGTCATTCGAGATGAAATTATTGAAATTCGTGATAACTATGGTAATGCTAGGATGACTGAGATCATAGAGAATAAGATTGATCTAACACTGGAGGATCTTATTGCTCAAGAGGATCGAGTAGTCACTCTATCTCACGGCGGCTATGTAAAAGCTCAATCACTCAGTGATTACCATGCACAAAGAAGAGGTGGAAAAGGAAAGGCAGCAACCAAGATGAAAGATGAAGATTTTGTTGACCAATTATTTGTTGCTAATTCTCATGATACTGTCCTCTGTTTCTCATCAACTGGCAAGGTTCACTGGCTCAAAGTATACGAATTACCTATGGCTTCAAGAATATCAAGAGGAAAGCCAATCATCAATTTATTGCCATTAGAAAAGGACGAGTCAATCAATGCAATTCTGCCAGTCAAGGAGTTTACAGATGACCAGTTTGTCTTTATGGTTACCAGTTCGGGAACCTGTAAAAAAACTTCCCTTCAAAATTTTTCAAGACCAAGAAAGGGTGGCATCATTGCAATTGAATTAAGGGATGATGATAAATTGGTTGGTGTTGAAATTACTGCAGGAGAGCATGATATTCTATTATTCTCATCAGCAGGTAAATCAATTCGATTTAAGGAGTCAGATGTGCGTTCGGTAGGAAGAACTGCAATTGGCGTAAGGGGAATAAGATTAGCTGATAAAGATAAAGTGGTTTCACTTATTGTTGCTGAGTCCGATGATCCAATCCTTACTGCCACTGAAAAAGGCTATGGAAAGAGAACACAACTTGATGAATATCGTGCCCAGGCAAGAGGTGGATCAGGCGTTATTTCGATTAAAACCTCTGATAGGAATGGACAAGTTGTCGGTGCAATTCAGGTAACTGATGAAGATGAGATGATGCTAATCTCAGATAAAGGTACTTTAGTAAGAGCTCGTGCAGCAGATGTCTCAATTATTGGAAGAAATACTCAAGGGGTTACTTTAATTAATATTGCAGATGATGAGGCCCTTGTTTCAGTAGCTAAGATAGCAGAAACTGACGATGATGAAGAGAGCGCTGAAGACGTTAACGAAACTTCTGAAGAATAGTTTAATATTTAGTTATTAATTTATGAGTTCAATTTAAACTATTGTTCGTTTGAAATAGGTATTTATTTTTTTAAGTCCTTGTTATCTATTCATAAATAGCTCAAAAATATTTTTTATTTTTTTTTAAAAAAAACTAAAAAATATTTTTTCAATTGCTATAATTCTCCCAGGGTTTGAAATTATAAACTCTACTATTACAATAATTCTTTAGGAGAAAGATATATGAATATTAAATTCACCACTAAAGCTTTTGGTGCTCTAGCTGCTGCTTTGTTGCTCAGCACTTCAGCAAATGCCGCTTGTGGAAAAATGCAAATTGCAGATATGAACTGGGCTTCAGCTTCGCTTATGGCTAATGTTGATGCAGCAATTTTAAATGCGATGGGTTGTGAGACTGAGCTTGTTGTTGGAGCTACAATGACGACTTGGGCTTCAATGGATGCAACAGGTAAGCCTGATGTGGCGCCAGAAATCTGGGCTAATGCAATGGCTACACTTGTAGACAGTGCGGTTGCTGCAGGAAGAGTGCACGTTGGTAATGCTGCTCCAATGAGTGGGTTAGGTGAAGGTTGGTTTATGGATCCTATTACTCGTGATGCACATCCAGAGTTGACTACTGTTGAGGCAGTAATTGCTCGCCCTGACCTATTTCCTGACAAAGAGGATCCTTCTAAAGGTGCATTTATGGGATGTCCAGCAGGATGGGGTTGTCAATTAGCGAGTATCAATCTTTTTAGGGCTCATGATATGGAAGCTAAGGGATGGAAACTACTTGATCCTGGTTCTGCTGCTGGTCTTGATGCTGATATCGTTAGAGCTGGTGAGCAGGGCGAGCCATGGTTCGGCTACTATTGGTCTCCAACTACGATCATTGGTAAATATGATCTTAAAAAAGTTGATTTAGGTGCGTTTGCAGGAAATGATAATTGGGATGGATGTATCGCTCTTGCAGCAGATTTGTGTGCTGATCCTCAGACATCTGGTTGGACAGAGTCTCGCGTCAATACATTGTTAAGTGACCACTTTTACTACAATGCTCCAGCAACTGCAATGGACTATTTTGCAGCTAGAATTTATCCAGGTGAGGTTATGAATGCTATGCTTGTTTGGATGGATGCTAATCAGGCTGGTGGTGCTGATGCTACAACATACTTCCTTCAAACTTATCCTGAAGTTTGGAAGGGTTGGGTTGATGATGAAACTGCTGCCTCTGTAGAAGCTGCAATGTAAACTGAAACTTGGTTTATGTTCTAAGAGAATTGCCCGTAGTTAATACGGGCAATTTTTTTTATTTAATTGTTTATTTTTAAAATTATTGATAATACAAAGTGTTATCAATAATTTTAGAATTATAAATGTTAGAATAGGTTTTAATTAAAGGAGTTAATATGGCTATTAGGGCCGTCCCCCAGCAAAGCATTTTAGAGTGTTTACCTACCGCAGTTGAAATTGCAGATTTACGAGTTGTTAATAAAGATCTAAACTTTATTCAAGCAAATATTAAAAGAGCTGATGATCTAGCGACACAAGTCTTGAGTGCCAACGATTATTCTCAGCTTGTATCGATTACTGATAAGTTTTCTTCCCTTGCCCAAAGAGCTCAAGATAGATCTGAAACCTTAAAAGAATTCTCAAAGGATTCTAACCCATTAACTCAAATTAATGATTCGTCTCAATTTTTAGATAAGGCTCAAGTTTTATCAAAAAACCTTGAGCAAAAAACAACTGAACTAACTGGTCAATTTATCTCTTTAGTTGATTCTAAATATGAAAACTATAACAACTCAATAAGTGATTTGAGCCAAACTTTAAGCTCTTTATCTTCTTACTCTGAATTTGCAGATAGTTATCAAAATCTTGCATCATTGTTAATCAATATTGAAAAAGACGCCAGGTATTTGAATAGTGATAATAATGCCATACTATTTATAAATAATATTGAAGATTTGGTGAAGCAATATCAAGACAAAGCTGAAATTTATAGCGCCTCATTTCAAAGTGAAATGGGAGTTCAAATTGATCTTATAAATCAAAAAATTAGTTCACTTTATGCGAATATTAATAGTCTTAATTCCTCCTATGGGGTAGATGTTCACCTTGAAAAACTATCTGAATTAAGGGAAGTTGTAAATTCCTCTGCTTCTCAATTTAAGACTGTTCCTGGTTCAGAAGAAATGGTCTTAAATCTTAATAATTTGAGTCTTGCATCTAATGCAAAAGTTGAGGACATGGTCAATGGATATAAGGCTATTGAACAACTTATTCCTCAAGTTAATGATCCTGATCTACTTGCACATACTGTTAGAGAGGCTTCATTTAGGACGAATACAAGCTATATTGATAATTTATTAATGCCATTAATTGATAATCCTAATCAGCTCAGTACGAAAGTTCTAGAGATAGCAGCTCAATTTGAAAGTTCCAATATTGGTCAAATCAAAGTGGCAGTTGTAAAAGGTATTGATAATAAAATTTCTAGACTTGAACGAACTTATATGTCAATTTCGTCAACTGATCCTGAAACTTTATCTGAAAAAATTGTTGATTTATCTGATAATGTTGAGTTTCAATTTGAAACAGTAAGGTCTGTTGACCCCTCAACTCAACTGGAATATTTTGCTGCTTTATCTAGAGGTATTGGGGAATCAGTTGATGCTTCTGGCTTCTCTATCTTTATAAATAATGCCCAATCAATTTCTCAAGATGTAATGATGAATTCCCGCCAATGCGTCGATAGTGCTTTTAAGGACTTTACTAGAGATGTTGGTAGTACCATGGAAAAGATGTTTGATCCCTTATTATATTTTTTGGCTCAATTCGAACAACTTTTACTTGCTACCCCTTGGCCACTATTTCTTGCAGTAGCAGGAGTATTAGCATGGATGGGATCCAAAAGCTATAAAGTTTCGATTGGAGTAATGCTTGCTTTCTTTGCAATTGGATACTTTGGCATGTGGACACCAATGATTTCTACAGTGACTATGATTACTGCTGCTACATTGCTCTGTCTAACGCTCGGTATACCACTTGGAATTTGGATGTCTCGTTCAGATAGGGCTCAATCATTAATCACACCTGTGCTTGATATTATGCAAACAATCCCATCCTTTGTTTATTTGATTCCTGTGGTTATGTTGTTGGGGATAGGTAAAGTTCCCGGATTGATCGCAGTATGCATTTATGCTATGCCACCAATTGTAAGATTAACTAATTTAGGTATTCGATTAGTAAATAAAGAAGCAATGGAGGCTGCTGATGCATTTGGAGCCACATATCGTCAACGATTATTTATGGTACAAATCCCACTTGCACTTCCTAATATATTTGCGGGAGTTAACCAGACAATTATGATGGCTCTTTCAATGGTGGTCATTGCCTCTATGATTGGAGTTACAGGATTAGGATTGCCAGTTCTTCAGGCTGTTCAAAATCAATATTTATCGCTTGGATTATTAAATGGTTTAGCAATTGTTGCATTAGCCATTATTTTTGATAGAGTGTCTCAAGCATTTGGAACTCGAATACAGAAGCATCGTTCAGGAGATGTATTATGACGAAAGATATAAAAGTAAAGATTTCTAATCTCACTAAGATTTTTGGTCCAAAAGCTAACTCCGTCCTTCAGTATGTTGATAACGGAATGTCCAAAGATGATCTTCTTAAGGAGCATAAGCATGTTCTTGGTTTAAGTAATATTAATCTTGAACTAGCGAACAAAAATATCGAGGTAATTATGGGCCTTTCAGGTTCTGGAAAATCTACCCTGATCAGGCACATTAATCGTTTAATTGAACCTACCGCTGGCTCTATTGAAATAGACGGTGAGGATGTTATAAAGATGCCACTTGAGAACCTTCGATTGTTTAGACAGCAAAAAACTGCCATGGTATTTCAAAGCTTTGCTCTTCTCCCGCATAAGACAATTATGGATAATGTATGCCTTGGTGTTCATTTGCAGGGCATAAAGGCAGATGAGGCAACTAAAAGAGCTAAGAAATGGATTGATCGAGTCGGATTAACTGGTTATGAGGACCGCTATCCTTCTCAGCTATCAGGTGGAATGCAGCAACGTGTTGGTCTTGCTAGAGCACTGACTTGTGATACTGAAATATTGATGATGGATGAGGCATTCAGTGCTCTAGATCCACTTATTCGAAGTGATATGCAAGATTTACTTCTTGAACTTCAAAAAGAACTTCATAAAACTATTATTTTTATTACTCATGACCTTGATGAGGCACTTAAGATTGGTGATCAAATTGCTATTTTGAATGGTGGAGAGTTGGTTCAACATGGAACACCTCAGGATATTATTATGAACCCTGCTGATGATTATGTAAGGGATTTTGTTAAAAAAGTTAATCGATCTCATGTACTTCATGCAAAGTCAGTAATGACAGATGAAAAGCCAGCAAAGGGCTCTTCTAGAATTACAGTGAATGACATGGATTCAGTTGACTCTGTTTTATGTGAAATGCTTAGAGAAAATGCAGACTGTTGTATAGTTCAAGATTCTAGTGGAACTGATGTTGGTTATTTAAACAAGAAGGATATTGCCGAAGTTGTTCAGCCCCTTGAGGCAGTTATTGACTAATGTTCTCTTGTTGAGCTGAAAGTTAATTGTGGGTGACGTTCAATAGTGAGTTGAAGATTGACCATACTTGGTGCAAGGTATGTCAGCATGCCTGCGCTATCAATGGCTATATTATTTCCAGCTTTTATTTTAAGTTGCTCTATGTCCTTGTCAGAGCCTGTGACCCACCTTGCTGTTGCTACATTAATTGTTTCAAATCGACAGTCAACCCCATACTCATATTTAAGCCTATGAGCAACAACATCAAACTGAAGTATTCCTACAGCTCCTAGAATTTGAGAGCTATTTGAAACAGGTCTAAAGACCTGAGTAGCTCCTTCTTCCGAGAGCTGATCAAGGCCTTTTTGAAGGGCTTTTGCTTTGAGAGGGTCTTTTAGTTGAGCCCTTCTGAAGAGCTCAGGCGCAAAGTTAGGTATACCTTGGAAATTAATTTTCTCACCTTGAGTAAAGGTATCTCCAATTCCAATTCCTCCATGATTGTGGATTCCAATCACATCACCAGCATAGGCTAAATCTGTCGAGCTTCTCTCTCGGGACATAAATGTTACGGCATTGGCAATTTTAATTTGTTTACCACTAGAGACTTGAAGAACCTTCATGCCTTTTTGATACTCTCCACTAACGATCCGCATAAAGGCAAGGCGGTCATGATGCTTGGGATCCATGTTGGCTTGAATTTTAAATACAAAACCCGTAAGTTTTTTTTCTTCAGGGAGAACGTTTCGAATATCACTCTCTCTTTCTTGGGGGGTTGGCGCGTATTGTATGAAGCCATCTAAAAGGTTTTCAATACCAAAATTATTGATTGCTGATCCAAAAAAAACGGGCGTTTGTTTCCCTTCTAGAAAGTCATTAATATCGAAGGGGTTGGTAGTTCCTGTAATGAGTTCAATTTCTTCACGGGCCTCTTGTGCCAGCTCTTTACCTAAAAATTCATCGAGCTTGGCATTATCAATTCCATCAAATAAGGTATTGTCACCGATACTTGCGTTCTTTCCACTTTCAAAAAGATAAACTTTGTCTTCTAGCAAGTGATAAACACCCTTAAAGCCTTTGCCCATTCCAATTGGCCAAGTGATTGGTGAACACTCAATATTTAAGACTGACTCCACCTCATCTAGTAACTCAATGGGCTCCTTTCCTTCGCGATCTAGCTTGTTGATAAAGGTTAATATTGGCGTATCCCTGAGTCTGCAAACCTCCATTAATTTAATGGTTCTTTGCTCAACACCCTTTGCAACATCAATTACCATTAATGCAGAGTCGACTGCTGTTAGTGTTCTATAGGTATCCTCAGAAAAATCTTCGTGTCCAGGAGTGTCTAGAAGATTAATGACGTGATTATCATATGGGAACTGCATGACAGAGGAGGTAACAGATATTCCTCTTTCTTTTTCCATTTCCATCCAGTCACTCGTGGCATGCGTGTTTGCTTTTCTGGCTTTAACGCTTCCAGCTGTTTTAATGGCGCCACCATAAAGCAAGAGTTTTTCAGTGACAGTCGTCTTGCCAGCATCTGGATGAGAAATAATCGCAAAGGTGCGACGTTTAGAGACTTCAGACATTATCTTTAAGCTTTAGGAAGGGTAACGCCGGTTTGACCTTGGTATTTGCCATTTCTATCCTTGTAAGAGGTCTCACACATTTCATCTGATTCAAAAAAGAGCATCTGAGCAACACCCTCATTGGCATATATTTTTGCTGGTAGGGGAGTTGTATTTGAAAATTCAAGTGTTACATGGCCCTCCCACTCAGGCTCAAGTGGAGTGACATTAACAATGATCCCGCATCTTGCATAGGTTGATTTTCCGAGACAAATGACCAGGGTTGAGCGAGGGATCTTGAAATACTCAACAGTACTTGCTAGAGCAAATGAATTGGGAGGGATAATGCATTCATCAGAGTTGACCTCAACGAAGCTTTGCTCATTGAAATTTTTTGGGTCAACAATGTTGTGATTGATGTTGGTAAATATTTTAAATTCTGTTGAGCATCTGACATCATATCCATAGCTGGAGGTACCATATGAGATGATCTTTTGATCATTCGCTCGACGGATTTGTGTGGGCTCAAATGGCTTAATCATATCCTCTTCAAGGGACATTCGTCGAATCCAGTTATCTGATTTAATGCTCATAGGAATATATTTTACAGTTCAATAGTTAATGAATTATCTAATCTTAATACTTGCCAAGCTGATTAAAACAAGGATCAATGTAACAATCCAAAAGCGCACAATAATCTTGGGCTCTTTAAGCCCTTTTTTTTCAAAGTGATGATGAATGGGAGCCATCAAAAAAAATCTTTCTTGCGTTCTCTTAAAGTAGCCAATTTGTATGATAACTGAGAGCGTTTCAGCTACAAATATGCCACCCATCAGTATCAATAGAATTTCCTGATGGACAATGATCGCAATGACAGCCAGGATAGCGCCTAGTGACAGAGATCCAGTATCTCCCATGAAAATTTCTGCTGGATAAGTGTTAAACCAGAGAAAGCCAAAGCCAGCACCAATCAGTGCTGCACACAGAACAAATACTTCTCCAGTCCCAGGCATAAATGGCATATTAAGATAGGCTGAAAAATTATAGTTACCACCAATGTAGGCAAAGACTGCCAGTGCACCACTAATAAGTATCACAGGCATAATTGCCAGCCCATCAAGACCATCAGTAAGGTTCACAGAATTGGAGCCGCCGACAATAGCAAACCAGCCTATAAGTAAAAACCCCATAGCATTTAAAGGAATGACAAGATCTTTAAAGAATGGAATCAGTAGCTCTGAACCAATAGTCTTAGAGTTCAAACTCAACAACCAAAGGCAGATTAATAGAGTTCCAACGGTTTGAGTTAAAAGTTTTTGTTTTCTGCTTAGGCCATCAGAGTTTTGTTTTTTAATTTTTAAGTAGTCATCAACAAAGCCCACAATGCCAAACAGAAGGGCAGTAGAAATCACAATCCATAGAAAAGGGTTTCGCCAATCTCCCCATATGAGAACACTGGTAAAAAAAGCAAAAAGGATCAGTACACCACCCATCGTTGGGGTGCCTTTTTTCTCTAAATGAGTTTCAGGCCCATCATCACGAATGACTTGCCCTATTTGGTACTGCAGAAGTTTGGATATGATCCATTTTCCTAGAAATAGGGTTATGAGAAGAGCGGTCATCATTGCGAAAACTGCTCTCACTGTTAAGTAGCTTAGAACATTGAAGCCAGTGTCCAGGGATGCAAGAAAGCTTAAAAGCTCTAAAAACATATTTAATTGTCCTCAGTAGCTATAAGTATAAGATCAAAAATGATAAAAGCATCTTGTGGAATATTGCCGCTTGGGGCATCGCCAAATACAGACTCATAGGTTGCAATGACTGTTCTCTCTTCTCCAATCGTCATCTCTTGAGCATTCTCTTCAATAATGCTAATGATTTCACCATTGCCAAGAATAAACGGAATAGGGCTTCCAGCAGCGCGCATCACTTCACCCGTATTGGCTTTAAGGGCAATATCAACTGAAACGATCTGACCCTTATTGGGTGAAACGCCATCACCTTGTTTGTTGACGCGAGTGAAGTAACCCAAATCGGTTTCATTTGCGCTAGGATAAGTTGAAGACACATAGGATTCAAAGTCCTTTTGACGAAGCTTTAGGCTTGCCAATATATTTTCATTAGCTTTTGAGATTAATGCATTAAATGAATCCTCATTGGCAGCAAATTGATTGGCCTCCTCTCCCACACGTTCGATCCTAACGGCTTCTAAAATGTCGCCTTGTTTAACTGAATTAACGACATCCATTCCTATTACAACGGAGCCAAAAACGCTATGCTTTCCATCAAGCCAAGGCGTTGGGACATGAGTGATAAAAAATTGAGATCCATTAGTATTTGGTCCTGAGTTTGCCATCGATAGAACACCAGGCCTGTCATGAATAAGATCTGAAAATTCATCGGCAAACATATATCCTGGTCCGCCAGTACCATTCCCCTTTGGGTCCCCGCCCTGAATCATAAATTCATCGATAACCCTATGAAAAACCAATCCATCATAAAAAGGTGTTCCAAGTTCTTTATTACTTACCTTGGTTCCTTCAGATAGAGCAATAAAGTTGGTCACAGTGAGTGGGACCTTTTTGTAGGCTAGCTCAACTGTGATTTCACCTTTACTCGTTGTCAGGTGAGCATATATTCCATCATCAAGATTTGCAATAGAAAAAGTGGAAAATAGGAGTGTAAAGATAACTAAAAGTCTTCTCATAATAACCTTAGAAAGAAAATGATTAATGATACCCAAAATCCTCAATATTTTAGCGCTGTTACGTTAAAATATGTCTATTAAAAATGTTTTATCATAACGCAGGTGTTGTGATAATTTATATACTTAAACTGAGGATTTTTTTTATGTCTCTACTGATTACAGATGAGTGCATTAATTGTGATGTTTGCGTTCCAGAGTGTCCGAATGAGGCCATCTATATGGGTGAAGAAATCTATGAAATTGATGGAGATCTTTGTACTGAGTGTGTAGGACATTTTGACACCCCGCAATGCGTTGAAGTTTGCCCGGTGGATTGCTGCCTTCCCGATCCTGACAGGGTCGAGACGGATGAAGAGTTACTGGCAAAAATTAAAGACTAATCTCAGGCCTTCTATAAGGCTTTTTGAAGTGCTGATAAGCACAGGTCTATATTTTCCTTCCTTGAAGTGTGACCCATTAGACCAATTCTCCATATCTTTCCAGCTAAGTCCCCTAGACCAGCTCCGATTTCTATGTTGTAATCATTAAGAAGGGTTGAGCGAACTTCTGCTTCATTTGTGCCTTCTGGAATAAATACGCTGTTGAGCTGTGGAAGTCTACTTGACTCATCAACAAGGTAATGAATACCAAGCTTACTTAACCCTTCTCTTAGTAAAAGATGATTTGATTGATGTCGCGCCCAGGAGTTTTCAAGTCCCTCTTCAGTCAGCATAACTAAAGACTCATGGAGTCCATACAAGGTGTTGACCGGTGCTGTATGGTGATAGGCTCGCTTTGCTCCCTTTCCCCAGTAACCCATGACCAGGTTAAGGTCTAAAAACCAACTGGTAACTGGAGTGCTTCGATGTGTAATTTTATGAATGGCTTTCTCACTAAAACTAACAGGCGATAGGCCAGGCATTGCAGAAAGACACTTTTGTGAGCCCGAATAAATCGCATCTATGCCCCAATCATCCACTCTCAATTCTGATCCCACTAAAGAGGTTACTGCGTCAACAATTGTAATGCACCCGTGATTGTTTGCTAATTCACAAATTAGCTTTGCGTCTGATAGGGCGCCAGTTGAAGTTTCGGCATGAACGAAGGCAACAATTTTGGCATCAGGATTTTCAATTAAACTCTGTTCAACTTTTTGAGGGTCTACTGGTTTACCCCATTCGTCGTTTACGATGATGGCATGACCACCAATCCGAGTGACATTCTCTTTCATTCGAGAGCCAAAAACACCATTAATGCACACAATAACCTTGTCACCAGGTTCAACCAAATTAACAAAGCACGCCTCCATGCCAGCAGAACCTGGAGCTGAGATAGGCATAGTTAGCTCGTTTTCAGTCATGAATGCATACTGAAGCATCTGCTTCGTTTCATCCATCATTTCTATAAACGCAGGATCTAGATGTCCAATTGTCTGCCTTGCCATGGCACTTAAAATTCTTGGGTGAACATCTGAAGGGCCTGGACCCATAAGTAATCTATTTGGCGGAGAAAATGATTTCATTTTTGATCTCGGTTGTTAGTTCATTCTTGAATCTATCTGACATATGTCACTTCAAAGCTAATAGAAACAATATATAATTTTTTTACAATTATCTTAGATACTAAAATAATAATTAATAATTAAATTCATAACCGCTTGAATTTAATTTTAAATAAATGTGTTTTATCTCACTATGATAGGAATATCCATAACAATTGAAGGCAAGATGTGTCAATAATTTCTCAGTTAACGAAGTCGTTACCAAAAAACACAGTTATTACTGGTTCTGAAAATACTCGGCCATTTGAATGTGATGGGCTGAGCGTTTATAAACAAGAGCCTTTGGCCGTTGTTTTGCCAAGTGAGGTCGGTCAAATTAAAAAGGTACTAGAAATCTGCCGTCAGAATAACACACCAGTCGTAACAAGAGGAGCTGGAACTGGGCTTTCAGGAGGCGCTATGCCTCTAAAGGATAGTGTCGTTCTTGGGCTCTCAAAATTAACTAACATTATTTCTATCGATCAAAATGCTCGCACTGCAGTAGTTCAGCCTGGCGTTAGAAATTTGGCAATTAGTGAGGCGGCTGAGGAGTTCGGATTATATTATGCTCCTGACCCCTCGTCTCAAATTGCATGCACTATTGGGGGAAATGTCGCTGAAAATGCAGGCGGAGTTCACTGCCTTAAGTATGGACTCACAGTACAAAATATTGAGTCTCTCAAAATCTTAACGATTGATGGAGATGAGTTAGTATTCTCTCGTCAAGATGACGGCTTAGGATTGTTGGCACTCATGACTGGATCAGAGGGGCTTTTAGGTGTTATTATTGAAATAACAGTTAAGCTCACTCCTAAGCCTGAACTAGCTAAACTAGTGATGGCCGGTTTTGACAGCGTCAGAGACTGTGCACAGGTGGTTGCTGATATTATTAAAAATGGCGTTATACCGGCGGGTCTTGAAATGATGGATGCATTTGCAATAGAGGCCGCTGAAGACTTCGCAAAACCAGGATACCCCATTGAGGCAAAAGCACTTCTTCTATGTGAATTAGATGGCTCTATTGATCTTGTCAATAATGATGTGAATGAAGTTAAAAAACTACTTTCAAAGGCAACTTCAATCAGAGTTTCAGAAACCGAAGAAGAGAGACTTCTGTTATGGAAAGGAAGGAAATCCGCATTCCCAGCAGTAGGAAGGATATCTCCAGATTACTATTGTATGGATGGAACCATTCCTAAGAGACACTTAGGTGATGTTCTTGAAAAAATTAATAAACTATCAAGACGCTATAACCTGAGGGTTGCAAATGTTTTTCATGCGGGTGATGGTAACCTCCATCCATTAATATTATATGACGCAGGGATTCCAGGCGAACTAGAAAAAACAGAAGAGTTTGGAAATAAAATTCTTAAGATTTGTATTGAAGCTGGAGGAAGCATCACGGGAGAGCACGGTGTTGGTGTAGAAAAGTTGGATGCAATGTGTTATCAATACAGTGAGGCAGAGTTAGATGTTTTTCATCAAATTAAAGCTGCTTTTGATCCACACGCACTCCTCAATCCTGGCAAAGCCGTTCCAACCCTTCATCGCTGCGCTGAACTCGGCAATATGCATGTCCATCATGGTAATTTGCCTCATCCTGAACTGGAGCGCTTCTGATTATGAACTCCATTTCAGAGCTCCAAAAAAAAATAAGAAATGCTAGCCAACTAAGAATTACGAGTTCAGGTGATGAATCTGATGACGAGCTATTAAATATGTCGTCATACTCTGGCTTGGTTGAATATTTTCCAGAGGAGCTCGTCATTACACTTAAAGCAGGAACATCCATCAAAGAAGCTAGAGAAGTCCTGGAAAAAAATAGCCAGGCATTCTCATTCTATGTTAGTGATTCTAAAAAGACTATTGGATCAATTTATGCAACATCGGGTTCAGATCTGTCCGACAGTGTTTTGGGGGTTCAAATTATTAATGGCAAGGGAGATCTTCTAAATTTTGGCGGACAGGTGATGAAAAATGTAGCCGGTTATGATGTCTCAAGGCTTCTAGTTGGCTCATTAGGTAAGCTTGCTGTCATTACCCAAATCAGCTTCAAGGTTCTCCCAGAACAAGTTGTAAATAGATTAAATCTTAAAGAGGTTAAGAGTAAAACTGAATCTCCTATAAAGAGTGAAATTGAAAAAAAACTCAAGAGTGTGTTTGATCCTTATAGAGTTTTTATCTAATGCATATAGACCTAGCCAACAACGCAATCTCAGAATCAACTCAAGATAGAGCCAGTCAAATAATTGAATCATGCGTTCATTGCGGCTTCTGCTTGGCTACTTGTCCAACATACCAATTGTTAGGAGATGAGTTAGACTCTCCTAGGGGCAGGATTTATCTTATTAAATCTGCATTAGAGCAGAACCATTTCAGTCAAAAATCTTTGACTCATATGGATCGTTGCCTTACTTGTCGATCCTGTGAGACAACTTGCCCTTCTGGCGTTGAGTATGGTCAGTTGCTTGAAATAGGGCGTGAAATGATGGAATCTAAGAGAGGAAAGCTGCAGGCACTGTATCGATACATCGTTAGAAAGACCCTCTTAACCCCATTACTCTTTAGGCCTATTGGATATTTTCTTCGTCACTCAAAGGTAAGCTCAAAACCAATCAAACCCAATACAGTAGACTCCTCAGTTCTTTTGATGGGAGGATGTGTTCAGCCAACACTCGCACCAAACATCAATCACAGTATAAAAAATATATTGGCTAAATTAAATATTGAAGTAAGGGAGTCTTCTCAAAGTGAATGCTGCGGCGCCCTTGATCAGCATCTAGCCGCCTCTAACGATGCGCTAAAAAAAGTTAAACGAAATATTGATACCTGGATTTCACAGCTTGACTCCGGCGTTGAGGCAATCATATCCAGTGCGAGTGGCTGCGGCGTAATGATTAAGGATTATCCTAATCTCTTTGAAGAGTCTGATCCGTATTTTGAGAAAGCACTCCTTGTTTCCTCAAAAACTAAGGATATTGCTGAATTTCTTGCCAATAAAGATTTGAGTAGGCTCAACCTAAAAGAGTTAAATATTAGCTATCATGAGCCGTGCACTATGCAGCATGGTCAAAAATTAGGCGGCCTAGTTGAGTCAATTCTTTCGGATTTTGGTTACATTAAAAAGAGGGTCAAAGATTCACATATTTGTTGTGGTTCTGCTGGTACTTACTCGATTTTTGAGACTAAAATAGCCAACCAACTCAGATCAGAGAAAATTGAAAATCTAAATGCCTCAAAACCTAAAATGATTGTCACTAGTAATATTGGATGCCTAATGCACCTTCAAAAGGGAAGCTCGATCCCAGTAAAGCATTGGGTGGAGCTTCTTGATGTCTAGAAGAAGAAAGCTAAAAAGTAAGAGTTATGAAATTGAGATTGAGTCTTTATCTCATGAGGGCAGAGGTATCTCTCACATGGATAATAAGGTTATATTTACCCGAGGCGCTTTACCTGGAGAGAAGGTTATTGCCTCTAGGACCCTGTCTCGAGCTAAGTATGAGGAGGCGGACGTTACCGAAATACTTGAACCTTCTTCTGACAGAATCGAGCCAAAGTGCTCAGTTTATGGAATATGTGGCGGCTGCTCATTTCAGCACCTATCGAGCGAAAATCAAATTAATGCAAAACAGGACTGGCTTCAAAGCGCCTTCAAGGGGCAAGCCAAGGTAGAGCCAAAAGAGTGGCTAAAGCCAATGCAGGTTGGGAGCTGGGGTTATCGACGTAAAGCTCGGCTTGGAGTTCGTTATGTTGCAAAAAAAGAGAAGGTTCTGGTTGGCTTTAGAGAGAGAAAATCCTCATTTGTCACTGTCATGAGTCGATGTGAGGTTTTGCATCCCTCCCTAGGTGGCAACCTTGAATTACTCTCAGAGTGCATAGAAAGAATTAGCATTAAAGAGCATATTCCTCAAATCGAGGTCGCCATTGCAGAAAAAGACACCATTTTGATATTGAGGCACCTTCAGCCACTGACTAATAAAGATGAAGAGGTATTGAGTGACTTCGCCCAAAAGCTTCAAATTACTTGGTATATACAAAGTGGTGGGCTAGATACTATAAAGCCTCTAACAAATGCTGTTCAGCTTACTTACTCTATTCCAGATCATAACATTGAAATGTCTTTTTTGCCCAATGACTTTACCCAAGTCAACTTTGAGCTCAATAAAAAAATGATTAATTTGGCAATAGATCTCTTGAAGTTAGATGAACAAGATAATGTCATTGATCTTTTTTGCGGACTTGGTAACTTCACACTCCCTATTTCAAAATATGTCAATAAAGTGGTTGGCATTGAAGGAGATCGAGGCTTGGTAGAGAGGGCAAAGGAAAATGCTGAGGCAAATAATATCTCCAATGCATCCTTTTATAAGGCTGATTTATTTGAGGATGTATCTGGTTTCGAATGGTTTAGAGGTCAAAATTATAATAAAGCATTAATAGATCCTGCTAGGACAGGGGCAATCGAGATTGTAGATCTTCTTCCTAAGCTAAATGTTGAGCGTTTGGTTTATGTCTCATGCAACCCAGCAACCCTTGCAAGAGACACTGCAAGGTTGATTGACCTAGGCTTTTATCTGGAGAATGCAGGGGTTATGGACATGTTTCCCCAAACAGCACATGTTGAGTCAATTGCACTTTTTACTCGAACAAAATAAAGCATAGAGTATCATTACTCAAGAACTACCTTATAAGGAAATATAATGGAATACAAAAGAAACTTACTTCCAAAAATGGCTGTTGATAGGTTAAATGAAAATCCAGAAGCTGTATTGATTGATGTCAGAACAAGAGCTGAACATAAGTATGTTGGCTTTCCTGAAAATTCTATTTTAATTCCCTGGTTTGATGAGCCAGACTTAAACTCTGATCCTTCAGCTTTTTGCAAGGCAGTAAATAATCATCTTAGTGATCGTAGTGACATTTTAAGCACAGAATTGATTCTCATCTGCAGAAGTGGATTCAGATCGAATGAGGCTTTAAAGTGCCTACAAACTAATGGATTTACTTGTGTTTCTCATGTCGCGAGTGGTTTTGAGGGCGACTTAGACGAGAATGACCACCGAGGCAATCTTAATGGCTGGCGGAATGATGGGATGCCTTGGTCTCAGGGCTAAACAATCTCGAGCTTTGCGTAAGAACTAATAAGCCACTTTGTTCCTGCTTTTTGAAATTTGATTTGTAGTCTCATCGAATCACCACTTCCCTCGTAATTGAGGATTGTTCCATGCCCAAATTTGGCATGATTGACAACTTGGCCAATAGAATAGATGGAACTACTTGAAGTGGATACCATTTTTTGCGGTGAACTTTTAACGTCCTCATAAGCAGTTGTCGTATAGTCGCTATTTGGGTTCTTAATGTAATTTAAAAAGCTTTTAGGGATTTCATCTAAAAACCTTGAATTAAGTGAATAAAAAGACTGACCATGAAGGAATCTTCTACTTGCATAGCTTAGTGTCAGTGATTGCATTGCTCTGGTCATGCCGACGTAACAAAGACGCCTTTCCTCATCAAGTAAGTGAGGTTCATCTTTACTCTGCCTTGAAGGGAATAAGTCCTCCTCCAAGCCAACCAAAAAGACAACAGGGAATTCTAATCCTTTTGCAGAATGAACGGTCATTAACTGAACACTTTCTTGACTAGATTGATTCGATTCACCGCTAGAGTCAAGCGTTGCTAGAGCAATAAATCCCTGAGTTTCATTCATCTCGCTATCATCCTCGTGAACATATTGTTTGGCTGCTGTAACTAACTCATCAAGATTTTCTCGTTTACTTCCAGCCTTATCAGTCTTATCATTGGCATAGTGAGTCATCAATCCTGACTGAAGAAGAATTGAGTCAACTTTTTCACTAATTGTAAGATTTTTAGTGCTATCAATAACCGCTTCAATCAGATGAATAAATCCTTGTAAGGCATTCCCTGCTCTGGCAGGAAGGCTTTCAATAATAGCAATAGATGATTGAAAGAGGTCGGTATGATTTTCAGCTGCATGGGATCTAATCTTTTCAATGGTGGAAATTCCGATGCCTCGCGTTGGAAAGTTGACAACCCTCTCAAAAGCAATATTATCAGAGGTATTTTCTGCAAGACGGATATAGCCCATTGCATCTTTGATTTCAGCGCGCTCAAAAAATCTGAGACCACCATAAATTCTGTAATTAATATTTCTTTTAATTAGGGATTCTTCAAAGACGCGAGATTGAGCATTTGATCGATAGAGTATGGCGCATTCACTAAGATTTTTTCCTTGATTAAAATGGTTCTCGATTTCACTTACTACATATTGTGCTTCCTCAGTTTCTGTTCGCGCATTAAAAATATTGATGAGATCTCCATCTCCTGACTCAGTCCATAATGACTTTTCAAGTCTATTTTGATTTTTTGCAATGAGAGCATTGGAAGCGCTAAGAATGTTTCCAGTTGAGCGATAATTTTGCTCAAGCTTGATAACTTTTATCGGCTTGAAGTCGTTTTCTATCTTTTGTATGTTTTCAACTCTTGCTCCTCTCCATCCATAAATGGACTGATCATCATCACCAACACAGAAGACATGATTGTTTTGATTATGCAGTATTTTTATAAATTGATACTGGATTCGATTGGTGTCTTGGAACTCATCCACTAAAATATGACAAAACTTTTTTTGATAATAATCTAATAAATTCTGATTATTCTTTAAGAGTTCATAGCTTTTAACCAGTAAGCCTGCAAAATCAACCAGATCATTGGCTTGACAATGCTTCTCATAGAGATCAAAAACCTTAGCACTCTGTTTTACAAAAAAGTTATAGCCTGCATCAATATTTTGAGGGTGTATGCCCTCATCTTTTTGTTGGTTAATAAACCATTGCACTTTTCGAATTGGAAACTTTGTTTCATCAATTCCGTTTTCTTTCATTAAGCGTTTAACAATTCGAAACTGGTCTTGAGAGTCTAGAATTTGAAAGGTGGGTGATAACTTTGCCTCGAGTGGATGTGTTCTGAGAAGTCTATGAGCAAGGGAGTGAAAAGTACCAACCCACATCCTCCCAATGGGTTGTCTCAGAAGGTCGGTCAACCTTTCTTTCATTTCATTTGCAGTCTTATTCGTAAAGGTCACTGCAAGGATATCATCAACATGATGATTTTTTTCTGAGACTAGATAATGGATTCTATGGGTTAAAACTCTTGTTTTACCGCTTCCAGCGCCAGCAAGTATTAGGGCATTAACGTCTTCACTCAGGACTACTGACTGTTGCTGTTTTTCATTTAATCCGTCAGCAATAGGTGGTGAAATCATAATAGTTAATTGAATATAAAAAAGGCTTTATTTAAGCTCTAACTTTAAGCAAAAATCGCACTCAAATGAGTCAGTATAGATAAATTATAATCAGTAATTGAGTCATTATAATGTTGACTGATTATTTAATACTATATTAGAACATTCAGATGAATAAAACTTGGAATGAGAGTGTTAGAAGTTCTTTAAAAAATGCCAATGATTGTAATGAGTATTTTGATAATGATCGATTTCAAGATGGTAATTTTCCAATCAAGATCCCACTTGAATTTGCTAAGAGAATAGATAAAACTAACCCTTTAGATCCTCTTTTATTGCAAATTCTTCCTAAAGAACGTCAAAGTACAAAAGGTTTTATTGATTCGCCAGTATACGATGAAGAGTTTTCACCTGTGAAGGGCTTGATTCATAAGTATCCCTCTCGAGTTCTATTAATATCGAGTAGTGTTTGTGCTATCCATTGTCAGTATTGCTTCAGACAAAATTTTGATTATGACGATAATGATGTTTTAAAAAATTGGGCTGATATTCAAAGTTATTTATCAAAAAGAATTGAGGTCAATGAGGTTGTATTGAGTGGAGGTGATCCACTCACATTGAGTGATAAAAAAATTAACAAAATATTAAGGAAGATTGAAAGCATTCAACATATTAAAACACTGAGAATTCATACAAGAACAGCCGTTGTCATACCTTCTAGAATTACTGAGGAGCTTATAGCATCACTCAATCAAACAAAGCTCAAAGTTGTGATTGTTTTTCATATTAATCATGCTCAGGAAATATCAGATGAATTTGTTAATAATATAAAGGCTTTGCGAAATCATATATTGCTTAATCAGTCAGTATTTTTGAGAGATGTGAATGATGACGCTAAGACTCTAGCTGAACTATCCTATAAGCTTTTTGAGGCATCTATATTGCCCTATTATATCCATCTACTTGATAAGGTTTCTGGCGCAGAAAGTTTCTTAATTTCAGATAATCAGGCTCATAAGATTTATAAAGCTCTACAGAATATGGTGCCAGGCTATTTGTTACCTAAATTAGTTAGAGATGAGGGAGGTGATTCTAAGAGATTGGTGATATAAATTTATCTAAATCTTCGATAGTGACTTCTCCCATAAATGTTTGTAGTAACTCTCCTTCAGGACTATATATTTGAGTTGTAGGCATTCCAACAATCTCACCAAAATTTGAGTATTCAGAGTCATTCTGATAATCATAAAGGACGATTGGATAATTGATATTAAAGCGTTCAATAAACTCATTAATAACTTCGATGTTAACTGGCTCAAAATCTAACCCTAATATCTCAACATAATCAGAATTTTTATTATAGAATTTTACAAATGCAGGAATCTCTTTTAAGCATGGAGTGCACCAAGTAGCCCAAAAATTAACTACCAGGTACTTCCCCTTTGTATTTTTTTCTGTATACACATTTCCCTTGATATCGGTCAATTTAAATGTTAGTTCAGGTTCTTGCTCGTACCATGGCATTAGAGGCTTTACCCAGTCAACTAATGAGTTAAGACTGAGTGCCTGGCTAGTATGAATAGGAGATATTAGCAAGAGTATAATAAGTAGTTTTTTCATGAGTTAAATTAATGAGTGCCAAGATTTATCACAATACGCGCTGCTCTAAATCAAGAGCAACACTTGCCATTTTAGAACAAAACGATGTTGACTTTAAGATTGTTAATTACCTTGATAATCCTCCAAATGAGCAAGAACTTAAAGCTATCTTGAAGGATTTAGGAATCAGTGCTCGAGATCTCATGAGAAGGGGAGAGTCAAAATACAAAGAGCTTGGCCTTTCTGATAAGTCTCTCAGTGAAGATCATTTAATAAAAGCAATGTTAGAGTCACCCATTTTAATTGAACGTCCTATTGTTAGAACAGACAAAGGGGTTGCCATTGGAAGACCACCAGAGAATATTAATTCAATCCTGTGAGTTAATTCTTTAACTCCTATGGTATGGGTGGTTAGTCATTAAACTGTGGCCTCGATAGAGTTGCTCTACTAACAGTAATCTAGCCATGGAGTGAGTCAAAGTTAGGTTAGATAAGCTCCAAATCAAATTACATTTTTGTTTCAGCTCTGACGAAAGCCCATCTGCACCACCGATAATCATTGCCACACTCTCACCCTCAAGCTGCCACTTCTCAATTGATTTAGATAGCTCTTTGCTTGATTGCTGTTTACCTAGCTCATCAAATGCTATCAAAAGAGATGAGCCAGAGGCTGCATCTAGAATTAATTTCTCTTCTAGGTTTTTAGTATTTTCAGCACTAATTGATTTTCGGTTTTGAGACTCTAGAGCTGTGATTGTGAAATTATAGTTTTTAGGGAGTTGCTTCTTATAGTGTTCAATGCCATGGGAGATCCAGTCGGGCATTTTTTTTCCTATAGTAATAAGGTTAATCCTCATCTTTATCGATAGACCATAATTTTTCTAGTTTATAAAATTCTCTAGTTTTTTCGGTCATAACATGAACTACCACTTCTCCAAGATCAACAAGAGCCCATTCGCTAGAATCAGTACCTTCAGTTCCTAGGACTGGCATATTAAGCCCTTTGGCTTCGCTACTGACATTGTTAGCTATGCCTCGGACATGCTGAATAGATCGTCCAGTTGTGATAATAATAGCCTCCATATCATCACTCTGTTTCATAATATTGAGAATTACAATTTTCTCTCCTTTTAAATCATCAATAACATTTTCAACAACTTTTATTTGTTCAGCAAGTTTCATATTTTTTGTAAAAAATTTATAACAGAAGAGGGCATTAAATTATCAAGATTTTGATTGCCGGCAATTTTACCTCTAATATCGCTAGATGAAATATCTATAAGCTGTGCATTAGAGAAATATAAAAGACCATTTGAATTGGCCCTTAACTGATCAATATTATCTGCTATCTTAAAAGTATCAAGATTCTTATGATTGGGCTGATCTCCATTTCTCGGAAGGATAATCATATGAACAAGCTTCGAAAACTCATCCCATTGTTTCCATGTTTTGAAGTTTATAAAGCTATCCATGCCAATAATAAGACAAATTGTCTCTTCTTTGTGAATCTCTACTAGCTCTTTAAGAGTGTCAATCATATAAGAGCTTCCACCACGAAGAATTTCCCTTTTATCAATCTCAAGTTCAGAAAAATCTTCAATTGCAAGGCTTAACATCTTAATTCTTTGATCAGATGAATATTTAAGAGAGCCTTTATGTACAGGTTCATAGCAAGGCAGAAGAAACAAGCGTTTAATAGCCAGTTCATTCTTAATTGAGGTTGCTGTTTTAAGATGTCCTAAATGAACGGGGTCAAAGGAGCCACCATAAATCCCTATCATAGTAGGGCATTTACCTCATCTAGTGTCATTGGTGACATTGGGTATGTTCTTGTTGAGTCATGAACATGCATTCTATAACGGACAAATGTGTCTTCATCCTCAATTAACAAGAAAGGATTAGCCTTTTTTTGTTCAGCAATCGTCGTTGTAATTTCTGAGCCATAGTTATGTCCACATAGTAAATGAATATCATCAGATACCTGAGCCATTAATTTTTTTAAAGAGTGGAATAATGTGACTGGATTTGATCCAGCAAGACTACAGATTCCAACACCATATACAAATAATGTATCGCCAGCAATAAGATGATCATCAAGAAGATAGCAGACACCACCAGCTGTATGGCCAGGAGTTTCAATAATTTTTATTTCAATATCACCAAGCTTAATCACATCCCCATCATCAACAGTATGAACTGGATTTTCAATATTGAGGTAGGGAACCTCATTAACACCAGCAGTAATTTTTGCGCCAGTTTTATTAGCAAGGTCGTCTACTGCATTCGTATGGTCGCCATGCCAGTGCGTTATCCAGATGTCCGTAAGTGTATAACCTTTATCCTTAATTTTCTTTAAAAATAAATCAGGCTCCCATGCTGGGTCTACAATTGCGCATGTTTTGGTAGCTTTATCAAAGATAAAATGAATTGAATTTTCATAGGCGCCGATATGATAAAGCACCTCGATTGAGTAATTATTGCTGTTATATTTTTTTTCCATAATAGTACTATTTTACCAATTTTGACTTGACTGAAATGAGATACAGATTATAATCTACGGTTTTGCTAACAACCCGGTTTTTTGGGGCTATAGCTCAGCTGGGAGAGCGCAACACTGGCAGTGTTGAGGTCGGCGGTTCGATCCCGCCTAGCTCCACCATAGCAAAAATGATTTTGTCCGGTTCGTCTATCGGTTAGGACTCCAGGTTTTCATCCTGGCAAGAGGGGTTCGATTCCCCTACCGGATGCCATTTTTTTTGATTAAGTAAGTTAAATTTAACTTACTTTTTCAATTTAAAATCCTCTAAAATTTTTTATGTCCCGTTCGTCTAGTGGCCTAGGACGCCAGGATTTCATCCTGGAAACAGGTAGTTCAAATCTCCTACGGGACGCCACTTAAAGACAAATCTTTTGATATTCTTTTATTCATTGCAGTTTCAGGATTGATTTGACCTAAATCACCTTTGATTATTACTCAATTTACTCAATGCAATTGTTGTTATAGTTTAATTATTGAAATATTCATTAAAGGGGTTTTATGAGTCATATTATCTATGAGCCAGTTAAACAAAGGCTTCAGCGAAGTGAATTGGCTGTTCCTGGATCTAGTCCAAAGATGTTTGAAAAGGCTTTACAAAGTTCTGCTGATTATGTCTTTTTAGACCTAGAGGATGCAGTAGCTCCAGACGATAAAATACCCGCTCGACAAAATGTAATTGATGCCATTAATGATCTTGACTGGAAAGGCAGTGGCAAAACGATTTCAGTTCGAATTAATAGTATTGATACTCACTATATGTATCGGGATGTAGTTGAGGTTGTGGAGCAGGCTGGGAGTAAGCTTGATACCATTTTACTTCCAAAAGCAGGAACAGCATCTGATGTGTATATGTTGTCAGCGATGCTTAATCAAATAGAGACAGCAAAAGGCTTAAAAAATAGAATTGGAATTGAGATTCTGATTGAAACTACATTAGGTATGGCTAATGTGATGGAGATTGCAAAGCAAGGGCGAGATGAAAGACTTGAGGCTATGCATTTTGGCGTAGCTGATTATGCCGCAAGCTGCAGAGCCAGAACAACTGTTATCGGTGGTTTGAATCCAGATTATCCTGGTGATCAATGGCATGCTGGATTGTCCCAGATGTTAGTTGCGTGCCGTGCTTATGGACTGCGTGCAATTGATGGGCCATTTGGAGATTTTAATGATCCGGAGTCTTACAAAGATGCAGCACGAAGGGGCGCAGCTCTTGGGTTTGAGGGAAAATGGGCCATCCACCCATCTCAGATTGAGCTTGCTAATGAGGTTTATACGCCACCTAATGAAGAAGTTTCTCATGCAAAGCAAATTCTGATTGCTCTTGATGAGGCGGCAAAAGCTGGAAGAGGGGCGGCCCAACTTAATGGACGTATGATCGATGCAGCATCCGCTAAGATGGCTGAAAATATTGTGAATACAGATAACGCAATTCATGGAAAGGTCTAGGTGTAGTTATGAATATTCATGAATATCAAGCCAAAAAACTCCTTGCTAAGTATGGGGTTCCAATTCCTAAGGGAGGTATTGCACACTCAGCAACAGAGGCAATTTATCAGGCTAATGAATTGGGTGGAAATTCATGGATAGTTAAAGCACAACTGCACTCTGGTGCAAGAGGAAAAGCGGGTGGAGTTAAATTATGTAAAAGTCATAGCGAAATTTCTGAATTTTGTGACAAGCTACTTGGAAATAACCTAGTCACCAATCAGACAGGCCCTCAAGGAAAGATGGTTTCCAGTATCTATGTTGAAGAGGCTAGTGATATCAGTAAAGAGCTTTACTTTAGTATTGTTCTTGACCGTGCTACTCAGAAAGTTACTCTCATTGCCTCAACTGAGGGTGGTATGGATATTGAGAAAGTGGCTGAGGAGACACCTGAAAAAATTGCAAAAATTGTTATTGATCCTGCAGTTGGCATGCAACCCTTTCAATCTAGGCAATTGGCCTTTACGCTTGATCTGCCAAATCAGGCGGTTGGAGTTGCAAGCAGAGCAGTAATGAAATGTTATCGTGCCTTTCGAGATACTGACGCCAATTTATTGGAAATTAACCCATTGGTTTTAACATCAGATAATCAAATATTAGCTATTGATGCAAAGATGACATTTGATGCTAATGCCCTATACCGTAGACCAGAGATTTTTGAATTCCGCGATAAGACTCAAGAGGATCCTAGAGAAACCAATGCTGCAGAGCATGATCTAAGCTATATTGGATTGGAAGGAAACATAGGCTGTATTATTAATGGTGCAGGATTGGCAATGGCCACCATGGATATGATTCAGCATGCTGGAGGAGAGCCTGCTAATTTCCTTGATATTGGCGGTGGCGCATCACCTGAAAGAGTAGCAACATCGATTGAGTTAGTTCTTTCAGATCAAAATGTTGAAGCCATACTAATTAATATCTTCGCAGGAATAAATCGCTGCGATTGGGTAGCTCAGGGAATCGTCGATTTATTAAATAAACGTGATATTAACATTCCTTTAGTTGTTCGTTTGTCTGGAACAAATGTTGAAAAAGGACAAAAAATTTTAAAAGATAGCGGTAAGAAAGTTATTACAGCAAATACTCTAGCTGATGCAGCTCATAAGGTTGTTGATGCCTGGAAGGATAATCATTGAAGGTTGAGATATGAGTATATTTATTGATGAAAAAACACCAGTATTAGTTCAAGGGATTACTGGGAGAATTGGCTCTTTTCACGCCCAGGAAATGATCGATTATGGAACCAATGTGGTTGCTGGAGTAACACCTGGAAAAGGAGGTATGACCCATCTAAGTATCCCCGTATTTAATACTGTTGAGGAGGCTGTTAAGGCAACAGGTGCAGAGGCTAGTATTGTTTTTGTACCACCAGCTTATGCAGGTGATGGAATTATGGAGGCTGCTGAATCTGGGATTAAATATTGCGTTAGTATTACTGATGGCATACCAACGCATGATATGATCCGAGTAAAGCGATATATTAATAGTGCTCAGCCAGATGAGAGAATGATATTGACCGGTCCAAACTGTGCTGGAACTATTAGCCCAGGTAAAGCTATGATGGGAATCATGCCAGGGCACATCTATATGAAAGGCAAAGTTGGCTTAATTGGAAGATCTGGTACTTTAGGATATGAGGCAGCGTCTCAAATGAAAGAGTTAGGTATTGGTATAAGTTCAGCTGTAGGTATTGGTGGAGACCCAATCAATGGAAGTTCTTTTGTAGAAATACTTAAGCATTTTGAAAAAGATGATGAGACTGAAGCTGTTTTGATTATTGGAGAAATTGGCGGCCCTCAGGAAGCTGAAGCTGCAGACTACTTTAAAAATAATATGAATAAGCCAATGGCTGCCTATGTTGCCGGTTTAACTGCTCCACCTGGACGCCTTATGGGGCATGCAGGAGCGATTGTAAATTCCAGCGGAGAGAGTGCTGCAGAAAAAGTAATTATGCTTAAAGATGTAGGAATTCTGGTAGCACCAACACCTTCAGATATGGGTATTACAATGGCAAAACTATTAAAAGCTAACTGAGATAATAGTCATTCTGAAGAAATAGATTTAATCTCTATTTCAGGCTCAGTAGACATTCTTAATTTGTTAGCTAAAAACCAAACTACTCCAACACCTAATGCCCACCAAATAATTTGCCATGCCCAGATGGATGGCATTCCAAGCATCCAATCCTCATAACCATTGTTTGGCTTTCCAAAAACAAAGTTACCAAATATAGATCCAGGCCCTATAGCAAAGAACATCCAAACCATTAATAGAAGACCTCCAACAGGCTTAGACCAGCGGTCATTATTTTTCCTAATACTATGCTCTCGAATAAAAGAATGGAATTTCTCTCTGTGCTCCCTATCTGGATCATTATTAGTCAAAAATGACATAATTAAACAAATGGAAATATTAAAGAACATTCCCCATACAGCTGAATGAATTGTCCAGGGCCATACCCCCCATGGAAGTCTTCCACCAGTTAATTTTTGTCCTAATGTATCAGTAAAAACAACAACAATTAGCCCGATAATTAATCCAGCAATTGCTGCATTTTTCGTTATCCATGGAAACCAAGTAATACTTAATAATGATGGCCAGAGTTGAAATGAAAAAGCAATCGCTAAACCACCAAGTAGAAGTGTGGCTTCCATAGAAAAAGAAGCAAGCAACATTCCACATAAAAAAACTAAAGCAGTAAAAATTTTTGCAGACTTAATTTGAAGTCTGTAATCTGCATCTTTGTTAAAGTATTGAACATAAATATCTCGACATAGAATATTTCCTGTCGTAAACATAAACGCAGCAGCGGTAACTTGTAAAGCAGCAACTGCACAAATTGTAAGAAAGCCAAACATCCATGGCGAAGAATTGCCTATAAGCTTTATATAATGTATGACTAATTCTGTATATTGCTCTTTAGATAGCTCGGGTAAGTAATTAGCTACTGCAAATCCAGCTTTATTTACAGCACTACTTGCCCCAAGTAAATTTGCACTGACTCCTTGTAGTGTAGAAAATAAAAGCATAATAATGCCGACACAAGCTGCAGCTCCCCATATTTGATGAATTGAGAACCCTTTAGGAGATTTGCTCGTAAATCCCAACATTGTGAAAGTAGGTGAAGATTGGATTCCCATAACTGACATCATAAATGTAAGAGTCATAATTGCTGTCCAAGGACCACCTTTTGGAGTTTCTACTCCAATACCGTCAGTAAATTGAATAACACCAGGAATTGAAAAATATCCTGGGAAGTTTCCACCGCCCATTCCTTTTGTTTTTCCAAGATGACTAGTTAGGCTTTTAGCCATATTTGCTAAACCTTCATTTAAATTGTCAAAACCACCAACAAGATTAAGAGCAATAACCCCCAGTAATATCATTCCAAGAAAAAATAATATAGTCTGAACAACTGAAATTTTTGCAATAGCCTGCATTCCCCCCATAATTGAATACAAAAGTACAAATCCAGATAATGACCACATAGCTACATTTCGGGAAAAAATACCGTTAGTTAGTTCACTTATCAAAAATCCTGAAGAGCCAAAAAGAAGTGCTGCAAAGGGTATGCCAAAAAGCAGAGCTATCCCTACAGAAATGATTCTTAAAGTGTCATCTTTAAAGTATGCTGCTAACATTTCACCAGCTGTAGTATAGCCAAATCGTCTTCCAAGCATCCATTGCCTTTTAAGTAGGACAACACCTGAGATTGCAACAGCTATTGCAAAAAATGAGGTGTTTGCAAATTGAAAGCCATCCCTAAAAATAAGCCCTGGATGAGCAATAAAAGTCCATCCAGCAAAAGAAATACCGGTTGCTGCTATAGCAAATACCCATGGTGAAAGATTTCGCCCAGATAAAAAATAATCATCCCCAGTTGCTATTTGTTTTGAGGCTCTAACCCCCCAAAAAAAACAGTAGGACCAGTAAAGGACCAAAAATATAAATATCCATGTTATTGCTTCAATCATTATATTTATATTCCTGAGTTAAGTAATTAGATATCATTATGAATTCAATATTAAATTTGTGTTCTGATGTGTGGGGATCTTGCATATAAAGCTACCATTGGCAGTATTAGAAGACCAAAAACAAACTGTTGCCCTTCATAGCTCAATCCAATACCAACTAAAAATGATGAAAGGACTTGCAATACAAGAACACCAATTACTGTAAAGCCATACCCTCCTTTCCCTCCAAGAAGAGAAGTACCTCCAACAACAACAGCTGCTATTGTTTGAAAAAGATAAGGGCCACCAACACCTACAAACCCACCACCACTCCAGCCTAATAGTAAAATACCAGTAAGCGCAGAGACAAACCCACCAATTGCAAATGCTCCAATCCAGTATGCTCTTTCTGAAATAGATAATCTTGCTGCTGCAGTTCGATTTCCACCGACTGCATATAGACTTCTGCCCCAAGTTGTATTCGATAGGGCAATAATCATAATGATCGATGCCACAACCCAGATCACGACTACAGGAGGGATACTAACCCCAAGAAAAGTTCCATTTGTAGCAGCAATATTTGATAACCATTTTGGAACTACGCCAAAAACACTACCTCCAAAGTCTGAACCAATAGTCGTTAGTGCTTGAACAGCTCCAGTCACAACAAAACCAACACCAAGAGTTAGAATAAGTGCTTGCCCTTGAAGTCGAAAACTTAATAAACCATTAACTAGTCCAACTCCTAAACCCATGAGGAGTACTGCAATAATACAAATCCAAGGGGGTATGCCGAGTGTAATTAAGTACATCAAACCAATATTTGCAGCTCCAATTACAAAACTTACTGATAAATCTAAGCCTCCAAGAAGTACAACTAGAGTTTGTCCAATGCATGCAAGCCCAAGAAAAGAGGCAAAAAGAAGCATAGACTTAAGATTTAAAGTTGATATAAAGCCATCTACAATAAGAGAGCCCATAATAAAAAGTCCAATTAGGACTGCTAAGCCCATAAGTGCACTTTTATTATTTTTTGCTACTGAATTAGTGATTATCAATACTAGGAGTGTTAGAAAAAATACTACTAATGAAAGGATATTTTGCCATTGGAAAAAATCATCCATAGCAAAAGCAAGTGCAACAAATGCAATAATCATTGCTAGTATTCCAATTATTGCTCCTCTATTACTTTTGATAAGAAAACTAAAATAACTATCTGTCTGATCTGAGTCTTCAACTTCCTGGATCTTTTGATCTAAATTATTTTCGTTGAGTGTTTCATCAGCATCATAGAAAGTTTCATTATATGTCCACCTTACTGATAGATGATGCCAGCCCCATAGTATTGAACCAAAGATTGCAACTGTATATAGCATAACAAGTTGCGAAGGAGTATCATCAAAAAATCCTAAAACAGCACTTATAGCTGAAACTATTACGGCAATAATAAATCCTAGCCATTTATAAAACGAAAAAGCGGCTTTTCCCATTCTATTTACACGCATTTCTATTCCAGTATGTAAAAGATATTTTCATGATTTATCCCTCCCACTTACTTATAGCATCATCTTTATGATCACCGATAATGTAAGTACTAATAATGTGCATTACATTTGGAGCAGAAATAACTGTAATAGCAATAATGACAATGAGTTTCCATATAGGTACACCTATTGCAAAAAATAAGCCACTCCAGGCTAAAGTAGCAAAAATAGGAATATACCAATATTTCCAAAAGCTTTTGAAGCTCGTCTCTTCCATAGCAATACGTAAAAATATTTGTAGCAATACGATAATAATTGCTATATAAGCTATCTCAGTAACTACTGCCATACCATCTGATTCAATATTGATCCTTATTGGAGTGGAATATTCAATTAATTGAGCTGGCACACTTTCTAAGCCAGTAGGAATAATAGGGTTTGAATAGTTGGTTATTGAGCTCAATGAAGGGTCAATAGCAACTGCGCTATTACCAACAAAGAAATACATAATAATTAACGTAACTATAGAAATGCCACCAATAAATAGATTATTTATATTTTTAATTTCTGTATGAACTAAAGGTATTGTAATTGTAAAGAGGAGAGCTGAAACAAGGAGAATTGCATAAATCTCACCAGAAAAACTGCTCATTAAATAACCCTTGTCAGCATCTTGAAAAAATACAGCTCCAACTGCAATAACAGGTATTAATGAGATAAATAAAATCATTGCTATACGCTTAATATTCTTTTTAATTCCTGGCAGCATAGTAAGAATCATCAATGATGATAATAAAACTACCCCAATAAAACCAATGAATAGTGAAGTTGATTTACTTAATGATTCTGATGAGAGAGAGACTTGCTCTAAGCCAAATATACTCATTGAGTAATATTCCAATCCAATTGTGGCTGGTGTGAATACAGCATCTGTTGCCTCTGGATTAAATATTAGACCAAAAGCAGTAATGATTAAGATAATCAATAATCCAATCATTGGGGCACTGATATGTTTAAAAACCATCTTAATAATATAAGTACCCACTACTACTCCAATTATCATAAAGAACATAATTGTCCCTGCTGACAAGGTTTCCTGTTCAACTGCTGCAACAAAGGCCTTATATCTCTTTACTCCAAAGGATTTATCCATTGCTACGCTTACCATAACTCCTGCTGAAATAATCCCCATTACTAAAAATACTAATCCTGGAGAGAGTCCGCGAGCTCGTTTTTGAAGAAATGGAATTGCAATACTGATTAATAATGAAACAACTAACATAAGTCCATAGGACATATCAGTAATAAAGCTTTGCATTTTTCCAAAGTTAAAGGTCGAAAGTGCAAAAGTAATCAAAAATATATTTAGTGAGCCAAGAAGAGCTCCAAAAGCACTTCCACGACCACCTGCTAAATTGGCTCCACCAAGCACAAGTGCAGTAACGGCCATCAATGTATAGGTTGTTCCTTGACTTGGATCACCAGAGCTAATTAATGAAGTAAAAGTTATTGCAGCAAGTCCTGCGTAAATCCCTCCTACGACGTGAGCTCCTATTCGTACCATGTTGACATTAACACCACTTGTATAAGTTGCACGCTCATCTGAACCCATCATTTTTAGATTTCCCCAGAATGCCGTTTGAGCTAAGAGGTACCAGCCTGCTGTTGCAACGATTAATATTACGAGAACAGGAGAAAAAATAGAGGTTCCAGCACCCCAACTGTACATCCAATCTGGCGCTAATCCTGATGGTCTAGGCATAATTATAAGATTCAAGCCCACAAGTGACAGATAGCCACTTAAGGAAACAATAATTGGCTGGACACGAACAAAAACAATGATTAAGGCCATCAAAATTTGATACGCTATACCAACGCCAATCGCATACAAGAAGATTGCAATCGGTGACTCTATGAAGCCTATGCCAATCAGTTGAATCATTCCGACATTTATAAATCCAATTAATGGACCAATTGATAAGTCCACCCCGGCTCTTCCAGCCATAACGATTACCGTCAGTGCATAGGTCGCAAGAATTAATGGAGCAACTACAATTATTAAGCCACCAAAACCAGTACTTGAGACTAGATAGGGTCCTCTAATTACTGCGAATATAAGCAATAAAAAGAAAATTACAATAGGCACTATAAGATAGGTACTAGCACCTGAATTTGACTCTTGTTTTTTTGTTAATTCCATTTTAATATTTTTTCAATCAATAACTTTTAATCTTTTGAAGATTGGTCTTTAGTGATTAGTTTTTCAAATTTTTGGATATCTTGCTCACTATATTCATGAGTACTGGATGGATCTGATTTTGAATTACTAATAGCGGCATTATTACTTTGTTCTTTATCTATATTATTAAATTCTTTTTTAGTTTCATTAGTGGCTTTATTGAAAAGCTCCTCATCAGATGCAGAATAAGCTTCCGTTTTTTTAATTTGTACTGATCTAGAACTGCGCTTACTGTTGTTCAACTCCATTAACTGTTCAAATTGATTAGAATCATTCTGAGAATATTCAATGGAATCACTTAAATCATTAGTAGCCATTGGCTCAATCTTTTTGCTTTTTTTATTTTTACTTTCTGAAGAGTTTAATATTGAATTGAAATGCTCTTCATCAGTTAAGGAAAAATCTTGATTTCTAGTTTTAACTGAGTAAACTTTTTCATTGTCTTTTTTGAAATATTTGCTTACGTTGTATCTACTCACATCATTCTCCAATTTATTTTTTTTAGGATGTTCTGATTTATTTGATTGTTCATCTATTTTTGATTCAAAGCTATCCAATTTAAAACTTTCATCTTTATCTGAATTTTCATTTTGAATATGTCCAAACATAGATTCCAGAATTCCATCAGCATTTATTTGTTGGTCTACGAATGTTTCAAAGATACTTCCATTCCTGAATACAATTACACGTGAACAAAAACCTATAAATTCTTCAAGTTCACTCGACATATATATAACTGAATTTCCATCATCAGCAAACTCTCTGAGTTGTTTATAGAGATCTCTTTTAGTTTGAAGGTCAATACCACGAGCTGGGTCTAATAAAACTAAAGTCTTTGGATGAGAGGCGAATGCACGACCAAGCATTACTTTTTGCTGATTCCCACCACTTAGTGAAGTAATTAAATTCTCTTTAGCGCCAGCCTTTATAGCTAATCTTTCAACTTCCCAGTCATAAATATCATTTATTCCACTCCATTCGATTAATCTAACACCAGGGATGTTGGTATTTTGCTTGTACATAGATATTGCTAAATTTTCAACAATACTCAGATTTGGTAAAATTCCCTCTCTCTTTCGATCACCTGAAACAAAAGCAATGCCATGCTTTTTTGCATCCTCTAGGTTATTAATTGAATAGTAATCCTGTCCATGATTGATACTAACTTCAGTAACACCGTCATTAGCATTTGCAATGCCAGCTAATATGCGGACAAAATCATCTTGACCATGACCATCGAGGCCAGTAATTCCAACTATTTCCCCCTTAAGTAGTTTGAAATTAGATTCTTTACTATCAGCCCAAACTCGCATTTTTTGGGTTCTTAAGGCAACTTGAGAGTGAGAGGTTTTATGAGCTTCTTGTTTAGCCACATCTTTACTTTGATCCTTGCCAGTCATTAACTGTAAAAGATTTTTTTCAGTAATTTCACTTTTTTCTAATACCCCAACATCCTTTCCATCTCTCATTACGGTGCATCGATCACTTATTCTTACTAACTCGGCAATTCGATGTGTAACTATTATGATTGCTGAACCCTTATCACGTAACTCTCGCATTTTATTAAAGAGACGTTCAGTTGAATCGAAATCTAAGGCAGCAGATGATTCGTCAAGTATAAGTAAATCTGGTTCACTTAAGAGACCTCTAGCGATTGTAATCCATGCTTTAGTACTCAGTGGTAAATTCCCTGCAGGCATTAAAGGGTCTATATCTTCATCGGCTAGTTCACTTAATAAAGTTCTGGCTTTATCTTCTTTGTCTTTATCAGATAAAGTTTTGGAGAAAAAACCATCAATACCTATAAATAAGTTATCGACAATTGATGCTTCATCAGCAACAAGAACTTCTTGGAATACCATTGAAACTCCTAAATCACGAGATTCTTTTGGAGTAGATGGGTGATGACCATTAATTGATACTTTTCCTGAGTCAATTGGTAAGACACCTGCTAAGACTTTAGCTAAAGTACTTTTGCCGCATCCATTGCCACCAATAATTGCATGAATTTCACCAAAATAACCTGTGAAAGAGACATTATCTAAGGCTTTTGTTACTCCAAATGACTTGTTGACATTCTTAACATGAAGCTCACCAGGAAATTTAGTAAGTGTTTCTGATGTGTTTGAAACATTATCTTGTAATGTGCTTTCAACTTGATCGATCACTGAAATAAGCCCCTGCATTGCAACAAATAAAATTACTCTAAGCTAATGGTTATTTATTAAGAAGGTTTATGTGACCATAAATTCTATCTATAACCATCCAAAAGTATAGGTCTAGTTTACTACTATGACATACCATAGTCAATAGTATGTATATATTTATACTTTTATATAAGATTAGCGAGTATTGGTGTTACAATGTTTGATAGAAAAAGTAACATTATTTGTTAGTTAATCTAAGTCTCTTCAATAGTATAAAAAATATGATCACACGTTTTGTAAATTATTTTATAAGCATAAAACAATTTTTTATAATCTCGTTTATTAAGGCTGGAGTGCTTCCATGGTTTTTAGGGGTTGCATTGTTAACATTCTCATTAGCTAGCGATAATTTCTTAACTACTCAAAATATAATGGGAGTTGCTAGACATTCCACTGACCTTATTCTGGTAGCTATGGCACAGATGATTGTAATGCTTACTGCCGGACTAGACTTTTCAGTTGGCGTTATTCTTGCGATGACTTCTGTTGTGGCATCAATGACTATGGTCGCATTATGGTCTGGGTATGGAACAGGCTGGGAGGCAATATTTATAGGATGTTTAGCTGGATTATTAATAGGGGCATGTATTGGTCTTGTTAATGGCCTTGGTGTTGCTTTCTTAAGGGTTCCTCCCTTCATTATGACTCTTGGGATGTCTTCAATTATTTTTGGTTTAGCGCTTACTATTACTGGTGGTATACCGATTTATGGTGCCCCTGAATCATTTACTAATACTTTTGGTTATGGCACTTTCCTAGGGATTTCACTATCAATATGGGTGACCTTATTTTTTATTGGAATAGTATATATTTTCTTGAATTTGACTAAGATGGGAAGATACTTTTATGCAATAGGAGGAAATGTTAGGGCTGCTGAGTTATCAGGAATTAATATTCGAGTGTATATTGTAAGTGCATATGTTTTTTCAGCAATTATAACAAGTATTGCAGCTTTGCTAATTACTGCAAGATTAGAGACTGGTGAACCTAATATTGGCGCTAGCTACCCACTGCTTTCTATCGCTGCTTGTGCTATTGGAGGAGTAAGTCTTCTGGGGGGAGTAGGAAGAGTTCAAAATGTTGTTTTAGGAGCGTTCTTTATTATTTTAATACAAAATGGTATGAACCTTATGAGGGTTGGTTCGTATCTGCAAATGGTTGTGATTGGCGCATTACTAATTGTAGCTATTAGTGCTGAATATTTTCGTCAGCAGATGTTAACAACGGTAAAAAATTAGTTGTTTTTGAGACTATGAGCTCCCTTAATGCCTTAAGTTACATTTTTATGTTGTAAGGGCCTAAAAAAAATATGGGTAAAGCTCAAAAAAATCTTTTTAATAGACTATCTCTTAATCAAAAAATCTTAGTCTTAATCTTTATCGAAATTATTGGTTTTATTTCATTAATGTTTGTGTCTTTTGCCCAAATTGATACTGTATCTAGCGAAACAAAAAAAATGTCTTCTATTACTATTCCTTTGATTGAGTCTGTGCATTCTATTGATGAGAGCGTATACAAGCAAAGTTTAAGCGTAAATGAGTTATTTATAACAACAACCCAAATCGTTAATCAAGATTCAGATAAAACTTCTTTCTATGAAAAATACCTTCAATTATTAGATAGTAATTTATTATATGATGCATTTTCACTATCTAGTCAAAAGTTAAAGGAATCCATTGGAGATACTGAGGCCTTTATTAGAAAAGTTAGAAGTGAGGAGACTGATGAGAGCGGAATCATTGCCTCTAACCAAGAAAAGTTACTCATAGAGCTCTATGAGTTAAGAATAATAGCCCAGCAATATAATCAACTAGTAATGGGTAAATTATTTCCTGAAAAGAATTTAGATATTTTAAGTCTTAGAATTGAAGATCTTGATGAAATTTCTATTACTGAAAGCCTTCTTCTCAAGCAGTCTGACGAGGTAAATGCCAAACTTCAAAATATCATTAATGCATCTAATGCTGAAATAACTTATGTTCAGCGAATTGCAATTAGTTATATTGTTTTAACTACAATAATTTCTCTTATATTTGTTATCTCAATGGTTCTTCTCATTGTTAGGATGAATATTTCAAAGCCACTTCAACTTCTTACTGACTCAATTAATAGGTATACCCCTTTAAGGAGAGTTACGAAATTTGAAGATGAGCAGAATATATTAGAACGGGAAGATGAACTTGGGAGGATGGGACGAAGTTTTAATAGATTAAAGGAAGATTTATGGGAGCAAGGTGTTGGACTCCAAAATGCTAAAGAGGACGCTGATAGGGCAAATAAAGCAAAATCAGTCTTTCTGGCATCAGCCAGTCATGATTTACGTCAGCCATTAAATGCAATGCAAATGTATATTGCGGCTTTAAAATCTAAAGTTAAAGACAAAGATGCTCTCACCATTATTGAGGATATCAATTCTGTATCTGCATCAACTGCTAGACTTTTAAATGCACTTTTAGATGTCTCAGAATTAGAAGTTGGAGCAATTAAGCCGAGACATGAAGAGTTTCCAATCAATGAAATTTTTACCAGTATTTCTCAATCATTTGAGCCACTAGCCAAAGAAAAGAATCTAAGTTTTCGAATTGTTCCTTCTAGTATCTTTGTCAAAAGTGATCCTGATTTGCTAGAGCGTATTATTGGAAACTATATGTCAAATGCTATTAGGTATACAGAAACAGGCTCTGTATTGATTGGTTGTCGAAGACGAGGTGATATGGCTTCTATTGAGGTATGGGATACGGGCTGTGGAATTTCTGAAAACCAAATGCAAAGTATTTTTGAAGACTTTTATCAGATTGAAAATAAAGAGCGTGATCGGAGTAAGGGCCTTGGCTTGGGATTAGCTCTAGCTAAGCGCTTATCAGTAAGTTTAAATCATAAAATTGAGAGTAAATCTCAGATTGGAAATGGGTCATGTTTTTCTGTTTTAGTTGAAATTACCAAAATAAGCCGTAGCAATCAAAAAAATGATTATCTTCCGAATGTTATGAACTTAAATGGAATTAAAATCCTCTTAATCGAAGATGATATTGATGTTTTAAAGTCTACTCAGCAGCTATTAGAGTCTTGGGGATGTATTGTTACTACTGGAAGTGATAAAAATGAGGTTATAGATATTATTAAATCTAAAGGTTTTTTAAACCCAGATATTATCATTGCTGACAATCGCTTACCTGGGGATGCCTTTGGTGTTGATGTAGTAAGAACAGTTCAAAAAGAACTAAAATCTAAAATTCCAAGTGTTATAGTAACTGGTGATGTTGAAAGAAGCCATGTACAAAGTATCACGGCACAGGGCTTTCCGGTCTTATTGAAACCTATACAGCCAGCAAAATTTAGAGCTATAATTTCACACTTAGTCCGATCTTAGATAATCAGAATGATTAGACATTAAGGGAGACTTGGGCTGACTTTAAGAAGTAATTTTGTATTACTTTTTCACTAGATTCATCTGAATTTATCTCATTACTTAATGTACCCTCATTAATAATATACACCCTCTGAGACAAGTTAACTAATTCTGTTAAATCAGAAGAAATAAGTAGAACAGCTCCCCCCGATTCACAAAAATCACTTATTAGTTTATATATTGATACTCGAGTGCCAATGTCAACACCAATAGTTGGCTCATCAAGAATAAAAAGTTGAACATCTCGAGCAAAACTTTTTGCAAGCATTACTTTTTGTTGAGTTCCACCAGATAGTTGCTCTATTTTATTTTCAATACCATGATTATTGAAGTTCAGGCGTTGACCAATTTCTTCCACAATATCTTTTTCATTCTTTTTATTCACCATAAATCCAGTTGAAAATTTTGGAAGACCTAATGAAGGAAGTGAAATATTTTCTCTAATATTCTGTTCCATTATTAGGCCTTCAGCTCTTCTATCTGATGGCATATAAAGCATTCCCCTATCAAGCATTGCCCTTGGGGTGATATCGTTAATTTGTTGCTCTGAGTCAAAGATAACATCATCTAAATAAGTGATTTTTCCTGATTTAATTTTATTAATACCAAAGCATGCCCGACCAATGGCAGTTTTTCCAGAGCCAGCTAATCCGGCAAGACCGACAACTTCTCCTGCTCGGACATTGATAGAGACATCTTTTAAATTATTGTTGCTCACACATAAATTTTTTATATCTAAAAGTTTTCTACCAAATTGATGATTCATTTCAGGGTAAATTTTTTGAATTGCTCTCCCTGTTGCGAGTTCTACTAATTTTTTTTCATTGATATTTGAAACTTTATCTGAATTTATGACTTTTCCATCCTGAAGAATAGTGATACGACTGCATATTTTATAAATCTCTTTCATTCGATGTGTGATATAAATTACACCTATTCCTTCAGATTTTAAAATCTCAATCATTGAGAAAAGATGGTTTGTTTCATTTTCAGCTAAAGAAGCGGTGGGTTCATCTAAAATCATTATGGATGGTCTTGTATGAAAAGCTTTGGCAATTTCAACCATTCTTTTTTCAGCATGAGATAAATTAATTATTTTTTCTTCTGGCTTAATTGAGAACTCAAGTTGCTCCATTGTTTCACAGGCCATTTCATGTAACTTTTTTTTGTTAAGAAATAAGCCTTTTGATTTATTTGAGCCTAAAAATAAGTTCTCTTCTACTGTGAGTTGAGGGACTAAAGAGAATTCTTGAAATACAGCGCTTATTCCAAGTTCTTTTGCATTATGGACTGAATGAATTTTTAATTCTTCATCATTCAGAACTATCTTTCCACTTGTTGGTTGAAGATCTCCTGTAATGATTTTAATTAGAGTAGATTTGCCGGCACCATTTTGTCCAAAGATTGCATGGGCTTCTCCAGGATATAAGTCAAAATTTACGCTATCAAGGACAGAAGATTCAAAAAATTTCTTTGAAATATTTTGAAGCTTTAATAAGGGCTTATCTTTTCTATCCATGGTTTATTCTGATGAATAACTTGTTTCTTAGTCGACTGAAAAAACTGGAGACCAGCCTTTTGGTGCAAGGGTGGTAGAGGTATCAAAATTAGCAGCATTTTTAGGAGTTACAATTAAGATTGGTTGCTGTATGTGTTCAGTTACACGTCCAGTGCTATTAAATTCAGGTCTTCCTCCAGTTGCCATTGTTAATCCTTCTGCTAGTCTTACAGCTTGGTCAATTGCAATTTTTGCTTGTGAAATCATTTGATCTGATGGCGCCATTGAGATTAATCCTCTCTTGATAAACATATCAATTCCTGGCGTATAGTAGGTTGAAACAAGTTTAATTTTACTTTGGAGTTTGTTTGCTCTAAGTGCACCAACAGCGGCTTCAATAGTTGTCCCTGTTCCTACTATATATTTAAATTCAGGTTCAGGACCTGAGGCTAAGTTCTGAAGTGCTTCCTGAACTAACTGTAATTGTATAGCTTTACCTGTATCACCCCAATGCGTTTCAAGTATGTTAATTTTTGTATCTTTTATAGCTTTGAGGCAGCCTATATTAGATGCAATTGACCATCCCGCAGCGGGAGGTCCAGGAAACCATACAATATTTGTTGATTGATCATTATTTCTTTCTTGGTCAGCAACCCATTTGCATGAGGTATACCCCATATCAATGAAGTTTTGTAAAGAGTTGGCATCAATTGGAGTATTGATACCAGTGACAAGAACAACTACAGGGATTCCTTTAGCCCTGATCATATCGATTTGCTTGGCATTTCCATTGCTCGAAATTGGCCCAATAATCAAAGCATCACCGCCGTTAGTAAGGCAGTCATCTACTTGATTTAATTGTGTATCAAGGTTTGTATAGCCACCAGCTTCGAATAAGGTAATTTTTTGGCCAAGACGTCTACCTTCTCCAATAATTCCATAGGCTACGCCTACCCAATAAGAATCTTTAAGATGAGGAAATGAAACACATATATGATGTTTATATTTCACTTGTGATGGCTCTAAAGGTCTATACATCTCAAGTGGAAGAGTTTCTAGAGAGTTTCTTTGGTCAGTCCAACAGTCTACATCACCATCTGTACAAGAAAAATTAAACACATTCACTTCTTGAGACCAGTAATCCCCTTCAGAAGCATGCAATGTGGATATATTAATTAAGGTTAAAAGAATTAATAAGATAAATGAACATACATTGAAAGCTCTTAAGGTATGAAAAAAATTAAAAGTTTCGTTGACATTTTTCATTGTATTGCAATGGAAATTAGGAGATAAGTTCTGAGACTCTTTGCATGTCAGAATATTTAGCAACTGCTTCAGTTCTGTTTTTTACATCAAGTTTTTTAAATATTGCTGAGACATGCATTTTGATTGTTGGAATGGTTAAATTAAGTTCAGTTGCAATTGATTGATTTGATTTTCCAATCTTAATTAGGTTAAAAACTTCCTCCTGCCTTTTAGATAAAATCTTAGCTTTATTGAGAGTGTTTGATTGTTCAACAGATTGTTCTTTTGTAGTGTCAATTTTGGAATTTAAAACGTGAGGAGGTATATATACTCCACCTGCTAAAACAAGTTTTATAGCGCTAATTGTTACCTCTGGCAAAGAAGTTTTAGGAATATAGCCTGATGCGCCAGAAGAAATAGCCATATGAATCGAGTCAAAATCTTCTTTAACAGAGACAATAACTATGGGCACACCTGGATAATTTTTAGTGATGTTTTGAATACTTTTTTCACTATCCATGCCTGGCATCATTAAATCCAGCAGTAGAAGGTCGATTGAATTCTCATCTGAAAGAACTTTTAAAGTTTCATCAAAGCTATTTGTTTGAAATATATCTGAATTTGGAACTGCCATCTTTACAACCAACTCTAAACCACCACGAACTAGGGCGTGATCATCAGCTATAACAATTTGATAACGAATTGCATTGTCTTGATTTTGTTTTTCCATGTCTCAATTAAGTCTCTATAGTAATTAAATATGTAACGCTTAATCCTTGAGCTAAAAGGGCGTTTCGCATTGATTGTACATGATTTTTTTTATTAATAGGTGGGAGGGACTGCATACTTTATATATGTATACATACGAATGGATCTAAATTAATATTAAATACATACTTTTGTTGACTATTGAATGCGATATGATATACTCATATATACTTTAGACTATGTAAAATTGCTTTAAAGGCTTTAATAGCTTATGAATCAAGGCATTTATAAAGTAATAAAAACAAGTAATCATACTTGTCAAAAAAAGGAGATAAAAATGCAAAAAGTTATAAAACTTACTCTAGCATGTATCTTATCGTTAGGATTTTCAACGATGACTCTTGCTGGGGTTGAAGAACTTCCAAAAAGTATTACTGATTCAGTATACAACATGGACTTAATGGACTCAATGCAGCCATTAGATGACAGTGCTTTCAGGGAGTGGAAAAGTGATCGTTCGCCACCTTGGACTGTGGGTTATGCAAGTACTTACGCAGGCAACACTTGGAGAAAAGGTGCTATGGGTCGTTTAATGAACGAACTTAAGCCAAAGTGGCAAGAGCTTGGTTTGCTTAATGATATTGTTGTTACACAATCAAATCTTAAAGACTCACTTCAAATTCAACAAATTAGACAGTTAGTTGATCAAGGTGTGGATGCTATTATTATTTGTTGTTCAAACCCAACCGCACTTAATCAAGCAATCCAATATGCATTTGATAGAGGTGTGCCAGTGTTTTCATTCACTGGGTATACAACATCACCACTTTCAGTTAACTCATCAGTTAACTATCACCAGGCCGGATTTGATGTCGGTACATGGATGGCAGAAGAGATCGATGGTAAAGGAAATGTACTTGTAATTGAAGGTATTCCTGGATTTTCAGCTTCTGACTCGCAGAACCGTGGTGTTTTAGATGGATTATCAAGATATCCAGATATTAAAGTTACGGGTCAAATTGCGCATATGTGGACATCACAAGTTGGTCAAGCTGAAACGCAAAAATGGTTAGCGACTCATCCTGGACAACTAGATGGAATGGCAGTTCAGTCTTCTGGTGAAACAGGAGTATTGGCTGCTCTTCAACAGTCTGGTCGTGAAATGGTTCCATTGTCAATTGGTGGTGAGTTAGGTGCATTGTGTTACTGGCGTAAAAATCCAGATTACATTAGTGCCGCCATTCAAACATGGCCTCCAGGTGATGATATTGAACTTGGTTGGAATATCATGATGCGTACTTTACAGGGACAAGGTCCTAAGATTCAATCTATCCTAGTCCCACCTCGCAAGATCACTTTTGCTGATGTTGAAGCGATGATGGGTGAAGATTGTGATAGAAACTCTACTGATTGGTATAACCCAGGTATAGATATTTGGGGTAGTTCAGACTACCTTGATAATTTCTTCTTAAGACCTGCGGATCCAGAAGCATATGATCCAAATTCATAAGTAGATAACTTTTATAGAGCTTAAAAATGACTTTTTAGGCTCTATAAATTTTTTGTAATCGTTTAGGTTTTTAAAGTTATTAAAAATTTGTTTTTTAAATAATTTAGAAGTAATAGTAATAAAAATAGAATTTAAAACTAAGGATTTTTTATGAACAGCACATTATTACCAACGGACATTGTAGGGGGAACTTTTTGGCTTCTATCTATGGCAATGATTGGTGCGTCAATTTTCTTTTTACTTGAGAGAACAAAGGTTGCTAGCAGATGGCACACAACCATGACTTTGCTGGGTGTAGTCATGCTAATTTCAGCAGTTTTCTACCATTATGTTAAGACTATGTGGGTTGACACAGGTTCGGCTCCAATCATTCTCAGATATTTAGACTGGATACTCACACATACAATGCAAATTGTTTTGTTTTATATTATTTTGTCAGCAGTGACGAAAGTTTCGTCAGCATTATTTTGGCGTTTATTGATTGGATCTTTAGTGATGGTTATAGGTGAGTTTCTAGGTGCAGCAGGATATATGAGTGCAACACTGGGATTCATCATAGGCGTAGTAGGTTGGCTCTATATTCTTGGAGAGCTTTATATGGGTGAAGCTGGACGAGCCAATATAGAAAGTGGAAATGAAGCAACGCATATGGCTTTTAATGGACTGAGATTGATTTTGACTATAGGTTGGGCAATATACCCACTGGGTTATTTTATAAATAATCTTGGAGGGGGTATCGATGTTAATAGCTTAAATATTGTCTATAACTTAAGTGATTTTTTAAATAAAGTAATTTTTGGATTTGTAATTTATCGAGCTGCAATGAATGACACTCAGCTGATAAATGAGAGCAAGTAGCGTGAAAAATAATACATACAAATTTTATAAGGAGAAATAATTATGACTGGTGCAGATATTATTGCAGCCATTATTCTTACAGCATTAGCAATTGCAATTTTTGTTTATTTGTTGCATTGGTTATATCGCAGGTCATCTAAAGAAGTTTCTTTCGTTAGAACTGGACTTAGAGGTGAGAAGGTTATTCTGAGTGGTGGTGCTTTTGTGTTACCAATCATTCATAACATCACTACAGTTGGAATGCGTACGTTGAGGATTGAGGTTAAGCGGGGTGGTGATAAGTCATTTATTACTCAAAACAGAATGCGTGTTGAGATTGTTGCTGAATTTTATGTGCGCGTAACACCATCAAAAGAAGCCGTATCTATTGCAGCAGGAACATTAGGTAAGAGAACCATGGAGCCTGAAAGTTTAAGAGAATTAGTTCAAGGTCGATTTGTCGATGCACTAGGTATTGTGGCTGCTCAAATGACAATGGAAGAGATTCAAGAGAAGAGAGGTGAATATATTAAAGCAGTTAAAGTTATTGTTGCTGAGTCATTAGGGGCTACTGGACTTGAGCTTGAAGCTGTTTCTTTAACTAGTTTGGATCAGGCTGGATTGGAGGTATTTAACCCATCTAATGCATTTGACGCAGAAGGTTTAACCCAGCTAACAGAGCAAATAGAAGCTGGAAAGAAGAAGCGTAACGATATTGAGCAAGATACAACAATAAGAATAAGAGCAAAAAATCTTGAGGCTGAGCAAAAGGCTCTTGAAATCGATCAACAAAGAGAGTTTTCAAGGTTATTGCAGGAGCGAGAGATTGCTAAGCAGCGTGACAAAGAGCGAACTGAAATGGCTATTGAAACTGCAACGCAGGAGCGTTTAGCGGAAGAAGCTAGAATTCAATCTGCTGAGAACATTGAAAAAGCAAGAATACAGCAGCAAGATACAATTGAGGTTGAACGTTCATTGAGAGAGCATGAGCTAACACTGCAGATAGAGGAGCGCAAAAGACTAAGGAATGAAGTTGAAAGAAAGACTGAAACTGATATAAAGCAAAAGAATCTTGAAGCTGAAATTAGAGCATTGGAAATTCAAAAAGAAAATGAGTTTGCAAGACTAAAACAAGAAGAGGAAATTGCCTCTCAAAGAGCTAAGCAAAAAGCTGAGGTTCTTAAAGTAGAGTCGGAGCGTTATATAGAAGCAGAGCAAGCACAAATTAGTGCCCAAGAGGAAGTTAAGAAATTACAGATCCAACAGCAAAGAGCTATAGAAATTTCAAGAATTGAAAATGATCAGTTGGCTCAAGCGTCTGAGATTCAAAAGAGAAGGAAGCTTGAAATAGAAGAGAAGGATCGTGAGCTTGAAATTATTGCTAAAACTGTAGAGGTGCTTAATGCAGAAGAAACTAAAGAGCATGCTAGAGCCCAAATGGTGGTTGCAGAGGAGCAAGTTCAATCTGCTCAGGATGTTGAGGTTGCTGAGCGAGATAAGAAGCTACAGTTGATTAATGCTGAAAAGGAGGGTGAGAGTGAAGCTATACAAATTACAACCCTTGCAAGAGCTGAAAAAGAGGCTGCACAAGAACGTGAACAGGCTGAAAAATATGCCACACTTGCTAGCAAACTACGTTATGAAGTAGATGCTTCAGGGCGATTACTGCTTAATGAAGCTGAGAATGCTCGCAGCGATGAAAATAGGCAAAGTGATCTTAGGATGGAGTTGGCAAGAAATCTTGATTCCATTATTCGTGAAGCAGTTAAGCCAATGGAAAATATTGATGATATCAAAATCTATGAGCTTAACGGAATGCCAGGATTTAATTCAAACAGCAATAATGCCAATTTTGAGGGGTCGGGGGGCAATGGTGATGGAAATTTACCTGACAACATTGTAAATGCTGCAATGCGTTATAGAGCCCAAGTTCCATTCATTGACAATCTTTTAGATGAAATTGGAATGTCCTCTAAAGAAATAAGCAATATAAAGAATATTCTTGGAGATTATAAAAAAGATGAAGACAATAGCCAAGATATAGATGCTGAGGAAGCTTAAAAAAATTAACTTTTAATTAAAAAAATTAAGGAAATATTATGTTGAGAATTACTGGTTATAGTGACAAATATTCAGTTTGTCCTGGGGATAACATACAATTTTATATTAACTCTGAAAATAATGAGGTTTATGAAACACAAATCGTTCGTTTGATTCATGGAGATACTAATCCAGAAGGCCCTGGCTACAAGGAAGAGGAAATTCAAGCTGATTGTAATAAAAGTTATCCTGGAAGAAACCAAAGAATCCATGGGGGTTCGTATGTGATTGTGCCTCAAGATGAGAGATTGAATGTTGAGAGTTTTACGCTTCAGTGTTATCTTTTTCCAACCACGCCCGTTGTTGGTCTTGGAACGCCACAAAAAGGACGCCAGGGCGTTTTAACAAAATGGGTAGAGGAAAGTAAAAGCGGTTACGGATTATTTATTGATGAACATAATTGTCTATCAGTTGAAATAGGTGATGGTAGTGGTCAGGTTATGAAGCTTTCCAGTGATAAAAAACTGTTACGAAAGGTTTGGTATCTTGCGGCAGTTAGCTATGACGCTAGAACTGGAAAAGTGACGTTATTTCAAGAGCCTGTTGTAACCTCTACAAATGGCGGTCTTGGTCAAGGGTTACTTAACCCTGCTGAAGATACAACAGCTGTTGTTGAGTCCATCAACAGTATTAAGCCAGGCATTAATGATGCGCCATTTCTTATGGCGGCAAGTACAAAGCATGAGAGATCAGGTAGGCATATTAGTGGAGGACATTTTAAGGAAATTATTGAGCCCATTGAATTGCCTGAACAGGCTCATACTTATAATGGCAAAATTGATCGCCCAAGGCTCTCGAGAAGAGCTTTATCAAGGTCTGAAATCGAATCTTTGGCAAGAGGCTACCAAGGTTGTAAAGCTGAATTAAGAAGTGATGTGGTTGGAGCGTGGGACTTTCATGCCAATATAACTACAAATATTGCTTCCACTTGTATTATTGATACATCGCCTTCAATGCTTAATGGTTCAATTATAAATATGCCTGTAAGGGCAATGACTGGTTTCAATTGGACTGGTGATGAGATTATTTATCACCATAAGCCTGAAGAGTATGGCGCAATTCATTTTCATGATGACGATATAGATGATGCTCGTTGGGATGTTGATTTTGAATTAAAAATTCCAGAAGGCCTAAAGAGTGGAGTTTATGCTGCTCGTTTAAGAATTGGGGGAGAGGACTCTCCAGAAACAGAGGATTACATTCCTTTTGTGATTCGGCCACCTAGAGGAAAAACTACTTCAAAATTGGCTTTTATTCTTCCAACCAATTCATATATAGCATACTCAAATGATAATCTTTGTACAAACTGTGTTGTAGCAGAGCTGTTGGCTGGAAAAGTTCCTGTTATGACTGCTGCTGATCTATATTTAAATGAGCATAGAGAGTATGGTCTTTCGACATATTCACTCCATTCAGATGGAAGCGGTGTTTGTTACTCGTCCAGGCTCAGACCCATATTGAATATGCGTCCTAAATATCGTCATTGGTTGTCTCCATCATTATGGCAGCTTAATGGTGACTTACATCTAGTTGACTGGCTTGAGGCGAAAAACTTTGATTTTGATATTCATACTGATGAAGATTTACATAGAGAGGGTGTTGGATTATTAAATAAATATCAAACCGTACTTACTGGAAGTCATCCTGAATATACTTCAGAAAAAATGTTTTCTGCTTATGAAAAGTATCAACAGGATGGTGGGCGATGGATTTATTTAGGCGCAAATGGTTTTTACTGGTGTAGTGAATATCATCCAGATAATACAAATATTATTGAGGTTCGAAAAGGAGAAGCAGGGACAAGGGCTTGGACTGCCAATCCAGGAGAATATAATAATGCATTTGACGGCAAATATGGAGGCATGTGGCGTGCACGTGGGAGAATCCCTAGTAAGTTATGCGGGTTAACCTTTACTGCTTACGGTTTTGATGTTTCCTCTTACTACGTTAGAGATAAAGATAGTGAAAGACCAGAAACTGCTTGGATTATGGAAGGCGTAGGTAATGGTGAAAAGATTGGTGATTTTGGTCTTGTTGGCGGCGGTGCTGCTGGTTTGGAGTTAGATCGATATGATGTTGAATTTGGAACTCCTCATGATTCATATTTATTAGCCCATTCTGTTGGCCATACCAATTTGATGCTTCAAGTTAACGAAGAAATTCACTTTTCTGTGCGAGGCTATCACGGCGGAGGAACTGAAAATCCAATGGTTCGTGCAGATATGATTTTCTATAAAACACCAAATGATGGTGGCGTTTTTGCGCCTGGCTCATTGTCTTGGTGTGGCAGTCTTTCTCACAATAACTACAATAATAATGTCTCTCGTATTACTGAGAATGCAATTCGAGGCTTTTTAAAAGAAGGCCCATTGCCTTAATAAATTGATAAAGGAGAAATAAATATGACTTCAAATAAGCATCCCGATATGATGGACCCACCTGTTGGTAAGTCAGTTGTTGGGACAAGTACTTTGCCTCTTAATGATTTAGAGAAGGATGTTATAAGTTCTTTGGATGAGGATAAAGTCAGTGATTTAGCAGAATGCTTATTCACTCTTAATAACAGGCACTATGGCCCAATTGCTGGAGCTTATGTTGCAGTTTGTACAATCGAAGGAAAGGAGTGGTGCGTGGGGCAATTAAATGCTGACCGTGCAAAGCCACTAATTCTCTTTGAGGATAAAGTATTTGGTTCGCCTGGAGAGGCTCAAGATGAAGCCATTCGTTTGAAAGAAGAGCGAGGAGAATCAGTACCATGCAGAAACCATTAAAACTATTAATTAATGAGGATTAAAAGATGTTAGATAAAGAAAAAGGAGTAATGGCAAATGAGTCTCATACAGAGACAGATGACTATATAACTAGGACTTATGTGATGCCACTTTTATTCGATGATGAATCACGAAGAAAATTAATCGCAGAACATAGAAATAGTCCAGTAGGTAATGCTCCCTCCAATGGGAGATCAGCGATTGAACATAGCCATGATCTTAGAAAAATTCTTGACAAGATGAGAAGAGCTCCAATGGCTGGCAAATACGTCACCATTTGTGTTCGAATGTTTGAGCAGTATAAGATTGGAATCGTATCAGGAATTCGAGGCGTTCCAGTTGACATTAAGGAAGAAGTTTACTCATCAGAAGAGGCTTGTGAGCATGCCATCTTTTTAAAAAGAATTGCTGATTTAATGAATCATTACGGCTAGTTTTGGCAACTTGCAATCATCTCCTTAATATTAGGCCGTTATAATTACAGTGAACATTCACTAATGGCTGCTCTCTCTCGCTTAAATAATTATTTTGATTGCAAGTGCCACCCTTTAGATTAAGAGGTTATGAAAGCTATAAAATCCAATCTCTTACTTTTTTAAATATTTGAGATTCTTTATTTGCCAGTCTTTCTACGACACCAAAGTGGTCAACCTCGGGCTCAGCAAAGTAATCAAGTGGCGCTCTGTGTTCTTTCCATTTATCTACAAAATGATCTGTCTGCCAATGAAACTCAGGGGTTTCTCCTCCGCCTAGAGTAACCAGAATTGGAGCATCAGTTTTGGGCTTAAAGAAATGAGGACTTAGTTCTTTACTCTCTTCATCATCCAAACCAAGGGCATCTGCTATGGTTGTCTCCCTGATTGGATCTAATTGATAAAGCCCGCTGATCGGGACTCCAGTTTTAACGATGTCAGAGGGGAGTTCTTCTGAAATTTCTTTCCAGTCAGTCGCAAGAATCATTCCCGTAATGTGTCCTCCAGCTGAGTGACCAGAGACGTTGATTCGATTTTTTGATATGGCGTAATCATCAGCATTGTTCCAAATCCATATAACTGCCTCACGAATTTTATCAACGATATTCGTCATACTAGCACTCGGGCACAATTGATAACCAATAAGCGCTACATCGATGCCTGAGCTCACAAAGGATTCAGCTACGAAGCTGTAAACTGACTTGTCTCCTCTTTGCCAATAGCCACCATGAACAAAGATGAATAATGGTGCATTAGGTTTACCGCACCTAAAGATATCCAGTTTGTCTTTCTCTCCATTTCCATACTGACAGTCTAAGGAAGAGTCGACTGTCTCTCTAAATTTTTCACTTCTGTTAGACCATTTTTCAATGAGGCCATCGAAATCTTCAACCAGAAGTCTAACGTTGTAACCCTTCTCGAGTATTGGGTCAATCGGTATTGCTCTTGCCATTTTTATTCCTTATTCATTAACTGGTTCTATTTTTATAGTAAGTATCCTTATGAATGATTAGCCCGTCCCTAAACGTTAGAACATCGATACTCAAAAAATCTTGAACCTCACCTGACTTTAGTTTAGCAATGCGATGAAACTCACAGTAAGCTTTGTCACCTGATACCCTGGTATCAATTAGTTTCCATTGAACACTTTCGACGTTATTAAAGAGGCCTTGAAAGATGCCTCTGATTGTCTCTAGGCCCTCAAAGCGAGTGCCATTGATATTAGGCCCAGCTGCATGATCAAAGACTGCATCCTCAGCAAAGAAAGACATGACAGCATCGATATCATTCCTGTTGTACGCATCGGTAATTGCATCCAAAAGATTAGGAGTTATTCCTGCATCCTCTTTGCTGGTGTGTGAGTTAAAGATTGACATATTATTTACCTATTAGGATGTCTCCTCACCCTTGGCTTGAAGGGCAAAGAATTCTGATGGGGAGTTACCAAAGGGCTGCATTGCATGTTCTCTGAAGGCTGGACGCTCTTTAAGCCTCTCGTACCAAGCTTCAATGCCTTGAAGTGGGGGCCTTTCGATATCTAAAACAAAATATTTATGAATTAAAACACCTAGCGGGATGTCTCCAAAAGAGAACTGATCTCCAGCAACAAAGTTATTATGAATTAAATGCTTATTAAGCACTTTAAGAATATCACCACTTTGCTGAGCCATTTCAGCAATCTTAGTATAGTCTCTTTCTTTTTCCTCAGTCCTTACAAGTTGCCAAAAAACAGGAAAAAATGTCCCCATAAAGCTATCCGTGGACCAAGTCATCCACTGATCAGCTATGGCTGCTTTTTGAGGGTCTTCAGGATACAAGCTCCCAAGACCATATTGCTTTGCAAGGTAACGAATGACTGCGTGAGACTCCCACAGTACAAAGCCGTTATCTCGAATCGTTGGTATCTTAGAGTTTGGGTTGAGAGATTTATACTCGTTAGTTTCAAGATCACCAGTCTCAGTGCCTATGGAGTGTCTCTTGTACTCAACACCAAGCTCAGAAAGCGTCCAAAGGACCTGAATCACTTGATTAGCATTTTTTCTACCCCAAAGTTCTAGCATGAGTTAAACCTCCTAATTCTTAAGCTCCATCTGGACTAAATCTAGGCATCACTCTCTCAGAAAAAAGAGTCATGCTCTTGAGTATCTTTTGATAATCAAAGCCCGGGAATTGCTGCAGAAGCATAATGTGCTTAAGACCAATTGATTCATGATATTTTTGAATTTTTTCAGAGACATAGTCAGCATCTCCAACCCAGATAAGCTCATATTTCATAAGAAAGTCAAACCACTCACCATTCAGATCATTATCGGTTGGATTTGCATCATCATCAAGATAGGCTTTACGAGTCCAGCTTCCCTCTGGTCTTGAGCCGCTAAGATACTCATAGTAACCATTAATGGCAGCCCTAACGTCTTTATCAGCTTGCTCCATCGTCTCGGCAACATAGATAACAGTGCAAACGCCTACACCGTCACCTCTTTGATAGTCTGTTCCATCATGCGACTCCGCGTTAGCATATGCATCCCAGCAGCTCACAAGTTTTCCAGGCGGGCTTGACATTCCAATAACCTTAAAGCCTCTCTCAGCCGCCAATTTATAGGTATGAGGAGAGTTTGACATTAACCATACTGGAGGGTGTGGATCCTGATAAGGTCTTGGATGAATATACATACCAGTATATTCCCCGTCTTCAGAGTGATACTCTTTCTCAAGAGGCATTAGGAAGCGATTGGTTTCCTTCCAGCCAGGAACTGGAAACTCATAGAACTCCCCCTTATATGAAAAAGGGTCCTGCGTCCATGCTTTTAAAATAACCTCAAGGGACTCCATAAAAAGTCTATAACTTTTCTCGTTATCTCTTCGATCAGCCTCTTTATTGAACTGAAGTGTGACTCTTTCATTAATACCTTTAGCAACACCAAAGTCTACTCGCCCCTCAATCATGTTATCTAGAAGTGCAATATCTTCTGCAACTCTTAAAGGGTGCCAGTCAGGAAGAACAATGGGCGCCTGACCCACTCGTATTTTTTTTGAGTGAGATGCTAAATCAAGTGACATCATTATAGGGTTTGGAGGGGCATTAAGATAGCCATTATGAGCAAAGTGATGTTCAGTAAGCCATACAGTTGTAAAGTCAGCTTGCTCAGCAAGATTTGTTTGCTCTCTCATCATTTTGACGACTCGATTCCATGGAATATTTTCACCAGGATTAAAGAATGGAACAAAGTCAAATCTCATAAAAATTCATACAAGAAAAACAAATTGGAATGATAATTTAAAAAGCATTGAAGTTCAAGACAAAAATTTTTAAGATTTAAGTTCTTCTATAAGGGTTTTGAGGTTTGACTCGTATTTTTTCCAGGCTTCTGAGCTTCCTTGATACATTTTGTCTCTAACTTGATCTTTGCTTGCGGTCAATACTGATCGATTATTATTATAGAAATATAAACAGTTTTCATCCCAATTTAAATCACAGTAATCCAAGAGTTTCCTTGTCTCTAACTCTTGATTAACAGTCAGGCTTTCATATTGAAGATTATAAATTTTATTTGGAAATTTTTTATGCCAAAAAACCATTAGCTCTTCGTAAAGTTTGTAGTAATTTGCTAAATCCTCTAAATTATTACTAAAACCAAGGCCACTCTGGGAAAAATTAGTCTTATAGTTTGACCAACAGATTGCCTTAGGATCTCTTTTAAGGTGAATAATTTTTGCCTCAGGTAAGGCATCTAAGATATATCCAATATATTGAAAATTTAAGAGTGATTTATCAGTAAAAATACTTTCAGAAAAATCTAGTTGTGAAACTGAATCAATATATTTTTGTCTTATGACCTCAAAGGATATTTTATCTTGATCGTCGGTAATAACTGGGTTGAGAATTTTTCGAAATAAATCTAGTTCTCCAGCACCATAAATCTCTTTATGACTTGATAGGATTTGCTCTAAGAGAGTTGATCCACAGCGCGGCATTCCTACAATAAAAATTGGCCTATTTTTTATTGATAAACTATTTTTTGATTGTGAAAGAGGAGTACTCGATGAATTATAAAATCTTTTAATTGAGATAAATTTTTTCTTATCATTATTAAATGAGTAACCTAATAGATTTTTTCTTAATTTGTTTGCTTTATTTAAAAACTCAAAAAATTTTTCATGTTCCTGCTCTTTTTCATATACGTTTGCTAAAGTATAGTTCAAAATAATTTGGTCATTTAGGCCAAGGGTATCATTTCTGAGAAGTGATTCTAAATTACTCAGTTTTTCAGAATCCAGAACATATTTAGTATCATTAGATAACTCATAGAGTGCGCTTACTAAAGTTGGGTCAATATTAAGTGCTTTTTCAAAGTTTTCAATAGATTTAATTGGCTGGCCCTTATGTTTATATAAAATTCCAATAAAGACATAGGCTTCAGCAAATTTTGTATCAACTTCTAGTAATCTCTTATAGTTTTGCATCGCTAAATTAAGTTTGCCTAGCTGATGGTATGTGTGGCCTAAATTAATTTGAGCCCTTTGGAAATATTGATTGAGTGATAATGCTTTCTTAAAACTATTGATTGCTTTATTAATCTCGTTAAGCTCTAGATAGGTTAAACCCAAATTATTAAAAGCCTCAGCAAAATTTGGGTTAATCCTTACTGCATGGTTTAAGTGAATAATTCCCTCTTCGAATCTCTCAGTTTGAGTCAAAGCCAAACCTAAATTATTGTGAGCATCAAAATAATCAGGCTTTATTGAAATTGCTTCTTGATAGCTTTTAATGGAGTCAATTTTTTTACCAGACTTATTCTGAACAACCCCTAAATTATAAAAGGCCTGAGTATAATTTGGAAAAATTGAAATTGCTTGTTTGAAGCTTTTAATTGAGTAATTTAACTGATTATTTGCTTCAAAACAAGCACCTTGAAGGTTGAAAAGAATTGCGTGATTAGGAAACTCATTAATCAACGCATTTACAGCGTCAAGGGCCTTATTTACTTTTCCAGTATTTAAAAAATTTACTACTATTTCGAGTTGTTCTCTAGTAAATTCATTCGGATTTTGAGTTGACATAATATTATAGATTGCTCTTTTATCTTTTGCACTGGTTGATTCCAATAAATTTTTTCAGACAGAATCAATGATGAAATGAAAACAAATCTCAAAAAATCAGAAGTATTTAAATAGGTTTTTATCTAACGTACTTATTGTAAATATATTAATTAAAATTAGCTATTAAAATGAAAAATTTATTTATTTTAATTTTACGTTAATATTCATTTAAGATCTGAAGTCAAAAATGTCTAATAATAATATTGAATCAATTCTAGCTCTTTTTTCTAAACAGCAGTTTAATGAAGCACTAGATGCAGTTCAAGAGTTAATTGCTAATGATCCAAATGACGCCCTTCTATTCAATATTCAGGGTGCTTGTTATGCGGGCTTAAATAAATTTATCCTTGCTAAGGAGAGCTATATAAAAGCTATTACGCTTAATCCAGATTATGCAAAAGCTCACTATAATCTTGCAGGCGCACTTTATGATCTTAATGAGTTTGATGACTCTATTCAATCATATCAAAATGCGCTAGCTATTGAATCTGACTATGCTGAAGCACATAATAATCTTGGTAATGTTTTTAAAGCAAAAGGTCAATTAGATTTAGCAATAAAATCCTATGGAACAGCAATTGATTTAAAGCCTGATTATATTGAGTCACATTATAGCCTTGGAACTTCTTTCTATGAATCTGGAAAACTGAAAGAAACAGTTAAATGTTATGAGAGAGTATTAGAGTTTAGACCTAACTTTACTGAAATACATAATAATCTTGGAAATGTTTTAAAGGAGCTTGGAAGATTAGATGATGCTGTTCTATCTTATAAGACGGCGATTTCAATTGAACCTGATTTTGTTGAGGTGTACTTTAATTTAGGAACAACTTTTCAAGAGTTAAATAAATTAACAGATGCAGTAAAGCATTATAAAAAAGCAATTGAAATTAAACCTAATTATCCTGAGGCGCATAATAATCTTGGTGTTGCATTTAAAGAATTAAAGGAATTTGATTCTGCAAGGAGTGCTTATCAAATGGCAATAAATATAAAGCCTGATTATGCTGAAGCTCATAATAATATTGGAATTGTATTTAGGGAATTGGGGCAATTAGATGACGCAATTAAGAGTCATGAAGCAGCGCTAAGCTTTATGCCTGATTATGCCGAAGCCCATAATAATCTTGGCATACTATTTATGGAAGATGGAAAATTAAATAATGCTATAGAGAGGTTTGAGAGAGCAATTTCAATAGATACTAGTTTCATTGAGGCGTTCAATAATCTTGGGAGTGCTCTTATGGAATTAAATCAATTCAATTTATCATTAGAAAATTTTCAGAAGGCACTTTCAATTAATCCTAATTATGCTGAAGCTCATAATAATCTCGGAATTTTATTTATGAATTTGGGCCAACTAGATGAAGCAAGCGATTCTTTCAATAAAGCAATTAAAGCTGATTCAAACTATGCATTTGCTTTTAATAATCTTGGCATTATTTATAATCGACTTAATATCTTTGATGAATCAGAAATTTGTTTTCAAAGAGCAATAGGTATTGATGCTGATTATTTCGATGCATTTTGTAATTATGCTAATTTATTGAAAGATTTGAATAAATTAGACGAAGCGCTTGCAAATTATGAGCTTGCATATGCACTTAAGCCAAACGCAGATTATATGCTAGGGAATATATTGCATGCCAAAATGCATATTTGTATTTGGGATAATTTTTCTAATCAACTTACTGATATAAAAAATAAAATTAATGATGGCAAAAAGGTGATTAGTCCATTTGCATTAATTGCATTAATTGATGATCCTGAGCTCCAGAAAAAAACAAGTGTAATCTATGCTCAAGACAAATATCCAAAGAGCAATCTTTTGCCTAAACTGGTTAAATACTCGAAACATAAGAAAATTCGAATAGGCTATTTTTCTGCTGACTTTAGGGATCATCCTGTTGCTCTTTTAACAGCTGAGTTATATGAAGTGCATGATAGAAAGCAATTTGAAGTTCATGCTTTCTCATATGGGCCAAATACTGAAGATAAAATCAATCTTCGAATCAAAGCGGGCATGGACCAGTTCCATGATGTAAGTAAGATGTCCCATAAGGAAATTGCCACTCTTTCAAGGTCACTTGAAATAGATATTGCTATTGATTTAAGTGGTACAACTCAAAATTCTAGAACTGAAGTATTTTCGATGTCAGCTGCCCCAATTCAAACTAGTTACATTGGATGGCTTGGAACAATGGGTGCCGACTACTATGATTATTTAATAGCTGCTAATGGAATGATTCCAGAGAAAAATCACAAGTATTTTTCAGAAAAAATTGTCTATTTACCAACTTACCAAGTTAATGATTCAAAGGAAACATTGCCAGAAAATTTATTCACTCGAGAAGACTTAGGATTACCAAAAGATAGTTTTGTTTTTTGTTGTTTTAATAATACCTATAAGATTACACCTATAGTATTTGATAGTTGGGCTAGAATACTAAATAGAGTTGAAAAAAGTGTCATGATGATCTATGTGTCTAATAAATTAGCAGAAAAAAACTTGATTAAAGAAATCAAACTTAGGGGGATTGATCCAGCAAGGCTTATCTTTGGAACAAAGTTGAAAAGAAATGAGTATTTAGATAGATATCGATCAGCTGATCTTTTTCTGGATACTTTCCCCTATAATGCTGGAACAACTGCAAGTGATGCTCTTAAAATGGGACTACCTATTTTGACATTGAATGGAAATTCATTTAATAGTAAGGAGGCTGCCAATATTATAAGTGCTGTAAATTTATCTGAGATGATTACAACTAGTCAAGAAGAATATGAATCACTTGCTGTAGAATTAGCAAATAACCCAATGAAATATAGAACTATTAAGGATAAATTAGTTGATAATTTATCTGATGCCCCCTTGTATAACACGCGTTTATTTGCAAAAAATATTGAGTCGGCTTATAAAACTATGTTCGATAGATATCATAAGGGTCTAGATCATGATCATATTCACGTAAAGAATATAAATAGTTAAAGCTATGAGTTATAGAAAAAAGGAATTTAAATAATGAAAAAGCCTGTTAAAGATATGTCCTTGATGCATGATGAATCCGATAATATTGTTATGTTTTATCCTCATGTTTCCAAGTTAGCTAAAAAATCTGTAATGGAAGTTCTTGATACTCGTTGGATTGGTCAAGGCCCAAAAGTTAAGTTATTTGAAGAGAGTTTTAGTAAAAAGTTTGCATCAAAACTTCCAGCTATTGCTGTTGGCTCTGGAACTGACGCACTTCATCTATCATATATTCTGGCTGGATTAAAATCTGGCGATGAAGTTATAGCTCCTGTATTTACATGCACTGCTACTAATATTCCTTTTTTGTATATGGGAATTAAAATACTTTTTGCTGACATTGATCCTGATACTATGAATATAGACATTAATCATGTCGCTCAGTTGATGAATAAAAATGTTAAAGCAATAATTTGTGTCCACTATGGTGGATTGCCATGCGATATGGATGAGTTACAGAATATTGCTTATAAGTGGAGTGTTCCTATAATTGAAGATGCAGCTCATGCAGTTGGAGCAAAATATAAAGGTTCTACTATTGGGAGTATCTCTGATTTTACAATGTTTTCATTTCAAGCCATCAAGCATATAACTACAGGCGATGGCGGTATGCTCATTATAAAAAATAAAGAGTTAATTGATCAAGCTGAGCGAGTTCGTTGGTTTGGTATTGATAGAAATGCTAAACAAGCAGGTATTTGGGAAAATGATATTACTGAAATTGGATATAAATATCAAATGACAGATATTGCTGCTGCAATGGGCATTGCCTCACTTCAAGAGTTTGACGCTGTATCTAGTTTAAGAAAAAGACTTTTTAAGGTTTATAGTGATGAATTGGCTGGCTATGACAGAGTTAAAATAATTGGAAATGATTTTGATGATCGTGAACATGCGGCCTGGCTCTTTACAATTATTGTAGATAATAGATATAAGCTACAAGAAAAATTAAGAGACAATAAAATTGAAAGCAATCAAGTGCATTTTAGAAATGATAGATACTCGATTTTTAAGGACTTTACTGAAGGGAAAAACTTTCCAAATATGGACCAAATAGAAGACAAATACCTAGTTCTTCCTCTGCATACAATGATGAATGAGAATGATGTTAGAAGAGTGTGCTCAATTATAAAATCTGGCTGGTAAATATTTTTTATGATATCAATAAATATCAAAAAATTTAATAATGACTAATGATCAAACGATACTAGTAACTGGTGGCGCAGGATTTATAGGATCTGCATTAATACGATACATTATTTCGAATACAAGTCATAGAGTTGTAAATATTGATAAATTATCTTACTCAGGAAATTTGGAGTCTTTAAATTCTATTAAAGAAGATAAGCGCTATATGTTTGAAAGAGTAGATATTTGTGATTCAATTGAATTGGAAAGAATATTTAGTGATAATAAACCCGATATAGTTATACACTTGGCAGCAGAATCTCATGTAGATAGATCCATTGATGGACCATTAGAATTTATCAAAACTAATGTACTTGGAACTTATACTCTTCTGGAGATTTCGAGAAAATACTATAAATCACTAAAGAGTGATAAAAAAGTAAAATTTCGTTTTTTACATGTTTCAACTGATGAAGTTTATGGTGATCTAAAAGGTTCTTCCAATTTTTTTTCTGAAGAAACTCGTTATGATCCAAGTTCTCCCTATTCTGCCTCTAAGGCAAGTTCTGACCATTTGGTTAGGGCGTGGCATCGATCATATGGACTGCCAATTCTAATTACTAATTGTTCCAATAATTATGGCCCTTTTCAATTCCCAGAGAAGCTCATTCCACATGTAATTCTAAGTGCAATAAGAGGTAAGAAAATACCTATTTATGGTGATGGAACACAAATTAGGGATTGGCTTTTTGTTGAGGATCATATTTGTGCCTTAATGGACGTCGCATTTAGCGGATTTAATGGTGAAACATATAATATTGGGGGTAATAACGAGATTCAAAATATTGAAGTGGTCAAAAAAATATGCACTATTTTAGATAAATTAGCTCCAGAAAAATTAAACGGAATGAGTTCTTTTTGTGAATTAATTACTCATGTTAAAGATAGACCCGGACATGATGTAAGATATGCAATTGATTCGAATAAAATAAAGAGTAAGTTAGGCTGGAGTCCAAAAGAAAATTTTGAGTCTGGCATTTTTAAAACAGTCCAATGGTATTTAGCAAATCTATCTTGGTCTAATAATGTCCAAAACGGAAACTATAAACTAGAACGTCTAGGAGCGGATATAAAATGAAAGGTATTATTTTGGCCGGTGGTTCTGGCACAAGGCTATATCCTATAACAAAAGGAGTCTCTAAACAACTATTACCTGTCTATGACAAACCAATGATTTACTATCCACTTTCTGTCTTAATGTTAGCTGGAATAAAAGACATATTAATTATTTCTACAGAGGAAGATTTGCCTCGATTTGAAAATCTGCTTGGGGATGGCTCTGCAATTGGAATACAAATTGAATACAAAGTCCAGCCCTCACCAGATGGAATCGCTCAAGCTTTTATTTTAGGCAAAGAATTCATTGGTTCAGATCCAGTAGTATTGGTATTAGGAGATAATATATTCTATGGTCAAGGTATAACAGACTATCTTGAGAAGGCAATATTTGATGTTTTGAATCATAATTGCGCAACTGTATTTGGATACCATGTCAAAAACCCCTCTCGATATGGAGTTGTAGAGTTCAATAATTCTGGAAAAGTACTCAGTATTGAAGAAAAACCAACCAATCCAAAAAGCAACTATGCAGTCACCGGGCTTTATTTTTATCCAAATGATGTAATTAACAACGCGTTTAAATTAAAGCCTTCTGATAGGGGAGAGCTTGAAATTACTGATATAAATAGAATTTATTTAAATGACACCCGATTAAATGTAAAAATTCTTGGAAGAGGTTTTGCTTGGCTTGATACAGGAGAGCATGATGAATTACTTGGCGCATCAACATTTATTGAAACTATTGAAAAAAGACAGGGCCTAAAAGTTGCATGTATTGAAGAAATTGCATTTGATAAAGGATATATTGGTAAAGATCAATTAATGTCAATTGCAAATGAAATGAGTGGAAATCAATATGGACAATATTTACTTGATCAGATAGAATCGAATTAGTAACTAGAGTTTTATCTTTCTTTTAATATTTATAAATCACAAAAGTTATACTTCATGAACGAAGAAACTATTAAAGTAATCCTCCCAATGAGGATGTGTGGTGAAAGAATCGATTCGTCTTTAGCAGAAATGCTTCCACACCTCTCAAGATCTAAAATAACTTCATCAATTAAGGCTGGCTTGGCTTTATTGAATAATAATTCATTTAAACCAAAAGACAAAGTTTGTGTAAATGATATTGTAACGATATCATTAAGCCAAAAGGAGTCAACAACTTGGGATCCCGAAAAAATACCCTTAGATATCGCTTATGAGGATGATGACATTATAGTTATCAATAAGCCATTTGGCATAGTTACTCACCCTGGCGCTGGAAATTGGAATGGCACATTAGCAAATGCGCTGTTGAGTTATGATTCTAATTTATCAAAACTAGATAGAGCTGGAATCGTTCATCGTCTAGATAAAAATACATCTGGTTTGATGGTCGTTTCAAAAAATACAAAATCACAAAAATTTCTTGTGGAGCAGCTTCAATCTCACTCAGTTGAGAGAGAGTATTCGGCCATAGTTTATGGTCATATGATCTCAGGTGGCTCTATCAATGAACCTATTGGAAGAGACCCTAAAGACAGAGTTAAGCAAGCTGTTTTGACTAATGGTAAGGAGTCAATAACGCACTATAGGGCTATTGATCGATTTCAAAGCCACACTCATGTAAAAGCTATTTTAGAGACTGGCAGGACTCATCAAATTCGTGTTCACTTGTCCCATATAGGGCATCCATTGATTGGAGATCCAGTATATGGAGGGCGAGTTCGCTTCCCAAAAAAAGCTAGTATGGAGCTAAAAGATGAATTAATTAACTTTCAAAGACAAGCGCTCCATTCAAAAAAATTGACTTTAACGCATCCTTCAACGGGTCAATCTATGTCATGGAAGGCTGATCTTCCAGTGGACATGCAACAGCTTTTGAGCACTCTCAAAAAATATGACTCGTAACTATCAAGTATGAAGATATGAGTTTATTTCCAAAAAATGTAAATTATATTTCTACCTTAAGATATATTGAGGGTGGTAGAAGTGTTTCAAATTTTGATAATTTCAATTTAGCGCTTCATGTCAATGACAGAAATAAAAGTGTCTTAGAAAATCGTTTAATACTTTCTGATTATTACAACTTGCCCTCAGATCCAGTATGGATAAATCAAACTCACTCCTCTATTTGTATAGATGCATCAGTAAATAAAAAAGAAGTGGAGGCAGATGCAAGCTATACGATAGATCCAGGGATTGTTTGCGCTATCCTGACTGCTGACTGTCTACCTGTTTTCATAAGTAATAAAGATGGGTCAAAGGTTGGTATTGCCCATGCCGGATGGAAAGGATTGGCTTCAGGAGTCATTGAGAACTTAATTGAATCATTTCATTGCAATGGAAGTGACCTGGTTGTTCACCTCGGTCCTGCAATTTCGCTAAATTCTTTTGAGGTTGGAAAAGAGATTAAAGACTTATATTTATCAAAAAATGAAAGTTTTAATCGTTCTTTCGTCTTTCATAATGATAAGTTTTACTTGGACTTGTATGATGCCGCAAGGGTAATACTAGAATCTTTCAATATCACACTAATTTCTGGAGGTAACAGGTGCACCTTTAGAGAGTCCGATAAATTTTTCTCTTACAGGAGAGACGGCTCAAATTCCGGAAGAATGGCTCATCTTATATGGTTTAATTAACTTTTGCTATCAAGTGACTTTTCTTTGCCCTTAATGCTGAATTCTAATTTACCGCTTATTTTGCTTTGAAGATAGTAATGAAGTGACTTTTGTTTTCTTTGCTTTTGCTGAATGATGCAGCCACGCACTTCAAATATATAGCCTAGCTCAATATCTTTATATTCTGAGTTAAGGCACCTAAGTATTTTCTTATTACCCTCCTCAATATATTGTCGGAAATAAATTTCATCTTCAAAGTCTATTATTACAAAAGCATTAGGATGTATTGGCATCGAAGGGTCAACAATGATAATGCAATTTTCACTAAACTCAGGTGACATCATATCACCAATATTTTGAAGTGCATATGGCTCAGAATTTGTAGCACATGTCGCTTGATAGAGGGCTTTAGAGTCTGCTAGTTCTGACATATGGGGCAGTAGTAGGTAGCACGTTGGTTTTGAATAATTCTTTGAATTGTACCATTGCATCTAATACATGGCATACCTTCACGGTCATAGACAGAAAGGATTTGCGAAAAATATCCAGGATTGCCATTGACATTTGAAAAGTCATTTAGAGTAGTACCGCCATTATTAATCGAGTCAGTTAAAACTTTTTTTATAGAGCTAGTTAAGCTTTTGTAGCGTTTTTTTGAAGTTTTTCCAGAAATTCTTTTTGGAGAAATGCCAGCTAGGAATAAACTTTCTGAAGCGTAAATGTTCCCAACTCCAACGATCACTTTGCTATCCATAATGAATGTTTTGATATTTTTTGATTTTCCAATTGATGCATTGTAAAGTACATCATTATTAAACTCGTAGCTTAAGGGCTCTGGACCAAGATTTCTTAATAGGTTTAAAGGGTTGGACTTGTTTTGCCATAGAATTGAACCAAATCGGCGTGGATCATGAAAACGAATGCTCGTTAAGTTGTCCAACTTTAACTCAAAGTGGTGATGCTTCTTTAGGGGCTCTGTTGATGGCACAACACTCATTGAGCCTGACATGCCCAAGTGAATAACAAGCTGTCCATGATCGAAATCAATCAAAAGATACTTTGCACGTCTCGAAATATTATGAATAGTTTTTTTCTTTAATGTTTGAATAAGATGAGATGGAATCTCCCAGCGAAGCTTTCTTTTATATATATGAGCAGACAAGACATTCTTATTAACTATTAAAGGCTCAAGTCCTCTTCTAGTAGTTTCAACCTCTGGGAGTTCAGGCACTTATCTATTTTTGTTCATTAACAAGTGCAATCTTTTTGGTTGCACCAAAGTCAGTCTTACCACTCCCTAATTTAGGGATCTCTTCAACTATCAATACTTGAGCAGGGTGATAAAGTGGGTTAACTTTCGCATCCGAAAGAAGTCTTTTAAGTTGATTTTTATCTAGATTGTTGGTAGCAAGTAGAACAATTTTTTCACCTTTTCGCTGGTCTGGGAGGCAAGTTGCTGCGATCTCAAGATCTTTTTCATTGCATGCATCAAGTATTTCCTCTTCTACAGTTGTAAGACTAATCATTTCTCCACCAATTTTGGCAAACCTTGAATATCGATCAACAATTGTTAAAAAACCATCTTCGTCTAAATGTCCTTTATCTCCTGTTCGGTACCACCTATAACCATCAATTAGCTCTATAACTTCAGCTGTCTTTTCTGGCATCTTAAGATAACCTTTCATAATTTGGGGTCCACCGATTAAAATTAATCCATCCTCTCCAGTTGGTAATGGCTCAATTGAATCTGGATCAACGATTTTAAATTCAGTCCCACTAAAAGCTTTCCCAACAGTTCCAGGGCGGTTTCTTAATTTATAAGGTGACTCTATATCTGGCAAATTTACTGATGCCCCAGGGGAGGTTTCTGTGGTGCCATAACCCTCATACACAGGCATTTTAAACTTAACTTCAAAGCCATCTCTAACCTCTGATCTTAACTTTTCAGCACCAGCAACAACCAGTCTCAGTGATTGCATTGATTCAGAGGTGACTTTTTTACTAACGGTATACATTCTAAGGAAGGTAGGGGTGCCAACCAGGATTGTTCCTGAGTACTTTTTTATTCCAGATGCTATCGTTGTAACGTCTTTTGGATCTGCATGACAAACAATTGGAATGCCTTCAGAGAGGGGCATAAGAGTTGTAATAGCAAATCCAAAGGCATGAAAAGTTGGAAGAGTTGACATAATGACATCACTCTCCACAGCACCTAATTCAATTGCAGCTTGTTTAGCATTGGCAGCTATATTGCTATGTGAGAGCTCAACTCCTTTTGGTGAGCCTTCACTTCCACTTGAAAATAAAATTGCCGCAGTATCATTCATTGACACATCTTTAAAGTAACTTTTTTGAATCATGCTAGTTGGAAGTAGTATTGCTTTTAAAAGAGTACTAATACGTGATAAAGTTGAAATTTCTTCCCTAATATCCTCGAGCATAAGAAGTTTTGAGTCAGGGAAGTATGTCTCAAAGTCCATTCCCCTCTCAAGCATTTTATCTAAAAACTTTCTAGAGGTATAAATATGCTTTACTTCAGCTTGCTTTGCAGCAGAACTTAGAGCTTTTTTTCCAGCAGTAAAATTCAAATTGACCAGTGTTTTCCCTAAAGAGAGGATAGCAATTGATGCAATCGCACCGCCTCCGCTGCTTGGCAGCAAAAGCCCAACATTTTGTTCTGGGCTGTAAACTTTAATTTTTTGTGAAAATAATAGAACACCAGTTAAAAACTTTTTGTGAGATATTTCTATTCCTTCAATATCTGCAACAGCAAAGGCGGTTTTAGATTTTTTTGCATTTTTAAGCCATGCCACATGAATAGGGTCTAATGTAGATGGGTAGTTCTGCCATTCAGAAAAAGATGAAGGGTGGTTTGACATGTTATTTAGCCTCCAAGCATCGCTTTTTTTAAGTTTTTTTGTATTGGATTATCTGAAAGAAATATCCCAAAGAATGCTTTTTTAAAGTCTATCCCTTTAATTAGTTCTACAAGTTCAGAATTTTTAAGAACATGCGTTCCCATTTCAGGTAAATAAATAAATTCGTAATAGTCACCAGTGCTCACAGCAGTATCAAAAGATGATGATAGTTGATTAATTTCTTTAATTATTGAATCAGTATTGTTTCCAGTTGATTTTTCAAGTCCTTCACTCAAGGCTTTTTTCATTGCATCAGCTGTGACCATTTGAGATAAAACATCAAGGCGAATTGCCATTGGAGCATCCAAATTAATAATATCTGGAGCATTTGCACTTTTCGTTTCAAGATATAAGCTACCTTCATATACTTTCATGAAAAAAATAATTCGAGTGCCCTGACCATTTTTAGTCATAGTACTTCCTTGATATTCTATTTGATCAGGAGTGTCTGCCCCATAAATTGGCAAGGCTAAAAAAACCCCAAAAATTAGGATTATTGAAAAAAGCTTCTTGAAAGTTAAGATCATTGTTAAATTTTTTTTAAGATAAATAATAATTATAGTTATAAAACAAAAAATATAAATACAAAAATGCAATTACTTCAATTTTGATTTATCTATAATATAACTTTTAATTAAAACAATAAAAACATTATGAATCCATTAACTTCTGTCAAAGGCACTATTATTAGTGGCTTTATTCTTGCTATTCTGGTTGCTCTTTATGTTTCGCCTGAAAGTTCAATGTTTCAAACACGTAATTTTAGTATTTGGCTTCATGCTTTATTTGGAGTGACTTGGGTTGGCCTTTTATACTACTTCAATTTTGTTCAGGTGCCTGCGATGGCTGACGCATTAGCAGATGATGGAGGCCCTGGGCCGGCAGCAATTGGAAAGTATGTAGCTCCAAGAGCGCTTCTCTGGTTTCGGATGGCTGCAGCTGCCACATGGCTTACAGGAGCATGGGCCCTTTCTATATCACCTCAATACGGCTTTACGCAAACTTTTCTTTTTCAGGCACCTGCTGGCCCAATGATGAGTTTGGGAGCATGGATGGGAACTATCATGCTATTTAATGTATGGGTATTGATTTGGCCAAACCAGAAAAAAGTGCTCGGAATAGTTGAGGCTAGTGCAGATGACATTGCTAAAGCCAAGTTTACAGCAGCTATGGCTTCTAGAACCAATGTAGTCCTTTCTGTTCCAATGCTTCTTTGTATGGTTGGCGCAGGCCACGGTGGTTATTTATTCTAGTTTGCCACTTTTGATTGATTTAAAAAAACCGGGCTTGTCCCGGTTTTTTTAAATCAATTTAATTGAAAAAAAACAACAAATCATTTAAAAAAATACAAATAACAAGCAAATATTACAAATATTAGAGAGAAGTAAATTATTTATTTTGTATTTAAAGTCCTTGCTAACCAGTATTTATGACTAAATAAACGATTTTGTTGAAAAAAAACAACTAATTGTATTATTTTTTCAAATATCTGTTGACATCAGTAATAAAAATGATTATTATGTCTCTATTGTTATTTGTAAAAGTAACATATAGGGTGTTGGGATAACCAACAATTAAATATTCTAAATGGAGAATAAAATGAAAAAACTAATCGCACTATTCGCGGTATCATCAGTAGCTACTACGTCAGCTATTGCTGGTGTTGCACTGAGCGGAACGGCTTCAGTATCTTATGATGATAATGGATCAGGCGCAGCATCAGCAACTTCTTTTGATGCAGACCTTCTAATCACTGGTACTACAGGCGGTACAACTTTTACTGCTGGCTATGATATGGATGGCACTTCACTTGCTACTACTTCAGCTGCTCTAACTACTACAATCGGTCCTGTAACTGTTACAGCTGATATGTTTGATGTTGAAGAAACTAACGTTGATGACGGTGACGGTGATTACGTAAGTGATACTGTTGAGCCAACTGATACTGGTGTTACTGTAACTTTAGACGCGCCAATCGGTGATGCTACTATTGGTCTTGACGACGACGGTGCTGTTACTATTACTGGTACATGGTCTGGTGTTACTATCTCTCACAATGTGAAGACTAACGTATCTACTGGTTCAGCTGCAATTGCAGGAATGGACATGAGCGTTACTAATGATGATGGTTCTTCTACTTGGTCACTAGGTACAACTGTTTCAGGTGTTGCTGTTACTTTAGACAGTGATGCTGATGTTACTGCTGTATTCGGCCTAGCTGGAAACACTATGACAGTATCTCACGTTGGTGAGCGTGCTGAAGTAGCTGCATCAACTGATGCAACTCTAGCAGGAGCTAAGTACTCTACTGAGTCTGCAGCTGCCTATACTACAGTTGCTATCTCACGTGCGTTAACTTCTGGTGCTACATTAGCTGCTACATATAGTAGTTCTGATGAGTCACTTACTCTTAAAGCTTCAGTTGCATTCTAAACTTGTTTAGTCTTGTAATTTGACTTAGGAATAAGTTAATACATGAAAACCCAGAGCTTGCTCTGGGTTTTTTTATGTCTATTGAAAGCTTACAGCTTTTAAAATTGATAAAATATGTGATAATTTTAAATTCAAATATTTTTTAATGTTCTTTCATCTTAATAACCGCGTTATCTTAAAGATATCAGGAAATGATGCTGAATCTTTTCTGCAGTCACAACTTTCAAATGATATTGGAAAATTAAACAATTCAAGCGTCCAGCTTAGTGCCTATTGCCAACACCAAGGAAAAATCTTGTCATTATTTTGGGTTATACGTTTAACAGAAGGTTTTTATCTTTCTTTTCCAGCAGATCTCCTGGATTCTATTCAATCTCGTCTCAAAATGTTTGTCATTATGGCAGATGTTATTATTGAAGATGTATCTATGCGATTAGCTCAAATAGGCGTTTTGGAGGAAAAGTACTCCTCATCCTTTAGAATTAATGAAAAGATGTCTCTAATTATTATAGAAAATACAGATTTGAGTAGTTTTGACATAGGGCCAAATTGTTTATGGGATATGGCTTGTGTAGATTGTTATTTACCAGATGTATTTTTATCTACAACTGAAAAATTTGTACCACAAATGTTGAATTTAGATATTAATGAAAAAGGAGTTAGCTTTTCAAAAGGTTGTTACCCGGGTCAAGAGGTTGTTGCGAGACTTCATTATTTGGGCTCTGCAAAGCGGCGCTTATTTGCTTTCAAATCTGATGAAGAGATGCAGGTGGGCGACTCATTGTATTGTCAAACTTCTAAGGCTGCTAAGTTACGAGGCGATCGTTATAAAGGCAGTGGAATTGTTGTATCTAAGGTAAAATCTAACTCGTTATTTTATTGTCTAGGCACACTCGATGTGGACTTAATAGATGAGAAGATAACGCTAAATAATGAACATGGACCTAAACTAGAACGAATAAATGATGAATAAAATACTACTAATCCTTTTAAGCTTTATACCAAGCTTAAGCATTGCAGCTTCTACTTCTGAGAATCTTGATTTAACGAATAATATGGCTGGTTATATTGCATTAACACTCTTTGTATTAGCTTACATTTTTGTAATGCTCGAAGAGTTTACGCACTTGAGAAAGTCAAAGCCTGTAATTTTGGCTGCTGGCGCTATATGGGCAATTATAGGTTGGGTTTATGCCGTAAATGATATTCCACACGCTGCAGAGGCTGCAGTAAGACACAACTTTTTAGAGTTTGCTGAACTATTCTTGTTTCTACTAGTGGCAATGACCTACATAGAGTCTATGAGAGAGCGCCTTGTATTTGATAAGTTAAAAGTCTGGCTTATTTCTAAAAACTTTAGTTACAGACAGCTCTTCTGGCTCACTGGTGTAATTGCATTCTTTATGTCACCAATTGCGGATAATTTGACCACTGCACTTGTTATGGGCGCCGTTGTTTTAGCTGTTGGAGCAGGAAATGCCAAGTTTATTTCTATTGGCTTTGTAAATATTGTCGTAGCAGCAAATGCGGGTGGTGCTTTTAGCCCATTTGGAGACATTACAACGCTTATGGTTTGGCAGAAAGGGCTGGTTGATTTTCAGCAGTTTTTCGTCTTATTTTTACCATCAGCGGTTAACTATCTCATACCCGCAGGTATTATGCATTTTGCTATTAAAAATGAAAAGCCGAAGGCAATTGATGAGAAAGTAAATATCAAAACGGGCGGTATTGTAATTACTATCTTATTTCTATTGACAATTGCAACTGCAGTAAGCTTCCATAACTTCCTTCATTTGCCACCAGCTATGGGCATGATGACTGGACTGGGCTATCTAATGGTTGTGAGTTACTTTATCAAACGCCAAAACCCAAGTGAAAATAAATCTGAAAAGTTTGATATTTTCACAATGGTATCAAGGGCCGAATGGGATACACTACTATTTTTCTTTGGCGTCATAGTAAGCGTTGGTGGGCTAGGCTTTATGGGTTATTTGGCTCTAGTTTCCGAAGCGATGTACGTTCAGCTAGGCGCAACTTATGCTAACGTATTAGTTGGAATCTTATCTGCAATTGTTGACAATATCCCAGTCATGTTTGCGGTCTTAACAATGACGCCAGATATGTCTCTGGGCCAATGGTTGTTGGTTACTTTGACTGCTGGAGTTGGAGGAAGTCTTCTATCAATTGGATCTGCAGCCGGAGTAGCCTTAATGGGTCAATCAAAAGGTTATTATACTTTTGTGTCACACTTAAAATGGATTTGGGCAATTGCCCTAGGATATGCTGCCAGTATCTTGGTTCATTTGTGGATTAATTCAGCACTTTTCGATGTCCCAATCTAACCTCTACATAGATATTGGAAACTCCGCTATTAAATGGCGTACGAGTGATTCAAAAGTTTTTTCGGAGGACATAGAAAATTTTTCAATAACAGCGCTTAACCACTCAAATGCTGCTTGGTTAAGCGCTGTTGCTCACTCAGATATTGTCCAGGAAATTTCTAGTCATTTTGAGACAATCAATATTATCAAACCTCATAAGAGATTTGGAAATCTCACTGTATCATATGATGATCCTTCTATGTTAGGAGTAGATCGCTTTTCAGCTATGTTAGGCGCAATAAATCATTTTCCTAATAATCCGCTTTTAGTAATCGATATTGGGAGTGCTATTACTTTCGACGTGATTGATAAGAGTGGACTTCATCATGGAGGCCTCATAATGCCAGGTATGAAAGCTCTTAGGGGGAGTTTTGAAAAGTTTAAAACGGGTGATTTGAGTTTTGATTTAAAAGGTTTAGCAAATAATACAGATGATGCTTGGAGGCAAGGAACCTATGCAATGATGATTAGTGCTATAAATTTTCAAATTGAAAGTTTTCAATCCAACTTTACTGATGGCGTTGTGACTGCTTGTGGAGGCGTGGTAAAAGAAATTAAAAAAGAACTTCCCAAATCTATAGAGCTCTTTGATAATTTGGTTTTAGATGGCTTAGAAAGCTATAGCCAATCTATGGGATAATTCAATTAAACATTTAATCCTTAAATAAATAAAATGAAAGATCATCGCGTACTATCAGGAATGCGTCCTACTGGCCAACTTCATCTTGGGCATTACCATGGTGTTCTTAAAAACTGGGCCAGACTTCAAAATGAATATGACTCTTATTATTTTGTAGCTGATTGGCATGCATTTACAACACACTATTCTGATAGGATTGACTTAGAAAAGAATGTCTCAGATATGGTTGTTGACTGGTTGGCAACTGGCCTTAACCCAAACACTTCGACACTGTTTGTTCAGTCTAAAGTCCCTGAGCACGCAGAGCTTCATTTGCTACTATCTATGACAACCCCCCTTAGTTGGTTAGAGAGGGTCCCATCGTTTAAAGATCAGCAAGAAAAATTAAAATCTAAGGACTTGTCTACTTACGGTTTTTTAGGTTATCCACTTCTTCAAAGTGCTGACATATTGATCTATAAGGCTGGTCTTGTTCCTGTAGGGGAGGATCAAGTTGCGCATGTTGAGTTCACAAGAGAGGTTGCTAGACGTTTTAATTATGTCTACGGCAGAGAGTCTGATTTTGAAGAGAAAGCTGAATTAGCGATTGGAAAGATGGGTAAGAAGCAATCTAAACTATATAGAGAACTAAGAAAAACCTATCAAGAGACGGGTGATGATGAATCACTAATAAAGGCAAAAGCGCTTCTCGGAGAGCAGCAAAACATTACCCTTGGAGATAGAGAAAGACTCTTGGGTTTTATTGAAGGCCTGGGAAAAATTATACTTACTGAGCCTGAGGCGCTTCTTACGAAAGCATCAAAAATGCCTGGTCTGGATGGTCAAAAAATGTCTAAGTCCTATAATAATACGATCTCATTAAGAGAAGAGCCTGAATCAGTTAAGCAAAAGGTAAATAGAATGCCAACAGATCCTGCTCGTATTAAGCTTACAGATGCTGGAGATCCAAATAAATGCCCTGTTTGGCAGATGCATCAAATTTATTCTTCTGATGAGACACTGAACTGGGTAAAGGAAGGCTGTACTAAAGCTAAAATAGGGTGCATTGAGTGTAAAAAGCCGATTGTAGACTCTATCAATTCAGAATTAGATCCCATTCAACAAGAAATAACGAAGTATGAGGCCAACCCTAACCTTATTCAAGAAATAATCTTTGAGGGCTCAGAAAGAGCCCGAATAGTGGCAAAAACTACTATGGAAGAAGTTCGAGATGCTATGGGCATAACCTACTAAATTAAGCTGTAAATTCATGTCTGAAAGATTACAGAAACTTATTGCAAATGCAGGATATGGCTCAAGGCGCTGGGCAGAAAGATTAATTGAGCAAGGCAGAATTTCAATCAATAACCAAGAAGCTAAGCTTGGAGATAAAGCCCTTGTAACTGATAAAGTTACCATTGATGGAAGGTTAATAGATCTTCAGCGTTATGCAGAGGAAGAAACAAAAGTGCTAATCCTAAATAAACAGGCCGGCGTTATATGTTCAAATAAAGATGAAGAAGGCCGAAAAAGTGTTTTTGATTTTCTTCCAGAGAATACGCGATGGGTTATGGTGGGCCGTTTGGATCTGAATACTTCAGGGCTACTTCTTTTCACCAATAATGGAGATTTAGCAAATAAATTAATGCATCCTAGCTCAGAAATAGATAGAGAGTATGCAGTTCGAGTTTTGGGAAAGGTAGAAAATGAGCATATCAAACAGCTCATATCTGGCTTAGAGTTAGATGACGGCTTTGCAAAATTTCATCGAGTCACTCTTGGAGGCGGAGAGGGTGCTAATCGTTGGTATCATGTGGTTGTTAGAGAGGGCAGAAAAAGAGAAGTAAGGAGGCTATGGGAAGCATTAGATTTTAAAGTTTCTCGACTTATTAGAACAAGATTTAGTGATATACGTTTGCCAGAAAATTTGCGTGCAAATCAATCAGAATATCTCAAACCGAAACAGGTGCAAGCGCTCCTCAAGTCAGTGAATTTATAGAGTTTAATCAGTGCCCTTTTAGAAGTTTTTAATTTACATTTGCAAGGGATTATCAATCTTGATAAACCTTATGTGTCAAGTATAATGGCGTTTTTAGATAGTAATAATATATCCTGGAATGTCTGACTACAAAAACACCTTAAACTTGCCTGCTACTGATTTTCCAATGAAGGCTAACCTGGCAAATCGAGAAGGGTCTTTTCTTAAAGATTGGCAAGACAAAGATATTCATCAACAAATTCGTCAAAAATTTAAAGGCAAGCCACTATTCGTTTTGCATGACGGCCCCCCTTATGCAAATGGCGATATTCATATCGGACATGCTGTTAATAAAGTGCTTAAAGATGTTATTGTAAAAAGCAAAACCTTGTCGGGTTATGATGCTCCTTATGTCCCTGGCTGGGATTGTCATGGTCTGCCAATTGAGCACATGGTTGAAAAAAAGAAAGGAAAAGTTGGACATAAAATTTCTGCCGATGAGTTTCGAGCTGCTTGCAGAGAGTATGCAGATAAGCAAATTGAAAAACAAAAAGTTGATTTTAAGCGATTAGGAATTTTTGGAGATTGGGATAACTCTTACCTAACTAAAAATTTTAAATATGAAGCTGATATTGTTCGTGCACTTGGAAAAATTGTAAAAAATGGCCATCTTACTAAAGGCTTTAAGCCTGTTCATTGGTGCACAGAGTGCTCATCTGCTCTCGCTGAAGCTGAAGTTGAGTACAAAGACAAAGGTTCTGATACGGTTGACGTTGCCTTCAACGTCATTGGTGATTTTTTTGAGAATGATAAACCTGTAGCTCTTATTATTTGGACCACTACGCCTTGGACACTTCCGGCTAATGAAGCTGTTTCACTTCATCCCAATCTTGATTATGCTCTAGTTGATGTTGGTAAGTCCCTCTATATTTTGTCTGATGATTTACTTGAGTCTTCTCTTGAAAGATATGGAGTCAAAGACTTCAAAAAACTAAGTAAAACATATAAGGGCTCTGAACTTGAGGGGCTTATGCTTCAGCATCCATTTTATGACAAACGAGTCCCAGTTATTCTTGGAGAGCATGTGACCACTGAAACAGGAACTGGAGCTGTTCACACAGCGCCAGCTCATGGTCAGGATGACTATGTGGTTGGCTTGCAATACAACCTTCCTGTAGACTGTCCAGTAGATGGAAGAGGTGTATTCATAGATTCTACAGAGGGCGTTGCAGGAGAATTTATTTTTAAGGCTAATGCAACGATTATAGGACTACTTGAAAGCCATGGTACGTTGGTCAAACATGAGCCTATTACCCACTCCTATCCGCATTGCTGGAGACATAAAACACCAGTTATCTTTCGTGCAACACCACAATGGTTTGTCTCAATGACGAAAAAAAACCTAAGAGATAAGGTTAACGATGAAATATTGAATGTTAAGTGGATTCCAAATTGGGGACAAAAACGAATTGAACTAATGGTTGGCAATCGCCCAGACTGGTGTATATCCCGTCAAAGATATTGGGGCTCTCCAATCACCTTATTTATTAATAAAAATACTGGAGAGTTGCATCCTGATACTGAAAAATTGTTTGAAGTTGTTGCTAAAAAAATTGAGCTTGATGGAATTGAGGCTTGGTTCAAACTTAAGGTAGAGGATGTTTTAGGCGCTGAAGCCAAAGATTACGAGAAAACGACTGACACTTTAGATGTTTGGTTTGATTCTGGCGTAAGTCATTATGCCGTTCTAAAGGCAAGCAGTTATTTAAGTGATGTGGCTGATATGTATCTTGAGGGATCGGATCAGCATCGAGGATGGTTCCAGTCATCTCTTTTAACTTCTTGTGCTATTAATGAAAGAGCACCATACAAGCAGGTTTTAACTCATGGCTTTACTGTGGATCAAAATGGACACAAGATGAGTAAATCTCTTGGCAATGTGATTCCCCCACAAAAGGTAGTTAACTCTTTAGGCGCAGATATATTAAGACTATGGATTGGAAGTACTGATTACTCTGGAGAGATGACTGTTTCTGATGAAATTCTAAATCGAAGTGCGGATAGCTATAGAAGAATTAGGAATACAATGCGCTTTATGCTTGCAAATATGCAGGGCTTTGATCCAAAGAATGATTTAGTTGATATGAATGACATGCTCGTTCTTGATCGGTGGATTGTCTCAAAAACGCATGATTTACAGCAACAAGTTATAAATGAGTACGATAATTATAATTTTCATTTTGTTATGAAAGCTATCCTTAATTTTTGCACTAATGATTTAGGTGGTTTTTATTTAGATGTCATTAAAGATAGACAATATACGACTCAAACTGACTCTCTAGCGAGACGCTCTGCTCAAAGTGCGCTATTTCATATCTCTCATGCAATGGTTCGATGGTTATCACCCATCCTCTCATTTACTTCAGAGGAAATATGGCAATTTTTGCCTGGAGCTAGCAATGAAAGTGTTTTCCTTCAAACCTGGTATGAGGGTCTAGAGGGGAATTTTGATAGTCCTGTGATAGAATCTTGTAGAGATATTAATACGCATTTAAGAAAGGAGCTTGAAGAGATGAGGCGAAATAAGGTTATAGGATCGTCTCTTGATGCTGAAGTTGATATTTATTGTAAAGATGAGAATTATCAAAACTTGTTAGGCCTTAGGGATGAATTAAGATTTGTCTTTATCACCTCTGAAGCAAGGGTCAATGAATTATCGAGCAAACCATCAGACGCAAAAGAGATTGATAGCTCAATCGCAATTAAAGTTTACAAAAGTAAACATCAAAAGTGTGTTCGTTGTTGGCATCATCGCCCAGAAATTGGTCAAAATAAAATGCATAATGATTTATGTGACAGATGCGTTGAGAATGTCTCAGGTAAGGGCGAAAATAGGGTGTTTGCATAGTGACAGGTTATCCAAAAATTCTCAATGTTGAGCTTGGCTCAAAGTCATATCCCATATTTATTGGTAGTGAACTACTGTCTCAAAAATCTTTTATTACTGATCATATACATGGTCAACAGGTCATGATTGTGTCCAATACTACCGTGGCGCCTATCTATTTAGATCAAGTTGCCAGGCAGTTAGATGGATACAATGTTGAGTTCATCATATTGCCAGATGGAGAGCAATACAAAACACTAGAAACCGTTAATACCATTTTTGATGCTCTTTTAAAGTCAAAGTTTGATAGAACTTCAACTCTTATTGCGCTTGGTGGTGGAGTGGTGGGTGATATTACTGGCTTTGCGGCAGCCTCGTATCAAAGAGGGATTAACTTTATTCAAATCCCTACGACATTATTGTCTCAGGTAGACTCTAGTGTTGGAGGAAAAACTGGCGTTAACCATGATCTAGGTAAAAATATGATAGGCGCTTTTTTTCAACCAAAAGCAGTCATTATTGATGTGAATACCTTAGATACCTTGAATGATCGAGAATTTTCTGCTGGGATGGCTGAAGTCATCAAGTATGGGCTTCTTGGTAATGCTGATTTTCTCTCAATGATTGAAGAGAATATTGAATTGATTATGAATAGGGACAAAGACTTAATAACAGATGTAATCTTTCGCTCATGTGAGGATAAAGCTCGAATTGTAGCCTTAGATGAATTTGAAAATGGTAGAAGGGCGTTATTGAATTTAGGTCATAGCTTTGGGCACGGTATTGAGAATACTTTTGGGTATGGAGTATATTTGCATGGTGAAGCAGTTTCTATTGGTATGCATATGGCTGCTATGCTTTCAATGCTTGAGGGAGATTTATCTAAAGAAGATATCAATCGAATTCAAAACATACTATCAAAAGCCAATCTGCCCACAACAATCAAAAAATCTATGGATGGTGAATCCTTAATTAAGGCAATGTCTTTGGATAAGAAATCGATTGATGGCAATATACGATTAGTTCTTCTTAAGAGTATTGGAGATTCGTTAATTACGGGTTCTTATTCGAAAGAAAATTTTAATACAGTTATTTCAAATTTTTGTCACTAAAGTAATTTAAATATGTCACTAGATAAAAATAAAGTCAAAGAAATCGCTTTTTTAGCAAGATTGAGTATTCAGGACTCAGAGCTAGAGCAAAGCACTCAAGAGCTTAATAATATTCTTGGTCTAATGGATCAACTTGGTGAGATAGATACTGGAGACGCAGAGCCCATGGCACATCCATTAGAGATGTCTCAACGCCTTAGGGAGGATCAGGTGACAGAAGATGATTTATCTGAAGAATTTCATGAGATTGCCCCCAAGACAGGAAATAATCATTTTTTGGTTCCAACCGTAATTGAATAATGATGCATAATCTAACCATTGCTGAGCAAATTAAAGGGCTAAAAAATAGAGATTTCTCATCTTTAGAGCTCACTAAGCATTATCTAAATCGAATTGATAATTCAAATTTAAATGCTTTTATATCGGTCACCAGTGATCAGGCTATTAATCAAGCAAAAATGGCAGATTCAATATTGGCCAAAGGAAATGCTGCAAGCCTGACTGGAATACCTTATGCGCACAAAGATATTTTTTGTACAAAGGGCATAAAAACCACTGCAGGGTCAAAGATGCTAGACTCTTTTATTTCGCCATATGATGCAACCCTAAGTGATAAGCTAAACTCTCAAAATATGGTTATGCTTGGTAAAACTAATATGGACGAGTTTGCGATGGGTTCATCCAATGAAAATTCATATTATGGACCTGTAAAAAATCCATGGGATACAAAAAAAGTGCCTGGCGGCTCTTCAGGAGGCTCTGCTGCTGCAGTTGCATCTCGTATTTGTCCCTTTGCTACTGGAACAGATACAGGTGGCAGTATTCGTCAACCGGCTAGTTTATGTGGCATAACAGGACTCAAGCCAACCTATGGTAGGATTTCACGTTATGGAATGATAGCTTATGCTTCGAGCTTGGATCAAGCGGGCCCAATGACGAGAACGGCTGAGGATTCTGCAATTATTCTAAATGCAATGGCTGGTTTTGACTCAAAAGATTCGACTAGTGCTAATATATCAGTGCCTGATTACACTCAAAATTTATCAAAGTCATTAAAAGGACTTAAGATTGGACTGCCTAAAGAATATTTTTCAGAGGGTTTAGACAAGGGTGTTGAAAAAGTAGTGATGAATGCTATTAATGATTATGAGGCAATGGGAGCTAAGATTATTGAAGTGTCATTACCGAATTCAATTCATGCCATTCCTGCTTACTATATTGTTGCTCCATGTGAGTGCTCTTCAAATCTTTCAAGGTTCGATGGCGTCAGGTATGGTTACCGATGTGGTGACCCGAAAGATTTAAATGATCTCTATTTGAGGTCTCGCTCTGAAGGCTTTGGTGATGAGGTCAAAAGAAGAATTATGATTGGAGCTTATGCACTATCTGCTGGATATTATGATGCTTATTATCTTAAAGCTCAAAAAGTCCGTCAGCTCATAAGTGAAGATTTTAAAGTAGCATTCAAAGAAGTTGATGTTGTCATGGGTCCCGTTTCTCCTACAGCAGCCTTTGACTTGGGTTCTGTTAAAGATCCTGTATCAATGTATTTGGCAGATATCTATACCCTTTCAGTTAATTTAGCAGGACTTCCAGGCATGAGTATTCCTGCTGGATTTTCAGATAATTTACCTGTTGGTCTTCAATTAATTGGTAACCATTGGTCTGAAGAATTATTGCTTAATACTGCACATCAGTTTCAAATGGAAACTGATTGGCATAATGCATCTCCAGTTGATTAATGAGGAGCTATTTATGACATGGGAAACGGTAATTGGGCTTGAAATACATTCACAGTTAAAAACTAAATCAAAAATTTTTTCTGGTGCATCTACCGCCTTTGGTGCAAAAGCAAACACGCAAGCATGTGCCGTTGATCTTGGTTACCCTGGCGTTCTTCCGGTTCTTAATCAGGAGGCTGTTAAAATGGCTCTCAGGTTTGGTTTATCTGTCAATGCAACGATAAACAAGCACTCTATTTTTGCTCGTAAGAATTATTTTTATCCAGATCTTCCAAAGGGTTATCAAATTTCACAATTTGAAATTCCAATCGTTGGAAATGGGGTCATAGATATCTCTTTAGAGAATGGTGAAAATAAAATAGTCGGAATTACTCGCGCTCACCTTGAGGAGGATGCAGGAAAGTCAATTCATGATATGTATGATGAATATACAGCAATCGATTTAAATCGTGCTGGCACTCCTTTATTAGAGATTGTATCAGAGCCTGATATGAGTAGTGCAAAGGAAGCTGTTGCTTATGCTAAGAAAATACATGCTTTAGTTCAATACATCGATATTTGTGATGGCAATATGCAGGAAGGATCTTTTCGATGTGATGCGAATGTCTCAGTTCGAAAGCACGGCGATAAGCTTGGGACTCGAGCAGAACTTAAAAATTTAAATTCATTTAAATTTTTAGAAAAAGCGATCAATCTTGAAGTAGAAAGACAGATTGATATCTTGGAGGAGGGGGGGTCAGTAGTTCAAGAGACAAGGCTCTATGATTCAATTAAAAATGAAACCAGATCCATGCGCTCTAAAGAAGAAGCGAATGACTACAGGTATTTCCCAGATCCTGATCTTCTTCCAGTAGTTGTTAGTGATGAACTCCTCTTAGACATTAAAAAATCACTTCCCGAATTGCCTACTGAAAAGAAATTAAGGTTTGTTGATAAATTAGGTTTGAGCGCCTATGATGCCGAAATCTTAACCTCTCAAAAAGAGGTCGCAGACTATTTTGAAACAATAATCAATAAAGGCGCAGATGCTAAGCTCTCTGCTAACTGGGTCATGGGTGAGCTCTCTGCAGCTCTAAATAAAAACCAAGTCGAAATTAATAATTCTCCAATACCTTCAAATGAATTATTTGTGTTAATCTCAAGAATTACTGACAATACAATCTCTGGAAAAATTGCTAAAGATGTTTTTAAGCTAATGTGGGAAGGTAATGGAAGTGTTGATGAAATTATTGAGAAGCAAGGCCTTAAGCAAATGACTGACTCCAGTGCTTTAGAGTTGATTATAGAAGATATTATTTCTAACAACCTCGATCAAGTAAAGCAGTTTCGAGATGGAAATTCCAAGCTTCTAGGTTTTTTTGTTGGCCAAGTGATGAAGGCTACACAAGGAAAGGCAAATCCTAAACAGGTTAACCAAATATTAAATGAAAAACTCTCTTAAATTTAAGGATTTAGGTGCTGATTTCTTTGCCCATATCCAAACTCAAAGACTTGAAAATCCCTCTTTAATCCATGTCAATCAAAGTTTAAAACAAGCATTAAATTTAAATATAACGGATCAAGAGTTTTTAGGGATTTGTTCTGGAGATAAGCAGTTAGGTCAAGAACGTCCCGTATCAACTGTTTATGCTGGTCACCAGTTTGGCTACTTTGTGCCTCAACTTGGAGATGGCCGCTCGTGCCTGATTGGAGAATTAGAGGGTAATGAATTATCATTAAAAGGCGCTGGAACTTCTCCATTTTCTCGGGGTGCTGATGGTCGTGCAGTTCTGAGGTCAAGCATCCGTGAATATCTATGTTCTATTGCGATGCAGGGTCTAAATATCCCTACGACAAAGGCTCTAGCAATTGTTACTAGTAGCTCAGAAGTCTATAGAGAGCATGTTGAACCTGCTGCTATTGTAACGCGAGTGGCTGAAAGCCATATTCGATTTGGACACTTTGAATATTTTTCGTCCCTAGGACAAAATGAAAATGTTAAAAAATTAGCTAATTTTGTAATAAAGCATTACATGCCAAATGTTAAGCAAGGTGATTACTTGGGTATGCTACGTGAGGTTATTCAGTCTACCGCAATAATGATTGCAAGGTGGCAAGCTCAGGGCTTCTCTCATGGAGTTATGAATACAGATAACATGTCTATTTTGGGTTTGACTATTGACTATGGTCCATTCAGTTTTATGGAGGCCTATGATCCAGGCTTTATTTGTAACCATTCAGATACGCAGGGTCGATATTCCTTTGAGAGGCAGCCATCTGTTGCATTATGGAACTTGCATCGACTTGCAGATACCCTAAAAACACTTTTAGAGGAAGAGCAGTTAAAAGAAGCGCTATCAATATATGAGAAAATCCTAGTTAAAGAATATTCTTTACTAATGAGAAATAAATTTGGCTTGGCTGTTCAGGATGAAAGTGATAATGCCATAATCAATAATTTTTTAGAACTCCTCTATACGCATAAAAAAGATTATCATCAGTCAATCCGACTACTTTCCAATGATAATCAAAGCTCTTTAGGCAAGGAATTTTATCCCTGGTTTAAAGACTATCATAAGCGCCTAAAGATTGAAACAGAGAATCCAAACCAAAGGTGCGCCTTGATGAATAAGGTAAACCCAAAATATATTCTAAGAAATTATTTAGCTGAAGTGGCGATAAGAAGGGCAGAAGATCACAATGAATATGCTGAGATTGATTCTCTCTTTAAGCTTCTTAGAGCGCCCTTTGCAGAGCATGAAGGGTATGAGTCATACGATAGTGAGACACCGGAATGGGCTCAAAACCTTGAATTAAGTTGTTCATCTTAAGATGACTAGGGCATACTGAAACCAGCTTAAAAGAAATTCAACCATAGGTCTTACTAGATAGTTAAAGCCCCCTAAAAACATTAGGCCCATGAGAATATAAAGACCATACTGCTCTAATTGATTGTATTGGTATGAGAGCCGATTAGGCAATAAGGCGCTAATAACCCTAGAGCCATCCAATGGGGGAATAGGTAAGAGATTGAATACAGCAAGAACACAATTCACAAGTATTCCTACACGCCCCATTTCAATTAATACTGGTATATTCATATTGATGGCAATAATCATTATTATTAGCCAGCCAATAGCCATCAATAAATTAGCACCTGGCCCAGCCAATGCAACCCAAATCATTCCAGATTTTCCAGATCTTAGCGCATTAGAATTAATGGGTACTGGCTTAGCCCATCCAAAGATAAATCCAGAAGATGAAAGCAAAAGAATAAGAGGTATAGCAATGGTGCCAATAGGGTCGATGTGTTTAGTGGGATCTAGGGTAACTCGCCCCATCATTCTTGCGGTATGATCACCTAATTTACTTGCGATCCAGCCATGAGCTGCCTCATGAAGTGTGATTGCAAAAACCAATGGAATAATATAAATTAATAAAGTTTGAAAATCAGGCATTAGGTAAAATCGAATTATTTGATATAAACTCATTTTATATGAAAAGCAGTGATTTTTTAATCTCTACAGTGAAAGAGGCACCTAATGATGCCCAAATCATTTCTCACCAATTGATGATAAGAGCTGGTCTCATATCTAAATTAGCATCTGGTCTTTATTCTTATCTACCCATTGGTTTGAAAATTATTCATAAAGTTGAAAAAATCATTAGAGAGGAGATGAACAAATCAAAGGCATTAGAGTTATTGATGCCAGTTGCGCAGCCCGCAGAGCTATGGCAGGAATCAAAAAGGTGGGATGAATATGGACCTGAGTTACTTCGTTTTAAGGATAGGCATGAAAGAGATTTTTGCATGGGTCCAACGCATGAGGAAGTGATTACCAATATAGCTAAACAGTATTTAAGAAGCTACAAGCAGTTACCCATTAATTTTTATCAAATTCAAACAAAATTTAGAGACGAAATAAGACCTCGTTTTGGTGTTATGCGCTCCAGAGAGTTCATTATGAAAGATGCTTACTCTTTTCATATAGATGAAAAATCACTGGCTGAGACATACCAAGTTATGCATCAGACTTATTGTAATATTTTTGATAGATTGGGATTGGATTATAGACCTGTTTTAGCTGATTCTGGGGCTATTGGTGGTGACAGCTCTCATGAGTTTCATGTGCTTGCTGAGTCAGGTGAGGATGCTATTTGTTTTTCTGATGGCTCTGGTTATGCTGCCAATATTGAAAAGGCTGAAACCCTTCCTTTAGGCAAACCTCATGCCCCCCAACAAGAATTAGAAATTGCTCATACACCCGGAGTCAAAACAATCGATGATGTCTGCAATTTGTTAAAAATTAGTCCACAAAAATCAATAAAAACACTGATTGTTGAAGGAACTGATGATAATCTTATTGCGCTTGTTTTGCGAGGCGATCATGAGCTTAATGAAGTCAAAGCAGCCAAGTTGGAGGGTGTTAAAAATCCTCTGCAAATGGCCGAAGAGAGTAAAGTTCTTAAGCAATTAGGCTGTTCTTTTGGATCTATTGGAGTTGTAAATCTGGATATTCCAATCTTTGTCGATTATGCAGCGGCCCATTTATCAGACTTTATATGTGGCGCTAATAGAGATGATGAGCATTACATCGGAGTCAACTGGGGAAGAGACTCAAAAAAGATTATTGCTTCCGATTTACGTAATGTTGTTGCTGGAGATCCATCGCCTGATGGAAACGGCAAGATAGAAATTAAAAGAGGTATCGAGGTTGGACATATTTTTCAGCTTGGAACTAAGTACTCAGATTCTATGAAAGCTAATGTAATTGGCGAAGATGGAAGGGCAGTCAATATGAATATGGGTTGTTATGGCATTGGTGTAACTCGAATTATCGCAGCGAGTATTGAACAAAATAATGATGATAGAGGTATTATTTTTCCGCAAGCTATTGCTCCATTTGAGCTAATTATAGTCCCTATAAATTATAATAAATCATCCCGCGTTAAAGCGTTAGCAGACCAGCTTTATCTGGACTGCGCAGATCAAAATATTGATGTTTTAATCGATGATCGTAAGGAGAGACCTGGCATTATGTTTGCGGACTCAGAACTTCTTGGTATTCCTCATCGCCTTGTAATCAGTGATACTCATGCTGATAATGGGAAAATAGAATATAAATCTAGAGTGCATCCTGATAAAGTAGAAATTGACTTTAACGAGGCAGTTAGTTTTATTATTGACAAGCTTGATTAGTG
>JAOGRV010000019.1:0-32406 GCA_028107545.1 Pseudothioglobus singularis (SeqCode) | reverse complement strand
ATGAGCTGCAAGTTCTTGGTCTTTTAGATGATTCGGCAGATGCTTCAATTAATGACACTCCTCAAGAGGAGCAAGTCGCCCAAGAAGAGACTGTAAAAACTGCCCAAGTAAGCCCTGAAGAAGCTCCAAAAAAAGAGGTCAAAAAAGAGCCAGTTGCTGCGCCTGAAATTCCTAGAGAAGAGCCAGCCACTGCCCCAGTTTCGCCATCGTCTCAACCGAGCAGTAACCGAATGGAGGAGAGAGTCCCAATGACTCGAATCCGTAAAACGATTGCAAATAGGCTTCATTCAGCGACTCAAAATACTGCCATGCTGACAACCTTTAATGAAGTTGATATGAGTGAAATCTTGGCAATGAGAGCGAGCTACAAAGAGGCCTTCGAAAAAAAATACTCTGTGAAATTAGGATTCATGTCTTTCTTTGTGAAAGCAGCCGTAGAGTCACTCAAAAAATTCCCAACGGTGAATGCCTATTTAGATGGTGACGATATTGTTTATCATGCCTTCTGTGATGTTTCTGTTGCTGTTTCTTCTGATCGAGGTCTCGTTGTTCCCGTTCTTCGTGATGCCCACAAAATGGGGATGCATGATATTGAGAAAGGGATTATGGATTATGCTGGTAGAGCTCAAGATGGGACGCTTGGGATTGAAGAGATGAGTGGTGGCACCTTTACGATTTCTAATGGCGGCGTTTTTGGCTCACTTATGTCTACTCCGATCTTGAATTCACCGCAAAGCGCTATTCTTGGCATGCATAAAACTCAGGATCGCCCTGTCGCTGTGAACGGAGAAGTTGTCATCAGGCCAATGATGTATCTCGCATTGTCTTATGACCACAGAATAATTGACGGTAAAGAAGCGGTACAATTCTTAATCTCAATCAAGGAAGCTCTAGAGGATCCAGCAAGACTGTTGCTAAAAGTTTAATCTCGTAATATAATTCGCTCAAATTAAGTATTAGGGGAGTATTTAATGAGCAGTTTAAAAGAAGAATACGAAAAGAATGGTTTTTATTCGCCGATCTCTGTCATCGATACATCTCTTGCACGAGAGTATCGCAAGATACTTGAGAAAACTGAATCAAACATTGAGTTACTGAACTATCGCTACAAGATTCATACTGCGCTTGATTTCGCTTACCAACTAGCAATCAATGAAAATCTCTTGGATAAGATTGAGTCTCTCATAGGACCCAACATTCTGCTTTATAGCACTTCATTTGTCATCAAGGAGCCACACTCTAAAACACACATCAGTTGGCATCAAGATCTGACCTATTGGGGTTTTAACGACGACAAACAGGTGGCTGCTTGGGTCGCCCTGTCTGATGCAACTGAGGAGAACGGGTGCATGCACATGATTCCTGGAAGCCATAAAAATGGAAAAATTCCTCATAGAACTTCGGTTGACAAACATAACCTTCTTCATCATGGCCAAACGATTGAAAATGTCTCTGAAAGTCATTCGGTAAGCGTCCCATTAAAGGCTGGAGAGGCCTCTCTTCATCACGGCTGGACAATGCACACCTCGTATCCAAATGAAAGCAGTAATCGAAGAATTGGATTAACTATTAATTACATTTCTACAGACATGTATCAGACTCAAACTGATAATGACTCAGCCATGCTAGTGAGGGGTGTTGATGAATATAAGCATTTTGCAATGGACGAGCCTCCGACCCAGGAGTTTGATGAGGCTGCCTGGATTAAGTTACAACAAAAAGAGGCGCTCATTCATCAAACTTACAACAAAATGAAAACATAGCAATTTCATTCAACAAAAAAAGGGCGGTATTTTCATACCGCCCTTTTAGTTTTTTTATTTTTTACAGATTTTACTTATAGTGATCCTGCTCGTCAGTGTTGCCTTTAACTAAGACTCCTACCAACATTACCGTAGCAATCACTGTCCACCAGCCAGCGGCTGATGAACCAGCACCGATATACATGCCCATGTCCATCCAACCATCAGCATTATAAAGTTCTGCAAAAGATTCAGCAAAATATCCCATATTAATTCTCCTTAAAAATTAAGATTCAGATTCAGGGCTCGTCATACCTTGAGGGTATGCCTGTGCAGGTACTTTCACTGCATCAAGACCTTTGATTTGAACTGCGTCTGGGATACGTAACATTCCAGCCTTATTCACTATCCAAGACACTACGTATCCTGGAACAAAACCTAGCAAGAACATGACTACTGCACCAACAATTTGGCCAAATAGGCTAATTGCAACAGTATCTTCTGGAGCAAAAGCGCCAAGCCCTGGAACTCCAGAACCTAAGATTCCAAGCATTACAACGCCAAATAGTCCAATCGTTCCGTGAACCGTAACACAACCAACAGCATCATCGATACCAAGACCCTCTAGCCAGTCTGCACAAGGCTTCAAAATAATACCAGCAAGGATAGATACAGCTATGACAGTTGAACCAAAGTACACATCAAGACCCGAGGCTACTGAAATAATACCTGCTAGACAGCCAGACATCATCCAGAAAGGATCTCTAGTCATAACCCAAGCACCAATAATTCCACCAGCAGCAGCCAGAGGAACGTTAAATGCTAGTGCTGAAAGTGTCATTGGAGTACCATAAATGGTAGTCGCTCTGTCACCATACCAACTCCAACCTTCTCCAGGCAGAATGATACAAGCCATTAGGAATCCAAAGAATCCAACAATAATCAGCATTAAGCCAGTTACTGTAAGCGGCATGTTATGACCCGCAAGATGATTGGCTGAACCGTCAGCGTTGAATTTTCCTACACGTGGACCTAAGTTCAATAGAACACCCAGCGCGAAGAATCCAGCAACAGCGTGCACAAGACCAGCAGCACCAAAGTCGTGATATCCAAACTCAGTTACTAACCATCCGTCAGCATGCCATCCCCATGCAGCTGCAATACCCCATGCGGCAGTACCTAGCACAACCGCACAGATTACAAAACCTACAGTTTGTATTCTCTCGATTAGTGCACCAGATGCAATCGATGCAGTTGTTGCGGCGAATAGAGCAAAAGCACCCCAGAATACACCTGAAGCATTGTCACCCATATTTGGTCCCATGTACTGAGCAGAATCGCCCCAAGCCCATGCGATAGAGTTTGCATACTCTAGACCCGATATCTCCATATAACCAGCGCCTGCGGCGAGGTCTAACGGCCAAGTTGGCAGGGCCCAGTAGAACCACCAGCCAAATAGATACCATGCAGCGATAGTAAACGCGAACGCGAGTAAATTTTTAACACCCGATGACAGTACATTCTGCAAGCGTGTAGCACCCATCTCATAGAGAAGGAAGCCAGCATGAATGAGAACCATCAAAGGAATTGTTATGTAATAGTACGCCTCAGCAAACATCCTGTTTGTGACCTCGGCAGCACCTTTTATAGCGGCTACTTCAGCCGTTAAAGCTAATATTTGATCTTCCAAAACATTATCTCCTTTTTTAGTTTAATAAATCTCTCTCCTTTTTTACCTGCAGGAATTTTTATATCCCTACAAGGAACGAGTATATAGAAAGTAGTCCATCAAATCTATAAAAATTATCTTTAAATTGGCAAAAAAATAGAAACTTTCTAATGATTTATATGAAAGAGCAATTAGTTATAAGAATGAAGAGAAATCATTAATTTTTAATACTATATTTCAAATTAAACTATAGCGATAAAGAAGTTTTATCAACTACCATAGAGGTCAACAATGCTGATGACTTGTTGCTTAAAGCCATCCTCGTAATGCTCTGCAAATTCTTCTATGGTTGTTAGAGAACTCGAGTCTGCCATTCGATCGGTATAGATGAGACCATCGAGATGATCGAGCTCATGCTGAAAGGTTCCAGCGCTGATTCCCTTTGATATAAAGCTGAGCTTATTGCCTTCACGGTCATACCCTTCAATCTGAATTTCAGGGCAGCGATCAACCTTGCCTCTCATATTGGGGACTGAAAGGCATCCTTCAAAGACGTTGATTCTGTCTTCCGTTAGAAAGGTGACTTTTGGATTAATTAATACAGTTAATGGAATGTCTGGCTTGTAAGGATAGCGAGGGTTTTTTTTCACCTCAATCACGCAGATTCTTTTATGAACAGCGATTTGAGTAGAGGCCAGACCCGCGCCATTAGCATCCCTCATGGTTTCAATAAGGTCATCAATGAGGGCTTGAATTTCATCAGATTGAATCTGACTGACATCGACAGGATCAGCAACCTGACGAAGCGCTGGGTTGCCTATTTGTAGAATTGCTCTAATCATTCAAAAGAAGCTCTTACTTAAATAAAATTAACAATCAGAATGAGAAGTAGCAATAAACTTGCAGCCCAAAATAATTGGTAAGCCTTATTCATTACCCCGCGTATATCTCTAAGTTCTTTTAATATCTTTTCAACTTGTTCATCATTCATCATGAGGCTCCTTTGAATTTATATATTTTAAAATGGATAGTATATATATTGAGTTTTAATAAGGGCAATTTTTACAGCCATTATTACAGCAATCACCCTGCTTAATCAGATACCACTTACTAAATACATAGAGCCCATCGTTGATCGTATAGTCAACATTTTTAACAAGCTTTGTTTGGGCGCGGTGTGGCTCTACAAATTTTTGAAATTCTTCCATACCTTTCTCTCTAACAAGAGAGTCAATTTTCTGATTAATTGCCTCACTAAGGCATGATGGACAAAAACAGTCCTCCTCAGAAGTTGGGGCCATGATTGGCGGAAAGCTAATGCACCAGCAATTCCCTGTTCCTGCGCCGCATCCAAATGGCTCATTACATTGGGAGCAATTTTTTGCAGTCATAATCTCATGCGAATCAAAAACTTAATTTTGACATTGATTTTAGTGAAATGCAATTAATTAAAAACCAGATCACACCAATTATTAAATAAAGTTTGGGAGGCTCTATTATTTGAGGATAAATTCTTTGTAAATTCGTCTTGAAAACTGGCAAGACCATTCTTGCCCAAAAGATTTTCAAGACTGGATGGTATTCCTGGAATGCACATCCAGCCTTCAAATGTATGGCCGCAAACCTCAGGATGGAACTGGCATGAAAAAGCATTCTCAGAGACCTGCATAATATGATTATGGCAATCACTAGAGGATGCCAATATAGTTGAGCCTTCAGGAGCCTTTAAGACCTCAACTAAATGAACGTTTACCCACTTATCTAAATAATTAAAATTCTTTAAAAGTGGATGACTCTTTCCCTCTGGTGTTGGCTTAATTTCAAATAAACCGATCTCATGATTATCCGTTTTTTTTGCTTCACCACCTAAAGCTTCAGCAAGAAGCTGATGCCCTAAACATATCCCGAGGAATGGCATTTTAAGGCCTTCAACTGCATAACGAATAGCCTTCTTTTCTTCAATAAGCCAAGGGTATTTATTCTCTTCCCAAACATTCATAGAGCCACCCATTACCCAGAGACCATCAAAGTCATTTAATTCTGGAATTGACTCGCCTGCATGGAGGTCGATTTCATGGAAAGCTATATTTCGACTTTCAGCAAAATCTCTAAAGATTCCTGGATTTTGAGAGGTCATATGTTTAAAAACAAGGATATTCTTTTTCAAAACAAATAATATTCAATACAAATAATAGTATTGTAATTTATGAGAATTAAAACTATCGGTTATTATTTTGATAGCAAGATTTAAAAAAATTCAATCCTATTAATCGTTATAACAACTAAAAACTGTATTTGTATGATAACTCTGTACTTTCCAAAGAATTGTGAGAATCTATGTTGTAGCCTAACTTCAAATCTTTATACTTTAGGCCAAGATAACTAGACTTGACACTAGCGCTAGTATTCATATGATTTAGATTAGTAGTAAAAACATGTTTTAATGAAAAGCCAAACCTTTCATCAAGGTCTTTTCTATAAGATAGACCATAAACCAACTGCCTTCCTGTGGCTTTAAGTTCAATATTTTTATTTCTATAAGAAATATCTCCATTGGATTGTGCTAAATTAGACATTCTGATTGACATCTCACCCCCATGAATTCTATCAGGCTGGCTAACTGATAATGAAAGGTGATCATCCCCTGTAATATTTTTTTGACTTGCAACAAGAGCCAAGCTTGATGATCTGACATTATTGGCAGAGTCAATAAAGCTTAATTCAGGTTGATTCATATTAGTATTAGCTAAAGTCGCTATTCCTGTTAAAGTTAAGTTATCATTCAAATTACTTTGAGCTTTTAAGGCGCTAAAAACGGTATTTGATTTTGCGCCAACAGTTGAGAAAGCATCACTTCCTTGAAGCCCTAATAGATTGTCTTTTTCTTGGGTAATGCCTGACATTAGAGTAACGCTTGTATCTGATAAATCACCATACTCTAGAGAGGCAATAATAGATTGCTGCGATCCAATAACACTATCAGAGTAATTGTTATGTTTGACTGGGTTAGAGACTCCAATAATTAAACGTGCATTCTCAAGCCAATAATTTGCACTGAGGCTTAAACCGCCTTCCTCCGATTTTAGATAGGATGTTTCGAAGTCTGATAAATCAATAGCTGAGTCTATACTGGATCCAAAAAAGCTTTGAACAGGAAGTGAGTTGGATCCGATGGTTAAAGTCGTCTCAAGATTGCTAGTTTTTAATAGAGGAGATACAGCTCCACTGAAACCCTCTTCTATAAAATTATTATTACTTGAGGATACTGGTGACTCTAATTTTGATAACTCTGAAGATAAATCAATTAATGCTTCATAGTCATTTGTGAAATTGACCCTCGAAGCCATGTCATATTTAAATCCACCATTCAGTGCATCATAAGCGTAGCCAACTTCTCCCATTAAGCCCTGAGAAATTATATTTCCGAAAGAGGGGGATGTTGCAATATAGGATGAGGAAAGAGATGAACTCTCGCTAGACTGGATTGAGTCTCCAGTGAATAGTGACATCGCTGGATTTGCACTAGAAGTTATTGGTTTGAGTGCGGCATCAAAGTCAGGTATGCCATGTCCCCAGGTTGAGTGATAGCCATGCTTAATTCCATTTCCATGGGTTGTGAAAGTAGTATTACCCTCAGGCGTAAACCAACTATTATTGGCTGAAGCCAGAAGCCTGTCAGTTAGCTGCTCAGGGGTATGGTTTGGGAAAGCTTGAGACAGAAGAGCAATTCCACCTGAGATCATCGGTGCAGCCAGAGATGATCCAGATTTCTGAGTTGGATAGACACTTGTACCGCTATTGATATATCCTCCAACGTTTAGCTGCCAGCCATCTGCAACGACACAGTACTCTTTAGCAGATCCACATTTATTGCCCTTAAGACTAAATTCTGATTCACTTGCACTAGAAATATCATTTCCCGTAAAGTCAACCATGCCAACAGTAATCCAAGCTTCTGAAAGCTGAGAATATAACTCAGGCAGAGCTGCAACCGCACTTACATCAGACTCTCCTGTGTAGTTTCCAGATGCAAAAACAATGACTCCGTTATCTTGAAAATTATCCAGCGCAGTAATATAGGACTGAGTCGCAGTGATTGCCCCAGAACTTGAGGATCCCTCCATGAGAGCTGCAAACCCCTGATTATTGGTTAGGCTGTTATTGGATATATAATTTTTTAGTTCGGTTATATTCCAAGTCGCATTTGCATTTGAGTCAGTACTATCTCCCATTCCCCAGCTATTATTTGAAGCGATAGCCTCATAACCTCGAGCCAAATCTAAATCAGCAGCAAAGTCATCCGTCTTATAGGTTCCACTCACATTTGGAATACTTGATAGAATCAAATCAGCATCTGGCGCAACACCGCTAATTAGATTTTGACCTGAGGTATCTCCATCACCAGTACCGTCTCCTGCAGCCATTGAGGCAACCGCCTGACAGTGGTAATTGCTTGAATTTGCAGCGCCAAATGTACTCTCCCCAGATCCACCATCATCAAGATTATAAATAGTTTTGTTGAGGTAAACTTTGTGATCATCATCACAGTTAAAGTCTGCAATATGAATAAACTGGCCAACGCCTGTTAAATTATTTGTACCATCTGAGAATGACTGCGCCTTATGGATATTCATTTGCTCATAGGGATGAACATTACTAGAACTGCCAGAATAATCGACATTAGTCCACTGCGTTTCGGACTTAATTGAGTTTTGAGTTGAGGAGCTGCCTTCAGTAAATGAGGTACTTTTAGCTAAAGCATAATCAGTAGTTGAAGTGCTGCTAACAACGCTAGAACTTGATCCGCCACTACCCCCAATACAACCTATTAAAGATAGAGACATTACTACAATAATCAGTTTTTTAAGATTCACTTATTAGCCAATTACAGATTCAGAGCCAATATACCTTATTGATTCAATACTAAATAGACATTATTTAATAAAGTGAAAGTTACTTTTTTGAGAAATGTTAAGAGCAGTTATAGGAATCTAACTATAATTTCAATTATTTGTTGATAAGTTAAATTATGTTATTTAGAGCAGTAGAGGCTATCCTTCCTCCGGACAATCTTCATTTTGTTGGAGATGGATTTAGGGTCTATGGAATTTTGGGAAGAAAGGAGCCCTTAACAATGAAGCGTATGAGCCCCTTTCTTTTAATGGACTACGCTCCAGTTCACTATTTTCCGCCTAATAATGGAGCGCCTCTTGGTGTTGGATCTCATCCTCATAGAGGGATTGAAACAGTGACGATTGCTTATAAGGGAAAAGTCGAGCACAATGACAGTACTGGTGCAGGAGGAGTTATTGAAGAAGGCGGCATACAGTGGATGACCTCTGGAAAAGGGATATTACATAAAGAGTATCACGAAAAAAACTTTAGTAAAAAAGGGGGTGATATGCAGATGGTTCAGCTTTGGGTGAACCTGCCTGCTAAAGATAAAATGACAGAGCCTAAATATCAAAATATTGAAAACGAAGATTTGGCTAAAGTTGATCTTGGTAATGGCATTGGATCCATTGATATTATTGCTGGTGAGTTTGAGAATAACAAAGGTCCAGCCTCTTCATTTTCACCGTTAAACCTTTTTAATTTAAAGCTAAATAAAGGAAAGGGAACCAGTTTAAGTTTTAAAGAAAGTCACAATACTGGACTTTTAATCATCAAAGGCAATGTCACCATTAATAATTCAGAGAAGGCGCCGACGAACCACTTCGTGCTCTTCAACAATAAGGGCTCTGAGTTCACTATCAGAGCTGATGATGATGCTGAGGTGCTCGTTCTGAGCGGTGAACCGATCGATGAACCTATCGCTTCATATGGACCATTTGTTATGAATACAAACGATGAGATTAGGCAGACAATCGATGATTTCAATAATGGGAAATTTGGTTACTTAGATTAATATAAAACTCTTAGTCCTCAACTGAAGCCTCTAGATTTGGATACTTATAGCCCAAAGTCAAACCCCTTGCAATTGAAAAGATAATGAGTGAGGCCCAAAGCCCATGATTGCCGTATTTAGGTAACAGTAATGCCAAAGCAATCAGATAGACGCAGAACGAAATAAACATCATATTGCGCATATCTGCGGTCCTGGTTGCACCAATAAAAATGCCATCCAGCATCCAGGCCGCTGCCCCAACAAGAGGTGCAAGAACCATCCACGGCAGATACTCATAGCTTACGGCTCTGACATCCTCAGCAGTTGTCATGACATTAATAATAGTATTTCCAAAAACATAAAAAGCGAGTGCCATGACAACAACCGAGCCAAAACCCCACTGACTTGTCATAACCGCTGACCTTCGAAATATTAATCTATTTTTAGCACCAAGCGCCTTACCCACCAGAGCCTCTGCTGCAAATGCAAAACCATCCATAGCATAAGCAGTTATATTTAAAAACTGAATGAGTACTTGATTCGCTGCCAGGGTAGCATCATCAAAACTAGAACCAAGAAAAAGAAAACTTACAAAAGCTATTTCAAGTAAAACAGATCGAATCAAAATATCACTATTCACTTTAGCCATCTTGGTTAGTCTTGCTCTGTCAAATATTTGACTCCAGTTTTTCCAGTACCCATTTTTGAAGCCCTTTCTTGCAAGCCATAATCCAAAAAATAGTCCACTCCACTCCGCAATAAGTGTTGCAAATGCGACCCCTTCAACCCCCCAACCTAGCCTCAGAACAAAGACAAAGTCTAAAACTACATTGATGGAATTAATCAGCAACATGAGAACCAAAACAGCTCGCGTCCTCTCATTCGCAATAAGCCAACCTGTAATTCCAAAAATTGCTATTGCCGCTGGCGCGCTAAAAACTCTAATTTTTAAATACTCATTTGCTAAGCCTTCTACCTCTTGGGAAGCAGGCGCTAAACCGAGGGCACCACTGAATAGGGGAATTTGAATAAGAATTAATATGAGTCCTGCAATGAGACCAATAAGGATTCCTCTAACTAAAAGTGCTGATGTTTCTGAATGATCGTTAGAACCAATAGCCTGAGCGGTAAGTCCCGTTGTACCCATTCTAAGAAAACCGAATAGCCAATAAATAGCTGAAATAATAATAGCACCAATTCCAACAGCTCCAATTGGAACAGCCAGTCCCATCTGACCAACAACTCCTGTGTCAACTGCTCCTAGTATAGGGATGGTCGCATTCGCCAGGACAATGGGGATGGCAACGCCTAATACTCTTTTGTGAGTAAGCTTAGTTGAGCTCGGATTCATTGATTTAAATATAGGATTTAGCTAGACAAGGTACGGTTGAAAATCTTGAATCGCCAATAAAGAATGAATGCAAGGAAGGCGTAGAGAATCTTAGCAAGGCTAAAGATAACTGGAAGACTAGCAAACTTTGCAAGCCAGCCGTAGCCCTTGGTATTGCTCCACACATAGATAAAAGCATCAACGCCTTTAATTTCTCGTCCATCTGGAAACTCTACATAAAGGGCTTTTAGGTATTTATCACCCTTTTGACTGCAGTTCTCATATTCAAGCTTAGATCGCTTTTTATAGTGCTTTATTTCAAAGTTACAAATACTGCATTCTTCGTTAAATAAAACCTTTCCATCTGTGTTACTTTTCATAGTGCGATATTATATATGAGTAATGATTTAATCAAATTAGATTCACTAACTTTCAGCCTTATTCAGGTATAGTTTAATTATCAAAATAAAGAGTCATTCAATTGATAAATAGACTAATCAACGACCTTCAAATAATTCAATTTTTTAATTTGCAGACTCCTCAAACTAAAGCAATCATTTTAAACATTTCGTCTATCATTCTTTTTTCAATCATGGTTATTTTTATTAGAAAAGCATCAGAAAGCTTACATATTCTTGAGGTTGTTTTTTTCAGAAACCTTTTGGCTTTAATTGTCATGCTGCCGATTATAAAATCTATTGGCTTGGCCGCAATCAAAATGAAAAACACTAAGTTATTTTTTATGAGGGGTTTTGTTGGTGCTATTGGAATGATTGCAGGATTTACCTGCTTAACGCTGATACCACTTGCCCAAGCTACCGCAATTAGCTTCTCTCAGCCCCTATTTATTACCATTGGAGCCACTATTTTCTTAGGGGAGGTCATTAAGGCTCGAAGAATTGCTGCGATTATTGTTGGCATTATTGGAATGCTCATCATTGTGCAGCCTGGGTTCAACACCCTCTCATTTGGAATAATGCTCGCAATAATTTCAGCCTTAGCGTTATCAGTTAATGCTTTAATAGTGAAAAAACTTACCCTGACAGACACGCCGCATGCAATTATTATATGGATGGTAGTCATGCTTATTCCAATTACTTTGATACCAGCTATCCCAGTTTGGGAGTGGCCCAGCTTAGTAGCTTGGCTATACTTATGGGGAATTGCAATTTTAGGAACACTGGCACACTTCTCATGGACTAAATCCTATGCCTTAGCTGATATAACAAGCCTTGAGCCAATTGGATTCATTAAACTTCCAATTATGGCTCTGTTAGGATGGATGATTTTTACAGAAATTCCTGGTACCTGGACTTGGGTTGGAGGATTGATAATTTTCATGTCGACAATATATATCAGTCAGCGTGAAGCAAAAGCTTCAAACTCATTGAAGCCAAATGATGGCTTTCAGGAACCAAAGCTATAATTGTTAGGGTGCGAAGTTTTTAACTTTTGGCCACTTATGCTTCGCTAAGTCCAGCTTGGATGGTGAATAATGACATTTATTAAGTGAGCTAGTTTTGTGTTGAATTGATGGATTTATGATGGAGATTAACCTTTACTTAATTTAAGTATCTATACTCATACTTTTTATTACTTATTGTTTAATATGAAAAAACTACTTACTATTGTATTTTGTTCGCTATTTATATCTCAGGCTTTTGCTCATAAGCCAGTGCTTAATGAAAATTCAACCTATCCTGCAGATTCACCTTATGAGATTGAAGAACCGGAAATATCAAAAGCAATCTACTCAACCTTAACGGGTGATCCTCACTTCTATAGAATTCAATCTGATATTGATTTTGATTTCTATGCGGGAATCCTAGCTGCCAAAATTGGTGAATGTCCTTTAGAGCAAAAGTTTTCATTTGAGGTCTTAGACTCTGAATTTCATAATATCAGTCTAGCAGATGGTGAAAACTTTGAATGGACTCCCTGGTATGAAGAGTATGGAAAACAGTGGTATTGGAACGGTCCAGAGATTGGTGAAAAGTTTTTATCTGATAGAGTCTATGAAGCAGGAACATACTATATTAAAGTATTCAATGACTCAAACACAGGACAATACATTATGGCTGTGGGGGATATTGAAAAATTCTCGTTTACTGATATAGTTGGATTATTATTTTCAATGGGTGACATCGAAGATGAGTATTGGGACCCAAGCCTTTGCTCCCTAGGCTGATCTTAACTCAATAACCGTATCAATTACACGAGTATATTAACAATGTTAAAAAAATTACTCGTCATCCCTCTCATCATTTTATTAGTAGGATGCAATCCTGACGATAAAGATAAAAGCTCAGATTTTGTAGTGCAGTCTGGTGAGGCAATTTATAATAAAAATTGTGCAAGCTGTCACGGTCCTAATGGTCAAGGTCTTGCTGAAGATTGGAGGATAAAGGATGCGAATGGCAACTATCCAGCACCACCTCTTAATGGAACGGCTCACACTTGGCATCATTCACCAGCTCAGCTACTTTATACAATTAATAAGGGTGGCACAGAAATGGGTGGTCAAATGCCTGCATTTGAAGACTTACTTTCTGAAACAGAAAAACAAGCCTTAATAGACTATATGTATAATCTATGGCCTAACGAAATTCAAACAAGATATGATGAGAGATATAAATAGGAGACAAGATGCAATTCATTCCAGCAATAAATGATGGTTTTTGGCTTTGTAAGCATACCTGGAAAAGAAGTAGATTGAATACATTTTGGTGTTTACTTGGCTGTTCAATCGGTGATTTTGGCACAATTTTTACCTTTCAAATGATTGAGCATAGCTGGTCTGTTTGGCAGGTTATGACGCTTGCAATAATGAATGGGCTTCTAACGAGTATTGCTTTAGAAACAATCATTCTTAGCAAGCAAATGGCAATAAAATTAGCGTTTAAAACTGCTATTGGTATGAGCTTTATATCTATGATTGCTATGGAATTTGCAATGAATTTAACAGATGTACTCCTTACAGGCGGTGCAGTTCTTACTTGGTGGGTGATTCCTTTTATGCTTTTAGCAGGATTTGCTACGCCTTTGCCATACAACTACTGGCGTTTGAAGAAATATGGTATAGCTTGTCATTAACTCAGCTAGGGGTATGATGTTAAATATGTTGTAGCTAACAGGTTTTATCTTAAAGTAATAAGTATGTATTGGTCGGGACGGCAAGATTTGAACTTGCGACCACTTGACCCCCAGTCAAGTGCGCCTTCTGACTGTTATACACCCTGAAACCCCTTATCTTTAGGATGCATCCAGAGTTTTAGCAATGATTAATTCATGACATATACGCCATAAAAGTACACTTTATGTACACTTATATGGAGTTACTATGGCATCTATACAAAAGTTTAAGCGATCTAAAGGGATCGTTTATCGTGTTCTCATTCGTAAGACTGGCGTAAAACCTATTTCAAAAACTTTCACTAGCAAGAAGCTAGCCATCCATTTTGCTGAAAGTATTAATAGCAATAGAGAGTTTTATGAAGCTTATCGCTACCAAAACAATAAAAACATTAAATTATCTTTACTTGTTAATGAATACCTCAGTAATGAATACAAAGGCAAGGATTATGTTGAACATTCAAGAAAGCTAAGAGTTTGGCTTAGCTCATTAAGTGACATTCCTACCAAAGAGATCAATGCGAATAATATTAAAAAAGGAATAGACGCCCTCCCCTCTCATCTTTCAAATGCTTCAATCAATAGACACAAAGCAGCTATTTCAGGAGTATTAACGTATGCCTGTAAGAAAGGTTATATTAAGATTAATCCCGCTAGGCTTATCCCTTCTCTGCCAGAGAATAACGAGCGAACAAGGTTCTTATCCGAAGCTGAAAGAACTCGTCTATTTCGCTCTTCTAGAGCTTCTCATTGGGATAAGTTATACCTCATAGTTCTGCTTGCTATAACAACAGGAGCAAGGAAGGGAGAACTCACTAAACTGAGGTGGAATGATATTGATTTTGAGAGAAGAACGGCTTATGTCTCAACCACTAAAAATGGTCAGCCTAAAGTTCTACCTTTGACAGACTCTGTGATTAAAGAGTTACAATCATTTGATACTAAAGACAGCAGCTTAATCTTTGAATCTAAAGTTAAAGAAGAGGTTGCGTACTGCTTTACTAAGCCTTGGAAGAAGGCTCTCGAGGATGCTGAAATTAAGGACTTTAGATTCCACGACCTTCGTCATTCCTGTGCATCATATTTAGCTCAATCTGGGGCATCTCTCTTGGAGATAGCAGATGTCTTAGGGCATAAACAAATTAGTGTAACTAAACGATATGCACACCTTTGTATAGAGCATAAGTCGAGTTTGATTAATAGAGTGATGGGTGGTATATAATTTCATAATGAGCTACAATAAGGTTAAAAGTATTTAAGGAAAACTATGGGTGATAGTGATTGGGATTTCATAAATGATCATATGGGCGGATGGGACTCAGATGGCATGCCTAATTTTATGAACAGTGAAGCATTTTATGCAGACCAAAGAAAATTATACAAATCAAACTCTAGCCAGCATATTAAAGCTAACAGGACAGATCAAGTTTTATATAAGGATGGTTCATTAAAAACAGAGAATACATATTTCAATGGGTTCTTAAAATCTAGCGCTGGTTATTCTGCTGGTGGAAATCTAGAATATATCTTTTCCTACCAACGCAACTCGAAGAATTCTCTACTTGATAAAGAAAAAGACTCATACTTCTATGAAGGTGGTAGCAAAAGAATTGAAATTAACTATTTAGAAGGAAAGCAGAATTTAATATCGTGGTGGAATCAATATGGAGAATTAAAATCAAAACTAGATTGTATTAAAGAACTCCAAACAATTTACGATGAAAATGGATTGAAAGCCTCTAAAGGTCAGGTTAGTATAGTAGATCAATATTCTCTGGATTTTGCTATTTCAGACAATTATACAAATTTGAAAAAAAATGGTGAATGGATATCTTGGCATGATAATGGCTGGTGGTCCAAAGAAAACTATGTAAATAATAATCTAAATGGTGTGTTTTACAGATTTGACTTGATTGATGTCTTAAGAGAAAAAGGAGAATTTAAAAATAATAAAATGCATGGGACAAGGATTATTTTCGATAAAAATGGTCAAGTGGAAAAGGAAGAGGTTTATAAGGATGGAATTTTAAAATAAATTCCTTAATGAGTGCATCAGTTCTTCCTTTTCCATCGATTCAGAATACATTGTTTTATATTCTATTCTGCCTTTTGAATTTAACAGAACAATAGGCTTCTCATCATCAAAGCTTAGCCCCAGTGGATGATATTTACTGAAATATATGCCTTTATGCCATGAAGTATTACTGTCAAAAGTGTCAATAGCTTGATAAACATGGTCTTCAACTAGATCAATCTGCTTTTGGAGCCATAGTGGATAGCTTTGATTAATTTCATCCAGCTCACTTTGATAATAACTACAAACTTCATTGAGATATAAAATATTACTTTGAAAAAGCTCATAAAGTGAATCTAAAAAATCTCCATATGAAATGGGCATTTTTTGACCAATATGGGCTACATAATAAGGATTGAAATTCTTATAATCATTGAGATGATAGTTTTCAAAAATCTCCTCTAATTCTTTAAAATCAACTCTTTCAGAGTTTTTGAGAACGAGCTCAGCACTCTTTTTATTATTTTCAAAATCCTTAATCATTTTTAGTGCTTGTTTTATAAATCTGAGTTCAATCACACCTTCATAGCTATCAAATTTAGCAAAAGGATCAAATTCGCCCTCTGGTTTATATTGATTCAATAAACACTCTTTTAGAAATAATGCGACATTTTTATTTAAAGATATACTGCTAACAACTTCCTCAAGCTCAACAACAGGATCATCAATAAAGTCTTCTTTGGCTGATTTATTAGCTATTCCAACTACGAGATAGAGCTTATCATCAATGGTATTTTTTAGTTTAACTAAGTATAGCTCTTCATTGCTAACATCTCCCCAGTCATATTTTTTATCTTCAAAAAGCATTGAGTCTGCCTTAAGATTTAAATTAAGTTCAAAATGTAATGAATCTAAAAAAAGTACTGATGCTTTATAAGCTTCATAATCCGCTAAAAAATTTGGGTGTTTTGATTCATATGTTTGACATTTATGAATAATATCTTTGTGCCATTTAATTACTACTTCTTGATCCTTTTCTTCAAAAGCTTGTTTTTGCTTTGAGAATGACTCTTCTTGGATAGGCTTAAGTTTTTCTCGCAATCTTCTTTCAGATCTAGCTTTAAGTATTTCCCGATCTGAATCTTCTTTTTGTTTTCTAATTGCTTCTTTCTTTGCCTTTCTTGCTGCTTCGGCACGCTCTGCCTGTAATGATTCCTTCCTATATTGTGCTTCCCTTCTTAGATAATTTTCATGATCTTCTCGAGCCTTTCTTTTACGTTCTTGGCGCTCTCTTTTATCTTTCTTACCTACATAGTAGATAGATGCAAAGAAAATTATAAGTCCAACTAGTAAATCCATAATATTTACTCTTTATCTTAGCTCAATTTTAAAAAACCACTTCCTAGGATCGTGAATCTTAGCTCCACGAGTCCAATAGACAATTTTGTCTCCAGAGCAAAGCTTTGAAACAAAATCAATCGCTTGATATTGCTCCTCTCTCTTCATCAGTTCAAATTGAAGCCTTATATTATTAAAATCAATTACGCCCTCATGTTCTACTTGAACCTGAATTAAAACTTTATCAATATAATAGTAACCATTCTCATCTTTTGAATGAAATTCTAAAGGATTATCATCAGTTGATTTTACAAAAATGGCTTCAGTTGGAGTTTCAGTTTTTAATTCTGCCTCTTCCTTTTCTTTTCTTTTTTGAATTGCAAGGTTTTGGTTAAATAGGTAACCATATTCTCTTTTCATTTCACTCATAATCTTTGTACCTCAAACATGGCATCAATTTCAGGCACGGATATAAATGGAGATGGACTCTCAGGAAACCCATTAAAATTTACCGATGGAATAAGTAAGGCTAGCTTCCACTTAGCCCTTGTCATAGCCACATAAAGAAGCCTAGCATCCTCTAATTGTGATGCAGATGTTCGACTATAAAAGTGAGGGAATACTTTGTTCAAACAACTTGGAATAATCACGTTATTCCATTCAAGCCCTTTGGCTTTGTGAATAGTAGAAATAACAACATCTATTTCACCTTTTACAATCATGTCCGACTCTTTCGATTTCGTTAAATCAGGAACATTATTTTGAATACTTGAAATTGACTTTTCTATAGTGAGTGATTTATCCATATAAGTCTTTAATTTATCAAGCTCAAAAAAATCATTTTCTTCATATTTTCTTCCAGCATGATCATTAATATATGAGGTAATTGAATTGGTTATATCTGACATTTTAATTTCTTTATGAAAGTCTGACTGAAGAGCATCATAAAGAGGAGAGAAGCGCTCAATATATCTTTGAATAACTCTTAAGCTGTCAGGATTTTTTTCCCAACTGTATCTCTCGTTTTGAGTTGAAGCTATTTCATCAATACACAAATTAATTAAGCTTATTGTTGCCTTAACATCATCAATTGCCCGATGAGAATTAACTCCTTCTAAATTAAAGTGCTTTAACAAATAACCTAGTTTATATCTTGCAAGATTAGGATAGAGTCTTTTCGCAATCTCAACTGAGTCATAATTCTTTGTAGTCTCTGATAGGGATGAGAATCCAGCCCTTTGGAGGTTTTGATTCACAATAGTGAAGTCATAGTCTAAATTATGGGCAATTAAAGTGTCTTCGCCAATAAATTCAACAAAATTTCTTAATGCTAAAGACCTGTCAATAGCATGCTCCTGAAGATACGCTTTAGAAATATGATGTATTTTTTCTGCTTCAGTGAAATCTAGATCTGTATCGATGTTGACTACAAAAGATTCTCCCACTTGCCCTTTAATGATCTCAATGGCAGCAATTTCAATAATATCATCTTCTCTCTCTATATTTAGTCCGGTTGTTTCAGTATCAAATACAACCACTCTTTGATTGTTAAAGATATCTAAAAAATTATTTAAATAATCTACTTCATCAATGCTTGATTCAATGAAATCCAGTGGTTTCACTCCAGATTTGAATAAAGAATCAACAAGTGGTCTTGCGGCTTTTAAAGAAGTTCCACCAAATATGCTCAAAATCCGCGTCCAAGCAACCTTATCTCTATCATTAACTATAACGCTTAATACACTCATAAGGTCTTTTACAATCATTCGTTTAAAAAGATCAAATTGGGCTATTACAAAAACTTCAAGATTGGGATTACTTCTTTCAAGTGCTATTTGAAACTGTTTTGTCTCCTTGTTAGTCCGAACTAAGATTGCTGAGTTATCTATAAGTTCTCCTCTGATATACTCAACATTATCGCTTTGAATTCCTGCCTGTAAGCCTAGCTCAACAAGCTCATTATCAGAATTGGAATCTAGTGTTTGTGAAGTAAAACCTTTGACAATTCTTGGAATAACAGCATTAGCAACTACATCTGCTTGAGGTGCTCTATCAGTATAAAACTTTTGTAAATCTCCAGAAGAGTATGGTAGGTTCTCATGAGCAATGGGTTTGTGCTCCCAATTGACTTTCAATACCTGCTTTACAAACTGATTATATAAATTTAAAAGGTATTGTGGTGAACGATAGTTCGTAGCTAAACTGTGCGTTTGTGATTCATGTTTAATTTGATCTAAATTTTCAATAGACGCTCCCATAAATGAAAATATTGCTTGTTCTGTATCTCCAAAAAAGACGCGATGAGATGAATTCTTACTTGCAATTTTGTCAATGATTGCCCATTGAAGAGGGTTAAGGTCTTGAGCTTCATCAACTTGAAGCCATTTAATTGGTGATTTTAAATTAGGGTTTCTATTGAAATGATCATAGGTCAAATTTAATAAGTCATCAAAATCAATTAGATTCGATTCTTTTTTAATTTCCTCATAGCGAGAACAAATTTTTCTTCCTTCTATCTCTCTGTAGTCTTTAAATGGATTGACTTGGCAAATTTTTTCATCAAATCCTAGGGATTGCTGTTTTAAATATGAATTAAATTGAGACAATTCATTTGGCTTTAAATCTGGGGCTTTTAAATCAAAAATAATTTCCTTAAATAATAAGTCAGTATCTTCCTCATCCATCATTGAAGTGATTTGAGGAATTAAGTTATTCTTTCTAAGAAATTTACTGCTGTAACTGTGAATATTGCCAATAAAAACATCATTTTCTCCAATCTCTTGCCTAATTCGATCAACCATATTTTTAGCTGCTCTATTAGTAAATGTCAGGCATGCAATCTGATCATGAGGGATGTGTTGAATTGCCTTTCTAATTCGATGCACCAGAAGCTCAGTCTTGCCAGTACCCGGAGGGGCAAGGACTAAATGCTGTCCAGATTCCAAATCGACAATTTTTTGTTGTTCTTGTGACAATTGAGTTTCTGACATAACTATATTCTAAACATATAAATCTCTTTTTGATCTACAATTGATTCAAAATATACATTGAACACCTATGAGTCAAGCTGGTTATAGCAATTCTTTTGAGCAATTCCTTTCTGATGACAGAAGTGTAATTGTTGATAAACTAAAAAATTACATCAAAGATGCTGGCGATAGTCAAGTTAGGGCATGGCGTGACTCAATCAAGGTTCTCCATAACACGATTCAGGAATTTAAGAATTTAAGTCCAGAAATTTGCTCTCAAAGCTCAATAATTCTTGAATACACTATTCCCTTAGAGTCTAGAAGAGTTGATGCAATACTGCTATTAGGTGATGTAGTTCTCTCAACCGAGTTTAAAGGCAAAAATATGCCTCTAATGGCTGATATAGATCAAGCAGCAGCCTATGCAAGAGACCTTAAGGCTTATCATAGAGATTGTGCCTCATCAACTGTGAAATGTTTATTAGTTCTATCTGAGGGCTTCAAAGAACATGAATCACAAACTAATGTTGAAATCATTGGCTCTGGAAGATTGACTCAATTATGTATGGATTGCATTGAAGAGTCCTCAGGACAAATCAATTTAGATAATTTTTTATCATTAGAGTCTTATCAACCTCTACCAAGCCTCATCAAAGCTGCCAGAGAGTTATTTAGCTCAGGCACATTAACTAGAATTCATCGAGCTGCGGCTGCAACTGAGCCAACGCTTGAAGAGTGCTCATCCATTATTCATGAAACAGCTAAAAACAAAAGACGTGCCTTAATTCTTATCAGCGGTGTACCCGGAGCTGGCAAAACTTTAGTTGGACTTCAGTTGGCTCATGCAAAGTATTTAGATGAATTATCGATTGCCAAAGAGTCGGGTGAAAAACCCAATGCTGCAGCAGTATTTTTATCTGGTAATGGACCTTTAACAGAAGTTCTGCAATACGAGTTAAAGTCAGCAGGAGGTGATGGTAAATCATTTGTAAGAGGTGTTCACTCTTATGTCAAAAACTTTACAAGAGGCTCAAGTGCAAAGCCTCCTCATCACGTACTTATTTATGATGAAGCACAAAGGGCTTTTGATCCGGAACAAGTCAGTGCAAAACATCGTGATATGTCTCCAGAGTTTCAAGGCTTATCAGAACCTGAAATATTTATTAAGTTTGCTGAAAGTTTGCCTGAATGGTGTGTTGTTGTTGGATTGATTGGAACAGGTCAGGAAATACATATTGGTGAAGAAGCTGGATTGGGGCAGTGGCGATCCGCCATTAATAAATCAAACTCTCCTGATGAGTGGGATGTTTATGCGCCCAATGATGGCACAGTAGATCTTCATTTCAAAGATTTTCCAAGAGTTAGTGCCGATGATGTATTAGAACTTACTACAACCATTCGCTTTCATTTAGCAACTAGGCTTTATGAATTTGTAGAGCATGTACTAAATGGGAATTATTCTAGCGCTAAAGAAATTAGCTTTGATCTTGAAAAGCATGGTTATAACCTCAGATTAACGCATATTCTCGATAGAGCTAAGGAGTATCTATCAAGCCGATATGATAAAAATCCTGATGCACGCTTTGGGATGATTGCTTCAGCCAAAGATAAAGATTTAAAAAATCATGGCATACCCAAAGGTTTTAAGAGTCATGGAGAGGTCAGTGCTGGTAAATATGGCAAATGGTATGCAGAGGCAAGAGGTGTTCCAGAGTCCTGCTGTTCACTTGAGGCTGTCACAACAGAATTCGGTGCTCAAGGCTTAGAACTTGATGCTTGTTTACTTGCATGGGGTACAGATTTTATTATTGAGAATGGACAGTGGTCAAATAGGTTCTCTGCTGGATATAGAGAGTCAAATCGGATTAAGGATGCTAAAGCGCTTAGGATGAATAGCTACAGAGTCCTACTAACAAGAGGTAGGGATTGTTGTACAATCTTTATCCCACAAGAAGAAAAAATGCGGGCAACTTTTGGATATCTTAGAGCTTGCGGATTTAAAGAATTACTCTAGAATTATGAATAAACTTCTGAAAACCCTCCTCGTCATTGGTGTAATTGCCATTTTAATAATTGTAGCAATAGGAGGAGTGCCAGCTACTAATTCAGAGTTCTCTTTTTATATTGCTTTTCTCCTTCTGATTTTGGGTTTCTATCTCGCAAATTATTCTAACTATCGAAGAATAGGTATTAGCATTGCAATTATCTCTTCACTTCCTTTACTTATCTTTGTGGCTTCTTTATTTGGCGGATTATTGCTTGGATGGATAATAGGTCCGGGTGATATAGTGGATTAATATGAAGAAAATACTCCTACTTTTAATCATATCTTTCGGCTTAACAGCTTGTACAGAAAAAAAGCCTTCTAATTACGAACATGTTATTGCTGAATCTCCAAATACATTACCAGCTGATTTCACACTAGAAGAATCCATAATTCCAATACCAATGTTTATGTGTGATGGTGATGCTGTAGCTGTACAATCTACTGAATCTTATTCTGAGGGTATAGAAATCCCTGTCAAAGTAGATTTAGAATCTGATGATCCAATTTGTATCTCCGCTAAAAATCATCTATTTAGATCTAAAGGTGGGTGGAGACATAATGACAAAACTCTGCCATTTGAAAGTTTTGTTACGGAATGGGGGTCTGGAGATAATTTTGATGAGTTTTACAAATATGATATTGGTGATGATTTTAGGGAATCACCCGGAAAATACTTTGGTAAAGAAATACCTACTTTAGAGGGCATAGTTCCCAGCTGGGATAGTAATGATATGGTTTATATTAGTGTGCCACTGGATACTCTTGATTACGACAAAAAGAACGAAACAAATTATCAAGACTATCTGCGAAACCTTTCCACTGAGAAAATTCGACTTAAAAACTATGGGGTTCATTTCAAAACTACCAAGCCATATCCTCTAGAGACTTATTACACAAAAATTGGTGAGATTAATCAAGATACATGTCATAAGCTAGCCCCGAATATTAAAGGCACATGCGCTGAATCACACATTGTTTATTTGCAGAAGTATGGAGGGGGCTCAATGGGACCCACAACTTCAATTGGGATATTTGGCTTATTTCAATTAGATAATGGTAAAGAATACATGGTACCTTTGAAATATTCAACAGAAAAGGCAGCAATGAAATATACTGGCTTACAACAATATGAACACAATTAAAAACTAGGATTAACTATGGATATTGTTTTACCTATACTTGGACTTCTAATGATTATGGCTTTAATCATTGGGGCAACTATTAAGATAAATACCCTATTGATAAGCAAATCATTAACAAAAATACTCTTAATCATTGCCTCAATCTTGGCAATGTTTATGATTATTCTCCTGCCCATTCATTACTTTGTTGGCACTCTAACTTGGGGTGTCTTTTTTTCAATGTTATTAGTTATTGCCATATTATTTCTAATAGCTCATTTTGTTCCTAAACTTCCGATAGTTTCCTATCTTAGAGAAATTCATCTTAGCAATCTTGATGATGCTGAAGAGCAAGAATTAAGGGAAGCTGAATGAAAAACTACCAAAAATAATTATGGGATTATTTAATTTATTTAAAAAAGAAAAAAAAGATGAAGTAAATGATGATGTTGATTTTCGCTTTAAAGTTAATAGCATAAGAAATGGATGGATGGATGAAAACAACAAAAGAGTTGAATTTGAGCGCGCATTAAGAGGCAGATATGGTGCGAAGAAAAAAGAGTTGGCTGAAAGAAAGTTTTATGGTGAGTTTGATGGAAAAAATATTGAGATTGAGCAGATAGAAGACCTAGCAAAATGGCTATTTAAGTCAGACTACAAAAAATATGCCAAAAGTGAGTGGAATAAAAAGAGGGAAGAATTAGCTAAAAATGATAATCTTATAGTGATTAGCATTCCAATACCTTTCCCCTCTATTTCAAAATCCTATAATAAAAAATGGCAAACATATGATGGCATTACTTGGTTTAGAAAAAAAATGGCAAATGAGCTGTTTGAAAAACTTAATTTAGATGGAACAGTAAAGCTTTTATGGTCAAAATTGGAAGAATTAGAATTTGTTGGTATTCCAAGTTATCCAGTTGATGATACTGGAGATAAACATAGACAGTCTGAGTGGCGCCTCGAAGTCAAGAAAAATGATCAATCTACAAGATACTTATATCTTGCTCAAATAAAAAGTAAAGTAGATGATAAAAACTACATCAAAATTGGCATCACATCGAAAAAAAATATTAAAAAAAGATTTGAAGAAGATGATGTAATTGAACTTAAAAAGGTTATAAAGAGCGTAAAGCTAGATACTAAGCTAGCAATGTCAGCAGAATATTTTCTAATTAGAAAATACAGACCAAAAGAATATTTTGCTGAAAAAGAGTTTGATGCTTTTTCAAGGTTTGGAGGCTATACAGAAGTTGTTCCAATGAGAAATACAACAGCAATTGGCAAAGATATCGATCAAATAGCAAAAAAATCTAAAGAATATTCAAACCTTCTAGATAGTTACATTAAATGTGTTAAATTATTTAATCAACAATAAGCAATATTGATACAACCTTTGTTTGTTTTTGGTTTAGTCATACCATATCGATACCAATCCCATTCTTCTATATTTACTGCAACGCCACCAGTTTCAGTATTGATTGTGTACATCGTCCGGCTACCAGTCGATGCTGATGGTGTGGTTATGGTCACAAAGAACCTAATATTGCCATCATAAAAGTTAGTGTTATACCCAACAACTTCTTTAATATTCTCAATTAACAAAGGCTTCAAGTCATTAGACTCATAAATCATTCCATCCATCATTTTGTAATTAGGCTTAGCTGTCATTGAAGTAAATATTTCACACATCAAATAATGACGACAATCAAAACTAAACATATGTTTTGAATCTTTAAATACCTCAATCTTATATTCACCTGTGACAGTTACTTCTAGATTGTTAATAGTTGTTGATTTTTTTGAGTCAGCAGAAAGACCAATGGACAAGAAAAGGAGAAAAAATAAGATAAATCGCTTCATTTAATTTTTAATTTATAGCGAGCGAACAAAGGAAAATAGGAGAGTCACCTTTGATGTGAGAGAGCCCACTATTCAAACTAATCTCACTTTAGTATTAGGAGAACAACACCATATAATTCTATTCAGCGAGCACATTGAATTTGTGTTTAATTGATGAATTTATGGTGTAGATTAAACCACACTTATAAAAAGTATATATACTCAATTTATTGTGAAAACAAATTATATTTCAAAATTTATTGTATTAACTATTGCCCTAGTCTCACTTAATAGCTTGGCTACTACATATCAGACTGAAGATCGCATATGCCCAATTGGAGGTAAAAAATTTACAGTAGAAGCACTAATGTCATATTCAACATATGGCAAACGACTTGATTTAAAACCACTTGGTAGAGACCCTTCTACAATTCCGCAGCCCTTAATTGTATGTCCAAATGGCTTTGTTGATTATAAAAAAGATTATTCTGAAGCAGAGATTATTAGCTTTACTAAGTTAATTAACTCTCCAAGTTATCAGAGATTAAGATCTGGTAATACAGATTATTTTATGTTAGCTCAAATGCTTGAGAGTATGGGGGCTGGTAAACTCACTGTGGGTTGGACATACCTTGAAGCAAGTTGGGAAGCTGAATCTAGATATTCGAATCATCATCATAAATATGTACCGTATTTAAATTCAGCGATTCATAATTTTAATTTAGCAGCAGATGAGAGTGATGATGAAATAGGGTTTACCTATCGCTTCTTAATTGTTGAATTGAATAGGCTTAAAGGAGATTTTGATAGAGCAAAACTTAAACTTGCAGAACTCGAAGCTAATATCACGCCTATTGGCTATGAAAAAATAGTAATTGATTTTGAGAAAGAACTGATTAATAACCAAAACTCAGATCCACAAGAATTGCCCAAACCATAGTTCCAAGTAGATTAAATTAAAACTATAATTCGCTCATAATTTTTTGTTTTAACTTGTCATATTCCATTAAAGTAATTGCACCATCATCTAAAAGCTTTTTTATTTTCTCTAGCTGTTCTATAGAATCATTATTCTTACTTGAACTCTCAACCTTGTCACTTCTTTCTTCATTTTTCTCATTTAAAAGCTGATCATTTATTTTATTTTCAGATTTTATTGTCGAGCGATGATGATAATTTTTGGCTAGATATGGGCGCTTTTTAATATAAAAGTAATTGATGATCCAAATTGGAGGAAATAAAGAAAAAATAGTAATTAATACAAGAGCCCATTTTTGTTTACTACAAGCAGAGAAGCCAACAAAAAGAAAAAATGTGGAAAAAGCAAGTTGTAATAATATTTGATTTGTAGGGGCATCAATCTCTAAAAAAATTATTAAAAAACCAGATACAAAACCTATAACACTATAAAACAAAGCTCCAATTCCTTGAAAATACCCCCAAGTGTAACTTTTATATTCTGGGTAATTCCATAAATGCTTTTTATTTAAACTACTGGCAATAAAGTAAGTAACTACAGGAACAATAATCAATACCAATAGGTAAATTATTATTAAGTTGTTTATTTCCATTTTTTGCAATGTTAATTAACATAAGATTGATAATACCTAAATAATTTTAAAGATAGAAATAAGATTTAATTTGAGACATATTTTTAGGCTGTATCTTGGCTGTACCACTTAAAACGTCTTAGACACGTAATCACCTATATAAGATACATATAGATTCTTAAAGATCATAATTGTTATCTTTAAAACTACTTAACTCAGCCAAAAAATCCTTTACTCAGCCAAGGAAAGACTATCAGTATTTTTAGAATACTTTATGAACTTACTTTAGCAGGGACATCTATAGTATCCGTCAACGATCCATGCTTGTCATCATGGAGAATGCCCTGCGACCAACTCAACAGCTATTCGTGATTACTATGTTGAGCCAGAAAAAACTTTTTGTGCTTTCTCTATAGGGGGACTCCCGAGAATTAGCCCTTAAAGTATAAAAATAATAATACTTTCACCTTTACTTGATATGCAAAATAATTTTGCATCAAATTAGTATAATTTATATAAAATTGGTTATATTATTATTAATATTAGTTATATTTAAGTAAAATAATCATCATTGTATAGCATTGTATATACAATTAAAATATCATTTAGTTGTGATATCTAGATATAAAATAACCCCCTATGCAAAAAGATTTTGCGTAAATCTTCTATTAATTTAATAGTAAAAAATTGTTTTTTAAAATAATTTAATTGTATTCTGAATTCAATGGTATTATAGTTGTAATTTTTAAATACAACCTTCTAAATTATGAATACAAAAATCGTTGCCTATTTAATTAAAACAAAGGGTATGACCCAAACTGATATTGCATCAAAACTAAAGAGTGCTGATGAAGATACATTTGGTGTTAGCCAAGCTTTAGTATCCAAATGGAATAGAGGAGAGAAAATTCCAAAAGATCGTGAAATTGAGATGCTTAAACTTGCAGATCTTTTTTGGGAGCTTGAATATCCTAATGAAGCATATCATGAAGGGGACGAAGAACTTCCAAATATACTCATGGATCCATTAATAGATAGTAAATGGAATATCATCGTCCAATCTGAGAAAAATCAGGAAGATTGGTATGACTTCTTTACTGATGTATTGTCACCCAAAAAGTTTAATAATGAACATTCTGAATACAAATATCGGGATTTTATTAAATTTGTTCGTGAATGTATCTTTGTTTTAAACGACGCTGGATTTAAAGTACCTAAAAATCCTGATTCAATTACCAAAGATACAAGCTCTCGATTTTTTGCTTTTTTTAAATTTTGGATGCATAAAATAACACTATTACAATATTGGTGTTCTAATTCTATTCCTCATCGTCAAAAAGACTCTCGATTTACTGAACTCTATAATAATTTACCTCGTATTGCACTTGCACAAGCTTCTCTTGATGATATTGATATCCCTGAACAAACAGATGGTTTCTTATTAGGAAACTTTATTGATGAAATGGATCAAGTTGTAAAAAATACAATAGATGACTATTACCAATGGGAAGGCTTTATGATGGAAAATTTCTTTGGTGAAGATTCATTTAATGAAATATTAATCTATAGTAATGATGATATAAATGACAATATCAGTCAATCATCCTCAACAATCTCTTCAGATGAAACTCAACAGAATGATGATAAATATTTATCCTTTGCTGAAAGAAAAATTTTAGATCGATTAAAAGCAAATGAAAAATTAATCCAAGAGCTGAATCAGAAAATTGATTTATTAATTGATCAAAATAATGAAAGTGATGGAATTCCTTTTTAGGACTTACCTAATTTATTAAACAGGACTATTTATGAAAAGTAGCGAGCAATTATTATTAAAACAAAGAGATAGCGAGTTATCAAACATGTTCGATCAAGGAAAAATTGATGATTTTATTAGCTCTTTGTTTCAAGTTAAAGCACCATATACTCAAAGTTTAAAAAAAATAATTAAATCATTTGAGTCAGAATACTTATCTTTAATTAAAAATCTCAATGATTTTGATAAAAGTAAAACACTTACTGAAGTTACTAGACTTTCAATGCTTAACCCAAAGCTATTTTCACAAAAATTTACTGGAAGGTTCACCAGTAATCATCTGAAAACACTTGCTAGTCTGTCGGCAATGGAATCAAAGCCAAAGTATAAACATTCTATAAATATTAAATTGATGAGTTATCTTTCTTTAAATCCAGAAAATAAAACTGCAAAAAATATAGTTAAGGAGTACTTACAGGAATGTCCTGAAGTGATTGCTAATGCGTGTGAAGAAGAAGTCTCTATTAAGAGCAACTACATAACTAATGAAGAACCTAAAGTCAAAAGTTTATTTAATTCACCTCAAGAAAAAAGTATAAATATGGCTCTTGAAGCCTGTTTTCCAAATCTTTATACTTATCCAAACAAAGTGTTACATGAACTTTTTCCTTATGATTTGATGAAATCTAATCTAAGCCAAGAAAAATTTGATTTTTTCTTGAAATCAACTATGGATTTTGTTGTTTATCAAAATGAAATGCCAATATATTTTTTTGAAATTGACAGTAGTTTTCATGATAGCATTGATTTAAAAAGAAAAGATCGTTGGAAAGATGATATTTGCAAACTTGCTGAAGTGAAGTTAATTAGAATTCGTCCAGAGCATCCTAATCAAACATCAGTCGATGATTTCAAAAGAATTGTAACAACTTGTATGAATCAACATTTAAATTAAGATTTTTTTTATTCTTTTCCTATAAGGGGACTCCCGAGATTTTTATTCTTTTGGCTGAGAAAAAAGCCAATTATCAAATATCTCTTAAATGCCTTTGGAATAGGGTTTTCAAGCATTATCATTAAAGCAAAATAAGGTGCTTTATATGGGCAAATATGGGGCTCTCAGAGGTGTTTTTGAGGCGTAAAATAGAGCGATCTTTATCGTATGTAATACACAATGATATTAGGTATCTGAATTTGCTCTTCTACCCCCCTTAAATTTCGAATAATAACTATGCATTTTGTGTACAAAATATGTACACTTAGTTGCAAAAAGGTATAGAATTTAAGTGTCTTTAACTTAAATGTAGTTAAAGAGGATATGTACCTTTATGATGTTAAATATGTTGTAGCCAACAGGTTTTATCTTAAAGTAATCAGTAAGTATTGGTCGGGACGGCAAGATTTGAACTTGCGACCACTTGACCCCCAGTCAAGTGCGCTACCAGGCTGCGCTACGCCCCGTTTCAATAATAAATAAACTATCTAAATTTACCGTAAAGATAGCCAATAATTGTTGCGATTAATCCAAAAGGAACTGCGACTGAAAACCATGGAGTCAGATTATTAATACTTGGGCTCATTGCAAAAGGCTGGATATAAAAAGAAGTTGAAATAAAAAGGCTCCAAGCAAGAAAGGTTCTCGCATAGAAGTTAGGCTTACTACCAACTTCTGATTTTGGCTTTACAATCCTAAAAAATAAATATCCAAAACCAACCGAAACCAGGGTACTAATAAAAATTAACATTTTTAAACTCCATAAAAACTATTGTTATTATTGACTTGAGTTACAAACCGGGCACTTCAAATCTTTACTAATCTTAACCTTTCTGAAACTTAAATCAAGGGCATCAATAAGAAGAAGAGAGCCGCACAACTGGTCTCCTAAATCTAATATAACTTTAATCACTTGCAAAGCCTGTATGGTACCAACAAGTCCAGCAACAGGCGCTAACACTCCATTATCTATACAGCTTTCATTGTCTTCACCCTCAACACTATAGAGGCACTGGTAACAGGGCTGGTCTTTTTCATAGCCCTTAAAAACTGAAACCTGACCTTCAAATCTAACCACAGCAGCTGAGACAAGAGGTTTCTGATGCTCAACGCAGATCTGATTAATTTCAAAGCGGCTTTCAAAGTTGTCAGTCCCATCTAAGACAATGTCGACCCCTTTAATAAGATCAGGGAGATTACCGGTATGAATAAGTTCGTTAGCAATCGTGATCTTAATGTTTGGATTGAGCTCAGTCAACTTGTTCTTTGCAGAGTTCACCTTGTCATCACCAATGTCTTTGGTCTGATGAATAATTTGTCGCTGTAGATTTGATAGTTCAACTTGATCAAAGTCAGCGATAATAAGGTGCCCTACCCCAGCTGCTGCCAAATACAGAGCGGTTGGTGATCCAAGACCCCCCATTCCAACAATAAGGACTGTAGCGTCCATAATTTTTTGCTGGCCCTCAACATCGACCTGAGGCAACATAATTTGTTTGGAGTATCTCAATAGTTCTTGATCTTCCATGAATCTCTCTATTTAAAGTATTTAGTCACTTTAGGTAATATCACCATTTGGCAATAAGGCTGATTTGAATTGTTATTAAAGTAGTTCTGATGATAACCCTCAGCTGGATAAAAAACATCAAGCTCTGTAACCTCAGTCACAGCACCTTTAATTTTTCCAATCACTGAAGTTGCAATCTCTTTTTGCGAATCATTTGTATAGAAGACAGCAGATCGATACTGAGTTCCTCTATCAGCACCCTGCCGATTAAGACTCGTTGGGTCATGCGTTTCTATAAAAACTTCTAATAACGCCTCAAAGGTTACCTCGTCTTCATCAAAGTCAACCCTTAAAACTTCTGCATGCCCTGTCTGGCCAGTGCATATTGATTCATAGGATGGATTTATTGTTGTTCCGTTACAGTAACCATTTTCGACTTCTTTGACACCTTTAACGCGTTGAAATATAGCTTCTACGCACCAAAAGCAACCGCCTGCAAGATAAGCTGTTTGCATGTATTCTTGTTTAATATTTAAAACAATATAGTATACTTTATCTCTCTAAGAAGGGATAACTACAAGGAGTCAATGTGACAGAAAGTGTTAATAATCGTCATGGTAACGGTCTAGTATTAATTCTTCTAGCGCTTTCCATTCTTGCAATAGTCTGGCTATTTACTCCCTTCATCGCCTACCTATTCTTATCCCTTTTGATTTGTATATCGACCTTTAGTAGTTTTGATAAGCTTGCACAGAAACAGTCCAAAAATAGAGCAGCCCTTATGATGACTCTGCTTGTCACGGTGTTATTAATTCTTCCCCTTGGATACATTTTGTTAGTCAGTGGTATCGAGACTAGTGCGCTCATTAACAGACTTCAGAGTGACTTTCAGCTCAATGAAATTAGTCGAATTACAGACGAAATTATCATGGGTCTTCCTTTGTCCGACTCTATTCGAGAGTTTTTAGATAGCTCACTTAGAAACAATCTTGAGAGTATTGCTATCGCAATTAAAGACTTTTCTATTGTAATTCTTAAAAGCATTACGAAGCTCTCCAGTCAGTTCGTCTTTTTTGTCATTATTACCATCTTCTCACTTTACTATTTTTATATAGATGGCCCCTCTTTCATTGAAAAGATAAGAAAGGTCTCTCCTCTGGATAATAAGATTAATGATTTACTTCTTAATCAGTTCTCTGGACTCTCACTGACCCTAGTAGGAAGCGTTTTTTTAGTTGCTCTAACGCAAGGCATTGCGTTTGCAATTGGAGCCATGATCGTTGGTCTGCCTGCGTTATTTTTTGGCGTAGCGATGGCCCTTGCTAGTTTTATTCCAATTTTAGGAGGCGTTTTAGTTTGGCTTCCAATTTCAATCTATCTGTTTGCTATTGGGGAGCTAACCAGCGCTATTATTATTATTATTTTTGGCGCCATTATAGCGGGCACAATCATTGATAACTTTTTGAGACCCGTTATTATCATGAGGCTCTCAAGCTCAATGAAGCATC
>JAOGRV010000018.1:0-32916 GCA_028107545.1 Pseudothioglobus singularis (SeqCode) | reverse complement strand
GCTAACACAATCATGCGAAAAGTTCGTTTTGTGAAGTCAGAGGCAGAAATAGCTAAAATTAGACACATATGCCAGATTACTTCTCAAGGCTTTATTGATTTAGAGGGCTTTCTTTGTGCGGGTGAAAGTGAGCAAGAAAATTGTAGGCGCTTTAAACAACATCTTTTGTCATTAGGTGTCGATGACTCGCCCTATATCGTTTCTGGTTCAGGACAAGAGGGGTATGGCTCAATCATTATGGGTCCAACGGACAAGATCATAGAAGAAGGCGATTTATTTATCATTGATACGGGCTCAGTTTTTGATAGTTATTATTGTGACTTCGATAGAAACTATGCCTTTGGGTCAATAAGTGATGAAGCCAAAAAAGCATACAGGGTAACCTATGAGGCGACTGAGGCTGGCTTTAATGCTGCTCAAGTAGGCAATACCACCTCAGATATATTCAATGCAATGAATGATGTTCTTCAAAAAGGCGGCGCACTAGGAAACACTGTTGGAAGGTTAGGTCATGGATTAGGCATGCAGCTAACAGAATGGCCCTCCAATACGCAGACTGATAATACTATTCTTGAGCCTGGAGTTGTACTAACACTCGAGCCAGGTATGGCATTCCTTCCAGGAAAAGAGATGGTTCATGAGGAAAACATTGTTATCACTGAGGATGGACCTGAGTGGCTCAGTATTCGAGCTGTGGCTGAATTACCAATTATTCAGTAGGCTTTAAGTCTAGATATATTATCTACATTTATAGAATTACTCTTATATAATAATGAGAATCATTATTATTTGTATTTAAAAATGCTAAGTGTAAGTAATTTGTCAATCACATTTGACGTAAATCATGTCCTAGATGGATTCAATCTTAATCTAGAAAGTGGCGATATTTTTGCTCTATTAGGCGATAGCGGCAGTGGAAAAAGCTCTGCGCTGAGATTTATTGCTGGCCTTGAGAAAGCTAAGGATGGTTCTGTAGTTTTAGATGGGAAGGATCTTAGTATGAGCGGCGTTCATTCAGTAAGGCCTGAACAAAGGGAAATTGGAATGGTATTTCAAGATTACGCACTATTTCCACACATGAATGTTTTTCAAAATATTAGTTTTGGAATAGATCACCTTGCTAAAGATGAAAAAAGTCTTAAAGTTACCTCACTTTTAGAACTAATAAGTCTTAGTGGAATAGAAAAGAAGTACCCCCATCAGCTTTCTGGTGGAGAGCAGCAGCGTGTTTCTCTAGCAAGGGCATTGGCTAACTCACCCAAACTTTTACTACTTGATGAGCCTTTTTCTAGCCTTGACAAATCTCATCGTGATGAACTTATTAGGGATGTTAGAAATATACTAAAGAAGAAGTCAGTCACATCAATACTTGTAACTCATGATGAAAAGGAAGCGGAAGTATTTGCAGATAAAATTGGAAAAATTGAAAAAAAACAGTTGCTTGTTGTTTGATATTGTGTATTATTCGCAAATGATAATGATTATCATTTGAAATAAAAACAACAACTACTTTTAATTAACCAAGGAAAAAGCAATGAATATAAAGCTCTCCATCGTTCTCTCTTTAACTCTTTCAACAATCTTAATGGGCACTGTCACTCAGATTCAGGCTGCATCGGATGAGGTCACAGTTTATAGTTCAAGAAAAGAGCATTTGATAAAGCCTCTTTTTGAACAATTCACAAAAAAAACAGGCATAGAAGTAAATTATCTAACTGGAAGTGGGGGTGACCTAATAGAAAGACTTAAGTTGGAAGGGCATAACACGCCAGCAGATATGTTTATGACAGTTGATGCTGGAGATCTTTGGTATGCCGGTACTCAGGATATTTTTCAAAGTGTTAGTACTGAAACTATTAAAAGCAACATCCCATCTTACTTAAGAGATCCAAATGGACTATGGACAGGACTGTCAGTTAGAGCGAGGACAATTGTTTATAGTACTGATCGCGTTAAGCCTGCTGATTTATCTACTTATGGAGACTTGGCTTCAAGTATTTGGAATCAAAGGCTATGTTTGAGAACCAGTAAAAAGATTTATACAAAGTCTTTGGTTGCCTCAATTATTAATAATCAAGGTGAGGACAAGGCTTCTGAAATAATTAGTGGCTGGGTAAATAATTTAGCAGCAGTGCCTAATGCAAAAGACTCTCATGTTATGGATGCAATAATTGCAGGCCAATGTGATGTTGGATTAGTCAATACTTATTACTTTGGGCGATTAATTGAGAAAACTCCAGATGCTCCTGTGAGGCTTTTTTGGGCAAACCAAGAAACTACAGGCGTTCATGTTAATGTCTCTGGTGCTGGTATAACTAAGCATGCCTCAAATCCTTCTGGTGCAACTCAATTACTGGAATGGTTGTCTTCAGCTGAAGCTCAGGCAATTTATGGTTCTCTCAATAAAGAATATCCTGCAAATCAAAATATTGATTCTGATGAAATTGTTTCTTCATGGGGTGGTTTTAAGCAGGACAAGATGAATCTTTCCATAGCTGGTATATTACAAGCTGATGCAGTTAAATTAATGCAAAGGTTGGGATATAAATAAAAACTCTAGAAGAACTTTAACTTTATCCAGGGCTTTATCTAAGCTCTGGATAATTTCTATTAAAATAGAATACTTTTTTCGATCCTTGTCTTAATGAAAAAGGTTTTTATCAAATCAAATTTTTTAATAGGTCTGCTTGCTTTAACGGTTGCTCTTCCCATATTTGTAGTTTCTTCAGCATGGCTTTTGCCTGGCACAGATTTATGGTCACATTTTGCTCAGACATTACTATCTGACCTTGTTACTTCAACTTTGATTCTGTTGATTGGTGTTGGAATTGGGGTGAGTATTTTAGGAACTATATTGGCATATCTTGTTGTTATGGTGGAGTTTCCTGGCCGGGCTTGGCTAGAGTGGGCTTTATTTCTTCCTTTTGCAATCCCTGCATATGTTTTAGCTTTCGTTTATCTTGGTGTGTTTGACTATTCGGGTTACGCTCAGGTATGGTTGAGAGAGTATTTAGGGATTCCAGGTTTTGATATTCGTTCAGGATACTGGGCAATAATTTTGACTTTTGTCTTGGTTTTTTATCCATATGTTTATATGATGGCAAGAGCCTCATTTAAGCGTCAAAAGATGCAAATGATCGAAGCTGGTAAAATGTTAGGAGCAAAACCTTTAAGAGTCTTTTGGCGAATTTCTGTTCCACTTGCAAGGCCTGCAATTGCTGCCGGCTTATTGGTAACTTTGATGGAAACATTAGCAGATTTTGGAGTTGTTTCATTATTTAATTATTCAACATTTACAACTGCAATATATTCAGCATGGGGGGATTTTCGTTCAATTGAGGTAGCCGCTCAATTAGCCTCATTGTTGGTTCTTGTATCTTTTTTTCTTATCTATTTTGAAAGAAAAGCAAGAGGAAGTGCTAAGTATTATTCTTCTGATGTATCTAATGTTAAAGCTTATTATGCAAAAGGAGCTATTGGTTGGCTAATCTTCTTTTTTGTGTTTGGTGTATTTATGTTGTCATTTGCAATGCCATTACTTCAGATATTAATTTGGAGTGCTAAATTATTCTCTATTGAATGGACTCATCGCTATTTTGACTATTTTGTATCCAGTGGAATTTTGACACTCAGTGCAACCGTTTTAACGGTTTTTGTTGCAACAGTATTGGCACTTCCTAGTCGACGAAAGTCAGAGAGTAAAGGCTTGCAGTTGCTGATTCAATTTTCAACTCTTGGATATGCATTACCAGGATCAGTGATGGCAGTTGGCTTGCTGTATGGCGTTCAAAACATCTCATTAATTAGTATCTATCTTGGCGGTTCATCAATAAACCATATTCTTTTTGGCTCTGTTTCTTTGCTGCTCTTTGCTTATGTATCAAGATTTATGGCAATTGCTTTTAATTCTACTAGTGCCTCCAGTGAGCAAATCAAGCCAGTATATGGACAAAGTGCTCGATTATTAGGCGCTTCTAGGCTTCGTTTAATCATAGATGTTTATCTACCTATGATGATGCCAGGTATTTTAGCTGGAGGCTTGTTAGTCGCGGTTGATGTTATGAAAGAACTTCCAGCTACCTATCTTTTAAGGCCTTTTGGTTGGGATACGCTTGCCATAAGGGTTTTTGAATTGAGCTCTGAAGGACTATATGAGAGGGCTGCTATTCCAGCTCTAATGATGGTATTTTTTGGTGCAATTATTATGCTCCTTTTTAATAAACTTGATAACAAGAAATATTAAGTCAGTAACCTGAAAATTTAATTAAGAGAAGGCTTTAATTGAATTAGGTAAAATAATCTTAATTACATTTTAAAATTCTTTTTATGAGTATTGATTTACTTGAAGTTCAAGGTGTTAAATGCTCCTCCGTTTACTCAGGGATAAAGAAAAATAATGCACTAGACCTTTCCTTAATCTCACTTGTAAAGGGAAGTAAAACTGCTGCTGTTTTTACGCAAAATATCTTTTGTGCTGCACCAGTCATAGTTGCAAAAAACCACTTAAACTCTGATGTAGAGGCGCTTTTAATTAACAGTGGAAATGCTAATGCTGGCACCGGTAAAAAAGGACTGGAGCATACATTTGAATCATGTGAAATTTTAGCCCGAGAACTTCTTATTAAGCCTGAACAGGTATTGCCTTTCTCAACAGGCGTAATTGGTGAATTGTTACCTGTAGATGCAATTAAAAATAATGCAAATCTTCTTGTAAGTTCTCTTTCTAAAGGCGGCCTTAGGAGTGTCGCCAAAGGAATTTTGACAACTGACCTAGTTGAAAAGTCATATTCTACTTCTTTTAGAGTTGGTGAGAATACTGTCAGTCTTTCTGGGATTGCAAAAGGTTCTGGAATGATTAGGCCAGACATGGCAACAATGCTTAGTTTTATAGTAAGTGATATTAATGCATCCTCAGAAGAGCTACAAGATTGTTTAACAATTGCAGTAAATCAATCATTTAATCGCATTACAGTAGACGGCGACACGTCAACAAATGATGCCTGTACTCTGAGCGCTACCAATAAATCTGAAGTCCAGCTCAAAGATTGTAAAAATGAATTTCAATTGGCACTTAATGAATTAACAAAAGAGTTAGCTATAATGATTGTTAGGGATGGAGAGGGTGCAACTAAGTTTGTAGAAATAAAAGTGGGTGGATTAGATTCTAATAAAGATTGTTTAGAGGTCGCATATACGGTTGCTCATTCACCATTAGTTAAGACAGCACTATTTGCAAGTGACGCAAATTGGGGCCGAATTCTGGCTGCAGTAGGGCGATCAAAAATTGATGGCTTGAGCATTAATAATATTGATATATTTTTAAATGATCTTCAAGTTATTTCTTCTGGAGAGGTTAGCAATTACTATTCAGAGGCATCTGGCACTAGTGAAATGCAAAAACCTGAGATTACTATTAGTGTTGCTTTAGGTGATGCAAAGACTTCTGAAAGTGTTTGGACAACGGATCTTTCATACGACTATGTAAAAATTAATGCAGAGTACCGTAGTTGATTCTTAAAGATATTTTTCATTCTTTGTGTTGTCAATAATATACTGTTTAAACCTTCTGGCAATTGGAGATAATTCAGCTTTGGCATGGTGAACAATGTGCCACTGCCTTAAGATAGGAAATGGCTCTACATCAAGCTGTCTAATGATTTTATTTTTAAGTTGTAGGTTGACAGAATGCATCGACACGAACCCAATTCCTAAGCCAGCTTGAACAGCTTCAACAATTGCTTCATTTGAATTAATCTGAATATCAGAATTAAAATTGAGACCTGTAAATCTTTCAATTGTAATTCTTGTGCCTGATCCAATTTCTCTAGTAAGAAGAGTTTCCTGAGACAAATCTTTAATTGATATATCTTTTTTACTGAGTAATTCATTCTCAGGATGAGCAATAGCAATCAAGGGGTTTTGCATAAAAGCTTGAGAAGTTAAAGGACTATTTTTTGGTGGTTCGCCCATGATCACAAGATCCGCATTATTATTTTTAAGATTATCTAGGAGTGATTGTCTATTGGTTACATCAATATAAAAGGTCATCTTTGGAAAAGCTTTTTTAAATTTTGCAAGTAAGGCGCTAATAAACGAATTTGCTGTCGTCGCCACTGCTATTTGAAGATGTCCAGAGTCAGGATTTAAAATTTCATCAATTTCAAGTTTGGAGCTCTCAAGAGAGCTAATGGTGTCGAGTGCAGTTTTATAAATTTTTTTGCCTACAAAGGTTGGGCTAATTTTTTTACCATTGATATCGAATAGTTTAGTACCAATACTTTCTTGTAATTGTTGAACCTGCATATAAACAGCAGGCTGAGTAATATGGAGCTCTTTACTGGCAGTTGTAAAGCCTCCAAGTCTTATTACAGACTCAAAGCTGTAGAGTTGTTTGAGAGTATAATTAATCATAAGTAAAACTAATGATTTTATAAATAAATATTATTTTACATTATTTATATTGACATCTATAATGACTTTCATTTTTACATAAATACTATAGAGGGGAGTTTAGAATGGCAAAAAAAGGATACGATGCTGGAGTAAAAGAATATAGAGACACCTATTGGATGCCCGAATACGAGCCAAAAGATACTGATATTCTGGCTTGTTTTAAAATAACGCCTCAGCCGGGTGTTCCAAGAGAAGAAGTTGCTGCAGCTGTCGCTGCAGAGTCTTCAACCGGAACTTGGACAACAGTATGGACAGATTTGTTGACAGACCTTGATCACTATAAGGGTCGGGCATATAGAATTGAAGATGTTCCAGGTTCGGATGATGCTATCTATGCATTTATTGCCTATCCAATTGATTTATTTGAGGAAGGCTCTATTGTTAATGTCTTAACATCTCTTGTTGGAAATGTGTTTGGTTTTAAAGCGCTGCGAGCTCTCAGACTTGAAGATATTCGATTCCCAATTGCCTATGTTATGACCTGTGGAGGTCCACCTAACGGAATTCAAGTTGAGAGAGACAAAATGAATAAGTATGGACGCCCCATGTTGGGCTGCACCATTAAGCCTAAATTAGGTCTTTCGGCAAAGAATTATGGTCGTGCATGCTATGAAGGACTTAGAGGCGGTCTAGACTTTACAAAGGATGATGAAAACGTAAACTCTCAACCATTTATGCGTTGGAGAGATCGTTTTGGATTCGTTCAAGATGCCATTGAGAGAGCTGAGAAAGAAACAGGTGAACGTAAAGGACACTATTTAAACGTGACAGCACCAACTCCTGAAGAGATGTATAAGCGAGCTGAGTATGCAAAAGAGTTAGGTACACCAATAATTATGCATGACTTTTTTACGGCTGGCTTTACAGCAAATACTGGCCTCGCAAACTGGTGTCGTGATAATGGACTATTGCTTCACATTCACAGAGCTATGCATGCTGTTGTTGATAGGAACCCTAACCATGGTATTCACTTTAGGGTTCTTGCAAAATGCCTAAGGCTTTCTGGTGGTGATCATATGCACTCAGGAACTGTTGTAGGTAAGCTTGAAGGTGATCGCGATTCTACATTAGGTTGGATCGATTGTATGCGTGATAGCTTTATTAAAGAGGATCGCTCAAGAGGTATTTTCTTTGATCAAGATTTTGGTTCAATGCCTGGGATGTTACCCGTAGCATCTGGCGGCATCCACGTATGGCATATGCCTGCTTTAGTTAATATCTTTGGTGATGATTCAGTACTTCAGTTTGGAGGTGGTACGCTAGGACATCCTTGGGGTAATGCTGCCGGTGCTGCTGCAAACCGAGTTGCTGTTGAAGCATGTGTTGAAGCGCGAAATGCAGGAAGAGAGCTAGAGAAGGAATCTAAAGATATTCTCACCAATGCTGCAAAACATTCGCCAGAACTTAAAGTGGCGATGGAAACATGGAAAGAAATTAAATTTGAGTTTGATACTGTTGATAAATTAGATATACAGCATAAATAAAATTGACTGTATAGAATAAATTAAATATAAGGAAACTATTATGAGTAAAGTTCAAGACTATCCTTCACGCTTAAGTGATAATTCGAGTAGAAAATTTGAGACATTTTCATACTTACCAGCAATGACAGACAAGCAAATCCGAGAGCAAGTTCAATATATTGTTGACCAAGGCTACAACCCAGGAGTAGAGCATACTGAGGTTGAAAATGCAACTGGAAACTATTGGTATATGTGGAAATTACCTCTTTTCGGAGAAACAGATATTGATACTATTCTTGATGAATGCAAAGCCTGTCATGAGGCTAACCCAGATAATCATGTGCGTTTAATTGGTTATGATAACTATGCTCAATCACAAGGCGCATCTATGGTTATTTACAGAGGCAAAGGTTTTAAATAATCAAGTAAAATCATGATAGCTTGATTGGATAAACCCCTGTCTAACAGCAGGGGTTTTTTTTTCGAAAGGATTAAATTATGAATGAATTAGACCAATATAAAATTGCTGAAGAGCCCTTCTATCAGCCCCAAGAAGATGAAATTGAAATGTATACAGCTGCCTACATGAACCGTATGCCAGTGATGCTAAAAGGACCAACAGGTTGTGGCAAGTCTCGCTTTGTAGAATATATGGCTTTTAAATTAGATAAACCATTAATCACTGTTGCTTGCAATGAAGATATGTCTGCGAGTGATCTCGTGGGACGGTTTTTGCTTGATAAAGAGGGCACTATTTGGCAAGATGGTCCACTAGCAATGGCGGCTCGCTTTGGTGGTATATGTTATTTAGATGAAGTGGTAGAGGCAAGACAAGATACAACTGTTGTAATTCATCCACTTACTGACTATAGAAGAACCCTGCCACTTGATAAGAAGGGAGAGTTGATTGAGGCACATCCAGATTTTCAGTTAGTGATTTCATATAATCCAGGCTATCAAAACTTAATGAAAGACCTTAAACAGTCAACAAAGCAAAGATTCTGTGGCTTTAATTTTCATTATCCTGATGAAAAAACTGAGGCTCATATTATTGCAAAAGAGTCTGGTGTCAATAAAGAAACTGCTATCAAGTTAGTTCAAGTGGCCCAAAGAGCAAGAAACTTAGTTGGCCATGGTTTAGATGAAGGGATCTCAACTCGATTGTGCGTATATGCAGGACAACTAATTGCAGACAAGGTGAATCAAAAATCAGCCTGCAAAATTGCTATGGTTAATCCCATAACTGATGACTTGGACATCGTGGACACCTTGAACGCCGCTATTGATACTTTTTTTGAATAAAAAACTGATATGAGTTCGGTTCAACTATCGGATTTTGAGGATAAGTTTCAAAATCCCTCTAGCGTCCTTCATGATGCTTTAACTGGAAGTTTTGTAGAGGCCTCGAAAGTGATGACGCCTAATGGCCTTAAAGTGTACCTAGATGGTGCTGGCGCCCTTCATGCAATGGGAAAGGGTGAGGACATGGTTATTTCATTCCTAGAAGAAACCCCCATGGTTGTTAGAGAAGTTGGTGAGTCTATCATTGGTGAAATTGTCTTTTCGATAATGAAATTGTCCTCTCAAACTTCAGCTGCCGTAATTGTATTAATGATTTCAAGCCTCCCAAACGTTGCAAGACGAATGAGTGATTTTGATCTGTTGAAGGGATACCTTCGATTATTAGAAAGGATGATTGCACTTGCCCCTCGAGGAATGAGGCCAATGCTTAATAACATTGATCTATTAACAAGTAAACTGACTTTGGGAGGACTCCGGCGATGGGTTCTGTATGGAGCAGAAACTTTCAATAGGGATTTTAAGGCTCAGATTGCTTATTTTGAGCTTAGTAGTGCCGAGTCACTTCAAATTCTTGAACAGGAGAGGCGAGGTACTCTTTTTATAGATAATCAGAGAAAGCTTCAGTTTTATTTGAGAGCATTTTACAACCGTGATTTTTTTCTGCGTCCAACCTCTGGAGACTATGAAACAAAGAAAGGCTTAAAGCCATACATTGAATATGGAGTAATGTATATTCCAGACGCTTATGATGATTATAAGCACGCTTCAGGCAGGATTGTGCCAGGTATAAATTGCTATCGAGCAGTCTGTGCTCATGCAGCAGCGCATATCATGGAAACAACTTCAGCCTTTAAAGGCGACCAATTAAATCCTTTGCAGGTTGCTTGTGTCTCTTTGATAGAGGACTTAAGAGTTGAATTAAATACTATTAAGAAGTTCCCAGGGATGAAAAAGCTATGGATTGCATTGCACCCCGAGGATGAGGATTTGAAAGATCTCAATCCATTTATTATTGATTTAGTAGATTTATCAAGGTTGGCACTTGACTCGAAATACAAAGCAAAGCAGTCATTTAATAAAGATTTTTTAAAATTATTCAATACAGAAATGAAAGTATCCGAAAACTCTTCAGACATAAGCTTTGAGTTAGGTTTGGAGTATTATGAAATTATCAAATCAGAGACTGATGTCAAAATAAGTGCCTCAGCACTAGTTGCTGCTCCCATTTCATACAGAGATGATAATCGCTATATATGGGAATATGAGGACTTGGACTGGGTTTCAGAAGGTAATGATTATGTTCCTGCAAGTCAGCGACAGGTGAGAAGAAAAGCAAACATCATAGAGATGTATAATGAGCTTGATGTAGAGACTGCAGGCGATGATGCACAGGAAATTTGGACACTTGAGACAGAGTACTTTCCTGATGAGCTGGATGGTGTAAGCATTAATGAAATCGAGGGTAAAGAGCCTGTTAGTGAGCCGTTTCATTACAATGAATGGGATTATCAATTACAGTTGTATCGTCCGAATTGGGCAACGCTTTATGAAAGAAGATTAAGAAAGGGTGACTCTGAGGTTATCAATAATATTCTTAAAAAGCATAAGCCGATTGCAAATCAGCTCAAAAATGCGATTGACCAGATGCAGCCCCAAGGACTTGTTAAGTTAAAAAAGCAACAAGAGGGTAGTGAGCTTGATATTGACGCATGCGTCACAGCGCTGTCGGATATCAGGGTAGGAACAACACCCTCAGATCGAATATATGTTAAGAAGGTTCAGCACATCAGAGATGTATCAGTTAACCTTCTTATGGATTTGTCTGAGTCGACAAATGACATGGTTGTTGGGAGTGAAAAGACAATCGTGGAGCTAATGAGAGAAGCCACCTCACTGCTTTCATGGGCAATCGATAAAATTGGAGACAATTTAACGATTTCAGGTTTTGCTTCAGACTCAAGGCATGATGTCCAGTATTATCGATTCAAGCCATTTCATTTTAGTTTTAATGATGAAGTAAAAGGCAGATTAGCTGGAATTAAAGGGGGTCTTTCGACAAGGATGGGGGCGGCGATCAGGCATGCTGGTATCGATTTATTAACGCAGTCTTCTGCAAAGAAAATTTTATTAGTTTTGACAGATGGTGAGCCCGCAGATATCGATGTAGATGACCCACAACATCTTCGTATGGACGCAAAAAAAGCAGTTGAAGAGCTTAGAGGTCATGGGATTGTGACATTTTGCATCAGTTTGGATCCATATGCTGACCAGTATGTGGCTAGGATTTTTGGAAAAAATCGTTTTATGGTGATTGATAACCTTGAAAAATTACCAGAAAGATTGCCTCAACTATTTATATCGCTAACAAAGTGATGGTAATTCAAAAAGATGATAAATTAATAGATTTTGATCCAAGTTATCCTTTTCTTTTGCCTGAAAATTGGAAGGATAAGGCAGCCCCAACTGTATACGAAATTTTGGCAACAACAAATACACTGAAGAAAATGTATGTTGATAAAGTCAAGGAAATTGAAGAGGGGATTGTTAGTAATGATGATGGTGAAGATGCGCTAAGAAAAATTGCTACTAACTTTCAAACCCTTAAATCTATGTTATATCAATCACGTTAAATAATATGAACCTAAGTGACTTTAAACGCAAAATAAAAACGTTAGATCAAAATCTCTTGAAGTCGATCCTTAATGGCTCCGCCCTTGTAATGATTCAGGATAAAGAGTTAGGTCTTGGAGCCTCAAATGGTGCCTTTGTGATCTTTTGGATAGAAGATGAAAGGTTTTCCTCTATTGAGGATTTGAGAGGTTACTTAGAGATTGAGTCTGAAGATTTGTTTATAAATTACTATACACATAGCCCACTCAGTAAAGAATATTTTGAAACAAAATTATCAGACTTGATGAATGAAAATGGTGAGGCTTCATTTACTGCTCAGCCAGGAGATATGCCAGAGAAAAGCCTTATTATTTCTGATGGCGAATTGTGCGTGTTATCAGAAGAAGATTATATTTTTAAATATGGCTTATTCCTTCAACTTGAAGATAAGCTGAACTCAAAAATATCTTCAGTCAAGGCTAGGAATTGGCTTCAGTCAGGGGCTGCTTATAATGATTATATTGCAGTCAATGTCTTTCGTTTTAGTGCTATTGAATAATTACAATAATTAATCTACAATAGTTGCTCAATTTCAGGAGCAAGATGAAACAACATCAGAATTTTTTAAATTCAATTATTCAGCGAATTGGAATAGGTCGAATAAGCCAAAAACAACCAAGTCCTGAGGGCATTATTGATCTTTGTCATCAACTGATAAGCAGGAGAGGCGAGTCAACTCTTTTTTCCTTAGCAAAATTAGTATTGGAGGATTTTGAAAAACTTTCAGATGAACAAAAGAAAGTTTTTTTTCTTCAACTATTAAAAGAGTTTAGTGTTGATCGTGACCAACTTAAATCAGCAATTAATGATCTTGATATTGATGATGACCGTCAACTGAGAGACTTACATAGAATAATAGAGCCAAAGAGTCAAAAACTTCTTAGAAGGCTTAACCAGATACCAAACGGAACCCCAGCTTTATTAAAGATGAGGGGTTCCCTATTAACATTCATTAAGGAGTTGCCTGAGTTAAGGTCTCTTGACTTTGATTTTGTTCACTTATTCAAGTCGTGGTTTAATCGTGGTTTTCTGAGATTAGAGCGAATTGATTGGTCTACAAGTGCACAGGTTCTTGAAAAGATAATGGAGTATGAGGCTGTTCATGATATTTCTGACTGGGAAGATCTTCAAAATAGAGTGGCCGCCTCAGATAGAAGATTGTATGCTTTTTTTCATCCTGCCCTGCCGAATGAGCCACTAATTTTTATTGAAGTAGCACTTATGAACGAAGTGCCTAATTCAATAATGCCAATTCTTGATACTTCTGTAAAGCCTATCGACCCATTAAATGCAAATACTGCTGTTTTTTATTCTATTTCAAACTGCCAAATAGCCTTAAAAGGGGTTTCTTTTGGCAGCTTCTTGATTAAGCAAGTGGTTTCAGAAATTCAGCTTGAGTTTAACCAAATTAATCAGTTTGTGACTTTATCTCCTGTTCCAGGACTTAGAAAATGGGTAGAAAAAGTTAACTTATCGGGTGCTGATGAAATTCCAGAACAGACAATTAAAGATATTCAGTCATGCGCTGGAAATTCTTCGCCAGGAATGGCAATTTTGCGCAGATTAACACACCATTACTTAAGTCAAGAGAAGAACAGTAAAGGGGCTGCTTTAAACCCTGTTGCTCATTTTCATCTAGGGAATGGCGCTTATCTTTTTGATATTCATACTCATGCAAACGATAATCAGAATGCTTTGGATGATTCTTGGGGCGTCATGGTAAATTACTTTTATGATTTAGATTTAGTGGCAAAAAATCATGAAGATTATTCAAATCAACAGCCAGTATCAGTCTCTTCAAAGCTGACCAAGTCTATTCAAATTAAAAAGAAAAAAAATCTTGGCTTATCAGTTTAACAAGAAGAACACTGAAGCCACTAAACCAAATAAAATTATCTGATGGGAAAGATAGATTACTAGAGCATGCCTTCCCATCATTTGAATCCAGTGCGATCTCATTGAAAAGACTGTCTTATAATAAGGGTAATGTCCAAGGTAAATCCCTATAAAGACAAAGGATAGCCATGGAAATAGGGGGTAGAAGTCTACACTTCCAATTGGCAGGTAAGGCCCAAATATATTTGAAATAAAGCTTAAATCTGGCTGGTCAAATATGGAAGCAATGAGAATTATTACAGCAATTAATAGGGATGTTTTCGGGTGATTAACAAATAATATTGCTATCAATGATGAAGTCCAAATTAAATGAAGAATACCAAAATAAACCCATCCATCTGGAAACATTACAAAAGTTCCAGCAGAAACTAGAAGGGCTGTCAATCCTAAATAAAATATACGCTTCAAAAATTTTTTGAATTTTAGATGATCTTCATGCGCTAAAACTAGACTAATCCCTACTGCACTTAAGAACAGAAAGACAATTAAGCAGCGCCAAGCAATACCAAGCCAATGGGTAAATAAGGGGATCTGGGTAAAGCCAAAAGAGTTTAGATCATAAATAAAGTGAAAAGCAATCATCATAATGATGGCTAAACCTCTTATTAGGTCAAGTGATAAATCTCTTACATTAGACATAAGATATTAGAATGACTACTCAAATATTTGAGAAACAAAAGACTTATCAATTTCAATTATCGAGCCATCCACAAGTTCTAGGCATTTAGGAACAGCTAAAAAAACAGCACCAAGACATACCGCGATAGCCACTGGCTTTCCTGGAAGATTAATGATCAAACTGTTTCCTCTAGTTCCAGCTATCTGACGTGAAAGAATTGCAGTGGGGACTGTTCGAAGTGATACATTTCTCATTTGTTCTGCAAATCCATCAAAGATTCTCTCACATACAGCCTCGGTAGCTTCTGGAGTCACGTCACGAGTTGTTGGACCAGTTCCACCAGTAGTTAGAATTAGATTGCAACCTAGTTCGTCACTCATTTCAATAAGTGTTCCTTCAATCTGAGGCTGTTCATCTTCAATTACTTTAGATACAATTTCATAAGGGCTTTTAACTGCTTTTGAAATCCATTCTTGCATTGAAGGGCCACTAATGTCTTCATAAATCCCTCTAGCAGCTCTATCTGAAATCGTTAGAAAGCCAATTTTTATTTTTGGTGTAGGCATACTTATTTTATTTATCCTCCAGTAACAGGTGGAAAGAAAGCCACTTCATCTTCCTCTTTAACAAGAGTGTTTTCAGAGGCCATTTCGTGATTCACTGAACATAAAATATTTTTTAGGGAAATGTTGATCTCCATACCTATCTATTAATTCTTTTTTAATTAATAGGATAGTTACTGGAGAGTTAAAACGAATATCATCTTCAGATGTTTTTAAATTTTCTTTAAGAGAGGCAAAGTAAAGAATTTTCATCCACCCATCTCCACCATTTGTCGACTACTAATATTATCAATTACAGAATCAAAAAAATGTTTTTCTGGTTTTTTGGTAATAGCATCAAGAATTAACTGTTTCATTTTTGAGTCACTCATTCCCGATCTTAGTGCATCTCTTAAAGAGACCGAGTCTTTTTGACCAAGGCATAAAATCAATTCTCCTTTAGCAGTTAACCTTACACGGTTGCAGCTACTACAAAAATTATTAGAAACAGCTGAAATAGTTCCAATACTGGTCTCTGTTCCTTGAATCTTAAATGCCTTTGCAGGGCCATCAGTTTGTTTTGACTGGATAGGTAATAATTTATCACCATAACTAGCCCTCACTCTGGAAAGTATATCTCTTTCGCTGTAATGTCTATCTACAGCTTCAATACCAGCAAGTCCAATAGGCATTGTTTCAATAAATCTTAGATCTAAGCCTCGATTGATTGCAAATTCAGTCATTGATTCAATTTCATCATCATTGATACTTTTCATCACAACCATGTTTAACTTTATGGGTTTAATGCCAACAGAAATTGCAGCATCTATACCTTTGATTACTCTGTCTAAATCGCCATCTCTTGTAATCTCTTTAAAACGAACTGGATCAAGAGAGTCAATTGAAATATTAGCCCTATTGATGCCATTTTTTTTAAGTTTTGATGCCAATCCAGGCAAGAGGTGAGCATTAGTTGATAACGGAATGTCAGTGAGGCCAGGTATTTCTCCCAGCATCTTTGTTAAATCAAGAATGTCTTTTCGAAGCAGTGGCTCTCCACCAGTCAGCCTAACTTTGGTTACGCCTAATTCAGCAAACAAGCGAACAATTTTTGCTATCTCTTCGAAAGTAAGAACCTGAGATTTTTTTGTATGCGTTTGATGATCTTCGTCTCTACAATAGTGACATCGATAATTACAGTGATCTGTTACAGAGACCCTTAGATAAGTAATACGCCTATTAAATGGATCAATAATCTGATTCATAACTAAAGAGTCCAATGACCTGATTTTCCACCCTTCTTTTCAAGAAGTTGGACATGATCAATTGTCATAAACCGATCAACTGCTTTACACATGTCATAGACCGTCAGTGCGGCTATACTTGCTGCAGTCAAGGCTTCCATTTCAACACCTGTTTTGCCATTAAGTTTTGCTATAGCAATAATATCAACAGAACTATCTTCAATATTTGGTTTGAGTTCAACACTCACTTTAGAGAGCATTAATGGATGGCAAAGCGGGATCAGTTCGGAACATTTTTTTGCAGCTTGAATTCCAGCTATTTTAGCAACAGATAAAACGTCTCCTTTTTTATGAGAACCTGAAATAATCAATTCAAGTGTTTCGGGCTTCATCAAAATTCTAGAGCTTGCTTTCGCTTCGCGCGCAGTAATATCTTTTTCTGAAACATCAACCATTTCTGCATCACCATTTTCATTAATGTGGGTTAGCTTACTCATTGAATTAATTCACTTAATGGATAATAATCGAGAATGGTACCACTATCAAAAGTAGTATTTTCAGGTATCTCAATAATTCCATCAGCCCAGACCACTGAACTCATTACATCTGAGCCTTGTTTAGGATATAGGTTGGCTGAAGGCGTTTCATGAGAATAGTCAATACGAACTCGAGCATATTCGCGCCTTGGCTTAGCTCGATTGCAATTAAAATTTGTCTTGACTTTATATTTTTTAGATGCGAATTGATTGTTTCCCTGCATTTTCTTTATAAACGGTAACGCAAAAATACAAAATGTGACAAAACTTGATACAGGGTTACCTGGAAGGCCAATAAATGGTATTTGCTTTACTTTGCCATATGCAAGTGGTTTGCCTGGTTTCATTCTAATTTTCCATAGGTTAAGCTCACCAAGTTTTTCAACAGCTGGTTTAACATGGTCCTCCTCTCCTACTGAAACCCCGCCAGTAGTCATAATTAAATCACACTGACTCGAAAGTGATTCAAGAGCATCACAAGTCGAATCTAGTTTGTCTTCTATATTACCTAGATTCAAAACATCACAACCTATTCTATTAAGTAATGCAACAAGCGCATAGCGGTTTGAGTTGTAAATTTTTCCTGGTAACAAGGGTTTTCCAGGCTCAACTAATTCATCTCCTGTAAAGAAAACACCCACTTTAATTTTTTTAAAAACGATTATCTCAGCAACACCAACAGATGCTGCAAGAGAAACATCTTGGGGCTCTATCTTTTTTCCGGAGATTAAAATCACATCATCTTGACGAATATCATTACCAGTTGGACGAATATTTTCATCCAATTGAATTGATCTCTTTACAAGAATTTGAGACCCATCATCTGAAGGCTGACATTCCTCCTGCATAATAACAGTATTCGCACCCTCAGGAATAGGGGCACCTGTAAATATTCTGGCAGCGTAGCCTGTTTCAAGTTTGTTACCAGTTGATCCAGCAGTTATCCTGTCTACTACATTAAAAGTAAGGTTTTTTTTGGATACATGATCGTCATCTAGCGCAATCGTATAACCATCCATCGCACTATTATCAAAGCCTGGCACATTGATTGTTGAGTGAATATCTTTGGCTAAAATCCTGCCAACAGAATTATCCAATGAAACTGCTTCAGTTTGGCTTGAAGGAATAGATGAGTCAACCAGAAATGATAAAGCATCATCAGCACTCATCAGTGAATCACTAAACATTACAGAGCCAGGTGGGATCGCCTTATTCTTCATACCGTTGAATCGTTATAATTATTAATTGAGTGTATTATACAATTGCAAGTCATTTTTCTAATTACAAATAACTTGAAAAAAGAACAGTTAATAAGTGAAAAAAATATTAAAAAATGAAATTTCAGTTGTAATCTTAGCTGGTGGAAGAGCATCGAGGATGGGCGGAAAGGATAAAGGCCTTATTGAGCTTGATGGCGCCCCTTTAATTGCATATGTTCATGAAGTGGTTAAAAATAAAGCTAGTCATATCTTTATAAGTGCTAATAGGAATACTGAGCAATATTCTCTTTATGGAGAGGTTATTATTGATGATTTAAAAGATTTTCAAGGGCCTTTAGCTGGCATTTCTAAAGCGCTAAAGTCCTGTGAAACTAAATATTTACTAGTCCTTCCTTGTGATAGTCCTTATATCGATTCAAAGCTAATTGATGATATGATTGCTGCAATGTCTTTGAGTGACTCAGATATTTGCGTTGCACACGATGGGTCGATAATGCACGCAACATTTGCTTTGATGAAATCGAACCTTAGCACTAGTTTGGATAAATTTTTAGACAGTGGTGGTCGTAAAATGGCATTGTGGTATCGACAGCAAAACACTAAAAGAGTAGATGTTTCAAATCATTTAGAAGTCTTGACTAATCTCAATAGTCCTGAAGATTTTTAATTCTCATTTTTCCAGTGTTTTTTCTTCTCTTCATCCTGCGATCTTGACTTCACCCAGTTCTCGGATTTTGTAGTAGATTCTTTTTTCCAGAATGGTGCATCAGTTTTTAAAAAGTCCATAATAAAATTACATGAGTCAAAGGCTTGATGACGATGCCGACTGGTAGTAATCACAAGTACAATTTGATCATTTACATCAAGTTTTCCAATTCGATGAATAATGGTTACGCTTTGGAGCTCCCATTTATTCTTTGCTTTATCAACGATTGACTTGAGCGATTTTTCAGTCATCCCTGGATAATGCTCCAGAGTCATTGTGTTTAGATTTTTTGACTCAAGATCTCTGACAGTTCCTACAAAGCTAACAATTGCCCCAATGTTAGAGTTACTCGCTTTAGCCAGAGCAACTTCAGTCGTTAAATCAAAGTCCTCAGATTGAACAATAATTTTATCCATGAGTTGATTTTATCGTTTTTATAAACAAGTGAATGACCCTTTGATTTTTTTATTTGGATTATAATTTTATGATGTTTTTAACACTTTTGAATTGATGAATAAACTTAACTTAGATTATTTTCAGAATCTTGATAATATTGACCCATTAGCAAAATATAGAGAGGAGTTTCATTTACCAAAAAATATCATTTATTTTGATGGAAATTCATTGGGATTATTGCCTAAGAGAACCATTAAAAACTTAGAGAAAACAATTTATCAGGAGTGGGGTGAAGAGTTAATAAGAAGTTGGAATAACGCAAATTGGATTAATATGCCTCAGACTCTTGGAGATAAAATTGCTCCACTACTGGGTGCTAATCCTGGTGAAGTTATTGTTGTTGATAGTACCTCAGTGAACTTGTTTAAGGTTTTATCATCTGCGTTAATTTTAAACAAAAGTCGAAAAGTAATCGTGAGTGAAGCCTCCAATTTTCCATCTGATCTTTATATCCTGGAAGGTGTAAATGAAATGTTTGGCAATAATTTTGAAAGCTGTTTAATTGAAGAGGGCGAAACTGATATTGAGAAATATATTGACTCTTCTACTGCTGTAGTGATGCTTTCACATATCAATTATAAAACTGGCCGAATCAGTGATATGAAAAAAATTACAGAGCATGCTCACAGGAAAGGTGCCTTGGTTGTTTGGGATTTAAGCCATAGTGTAGGCGTAATGCCCATGGATTTACATAAATACAATGTTGACTTTGCAGTTGGCTGCACCTATAAGCATTTAAATGGAGGTCCAGGTGCACCTGGATTTTTGTATGTTAGCCATGATCTTATAGAGCATGTTTCACAGCCTCTAACTGGCTGGTTGGGACATGCTAATCCTTTTGGTTTCGAAGATCAATATAAAGCTTCAAATGATATTAAAAAATATATTTGTGGCACTCCACCTATCCTTTCCTATAAAGCAGTAGAAAGTGGTCTTGAAATCTTTAATGGAATATCAATGAAAATGGTTCGTGAAAAAAGTATTCAATTATCTGAAGCATTTATTGCTTTGATTGAGCAAGAATGTGCTGAGTTTGGTTTTGAGCTTTTATCACCAAAAAATGCAGATCAGAGGGGTAGTCAGATCTCATTTAAGCATGATGACGCATACCCAATTATGCAGACCTTAATATCACATGGCGTTATTGGTGATTATCGCGAACCTAATATCTTAAGATTTGGTATCTCACCTCTCTATATGAGGTTTGAGGATATTTGGGAGGCAATCATGTGTTTGAAAAATATAATGGAATCTAGAGAATGGGATTCAGATCAATTTAAAAAAAGAAATTATGTAACTTAGATACTAAGTTTGTTTTGATAGCCTGCCAACAAGAGATATGCCCAATGCAACAGAGGGTCCAATTCCTAACGCAAATATCATGGTTCCAAGGCCAACGACCTCCCCTAGAAGCTTATCAATATTATTGAGAAGACAAACGGATCCAATAACAACTACACTAATCTCAATTATTGTTCGAATTGAGTATATTCGCATATTGGTTACTTTTTGAAGTCCAATCATTAAGCCATCTCTTGGCCCAGCTCCCAAGTTACAGATTAAATAAAATCCGCTACCTAGGCCAATGATCAAAACACCTATTACAACTTGTAATACCTGTAAAAAGTATGTTTGAGGATAGGGCAGGTAAAAAACAGAAAATTCAATGGTCAGTGCAATAATAAAGGCATTTAAAATGGTCCCCATTCCAGGTTTTTGTTTTAGAGGTATCCATAATAGTAAGACAAATATACTAATAACAAAGGTAGAAAAACCTAGCGACCAATCAGTGAGATTAGATGTCCCTTGTGCCAAGACTGTATATGGGCCGACTCCAGCACCGCTTGTAATTAAAAGACTCTCACCTAGTCCAAATAAAAATAAACCAAATACTAAAAGAATAAAGGTTGTTGGTTTTGGTTTTAAGTTGTATGAATCTTCTGAGCTCCAGGATGTCTTAGGTATTTCTTTAATAGTAAAAGTTTCTCGAAGAAGTTTCATTTGTAGCCAAGAAAAAAATTATGTTAATAATACCGTTGTTTGAACTTGTTTATAAAAAGACTATAGATATAAATATATTCTCTCTGATTTAGACTTTAGGGATAATCATAAATTAATTAGAACTTAAAGCGTGTTGAAGAAAACTAAGAACTTAAGCATTATGAAAATGTTAATTAATCAATCAGATATTCGAAGCTTTAATGAGGATGGAGTTGTTATTCTTAGAGGTGTTTTTAGTGAATGGATTGAAACTCTAATAAAAGGGGCGGAGAGGCATATTGAGAATCCAAGTGAAAGAGCATTGACACATCATCATGAAAAATATAAAGGACAATTTCTAGAAGATTTTAATAATTGGAGGGCTATTCCAGAGTATTCAGATTTTATATTTAATTCCTCTTTAGCTTTAATTGCTTCAAGCTTGATGAAGTCTAAATCAGCACAGTTTTTTCATGACCATTTTTTTTATAAAGAAACAAACTCTGGTGTTCCAACGCCATGGCATCAAGATATGCCTTATTACTGCGTTTCAGGTCAACAAACTGTTAGTTTTTGGCTCCCTTTAGAGTCAAGAGAAAAGAGTGTTTCTTTGAAACTATTAGCGGGTAGTCATCAGCTAAATAAAGAGATACGTCCGACAAGCTGGGCTAGTAATGAGAGTTTCTATGAGGACAGTGAGGCTTTTATGGATCTTCCTGACATTAAGGAATTTACAACGAAAGAATGGAAAACAGAGCCAGGCGATGTCGTCGCTTTTAATTTCAAAACAATTCATGCTGCGAATGCAAATATCGCCAATACAATCAGCAGAACTTTATCTTTTAGATTGTTGGGTGATGATGCAGTTTATAAGCAAAGACCAGGAAGAACATCACCAAGTTTCCCAGGCATTAATCAAAAAAATGGGGAGCGCCTCAGAGAGGATTGGTTTCCGACCCTTGTAAGTAAGTAATCTATATGGATATTGCTAACTTTTCAATTGAAATTCTAACGTTTTTATTTTTTGTTGGAGTTGTGGCGGGCTTTCTAGACACACTAGTTGGCGGCGGTGGATTGCTTGCTGTTCCTGCGCTTCTCTTAAGCGGCATTCCTCCAATATATGTTCTTGGAACCAACAAGTTTCAGGGCAGCATGGGTACTGGTATAGCTACTTTTTTATTATTTAAGAAAAAAAAATTAGATTGGAATTCTGTCAAAAATCTAATGTTCGCTTCTTTTATAGGGTCAATATTGGGAGGAGTTATCATTCAATTTGTTGATACGCAGTTTCTCTCTTTTGTAATTCCAATTGTTCTCGTTTTTATAGCAATTTATTTTATTGTTTCTCCCAAGCCTAAATCTATCGCCAGTAATCCTAAATCTAATAAAAAGTTTGAATTGTTTGCTGTTCCAGTAGTCGGATTTTATGACGGCATGTTTGGTCCTGGAGCTGGTTCATTTTTTGCAATGACAGGGGTAATGATTAAGAAACTTGAAATTATCCAAGCAACAATCCTAGCAAAGCCATTAAATTTTGCATCAAATATTGCAGGATTCATAGTCTTTTTTAGTTTTGGCCATATCGCTTTTTTAATTGGTCTTCTAATGATGATGGGGCAAATGATAGGGGCTTTTTTTGGAACTCATTATTTATTGAAAGCCAATCCACTAATAATTAGGCTCTTAATTGTCATTATTTCAATTTCAATGCTTATCAAATATATGCTTTCGCAGAGTTAGTATTGATTTATTTTCTAGGTATGTTAAATTGAGTTTTAAAGTGATGCCATTCCAAGCGTTCAGGGTAATTTCGTCGATAGTCTTCAAATTTTGAAATATCCGAAATGACCTCATCATCATCTTTGAAAGAATATATTGAATTTAGAGTCGCATGAAGCGTTTTTTCTTCAATCACCATAGATTCACGATTAATCAGCGTTTCAACTTCACTCTTCATTGGTTTTTGTGTGAATTTGCATAACTCTTTATAGATCATAAAACTTCCCATAAACTTGGCATCGATAGAGTGTCCAGCAATATGTGGTGTAGACCAGTACGCTGACTTTTGAAGAGTCCGGTTAATATTGGGCTCATTCTCCCAACAATCAATAATATTAGCCTTGGTATTGATTGTTTCCCAAATGGCTTCATCAATGATTCCACCTCTGGCCGCGTTTATTAGAATTGTATCCTCAGTAATGAGATTAAAGTTTTGACTTCCAAGAAGATTATGAGTTGGATAAGGCACATTTTTTGTTAAAGGAGTATGAAAGCTTACTATATCTGCACTAAGAGCATTTTCTAAACTGACATAGCCATCAGCCCCTTCTTTTTCCTCTCGTGGCGGATCATTTAAAAGCGTAGTCATACCAAGCTGCCTTGCTTTAAAGTTAAGTCTTCTACCCACATTACCAACTCCAATAATTCCAAGCGACTTCTCAGTTAAATTGAAACAATAATCATGCGCAAGATTTGCTAATGCACTAATCACATACTCAGCGACTGCATTAGCATTACAACCTTGAGCAGATGAGAAAGCTATATTGTTTTTATATAAATAACTTTCATCAATATGATCCAGACCTGCAACCGTTGAACCAACAAAAGAAATTTGTGTGCCCTCTAATAGTTCTTGATTTACCTGTGTTCTTGATCTTACAATTAACATATCGCAGTCTAACAAACTCTCTCGACTAATATCTCTACCTGGAAGAGTTACCACTTCTCCAAACTCAGAAAAAATCTTGTTAAACCCCCAAACAGCATCATCAACCATTAGTTTCATTTAGGTATTCTCCAGTCAATAGGATTTTGATTGGTTGATTCAAGATATTCATTAGTTTTTAAAAAATGTTGACTACCCAAGAAGCCTTTATGAGCAGAAAAGGGTGATGGGTGAGGAGCACTGAGTATTAGGTGTTTGCTGCTATCTATCAATTCAGATTTTTTATTAGCATAGGCGCCCCAGAGTATAAAAACTAAATTATTTTTATGCTCATTGAGAAGGCTAATCACATGATCAGTAAAAACCTCCCACCCTTTGTTCGCATGAGCCGCTGGAGATTGTCTTTCAACAGTTAGAACACTATTCAGTAGTAAGACTCCTTGGTTAGCCCAAGTGACAAGATTACCATGACCAGGATTCACAAAATTTACATTATTTGATTCCAGCTCTTTATAAATATTTCTTAGGGATGGAGGAATGATGTTGTCTTTTGGGACCGAAAAACTAAGCCCTTCCGCCTGCCCATCCCCATGATATGGGTCTTGACCAAGAATAATAACTTTTGTAGAGTTATAACTTGAATATTCAAAAGCCTTGAACCATTTACCTCTGGGCGGATAAATTTCATTATTGATACGAGAGTTGAGAAACGAGTAAAGTGAGATAAAGTAATCCTTTTCTTTCTCTTTAGAAAGATATTCAGACCAGTCACCAATACTTTGAGTCATGATAAGTTCATAGGGTCGAATGAATTTGTATTTATGAAGTTAGATTGCATTTAAATAGTAAAAAATATTTTATGGTTTAAAATGATTAAATCATGCATTTATTTGAGCGTCTCAAGGATTGGTTTTATTATAACAAGGATTAACCATGACTGACTGGATCAGTAGGTGGGAAAACAATAAGATAGGTTGGCATGCCGACCAAATCAATAGACAGCTCATTGAGTATCTAGAGCAACTTAATCTTTCTCCAGGGGATACGATTTTTGTTCCCTTATGCGGAAAAACTAAAGACATGTTACTTCTACTCGAAAATCAAATAAATGTGATTGGTGTAGAGATGAGTAGTATCGCAGCAGAACAGTTTTTTTCAGAAAACAACTTATCCTATTCAATATCAAATTTAGATCGATTCATACTTTATGAAGGCGATGGAATAAAAATTTATTGCGGTAATTATTTTGATTTAGAAGCAAATCATTTGCAGGAGGTGAAGGCAGTTTATGACCGCGCTTCATTGATCGCTCTAGATGAAGGGTTAAGACAAAAATACGTTAAACATTTAAATGATATAATAGTTAAAGATGTTAGGATTTTATTGTTAACTTTGAATTATCCTCAGCATCAAAGATCTGGCCCACCGTTTGCAGTTAGCAGACCTGAGGTCAATGAATTATTTAGAGGTTCTTTTCAATGTCGAGAGCTAGACTGTATTAATGATATTGAAAATGAGCCAATGTTTCAAAATCTTGGTGTAGATTTTGTTGAAAAGGCAGTGTATTTACTGCAAAAAGTGAGAGTGTAATGGCAAAAAAAATGACAGGCATAGTGGCCCAATTTGGCACAAAGGGATACGGATTTATTACAGGAGATGATGGTGAAAAGTACTTTGTTCACCAAAAAAATGTTTTTAATAAATCACGTTTAAGAACTGATACAAGAGTTAAATTTAAAGTTGAGAGCTCTGACAAGGGTCTAGTTGCAGTTGATGTTAAATTAGAAAAAGTGGTTGAGGAGTCTGAGCCATTGACTGATAATGACATTAAAGCAATGTTCGGAGTTTTGTTGGCCTTTCAACTGATTGTTGCTTACTTTGTATTTTTTGGATAAATGAAAAGACTTTTAGCATTAGGATTACTTGTTGCAGTTACAATTTCAGGATGCTTATCAACACCTGCAAGGGAAGTAACAAATGTATGTAATTTGCTAGATGAAAAGGTTAGTTGGTATCGCGCAGCTAAACTTAGTGAGGAGAAATGGAAGGTGCCGATGCATTTGCAATTAGCTATTATCCATCAAGAGTCCCGCTTCGCTTCAAGAGCAAAACCACCACGTAATAAAATTTTTGGATTTATCCCAGGTGCGAGACCTACGGACTCCTATGGATATACTCAGGCTAAAAAAGCTACATGGGAATGGTACCAGCTCAAAACTGGAAAAAAAGATGCAAGGAGGGATAATTTTTCTGACGCAATTGATTTTGTTGGATGGTATGCTAATCAATCTAACCTGAGGTCCAAGATAAGTAAAACAGATGCATATCGTCAATACTTGGCATACCATGAAGGACATGGTGGATTCAACAAGAAAAGCTATGAAAAGAAAGATTGGCTAATCTCTATTGCAAAGAAAGTTGAGAATAAGTCTAATACATATAAGTCGCAGCTTTCTCAATGCAGAGAGCAACTCGATAGTAATCGAATTTGGACACTCTTCTAGACTTAATTTGAAATAGTTTTAAGTTTGTTGCTGATGCAACTTTGAATACTCACCTGTATTTTTTATAAGCTCCGAATGAGTTCCTTGCTCAATGATTTCTCCATTTTTTAAAACAATAATTCGATCAGCATTTTGTATCGTAGTTAATCGATGTGCAATAATAATAGTAGTTCTATCTTGTTGCATTTTATTAATAGCCGACTGAACAAGTTTTTCTGTTGCTGAATCTAATGCAGAGGTTGCTTCATCAAGAATCAATATAGGGCTATCTTTTGCAATAGCTCTTGCTATCGAAAGTCTTTGACGCTCTCCACCAGATAGAGTTACACCATCTTCACCAATATCAGAATCAAACGTCTTATCTAGTTTTTCAATAAACTCAATTGAATTTGATACTTTTGCCGCATTCCTTATTAAATCCATTGACATTGACTCTTTTTGACCAAAGGCAATATTTCCACTAATGGTGTCATTAAAAAGACGGACATTTTGATCTACATATGAGAAATTAGATCTATAAGACTCTAGCTCATAAGAAACAATATCTTTTCCATTGATTAATATTTGTCCAGATGATGGATTATAAAAGCGAGTTAATAAATTAACCATCGTAGTTTTACCGCTTCCAGTTGATCCAACTAAGGCAATGGTCTCTCCTTTTTTAATTGTTAAATTAACATTAGCTAGTGAAGGCTTTTCGTTATCATAAGAAAAACTAACATTGTCAAAACATATCTCACCAGAAATTGAATGAATTGAATTCTTGCTTGGATTGCTTTCTGGGGATTCATCAATCAGGCTAAACACACTTTTCCCAGCTACTATTGCCTGCTGCAGAGGTTTGTTTATATTAATCAGTGTTTTTGCTGGTTTAACAAGCATTCCCATTGCTGTAAAGTATGCTAAAAAGTCACCCGCACTCATTACCAAATATGTCGATGAGAAATAAACAACAAAAGCCAAAGATAAGCCTATAAGGGCATTAACAATGGAGGTATTAAGACCACCAGCCATGTCCACTTTGAACCTTTGCTGACGTATTGTGTTAATAATACTAAAAAATTTATTCGTTTCAGTTTCTTGCGCTTGATATATTTTGATTAAATCATTGCCAGAAATATTTTCGTCTAATAGGTGGGTCATTTTGCCCATTGATTCTTGAACTCTGGCTGAGCCTTTTCTAATTCTAGAGGTGGAAAACTTTACAGCTAAATATACAAGTGGAAGAAGGACTATCAAGCTAAGACTTAAAAGAAAGCTTTTGTAAAATAAGTAACCTGTCAGAATAATAACGGTAAATGAAGATTTAATAAATTGTAGCCAAATGGTAGAGGCTGCAGCCGATATTTGCTCAACATCAAAAGTAAGTTTTGATAGTGTTTCTCCCGTAGTATTTTTATCAAAATAGGATTTTGGAAGTCGAAGTAATTTAGTAAACATATTGACTCTCAAATCCATAATTACTTTATTGGAGATCCATGAGCTTGCACTGATAGAAATTAGTGCAAATAATGAACTTAGTGCAATGACTGAAAATAAAATAATAGAGTAAGAAAATGCTTCATTTTTAGGACGATTAGAAGAAAATAATGTATCAACTATCTGGCCTGTAATTTCAGGTATAGCTGTCTCTAATAAGGTTGCAAAAACCATCATTATTGAGGTGAAAACTAATTTTCCTAAATGATTTTTGAGGTATGGAAAGATCCTCTTTACAAATTGTCTATAACCCATCTTTATTTGTTTGTTTGGATGTGCCCATATTCTACACAAATTTAGGTATCATAGCTATTTCAAACTTTGTTAGTTTTACATGACAAAATACATCTTTATAACTGGCGGTGTAGTTTCTTCTTTAGGTAAGGGAATAGCCTCTGCTTCGTTAGCTTCAATTCTTGAAACTCGTGGCCTTAATGTCACTCTTCTTAAGTTAGACCCATACATAAATGTTGATCCCGGTACCATGAGTCCTTTTCAACATGGTGAGGTATTTGTTACTAATGATGGAGCAGAAACTGATTTAGATTTAGGGCACTATGAGAGGTTTGTTCGAACTAAGTTAGGTAAAAAGAATAACTTTACGGCTGGCAGAGTTTATGAAAATGTTATTGAACGTGAAAGAAAAGGTGATTATTTGGGCGCAACTGTTCAAATAATTCCCCACATTACAGATGAGATAAAAAAATTAATGAAAGAGGGCGCTGATGATGCTGATATTGCTCTGGTTGAAATTGGCGGAACTGCTGGTGACATTGAGTCTTTACCATTCTTGGAGGCTATAAGGCAAATGAGCCTGGAGTTAGGGCGTGAAAATACTTTATTCATCCATTTAACGCTGCTCCCTTATATTAAGGTTGCAGGGGAGCTTAAAACAAAACCAACCCAGCACTCAGTCAAAGAGCTTAGAGGGATTGGAATACAGCCAGATATTCTTATCTGTCGATCAGAACATGAGTTAGAAGATTCAGATCGTAAGAAGATTGCGTTATTTACAAATGTTGCTGAAGATTCAGTGTTTATTTCGTTAGATAAAGATACTATTTATAAGGTTCCTGAAGATCTTCATAGTCAAGGCTTAGATGATGTCGTAGTTTCAAAATTAGGATTAAAGTGCGATAAAGCAGATTTGTCAGAATGGAAAAATGTTGTTTCAAGGTTGGAGAGACCAAATCATAGTGTAGATATTGCAATGGTTGGTAAATATATGGATTTAACTGAATCTTATAAATCCCTTTCAGAGGCTCTCATCCATGCTGGTGTTCATACTCAAACAAAAGTTAATATTCATTATTTTGATTCTGAAGAGGTAGAAAAAAATGGTGCTGAAAGCTTGAGTAAAATGAGTGCAGTCTTGGTGCCAGGTGGTTTTGGCATAAGAGGAATTGAGGGTAAGATTAAAGCCGTTCAATTTGCCCGTGAGAATAATATTCCATTTTTAGGAATTTGCTTAGGTCTTCAAGTTGCAGTTATAGAGTTTGCACGTCATAAAGCTGATATGAAAGGAGCAAATAGTACAGAGTTTGATGAAAATACAGCTTATCCAGTGATCGGGCTTATCACTGAATGGCAAGATGAAAATGGTGACACCCAGACAAGAGATACTGATTCAGATTTAGGCGGCACTATGAGACTTGGTGGTCAAGAATGTACCCTTGTTGAAGGAAGTCATTCACAAAAGATCTATGGGTCTCCAAAAGTGACAGAAAGGCATCGCCATAGATATGAAGTTAATAATAAGCTTATATCTCAAATTGAAGCAGCTGGACTTGCAGTTTCTGGTAGGTCAAATGATGGCTCACTTGTTGAAATGGTTGAAATTACTGATCATCCTTGGTTTGTTGCCTGTCAATTTCATCCTGAATTTACCTCAACACCTAGAGACGGACATCCAATCTTTGAAAGTTTTATTAACGCTGCAAAGGAAGCGCATAATTTGATTCTTTCCTAAATTCTGTGCACTTTTATTTAATATTGGGATTTTTTAGATGGAAAAAACTGATATTTTAGTTTTGGGTGGAGGCGTTATAGGCCTTTCAGTTGCCCTAAGAATGCTTAACCTAGGAAAGGAAGTTACTCTTATTGATTGCGAAGAGCCAGGCTCCGGAGCTTCATATGGGAATGCTGGCACAATTGCTGAATATGCAGTTCTACCTGTTGGCTCTCCAGAAGTGATAAAGAGATTGCCTGCACTTTTATTTAATAAAAATAGCCCAATTGCAATTAAACGCTCTGAAATTCTCTCACTTGCTCCTTGGCTAATGAAATTCTTGTATCAATCGATGCCAAAACAGGCTGCAAAAAATGCGCAATCGATCGCTGGCTTACTAGTTAATGCAAGGCTTCGTTGGGAGGATTTGGCAAGTCAAATTAATGGCAGTTCTCTTCTTAATAGTAATGGAAGTATCTATATCTATAGGTCAAAGTCAATCTATGACGCTGGTGAAAAAGATATTAATCATAGAAAAACTTTAGGCTTGAATGCACAAATGCTAACCCCTTCAGAGCTTAATAAGTTGGAACCTAATATTAATCTAACTGAAGGCGGCGCAGCCTATTTTCCAGACTGTAATTATATGAGTGATCCTGGAAAAATGATGAAGCTATTGTTAGATGCTTGTATTGATAAAGGATGTCATGTTGTTAGGCAGCCTGCTAAGAATGTTGAAAGATCAAAGACTGGTATCGAAGTAACTTTAGATGACAAATCTAAAATATTATCAAATCACCTAGTTGTATCTGCAGGTGCTTTTTCTAAGAAGTTTGCAAAACAAGCGGGAGACAATATACCTTTAGATGTTGAGAGAGGATACCATGTCGAATATGATATGAATGAACCACTCCTCAGTAGACCTTGTTGTTCTGCTGATGGAGGTTTTTATATGTCTCCAATGACAGGGAGATTAAGAGTGGCTGGAACTGTAGAGCTAGGTGGAGTTAGTCCTCAGATTTCTAATCATAGAATTAATCATCTCGAGAGTGGTGCATCAAATTTTTTTCCAGACTTAGGAAAGTCAAATAGGTCATGGTTAGGATTTAGACCATCAATTCCTGATAGTAAGCCTGTCATTTCAGCCTCAAAAAAAGGCAATGATATCATTTATGCTTTTGGTCATGGCCATATAGGCCTTACACTAGCTCCCGTAACTGCTGAGATTGTGGAGTCAATTATCACAGGGGAGGAGTCCCCCATCGCAATTCATGAGTTTTCAGTTCGAAGGTTTTAAAGTTTTAATTTTATTTCTTTTTGACAAACTTCATCAGCCGCTTTTTCTTTTGAATTTGGCGTGCAGATAGAATATTTTTTTTATCTTTAAATGGGTTGTCGCCACTTTTGTATTGAATTTTAATAGGAGTATTCGTTAACTTGAGAGCTGTAATAAAAAAATTCTTTAGAAAGCGCTCATAACTATTTGGAACATTTTGAACATGGTTACCATGAAAAATCAATGTGGGTGGAAAAATATCAGATTGATTGACAAACTTTAGCCTCATTCTCTTTCCAGAAACTGGAGGAGGTTGATGTGTGTTGTTGGCCTGTTCTAATATTCGATTTAGGAGTGAGGTAGGAAACCTTCCACCTGCATTCTCATACGATCTTTTAATGGGCGAGAATAATTTACCAACACCTGAGCCATGGAGTGCAGAAATGTAATGAACTGTTGCGTAATTTACAAATGAGAGTTTTATATCTAACTTTCTTTTTACTTCACTTTTTTGATAATCATCTAAGCCATCCCATTTGTTGATAACAATGAGTAAGGCCCTTCCTTTGTCTGCTATTAGCCCTAAGAGTGTTGCATCTTGCTCAGTGACTCCTTCATGGGCATCCAATACCAAAATAACAACATGTGAATCATTGATGGCATCTTTAGCTTTGATAATACTAAAAATTTCGACCTTTTCACTTACGCTCCTTTTACGTCTTATACCCGCTGTATCAATCAGAGTGTATTGCTGACCCTCTCTTTCAAAAGGAATAAATATTGAATCTCGAGTAGTTCCAGGTAGATCTACCGCCATGACTCTTTCTTCTCCTAAAATTCGATTAATTAGAGTCGATTTTCCAACATTGGGCCTACCAAGAACAGCAACTGCAATTCCCTCTAGTTCAGGTTTTTTAAACTCAATAGCTTTAGGAAGTAGTGGGATTGTTTTTTCTATAAGGTCAGGAATGCCTTGATTATGTTCTGCTGAAATAAGTGTTGGATCACCTAGTCCAAGTTCATAAAATTCTAAAGCTGAAGCTTTATTTAAACCCTCAGCTTTGTTACAAACTAAAATAATATTTTTCTTTAGCTTTCTTAGCTGGGCTGAAATATCAAAATCTAAGGAAGTAACTCCATCCTTATTGCTGACAATAAAGTATATGACATCGGACTCGTTGAGTGCATTAATTACTTGACTATGAATACCCGTATCAATGATTGAATCTTCATTAGTTAAGCCGCCAGTATCGACAATAGAGCAATAAATACCATTATCTAACTCTATGTTTGCATATTGACGATCTCTAGTCAGTCCTTCAAAATCAGAGACAAGGGCTTGTCTTGAATTGCTTAGACGATTAAACAGCGTTGACTTACCTACATTAGGCCTGCCAACCAGAGATATGATAGGGTAGCTCACAATCAGTAACCAGCAATGTTTTTAACTGAGATCGTCCAGCTTGATCTGAATCAATTGCGTAAGGCTAGAGTTTTCAGTGATGTTGTCAATCGCTAGAGTGTAATTCTTTTTGGCTTCTTCAATATTTCCAAGATTGAGAAAAATATCTCCAGCAAGATTATAAAAGAGTCCCGAAAAGCCCTCTACATTCTCTATGTTAAGAGCAGATAGGGCTTCTTCATGCTGCCCAAGTTCAAGATGAAGCGACGCTGACCGTAATATTGCTGTCGAAGCAATTACTGAATTTTCTCTTGTTGTTAAGGGCTTAAGAGCATCAAGGGCTAGAGAGTAATTGCCTGCATCAAATAAATATTTAGCCATCAAAAGAGTGCCTTGATCAGCATAGCTGCTAGAAGAGTGATCTTTAATCAGTTTGTCATAAGCACCAACATTGGCTGAGTCTGACGCATAGTTTAAATAAAGCGATCGAGCATTCAAAGACTGACTATCTTGATAATCAACGTAATAGTTCCAACCAAAGACGCCTGCAAGTCC
>JAOGRV010000017.1:0-33186 GCA_028107545.1 Pseudothioglobus singularis (SeqCode) | reverse complement strand
AAGCCTGAATGAGCTCTGCAAAAAACATATGCCAAAATACGCAATTTTGGTCGATGAAGAAGCGGCTAACAACCTAAGAAAGCTCGCACCAAAGGGGGTGGAAGTCTTAAGCGGTGAGAATGCACTTGATGATATCGCCTCTCATGTTCAAACTGATTTTGTTATGGCTGCAATTGTTGGTGGAGCCGGTATGTCGTCCACTTTTTCTGCCGCTATGGCTGGCAAAAGAATAATGCTCGCTAATAAAGAGTCTCTGGTTTTAGGCGGCGCTCTTCTAATGAACGCCGCCAACAAATCAGGTGCTGAAATCATTCCAGTTGACTCTGAGCATAGCGCAATTTTTCAATGCCTTCAGGCTGGCAAGGAAGGATTAAACAAAATTCAATTGACCGCTTCTGGCGGGCCATTTTTAAATACGCCATTTGTCTCTCTTAGTAATGTCACTCCAGAGGAGGCATGTAATCATCCGAACTGGAAAATGGGACAAAAAATTTCTGTTGACTCTGCAACAATGATGAACAAGGGACTCGAAGTAATTGAGGCCAGCTTCTTGTTTAATCTTCCTGCTAATCAAATTGAGGTTATTGTGCACCCTCAAAGTATTGTTCACTCGTGCGTCTATTATGATGATGGCAGCGTTCTATCGCAAATGGGCCTTCCCGATATGAGAAGTGCAATATCCTATGCGCTATCTTTTCCTGGAAGACAGCTATCAGGAGTCGAGGTGCTAGACCTCACTAAACAGCCTCCACTGGAATTTTTTCCGCCCGACATGAAAAAGTACAAATGTTTAGAGCTTGCATATCAAGCCATAAAACAAGGAGGAAACGCCCCTGGCACTCTAAACGCAGCGAACGAGGTTGCTGTTGATGCTTTTTTAAAAAATAAAATAGGCTTTTTAGACATCAGTAAGATAATTGAAAAAACTCTCAACGAGACGCCCACTCAAAATCTTGACACGCTCCCTAGTGTTGTGGAAAATGACCAGCTTTCACGTCAACTTGCCTTGTCGTTAGTTTCTAAAAACGACTAAACCCAACACTAATGATTAAATCTTTTTTTATTTCATTGCTTCTAGCATGTGTGGTTTTCTCAGCACCCTCTTTTGCAGGCGGCCAGCATGACTTTAGCTTTAAGGTTTCGCGCGGAGATGCTTTTTATAAGTTTTTCTATAGCACAGGGCTTTCAGGCAAGCTGTTGACAAAACTAATGACATCAGATCCGAGGGCTCAAAGGCTCAACAATATCTATCCCGGTGATAAATTCGAGATTAGCCTTAATGATAATCATACTCTCAAGCAAATTATATTTAACCCTGCAAATGATAATCCGCTCTTCATAAACTATGACGGAAAAAGATTTAGCTTTGAAAAATCAAACATACAACCTGTTGGAGATGTCTCCTTTACTGTTATTACAATCAATAAGTCTCTTAATTACGACGCCAAGAAGGCTGGCGTTGATGCTGAAGTTGTAAAAATGATGGTAGATAACTTTTCATGGGAGATTGACTTCAGTCGTGACCTTAGAAAAGGTGACAGGTTCTTTTTATCATGGGAAGGAGAGAAGACGCCGAGTGCCATGATTTATATTAGCGGAAGAAAAACTATTGCGCTTTTCTCTCACAAGGACTCTCTTGGCAGAAAGAAATACTATAATTCCAAAGGCGAAACACTAAACGACTCATTTAAATTTGCTCCTACAAAGTACAGTAGGATTAGCTCTGGATTTTCATTGCGCCGCTATCACCCAACACTTAAGACTTATCGTCCTCACCGAGGCACTGATTTTGCAGCGCCAAGCGGAACCCCTGTATATGCCCCAGCAAAAGGGCTAGTTAAGTATGTTGCCACACTATCAGGCTATGGCAACGTAATTTATCTAAAGCATGGCTCTGAGTATGTCACGGTATATGCTCATTTGTCAAAATTTGCTAAGGGTCTAAAGTCCGGCAAGAGAGTTAAAAAAGGCGAGCTCATTGGATATGTGGGCACTACTGGAATGTCTACGGGGCCACATCTTCATTATGAGATTCGCATCAACGGGGTTCACAAAGATGCTGAAAAAGTTAAGCTTAACAAAAAATCAATCGTTCCAAATGCTGAGATGGCAAGCTTTCAAAAAAGAGCTAAACAAATACTTACAAAATTAAAAATTAAATAGACTTCTATACATAGCAACTTAAACAAATCCTTAGCTCAATCGATTAAAATAAAGCCATACAGCTATTAAAGTAATCAAATGAGCTCTCATCTTCGAATAGATCTATCCTTGCCTCTACTTCATCAGGGAAAAGTAAGAGACATATATGATATTGACTCTCAATACATGCTCATTGTAGCAACCGACCGGCTCTCCGCATTTGACGTTATCTTTGAGCAACCAATTGCAAGCAAAGGCAAAATCCTTACAGAAATAGCAAACTTCTGGTTTGACAAAACTAAGCATATTATTCAAAACCATCTAACCAAAATAAAACTTGAAGAGGTGTTGACAGCCAAAGAGGCGGAGACACTTTCAGGAAGAGCAATTGTTGTCAAAAAGCTCAAGCCTCTTCCTGTTGAAGCCGTCGTTAGAGGCTACTTAATTGGCTCAGGCTGGAAAGAGTATCAAGAATCTCAGTCGGTTTGTGGTATTGCTTTACCTGAAGACCTAAGGCTTGCAAGCCGGCTTGAAAAGCCAATCTTTACGCCGTCCTCAAAGGCTAAAGTTGGAGAGCATGATGCCAATATTTCTTTTGAAGAGGTTGAGGGCCTAATTGGCGCAGATTTAGCTAAAGAAATGAAAGAGGTAAGCCTTGAGATATATAGCTTTGCATCAAAACTTGCGATAGAAAAAGGCATTATTATTGCCGACACTAAGTTTGAATTTGGACTTGACTCAAATGACCAGCTCACGCTTATGGATGAAGTTTTGACGCCTGACTCTTCAAGATTTTGGTCGCTGTCTGACTACGCTCCTGGAGTAAGCCCAAAAAGCTTTGACAAACAAATCATTAGAGACTATCTTGAGACGCTTGACTGGAACAAGGCTCCCCCTGCGCCTGAAATTCCACAAAAAATAATGCACCAAGCAGCAAATAAATATATGGATATTCAGTCAATATTATGCAGCTAGCTGGGCCTATAAGCATGATGCAAACTTCTCTAGCTGACGGAGAGGCAAAATATAGCCTGCCGATTGGCAGCGATACTGTTGACATGAATGCGCTAGTGGGTAGGCATATTGAGCTGAGCTTTCAACAAGAAATCACATGCTCGAATTGTGGCAAAAAAACCAATAAAAGCTTTTCACAAGGATATTGCTTCCCATGTGCTCGCTCACTTGCAAGATGTGACATGTGCATCATGAAACCAGAAACCTGCCATCATCACTTAGGGACTTGTAGAGAGCCTGAGTGGGGCCTTGCCAATTGCTTTTCTTCACATATCGTTTATCTAGCTAACTCTTCTGGCATAAAGGTTGGGATTACTCGAAAAACAAATACTCCAGGAAGATGGATAGACCAAGGAGCAGTGAGCGCTTTACCAGTTTTAGAGGTTAAAACAAGGCTTGATTCAGGAAAAATTGAGATGGCCCTTAAGTCCTATGTGGCTGATAAGACAAACTGGAGAACAATGCTCAAAAACGAGGTTGAGGATTTAGACCTGGTTTCAAAAAAAAATGCACTATTGGCAGAAATACCTGGCCTAATTAATGAGGTCCAAGCAACGGCTATTGAGAGCGAAAAAATAGATATCAGCTATCCTGTGTTAAAATATCCAACAAAAATTATCTCCTTAAATTTTGACAAAACTCCCGTTATTTCTGGAATTTTGCAGGGAATTAAAGGACAATACTTACTGCTTGATGGTGGTGTGCTTAATCTTAGAAAATTCAGCTCATATCATCTTGTGCTTAATAGCTAAATGAATTAAAAAAATGAACGAAAACTTTGCAAGAATTGAAAGACTTCCCACCTATGTTTTTGCAATTACCAACGAGCTCAAGGAAAAAGCTCGCTCGAAGGGTGAGGACATTATTGACTTTGGAATGGGCAACCCTGATCAGCCCACGCCTCAGCATATTGTTGATAAACTAGTTGAAGTTGCCCAGCGAACTGACACGCATCGCTACTCCGCGTCTAAGGGCATACCGCGTCTTCGACGAGCAATAACGAACTGGTACAAAGAAAGATATGATGTCAGCCTTGATCCTGATACAGAAGCTATAGTGACACTAGGATCAAAAGAGGGTCTTGCAAACCTAGCTCAAGCGATAGTCACCAAGGGTGATACCATTTTAGTGCCTAGTCCGGCGTATCCTATTCACCCGTATGGCTTTGTCATTGCTGGCGCAGATATTCGCTCTGTTCCCTGCGGGCCTGAGCATGACTTTTTCTCAGAATTGGAGAGCGCCATCAAAAACACTTGGCCAAAACCAAAAGCTATTGTTCTAAACTATCCTTCAAACCCAACATCTGAATGTGTTGAGCTAGAGTTTTTTGAGCGAGTTATTCAGATTGCAAAAGAAAATCAAATTTGGGTTATTCAAGATTTAGCCTATGCGGATATTGTGTTTGATGGGTATAAGGCGCCTAGTATTTTTGAGGTTGCAGGTGCAAAAGAAGTTGCAGTAGAGTTCTTCTCAATGTCTAAAAGCTATAATATGCCTGGCTGGAGAGTTGGATTTATGGTTGGAAACGCCTCATTAGTTGCTGCGCTAACTAAGATAAAGTCTTATTTAGACTACGGTATATTTACTCCAATTCAAGTTGCTGCAATTGAGGCCCTTGAGGGTGACCAGAGCTGTGTTAAAGAAATATGTTCGATGTATCAGTCTAGGCGTGATATCCTGTGCTCTGGCCTTGAAAGCATTGGCTGGAAAGTTGAAATACCTAGGGCTACGATGTTCGTGTGGGCAAAAATTCCAGAGCACTACAGAGCAATGGGCTCAATAGAGTTCAGCAAAGCATTGATAAATCGTGCTAAGGTTGGAGTTTCTCCAGGAATTGGATTTGGTAGCTATGGTGATGAGTATGTGCGCATCTGTCTTATTGAAAATGAGCATAGAATTCGACAAGCCATGCGGGGCATTAGAAATATGTTCAAAGAAGATGGTCTTATATAATGATATCTGCAGAAGAGTTTAAAAAACAGAAAAATAAATCTATTACGCTACTAGGCATGTCTGGTGTTGGCAAAACTCACCTCGCAAAACTTATTGGCGAAGAGGGAGACTGGTTTCACTTTTCTGGCGACTATAGGATTGGCGCAGCTCATCTCAAAGAAGCGATAATCGCAAATATTGCCGACAAAATGAAAATAGACAGCTGGCTAAAAACGCTTTTAGATAATCGGTCAATTAGCATTAATAGCCAAGTAAGCTTTGATAATCTAGAGCCAATCTCGGCGTTCTTGGGAAAGGTTGGCAACCCTGAAGAAGGAGGCCTTCCATTAGATGAGTTTATTCGTCGGCAAAGTCTTTTTTTTGAGGCAGAAAAAAAGACAATGTATGAGGTGCCTGACTTTATTAAAAAGTCCCAAGCAGAAGGCTTTAGTCATTTTATAAATGATGCTGGAGGGAGCCTTTGTGAGCTCGAAGACCAAGCCCTGTTCAAGCTTCTCTCAGAAAAAAGCCTCATCATCTACATACAGACCAATACAGAGAATGAACGAATTCTAATTGAGCGTGCCAAAACGCATCCAAAGCCTATGTATTATAATTCGCATTTTTTTGAGAAGTCTATCAATACGTATCTTGCTGAAAACAGCTTAGATTATGCGGCCCAAGTTAGCCCTGATGACTTTGTAAGCTGGGTCTTTCCAAAGCTAATAGAAGATAGGCTCAAAAAATATACAGCGCTTGCAAACAAATATGGCTGCACAATCCAAAGTAATGATCTTCATAATTGCCGCTCTGCAAATGATGTTATTAATTTAATCTCTAGCGCACTCTGAAATCATGCCTCTTATAGCACACTCTAACCTACCCTCCTTTGAACGACTTGAAAAACAAGGTGAAACAATACTGTCTGAAGAAAGAGCCTCTCATCAGGCCATTAGAGCGCTTCATATTGGCCTGCTGAATATGATGCCTGATTCTGCGCTTGAGGCCACCGAAAGACAGTTCTTTAGGCTGATTGGTCGCTCCAACCAAGTGGCTCAACTCTACATACATCCTTTTTCCCTCCCTAGCATCCAACGAGGCAAAAAGGCCTCAGAGCATATTAAAAGCCACTATAAAAGCTTTGATGAAATAAAACTTCAAGGCCTTGATGCTCTTATTATTACTGGTGCAAATGTTACTGACCCCGACCTTCAGCTAGCCCCTTTTTATAATGAGCTGCGTGAAGTTGTTGACTGGTCTTATGAAAATGTAACCTCCACCTTGTGCTCATGTCTCGCAACTCATGCTGTTTTAGAGTTTAAATACAAACAAAAAAGAAGGCCTATTGGAAAAAAACACTGGGGAGTTTTTCCCCATCAGGTTGTTGATCGAACACATCCATTAGTCAAGGGCGTTAATACACGATTTGATGTTCCTCACTCTCGCCATAATGAAATTTCTAGATCTCAGTTTGATGAGGCAAACATTAAAGTTTTAGCTGCTAGCAAAGTTGGTGTTCATTTAGCTGTAAGCCCGGACTTGTTTCGCATTGTCTTCTTTCAAGGACACCCAGAGTATGACTCCATTAGTCTTTTAAAGGAGCTAAAAAGAGAAATTGCCATCTACCTTGAAGGCGGTCGTTCAGACTATCCGCCTTTTCCAACAAGTTATCTTTCGCCGCAATGTTGCGCAATTCTAGAGGAGTATAAAACAAGGCTTATAGCCAAGTCAGCCTCAATAAAGGACTTCCCTGAGCAGCTCATCATGCAAACGCTTGATAATACATGGCATGATAGTGCAAGCGCCATTATCAACAACTGGATTGGGTGCTTTTATCAGGTAACAAATGAGGACATTAAGCTGCCATTTATGGAGTCGGTAGACCCACAAAATCCGCTTGGCTTGTAAAGGTGACAGAGTTAGCAAGAGACTTACTTCGATGGTTTAAAAGTAATGGAAGGAAGAACCTGCCGTGGCAATCAGCGCCGCCCAATGTTTATCATATTTGGCTTTCTGAAATCATGCTCCAACAAACACAAGTCATTACTGTCATTGACTACTTTGATAAGTTCATCGCCTGCTTTCCAGACATAGCGGCTCTTGCAAATGCAAAAGAAGATGAAGTCATGTCAAACTGGGCAGGGCTTGGATATTATAGTCGCGCACGAAACCTTCATAAAACTGCGAAGATAGTCGCCTCTATTCACAAGGGGGTCTTTCCAAAAAAATATGACGAGATTGTTGCGCTTCCGGGCATTGGTCCTTCCACTGCTGGAGCAATTTTGTCATTAGGAAGCGGGTTATCGACCCCAATTCTTGATGGAAATGTAAAAAGAACTCTTTCACGGTATCACAAAGTTGAAGGCCATTACTCTTCAAGCAAAGTCATGGCGGAGTTGTGGCGTTTAGCAAAACATCACACGCCCCAAACAAACAACGCTGAATACACTCAAGCGATCATGGATATTGGCGCAACCATCTGCAAACCAAAAAATCCATTATGTGGCAACTGTCCACTAGCTAGTCATTGTGGCGCCTGTCTCTCCAAAGAACAAAACATTTATCCATACAAAAAAACGAAGCAAAATAAGGCGCCTGAAAAAACTATTGCATTTCTAATATTTACAAACGAAAGGCAAGAGGTTTTTCTTAAAAAAAGACCTGGCAAAGGAATATGGGGTGGGCTATGGAGCTTTGTAGAGTGTAATGACAATGCTGAAGCAATTGATTTAGCAATTCGGCAGCATAACAATAGTGCAAAGATTATAGGGGGCCTTCCAAAATTTAAGCATACCTTCACTCACTTTAATTTGTGGATCAACCCAATTTTGGTTGATTCACCTGGCGAGTCAGCCAACTATTATGATGCAAGCAGCTTAGCTCTTGGAACTCCTGCGCCTGTTAAAAAGATACTTCAGGAGCTTTAATTGACCAATAATCAATAGAGTCAGTGAGTAAAATACAAGAATGGAACTGATAAGAGGCCTTCACAATCTAAAAAAACAGTCTGGCTGTATTCTTACCATTGGCAACTTTGATGGTGTTCATCTCGGACACCAAGAGATATTAAAAAAGCTTGTCTCCAAGTCAAAAAAAATGGGGCTGCCCTCTCTTGTTATCTCTTTTTCAGTAACGCCCGAAACATTTTTTGGAAGACCCAAGGCAAGGCTGAGTAGTTTTAGGGATAAACATTTATTTCTGGAGTCTATGGAGGTAGACAAACATCTTTTAATCAGGTTTAATAAAGGCTTTTCTGAGCTTTCAGCATCCTCTTTTATTAATCAAATCCTTGTCCAAAAAATTGGCGTAAAGTACTGCTTTATTGGTGATGACTTTCGTTTTGGAAAGGGTCGTCTTGGTGACTTTTCTATGCTGAAAGCAGCCTCCCATGAAAATAACTATACGATTGAGAAATTAAACAGTGTGCTGCTAGATGGACTCCGCGTTAGCAGTTCTGCGGTAAGAAATTTTCTTACCGATGGAAACTTTACTGAAGCTGAAAAATTTCTTGGTAGGCCGTTTTCAATTAGCGGAAAGGTTGCGCATGGAGATAAGCTGGGAAGGACAATCGGCTTTCCCACTGCAAACATAAGTATTCATAGAAAACTAAGTCCTATTTTGGGAGTTTATAGTGTCCTTGTCAGACTTAAATCACAAACATACAACGGCGTATGCAATGTGGGAAAAAGACCGACGCTTGGAGGAAAAAAAACCCTATTAGAGGTCTTTATATTTGATTTTAACGAGGAGATTTATGGTGATTACGTAACTGTAATATTTAAACAGAAGTGTCGTGAAGAGAAAAAATTTGAATCATTTGAAGAGCTAAAAAAACAAATCAAAAAAGATGTCGAAAAAAGCAGACTCTTCTTTCAAAACAATATTTCTTAAGTCTTTAGCTTCCAAGAAAGACTTCTCCCAGCATAAAAAGGAATCACTGTAGAGCTTGAAAAGCTAAAGCTTTCAGGGGTCTGCCACGTGGTTTTTTCCAATGTAATTGTTTCAATATTTCTACTGAGCCCATAGAAGTCAGGACCAAAATATGAGGCAAAGCCCTCTAGCATATCGATTTTATTTGCTCCGTCAAAAGCCTCTGCATAAAGCTCAATTGCTGCATGCGCACTGAAGACTCCAGCGCACCCACAAGCCGACTCTTTTTGACTTTTATCATGCGGGGCAGAGTCTGTTCCTAAAAAAAACTTGGGGCTGCCTGAAGTGGCGGCCTCAATTAGCGCCTCTTGATGGGGGGCTCTTCGTTTTAAAACAGGCAAACAATAAAAATGCGGCTTAATACCGCCAACAAGCATATGGTTTCTATTTGAAAGTAAATGATGTGGCGTAATGGTTGCAGCAATATTATTACTGCCTTGGCCTACAAAATCGACTGCCTCCTTTGTTGTGATGTGCTCCAAAACAACTTTTAGACCGGGAAAGTTTTCAACCAAAGGCCCAAGAACGGAGTCCAAAAAAACCTTCTCTCTGTCAAAGATATCAATTTTATTATCTGTTACCTCTCCATGAATAAGAAGGGGAACCCCCTCCTTTTGCATTTGCTCAAGGACGGGATAGGTGTTTGACAGATTAGTAACTCCGCTATCTGAATTTGTTGTGGCGCCTGCAGGATAAAGCTTAACAGCATATACATGCCTTTCATTGCTAGCTTCAATTATGTCTTTCTGGGTTGTGTTGTCTGTCAGATATAGCGTCATCAGAGGATTAAAGCTTGTATCGTTGGGAAGGGCCTGAATAATTTCCTCACGATATAATAAGGCTTGCTCTGATGTCTTTATAGGCGGAGATAGGTTTGGCATAATAATAGCCCGGCCCATTTGTTTTGCTGTCATTCCAACAACTGAGCTCATTTCTAAACCATCCCTCAGGTGCAAGTGCCAGTCATCGGGTTTAGTTAAAGTTAGTTTTTTCACTTTATCCGACACTGTGCGTCAAAATAGAGTATTTATTACCCATGGCACTGCTTGTATTTTTTTCCAGAACCGCACGGGCAAGGATCGTTTCTGCCAACCTTCAAGCTTTGAATTGGCTGAGCTCCTGAAGCAACTCTTTTTGTGGGCATGTTTTTTCTTTGAGGCTTCTTAGGCTGATGCTCTTGTTCTCTTTCGTCAAGAATTTCTTGCTGTTTTGGGCTAAATTGCTCTAAATTAATGGTACACATAGCCTCAACAATTTCGGTATTTATAGTGTTAAGAAGCTCCGTAAACATCGAGAACGACTCGCGCTTAAACTCCTGTACAGGGTTTTTTTGGCCATAACCCCGCAAATTTACACTTTGTCTAAGCTGGTCCATAACCGCCAGATGCTCCTTCCAATGATGGTCAAGAGCTCTAAGCATAACCGCCTTTTCAAAGGCCCTCATTGCGTCCTTTCCAACTACCTTTTCTTTTGCTTCATGTGATGTGTGAAACCCAGCTTGTATTGTCTTTAGTATTTGTTCAACCTCCATTCCTTGGTCAACCATCCCCTGAAGAGGTATAGTAGCACCATAAGAAGAAGTGAGTAAGCCATGGAGGCCTTCAATATCCCAGTCTTCCTCATGAGCTTTTGGAGAAATATGTCTTTCAAAAAGACCACTTATCACATCATCTCTAATTACTTCATAACGCTTCTTGACGTTCTCTGTTCCCATGAGTTCGTCTCTTAGCTCATATACCACTTTCCTTTGATCATTAGCAACATCGTCATACTCTAGAAGGTGCTTTCGAGCATCATAATGCATTCCTTCAACCTTCTTTTGGGCGTTGGCAATTGTTTTGTTAAGCCAGCTGTGCTCTAGGGCCTCTCCTTCTTTCATGCCCAGCTTCTTCATCATGCTTGCTGTTTTTTCAGAAGCAAATATCTTCATTAGATTGTCTTCTAGGGACAAATAAAATCGTGTTGAACCAATGTCGCCCTGTCTTCCAGCTCGGCCTCTTAACTGGTTATCTACTCTTCTTGATTCATTTCTTTCTGTAGCAACGATATGAAGTCCTCCAGACTCAATAACTGAAGTGTGTCTATTTTTCCAGGCCTCTTGCTCCAAGTCAGTGGAGCCCTCAGCCAGCCTTCCTCCTAAAACAATATCAGTTCCTCGTCCAGCCATGTTCGTTGAAATAGTAACCGCCCCTGGAGCGCCTGCATTTGCGATAATCTCAGCTTCTCGCTGATGTTGCTTGGCATTAAGGACCTCATGTTTGATCTTGTGTTTCTTTAACAGAACAGATACGCTTTCAGAGCTCTCAATGCTATTGGTTCCAACAAGCACTGGCTGCTGCTTAACTTGACATTCTTGAATATCCTTAATGACTGCATCTAGCTTTTCATCCATAGTTCCAAAAATTAAGTCAGAATAATCTACCCGCGCTGACTTAGTGTTTGGCGGGACTACCACAACCTCCAGGCCATATATATCCTGAAGCTCTGTAGCTTCTGTTTCTGCAGTTCCTGTCATTCCTGAAAGTTTGTCATAGAGCCTAAAATAATTTTGATAAGTAATCGAAGCAACCGTTTGGTTTTCTTGTTTAATGCTTACATTTTCTTTAGCCTCTATAGCTTGATGAAGGCCTTCAGACCATCTTCTGCCTTCCATAGTTCTACCTGTAAACTCATCTACAATAACAACTTCATCGTTTGTTACAATGTAGTCTACATTTTTTTTAAATAATATATGCGCCCTAAGACCAGAAATTAAGTGCTGCAATAAAATAATGTTACTTGGATCATAAAGACTAGCGCCCTCTTGCAAAGCACCTGCCTCTATAAGCATGTTCTCTGCCTTGACATGCCCATCATCGCTTATGAAAACCTGCTTATGCTTTTCATCTAGTGTATAGTCTCCAGGAATTAGAATTTCCACCTCTTTGCCCTCGCCTTTTTCAGTTTGAAGCGTAAACCTTGGAATCATTTTGTTGATAGCCTTGTAGATTTGAGAGTGGTCTCCAGTAGGCCCAGAGATTACAAGAGGCGTTCTTGCCTCATCAATTAAAATGGAGTCAACTTCATCAATAATCGCAAATGATAGCTCTTTCTGCATTTTTTGTTCTTGAGAAAAAGCCATGTTGTCCCTAAGATAGTCGAAGCCAAGTTCGTTGTTTGTTGCATAAGTTATATCACAGGAGTAAGCTTTTTGTTTTTCTTCTCCAGACATTCCTGAAACCGAAGTTCCAACACTAAGCCCCAAAAAAGAAAAGACTTTACCCATCCATTCAGCATCTCTAGATGCCAGGTAGTCGTTGACGGTAACGATATGAACTCGTTTTCCAGAAATTGCATTTAAATAAGCTGGGAGTGTCGCAACAAGGGTTTTTCCCTCGCCCGTACCCATCTCTGAAATACTTCCCTCGTTAAGAACCATGCCTCCTATAAGCTGAACATCATAATGTCTGAGGCCCAGTGTTCTTTGGCTTGCCTCCCTAACCACTGCGAATGCTTCTGGCAAAATGGTTTCAATGGGCTCATTAGCATTAGCTCTGGCTTTAAGGTTTTCAGTCATTGATGACAAATCACTGTCACTCAAAGACTTCATATGCTCTTCTAATGAGTTAATCTTATTGACCTGACTATTGTACTTTTTAATTAGCCGATCATTATGCGACCCTAAAACTTTTGATAAAACATTATTTATAATACTCATGGAAGAACGAAACATTAGTTGACAAAACTGTGGTATTTTCTCATATATGCAAGATAAAACAAAAGAAAACCCTACAAATTTTAAAGCTGACGGCAAACTTGGAACTCTGTTTGAAAAAGCCAAGTCGCACAATCGCTTTAATTCTGAATTTCAATCCCAGATTCCCACCGAGTTAAATGGCCTCACTCTTTCTCTTGTTGATGATCAAAAGGTCTTTCTCATTGCCGAAAACGCTTCTGTTGCCTTTCGCGCCAAAAGACAAAAAAAGCTGCTTATCTCAATCATAAGAAAAATTGATGGCCTCTCTGATACAAAATCTTTAGCTGTTAGAGTTGATGAAAAAAAATACTAGATTAGTTGAATACTTTTAGCTTTTAAATATCAGTCCTTTACTTTATAATAATACGGTTTTTCACCAAATATCATTCGGAATTTTAATGTCAGAACAAACAATCGACCTAAAAAAACGACGTTTTTTAACCAAAGCTAGCAGTGTAGTTGGTGCAGTTGGTGTTGGATTTGCAGCATGGCCTTTTTTATCAACATGGAAACCGTCGGCTAAAGCTAAAGCAGCTGGGGCGCCTGTAGATGTTGATATTTCTAAATTAGAGGCTGGTCAGCTTGTTCGCGTCTTATGGCGCAAAAAACCTGTTTGGATATTTAAACGTGATGAAAAAGCTCTAGAGTCTCTTGACTCAGAGGACCTAATCAGCAAGCTTGCTGACGCTGATGGAACTGGCAACTCTAAAAGCCAACAGCCTGACTATGTTACAGCAAACTATCGCTCAATTGAAAACAAAGAAAGTGTTGCTGTTATTGTGGGCGTTTGCACACATCTCGGATGCTCTCCAACATATAGACCAGAGCCTGGTGCAGCTGATCTTGGTGGAGACAGTTGGAAAGGCGGTTTTTATTGCCCATGTCATGGCTCAAAGTTTGACCTTGCTGGAAGAGTTTATGCAGGTGTGCCTGCCCCAACCAACCTAGTAATACCTCCCTATCAATACGTCACTGATTCATTGATTCGTGTTGGCGTTGACCAACAAAATACATAAGAGAAAATATGAATAATAAGCAAAGCTGGATAGACCAAAGATTTCCATTAACTAGGGTTATTAATGAGCATTTAGCAGAATACTATACGCCTAGAAACTTTAATTTCTGGTATTTCTTTGGTGGCTTAGCAGTGGTGATGCTTATAATGCAGTTAGTTACTGGGATATTCTTAACCATGCACTATAAGCCTGATGCAGAGTATGCTTTTGCCTCAGTTGAGTATATTATGAGAGACGTTGAATGGGGCTGGTTTATACGATATATGCATTCGACAGGAGCCTCTGCTTTTTTTGTAATAATTTATCTTCATATGATGCGTGCGCTTTTATATGGCTCTTATAAGGGACCGAGGGAATTGATATGGATACTTGGCATGGTGCTGTATATTCTTTTATTAGCTGAGGCTTTCATGGGCTATGTTTTGCCTTGGGGGCAAATGTCGTTTTGGGGCGCTCAAGTAATTATTTCACTTTTTGGCTCAGTCCCGATTGTAGGACCAGATCTATTAGTTTGGATTTTGGGTGATTATGCTGTTGGTGATTCGACTTTAAATCGTTTCTTTTCATTGCATGTTGTTGTTATTCCACTTATTCTTGTTGTTCTTGTTTTTTTGCATATTGTTGCTCTTCACCACGTTGGATCAAATAATCCAGATGGAATTGAAATAAAGAAAAATAAAGACGCGGACGGTATTCCAAAAGATGGAATCCCCTTTCATCCATACTTTACAATTAAAGACAGTGTTGTTGTTGTTGGGTTTTTATGGATATTTTGTGCAGTTGTTTTTTACGCGCCAGCCCTAAATGGGTATTTTCTTGAAGCTCCGAACTTCATTGAGGCCAACCCACTTAAAACGCCTGAACATATTGCACCATTATGGTACTTAACTCCCTATTACTCTGTATTAAGGGCAATTCCTCCCCTGTTTGGCTCACAATTCCCTGGAGTATTAGCAATGTTTGCAGCGCTTGGAGTGTTTTTCCTTCTTCCTTGGCTAGATAGGAGCCCAGTTAAATCAATACGCTACAGAAGTCCTATTTATAAATGGATTCTTGGGACTTTTGTTGTAAGCTTTATTGTTTTAGGCTGGCTTGGTGTTCAGCCGGTTACCCCTTTATATGCTTTACTAGCTCGTATTTTTACGACCTTGTATTTTGCTTTTTTTATCTTAATGCCCTGGTTTAGCACCCTTGGAAAAACTAAAGAGGTTCCAGAAAGGGTTACTGAATAATATATGAAAATAAAATTAAAATTAATAGTTGGCTTTTCTGTTCTTCTTTTTTCAGTAAATATTTTTGCTGCTAGTAAGGTGCATTTAGATCATGCAAATACTGATATTTTTGACGAAGCCTCCTTACAAAACGGCGCAAAACTTTTTATGAATTATTGCTCAGGTTGTCATGAGATAAGCTTAATGCGTTACAATCGAATTGCTAAAGACCTAAACCTAACCGAAGAGCATGTTGCTAAAAATCTAATGTTTGCTGGAAATAAAGTAGGGCAAGCCATTACTACAGCTATGCCAGAAGATGCTGCGTCGAAATGGTTTGGAGGCGTCCCGCCAGACTTGTCTTTAGTTTCAAGATCAAAAGGAACTGACTGGATTTACACTTACCTACGAAGCTTTTATGATGATGAAGGGAGAATTTTTGGGGTAAACAACACAGTCCTGGTAAATGCCTCTATGCCAGATGTTCTATGGCCCCTTCGAGAGTCTCAATCTGAGTCAGAATTTGATAATAGTGTTCGTGACATAACAAACTTTTTAGACTATGTTGGCGAGCCAGCGAAATTAATAAGGCTTCAGCTTGGCAAATGGGTTCTATTGTTTTTAAGCATTCTATTTGTTCTAGTCTATCTTCTCAAAAAAGAATACTGGAAAGATGTCAAATATGGCATTTGGAGACCTCGCGACTGATTTCTGATACAATCATTTATATACATCCTTTGTCCTTAAAACGGCAAGGGACTTTTTTTTAATTCGGTAAAAACTATGCTAACAAAACCTAATCCGGCTTCAACCACTCTTTATTCTGCCTCACAAGAACTAGAATCTCATGCTGTCAGATTTATTATGGCTCACAAGTCGATAGAAAGAGAAGTCATAGAGTTAAAATTTGATGAAATGCCAGAAGAAGTGCTTGAACTTAACCCTTGTGAGACCCTTCCCACTCTTTTTGATAGAGGGATGGTTTTGTATGATCTTTCAGTTATTATGGAATACCTTGATGAACGCTTTCCTTTCCCGCCGCTTTTGCCAGTAGATCCAATTGAAAAAGCCGAAAAGAGACTTTTAATCTATCGCTTTACAAGGGCAGATGGGTGCTGGTATGAGCTTGTCTCAAAAATTCTCAATGGAAACAAAAAAGAAGCTGATGCTGCTAGAAAAACACTGAATGGAAACTTATTAGAGCTTCTCCCCTTGTTTTCTCATAAGCCTTACTTTAAAAGCGAAACAATGACACTTGTTGATGTTTGTATTGCACCAATCCTTTGGAGGCTAGGCCTTCTAGGAATCTCTTTAGGCGAAAAAGCAAAGCCAATCAAAGAATATGCAAATAGGCTTTTTGAAAAAGAAGGCTTTCATGATAGTTTGACTTTTGCTGAAAAGGACTTTAACTAGAGACAAATGCCAGGCGTTATTCCCTATTTAATCCGAGCATATTGCAACTGGATAGAGGATAACAATCTCACTCCATATGTTTTAGTAAATGCCAAAAGTAACGGCCTTTCAATTCCTGATGGGTTTGAAAACAATGGAAAAATAGTCTTAAATATTAGCGCTTCAGCAACTGCCGATCGGCTTATCAATAACGAGTCCATAAGCTTTAAAGCTCGATTTCACGGCAAGTCCCAAAAGATTATTGTTCCTTGTGAGGCTGTGATGTCTATCTATGCCAATGAGAATGGCGAGGGAATGCTTTTTGACAACAAAGGTATTAGTTCTGATAAGGGGGACAAAAAACCAAGCCTTACGATACTAGATTAGTTTTTCAACCTCTAAATAAAATAACTCAGAATTTTTAATCGAAAACTTTAGAACTGGCACATCAGTATAAGAGCGAAGCGCTTCAAGATTTGAAAGCGTATTCTCACGAACCTCATTAAGAACGACGAAAGCTATTTTAAGTTTTTTACTAAGAACAGCGTCGATGGTCAACAAAGCTTGGCTTATTGCTCCTAGCTCGTCCTTAACAATAACAATAACTGGCAATTCAAGCTGAACAGCAAGATCCGAATTGAGGGCTTTATCTGCAATCGGTGAATAAAACCCACCGGCTCCCTCAACAAAAACAAAATTTTCCCCAACACCGTCATTACAAGCGTATACCAAGTCTTCAAGGCCTAAGGATTTTCCAGCATCCAAACTAGCCTCTTCAGGGCTAGCCTCAAGTTCAAAACAATAAGGACAGACTTGACTTAAACTCTCTCCCGAGGCACAGGCCTCGTTGAGCTTCACCGCATCCTTTGGAAAATAACTTCCATCTACCAACTCACAGTCCGTTTCTACCGGCTTTCTTACAACGACTTTTCTTTTTTTTCTAAGCTGCTTTATTATTTCAACAGAAACTGTGGTTTTTCCAACCTCTGTATTGCTTCCAGTAACAAAAACTCCATTCATAGCAACATTTTAGACGAAGTTAATGACTCCCAAGTCGTCATAAAAGTATAATGTCGACAATGCAAAATAATCTTAAAACAAGTTTTTGTGGGATGTCCCTTAACTCCCCTATCGTTCTACTTTCAGGGTGTGTTGGATTTGGAGAAGAATATACCAGAATAAAAGGATTTTCTAACTCTCATGTAGGCGCAGTTTGTTTAAAAGGCACTACTCTAGAACCCAGACTAGGAAACAAAACACACAGGGTCGCCGAAACTCCAAATGGGATGCTTAATGCAATTGGCCTTCAAAATCCAGGAACTAACTCAGTCATTACTGATATTTTGCCCACTTTAGATAAAAATGAAACTAAGTTTATTATTAATATTTCTGGTTCTAGTGTTGAAGAGTATGGTGAGGTAGCTAAGCATTTTGATGATACAGATATTGATGCAATTGAGATTAACATCTCTTGTCCCAATGTCAAAGAAGGGGGCGTAGCTTTTGGAAATGATCCTGATATGTCCTTTAGAGTTGTAGAAATATGTCGCAAAAATACAAGCAAGCCTATTATCACAAAACTTTCGCCCAACCAAACTGATATTGCCTCAAATGCACTTCGGTGTATTGATGCTGGAAGTGATGGCTTAGCTGTAATAAACACAGTCATGGGTATGGCTATAGATATTGAAAAACAAAAGCCCATAATTGGGAATAATCAAGGTGGGCTTTCTGGTCCAGCAATAAAGCCAATCGCACTTCTTAAGGTTCATCAGGTCTACCAAGTAAGCAAAAAACATAATATTCCAATTATTGGGCAAGGCGGAATAGTTAATGCACAAGACGCAATCGAGTTTATTATTGCAGGAGCAGATACAATAGGAATTGGCACTGCTTTATTTTATGACCCGCTGGTCTGTCAAGAAATTAATGCTGGAATTAGTCAGTATCTAGACAGAAATGAAATGAATAGTGTGGGCTCCCTCGTTGGAACCCTCAACTTAAATTAAAACTATACAATGCAACAAGAATACAACGCCAAAAAAATAGAAAAAGAGGCTCAGAATTACTGGGAACAAAATAACTCTTTTGTAGTTACAGAAGACGAAACTAAAGAGAAATATTATTGCCTTTCTATGTTGCCATATCCCTCTGGGAGACTCCATATGGGACATGTAAGAAATTACAGTATTGGTGATGTTATATCAAGGTATCAAAAGATGCTGGGTAAAAACGTTATGCAGCCAATTGGATGGGATGCTTTTGGCCTCCCAGCAGAGAATGCTGCTATAAAAAATGAGGTGCCGCCTGCAGGATGGACTTATGAAAACATAAGCCATATGAAGCATCAATTAATCGAACTAGGTTTTGGCTATGACTGGTCGCGAGAGCTAGCAACCTGTCATCCAGAATACTATCGATGGGAACAATGGTTCTTCATTAAGTTATTTGAAAAAGGCCTAGTCTACAAAAAAAAGGCTGTTGTAAACTGGGACCCCATTGATCAGACAGTACTCGCTAACGAACAAGTTGTGGATGGTTGTGGATGGCGCTCGGGCGCTCCCGTTGAGAAGAAAGAGATTTCTCAGTGGTATATGAAAATAACTGATTATGCAGACGAGCTCTTGGCAGACATTCAAAAACTTGATGGTTGGCCTGATGCCGTTAAAATGATGCAAACTAACTGGATAGGTAAATCAGTTGGTCTAGATATTGAGTTTAAGCTTAATAACGTAACTTCAATTACAGTCTATACCACAAGGCCGGATACGCTCTATGGCGTTACATATCTTGCCATCGCTGCAGAGCACCCTCTGGCAATAGAGTCTGGTAAAAAAGATAAACAGGTTCAAAAATTTCTTGATGAATGCAAAAAAATGGAAACTGCTGAGGCTGCAATCGAAACCATGGAAAAAAAGGGTGTTGATTCTGGACTCACTTGCGTCCACCCCCTAACTGGGGAAAAAACTCCTATCTGGATTGCAAACTTTGTTTTAATGGGCTATGGCACTGGAGCAGTTATGAGTGTTCCAGCCCATGATCAAAGAGACTATGAGTTTGCCAATAAATATAATATTCCTATAAAAGAAGTGATTGCTGACTCCAATGGCCTAGTTGATATAAGCGAAGAAGCATTCGTTGAAAAAGGAATTCTTATCAACTCTGGTGAGTTCAGTGGGCTTGACTTTGGCGCCGCATTTAAGGCAATAAGCAAAAAACTATCGAGTCTAAAAATGGGTGAAGAAAAAACCAATTATCGCCTAAGAGATTGGGGAATTTCAAGACAGCGTTATTGGGGCTGTCCAATTCCGATCATAAACTGTCCTTCTTGTGGGGCTATTCCAGAGTCTCTTGAAAACCTCCCAGTTCGACTCCCAGAAAATGTAGCAATAGATGGAGTGGGCTCACCACTTAAAAAAATGCCTGGTTTTTACAAGACGTCTTGTCCAAAATGTGGAATAGATTCGGAGAGAGAAACAGATACCTTTGATACTTTTTTTGAATCTTCTTGGTATTTTGCACGTTACACCTGCGTTGATCAGAAGGATGCGATATTAGATGAACGAGCCAATTATTGGCTTCCAGTAGACCAGTATATTGGAGGCATAGAGCACGCTATATTACATCTTTTATACTCACGTTTTTTTACAAAACTCCTGCGGGATGAAGGCATTGTAAAGACAAATGAGCCGTTCACCAATCTTCTCACTCAGGGGATGGTGCTTAAAGATGGGGCAAAGATGAGCAAATCAAAAGGCAATACAGTTGACCCAGAAGAAATGATTTCAAAGTACGGGGCAGACACCGCACGACTCTTTATTTTATTTGCTGCTCCTCCAACTCAAGATCTTGAGTGGTCAGACACGGGCATCGAAGGCTCTCATAGGTTTATAAACAAATTTTTTCGACTTGTAAGTAGTTTTGTAGAGTCAAAAAACAGCGCTGTTGTTTCAAAAATAGATATCTCTAAACTTACAGAAGAGCAAAAAACAATTCGTCAAAAAGCCCATTTAGCCCTGCAAAAAGTAGGCGATGATTTCGGCAGAAGGCATTCTTTTAATACCGCAATTGCCGCTATGATGGAGTTAAACAATACGCTATCAAAATACAATGATGACTCACGAGAAGGGGCCTTCATAAAACGAGAGGCAATTGAGATAATGGTTAAATGCCTCAGCCCCGTTATGCCTCATGTTTGTCACCACCTTTGGTTTTTGTTGGGGGGGAAAGAAGCGGTAGTTAACTCAAGCTGGCCTATAGTTGATGATTCAGCCCTTATTCAAGAAAATGTTCAACTAATAGCCCAGGTTAATGGAAAACTACGGGCAAAAATAGTAGTGCCATTAGACTCAGAAAATAAATTTGTAGAAGAGATAGCGTTTTCAGATGAAAGAGTTTTAAAGTTCACTGAAAGCAAAGCAATAGTCAAAGTAATTGTTGTTCCTAACAGGCTAATCAACATTGTTGTAAAAGACTAAATGTCTAATTGATCGCGCTTAATGCTTTAGCATTTTCTCTACTTGCTCTCTTAAAATTAGCTCCATTACAAAGCCCATCTTTCCGCCTGGAACAACTAACGTATTGGGTCGGGACATAAATGAGCCTGCTACCATATCTTGTAGGTAAACAAAATCACAATACTTGTGGTCCTGAAACCTAACAACGACAAAACTTTCATCTTGAGTTGGTATGTCTCTTGCTATAAAAGGATTAGACGTGTCAACAGTTGGAACTCTTTGAAAATTTATATGGGTTCTTGAAAATTGGGGGGTAAGGTAGTTTATATAATCCCACATTCGTCTATGGATTGTGTCAACAGTTGCCTCTGCAGAATAGCCTCTTTGCTCTTTATCTCTATGAATTTTTTGAATCCACTCAAGATTCACAACAGGCACTACACCTATCAATAAATCAACATATTTAGCGACATCAATAGGGCCATCTTTAACGCCACCATGCAGCCCCTCATAGAACAATAAATCACTGCCCCTGCCGGCATTTTCCCACTCCGTAAACTCGCCTGCATTTCTACCAAAAGGAGCTCCTTCCTCATCAGTGTGGATATAGTAGCGACGATCACAATGCCCTTTTTCACCATATTGTTTAAAGGTTTTTTCTATAAGGTCAAAGTGATTGGCTTCAGGACCAAAGTGACTAAAATGCCTATTCCCTATTTTGCTTTTTTTCTCCATGGCTGCCGCCATTTTTTTTCGGTCATACTTATGAAAACTATCCCCTTCAATAACAACAGGCTTTGCACCCACCCTTTCAAAGATGTGATTGAACGCATTTTTAACTGTAGATGTTCCTGCCCCTGAAGAGCCGGTGATTGCGATCACAGGATGTTTTTTTGACATAACCCCAACATTTGTAAGTAATTAAAGTAATTATCTTAGAAACAGGGGTTCTGCATTAGTAATTAAATTCGTAACTCGAATTAATTCAATTCAAGTTTTTGAAATGTTAAATCAAAAGTCAAGATTATCAACCTTGAGCGCATTTTCTTCAATAAAGTTTCTTCTAGGCTCAACCTCGTCACCCATAAGGGTTGTAAAGACATCGTTAGAAGCAATTGCGTCTTCAATTTTAACTTTAAGCATCACTCTAGACTCAGGGTTCATGGTTGTATCCCATAACTGATCAGGGTTCATTTCACCCAAACCTTTATATCTCTGGAAACCTTGTCCTTTTCTTGCTTCAACCAATAGAAAGTTAAGTGCAGTAGAAAAGTCTGGTGTTTTTAGCTCTTTTGCGCCTTTTTGAACAAACGTTTCGTCAGTAAACATGCTCTCAACTTGGCCAGAGTATTTTTCTATATTTTTATATTCTCTTGATTCAAAAAAAGCTGCATCTAGAACAGATGAACTTGTTTCGACGCCATATGTTTTCATCGAATAAATCACGCTATTGTTTGAAAAACTTAGATCGTGACTCTCAGACATAGAGCTACTATTATTCATTTTTTGTTGCAGAGACACACACCATTCTTTAGCTTTGTTTACATCATTTAAGTCCATCTTTGGCATTCCTAGAAGCGCCCTTAACAAAGGCTCATTATATTTTTTACCAAGTTTTTCAATAATTCCAATTGTCTCATAATAGCTGGACACGATTTTTTCAAGCGCAACTCCTTGAATGGCTGGAGTGTCGCTATTAACAAAAAGGCTAGCATCATGAATTGCCTCTTGTTGCAAATATTCGTCGAGTTCTGCATCATCTTTTAAATACCTTTCTTGTTTTCCTTTTTTAATTTTATATAAAGGCGGTTGTGCAATATAAAGATAGCCATTTTCAATAAGCTCTGGAAAGTGTCTATAAAAGAAAGTTAATAGAAGGGTTCTAATGTGAGCACCATCAACATCAGCATCGGTCATAATCACGATCTTGTGATACCTAAGCTTTTCAATATCATATTCTTCTTTGCCAATTCCACAACCCAAAGCAGTAATTAAAGTACCAACTTCTTGGGAGGAAAGGATTTTTTCAAATCTAGCTTTTTCTACATTCAATATCTTTCCCTTAAGAGGAAGAATTGCCTGAGTTCTTCTATCTCTTCCTTGTTTAGCAGAGCCCCCCGCTGAGTCACCCTCAACAAGGAAAATTTCAGATTCAGCAGGATCTTTTGTTTGGCAATCACTCAATTTTCCAGGAAGGCCTGCAATATCTAAAGCACCTTTTCTACGAGTCATTTCTCGGGCTTTTCTGGCTGCGTCGCGCGCTCTAGACGCCTCGAAAATTTTACTTATTATGATTTTTGCTTCTGCAGGGTTTTCAAGAAGGTATTCTCCAAGCTTTTCGTTTACAGAAGACTCAACAGGCGCCCTAACCTCTGAGGAAACAAGCTTATCTTTAGTTTGGGAGGAGAATTTTGGGTCAGGAACCTTAATGGAAAGTATCGCTGTTAACCCCTCCCTAGTATCTTCTCCAGTAATAGCTGCTTTTTCTTTTTTAGCTAGTCCTGAAGCATCGATAAAATTATTAAGTGTCCTAGTAAGCGCGGCTCTAAGGCCTGCAAGGTGGGCTCCTCCATCTCTTTGCGGTATATTGTTTGTAAAACAATAAACGCTCTCTTGATAAGAATCGCTCCACTGAAGCGCAACATCAACTGAGATGTCGTCTTTTTCTGTGGCGATGGAAATAATATCACTATGTATAGGGTTCTTTGATTTGTTTAAGTGCTCAACAAAGGCTGTAATTCCGCCCTCATAAACAAAGACATCTTTTTTATCAGACCTCTCGTCATTGATCTCAATGTGTACGCCTGAATTTAAAAATGAAAGCTCTCTTAATCTATTCGAAAGTGTTTCAAACTTATAAACAGTTTCTGTAAAGATTTCTGCACTCGGCTTAAAATGAATTGTGGTTCCCGTTTTATCTGTTTTTCCTGTTGCCTTTACTGGCTCTTTAGGAACGCCCAACACATAGTCTTGCTCATAAATATCACCGCCCCTGTAAATAGTCAAATGAAGTGATTCAGATAAGGCATTTACTACAGAAACACCTACTCCATGGAGCCCTCCAGAAACCTTATAGGAGTTATCATCAAACTTACCGCCCGCATGCAGGACTGTCATAATAACTTCAGCAGCAGATATTTGTTCTTCAGGGTGAATGTCTACAGGAATGCCTCTTCCGTCATCAGTAACTGATATGGAGTTATCATCGTGGATTACAACCTCAATTTTAGAACAATGGCCGGCTAAAGCTTCATCAATTGAGTTATCGACAACTTCGAAAACCATGTGGTGTAAACCTGTACCGTCATCGGTATCACCAATATACATTCCAGGGCGCTTCCTAACAGCATCCAAACCCTTTAAAACTTTAATATTGGAGGCTTGGTATTCTTCAGTCATAACCGCCCTTAAAAAATAAATTTATTATACCACGGCTGCGTTGTTAAGCACCATTTCATCTGTATTTTTTAAATCTAATTATGTATTAAAGAAGATCATTATAAACTCTTTAGTACGCCTTTTTTAATTTCAAAAATGGTAGTCTTTTTGGGGTCTAAAGGTAGGTCAATGTTGCCAATATCTGAAATAAAAATTTGAATATTAATTTCAGTCAAATAGTCAACGATAGACTTAATTTTGCTTTGGTCAAGTTCTGATGAAATATCATCAATTAAAACAATCGGTTTTGTTTGGTTTTGAACAAGAATCAAAACTTGAAGCATCCAAAATACAATTGACATTTTTTTCTGCTCACCTCTAGAAAGGAAGCTTTCGTTTCTTTTGTTTAAGAGATATTCAATATTCGCTCTATGGGGCCCATAACTCAAGTATTTAATTTTTAAAAAATTTGTTTTATTTTTTAAAAGATACTCTAATATTTTTACCTGACTAAGGGGGTCAACCTCTTTTGGCCAACCTGTTTGAATGTGAAAAGTAAAGTCATCATTAGTTTTAATTAAACTTTTGAGTTTTCCCTTAGATTGGTCCTTAAGCAGAGTTTTTAACTGTTCCACATAATCCATACGGCCCTTTGTAATTTCTACGGAAAGGTTTGCAAACTGTGTAAACCACTCGTCAAGCTCTTCTGTGTTTCCACTTGTGAGCAATATGTTAATGTTTTTAAGGGTTTTTTTATAAGTTTTATATGCTGTAAGTGCTTCGTTACTTTTATTATGAAAAACCCCCCAATCAAGATAAGATCTTTTTAGTTTTGGTGATCCCCCTACAACAAACCCACGATCCGGTGAGATAATTTGTATCGGAAGAATTTGACTTAAAAGACTATTACTAGAGATTTTTTCTTCATCAATTAAAACCTGGCTTTTATCGCGAGATTTTTTAATACTGACTTTTTGTTTATCTACAAGGGCGGTTATTTTTATTTGTTGCTCGTCAAATGGAATGATGTCTTTTAGGTTTTTAGTCTTAAACGACCTGCTGTGTCCTAAGTAGTATATTGACTCAATGAAGTTTGTTTTTCCTTGACCGTTTTGACCAATTATTAAGTTGATGTTATTGTTAGGAAGCAGGTATTGATCTATTAAATTCCTAAATTTTAAAACATGCAGTTTTTCAATATTTGCCATTAAAGCAAAACAACTATATTCTCATTGGCATAATAATATATTGATAACTTTCGTCATCGATAGCACTTAATAAACACGATTTATTCTCACCGCCGGGAATGACCATGTTCACCTCTTTAGAGGTAAGTTTTTCAAGAACTGAAATTAAATAATGAATATTAAAAGCAATTTCTAGTTCTTTCTCTTGCTTGGTTACCTCAATTTGAGTTTCAGCCCTACCCCTCTCTGAGTGAGAAAAAATACTGAGCTTGTCTTCTCTAAAAACAAGTTTGACACCTTTAGTTCTCTCGTCTACAAATATTGAAGCTTGCTGTAAACTAGATAAAAAGTCTTCACGATCAATAACAATAGTATTAGTAAAATCAGTTGGCATTACTTGTTTATAGTTTGGAAAATTACCATCGATCAAACGGCTAATAATTTTAGTACTAGAGTCAATTAATGAAAAATAATTGTCAGATAGGTGTATTTCAGCAATGTTTTGCGTGCTTTTATTCAGTAGTTTGGTTAGTTCTAGTACGGCTTTTCTAGGAAGAATCACTGTCTTTTTTTCTTCTAAACTACTTTCTTGGTTGACCTCGCCGATTGAGAGTCTGTGCCCATCTGTTGCAACCACTGTTAATGAGTCCTTGTTTAGTTCAAAAAAAAGACCGTTTAGATATGCCCTAATATCCTGGTTTCCCATTGAAAAACTAGTGTTTTCAATTAGCTCTTTCAGTGTATCTTGCTTAATTTTGATAATACTTGAATTTTGAGTTTTAGGAAGAGCGGGGAAATCTAAGTGATTAAAAGTGTTTAGTTCAAACGTATTTTTATTAGCGTTTAGATAAACTTTGTTTTCTTCTATTTTAAATTTTATTTGGGTCTTTTCTGGGAGTTTTCTTACAATGTCAATTAAGTCTTTTGCATAAATTGTAAAGGTGACTTCTACATCACTTTTTATTTTATTTGAGGCACTGATTTCTAGTTCCATATCAGTGGTTGTTAGTGTAAGTTTGTTGCTTTTTAATTGAATTAGTACGTGAGAGAGTATTGGTAAAGTTTGTTTTTTCTCAACCACTCCAATTACAGTTTGTAATGGCTCTATAAGTTCTTCAACGCTTAATTCGGTGTTCATAAGTTGCCTTTCTTATTAAATTAATTATTGTTATTATTAGTTGATCTATTATTTGTTAATTATTTTCTTTTTTTGAAAAAAATCAATAGTTTGTGTTGTGATTATGTTGTTAATAACTGTATTGTTTATTATTAAAGATGTTAATTAGTTTTCTAATTATAAGATGTTTTGTTATTTACTAACAACCCAAGTAATAATTAATTTGTTTATAAGTTAGTAATTTTGATTTTTATGTTTTCAATGTCGTTTTTGATTTCTTCATTTGTCGAAATAAGGCCCTTTAGTTTTTCACAAGAATAAAGCACTGTAGAGTGGTCCCTATTGCCAAAGTTTTGACCTATTTTAGCTAACGACAATGATGTCAACTCATGGCAGAGGTAAATAGCCATCTGTCTTGCTTTAACCAAATGTTGTTTGCGAGAGTTTGAAATTAAATCGGAGACTGTAATGCCGTAATACTTACTTACGGTCTTTTGAACTTCATTAACCTCAATGAAAAGTTTTTTTGGTTTTATAAGATCGCCTAGTGCTCCCTCTACTACGTCTTTGGTAATCAGCGAGTGATCAATTTGAGAGAAGTCTACAAAAGCCTTTAGTTTTAGTAATGCGCCCTCAAGGTCCCTAACATTTGACATGACATGGCTCGCAATAAATAAGGCAACATCTTCTGAAAGGTTAAGAGAAATTTGTGGATTTTGAGATTTTTTAAGGAGAATGGCGGCTCTCATTTCAAGCTCTGGAGGAGAAAGTTGTAAATTAAGACCTTGTGAGAATCTTGTTTTTAATCTGTTTTCAAGGTCTTTAATATTTTTTGGGGGCTGGTCACATGTAAATATAATTTGCTTTTTGGTGCTAAACAAAAAATTAAAAATATGAAAAAACTCCTCTTGAGATTTATCTTTCCCAGCAATTAAGTGAATATCGTCAACTAACAAAAGGTCAGCCGACTGATAGAAAAGCTTCACATTTTCTATTGTATTGTGTCGAAGGCTGGTTGTTATGTTGCGAACAAAATCCATAAGCGGAACGTAGATAATTTTTGAGCTTGGGTTCTTTTTAAGAGCAAGGTGCCCAGCTGCCTGCATCAAATGAGTTTTTCCAAGCCCAGATTCTCCATAGATAATAAATGGATTGTAGGGAGATGCCCCTATCTTTTCAGCTATCTGCCTGCTAGCAAGAGCGGCGACTTGATTTGCGCTTCCTAACACTAAATTGTCAAATGTATATTCTGGGAACAGTGGTGTGGTGTGATGTTTGTTAGCGCTTGCTGCTTTTTTGCTAGACTCAACAACACCAAATCTTACCTTGAGTTTTCGGTCACACTCAGAGACTGCTAAGACAATTGCCGCCTCTAAGCTTTTATGATTGCTTATGTACTTCAGAGCTGACGCACTTGGCGCATTTAGATAAAGAGTTTCATTTCTTTCGGTTGCCTTAAGGGGCTTAACCCACACACTATATTCTCCCAACGGCAGAGAGTCTTTTAGGGAGTCTAAACATTTAGCCCAGGCCTGTGACATTGTTGGTTAATAAAACATAGAATTAAAAATCTAATGATACCTGTAATGCTGATAAAAATGATCAAAGCATTTGGTAGAATAATTTGATTTTAATCTTATTAATATTGTATAACTAGCCTATGAGTAATAATCCTTATAGTAAGCTTTTTGAGTCAGTTAGAATAGGCCCGGTTGTAACAAAAAACCGGTTCTATCAGGTGCCGCATTGTTGCGGCATGGGACACCTAAGGCCAAAAGCACATGCAGCCATGAGAGAAATCAAAGCAAAAGGTGGCTGGGGCGTTGTAAGCACAGAGGAGGCAGAGATACATCCAAGCTCCGATTTAGCCCCCTATGTTGAGCAAAGAATTTGGGATAAAAGAGACATACCAGCATTGCGCTTAATGACTGAGGCGGTTCACAAGCACGGCGCTCTGGCTGCAATAGAATTAACACACAGTGGGCATAATTCTACAAACCTTTTTTCTAGAATTCCTGCTATGTCACCTAATGCTCAGCCTGTTAATTTTTTATATCCCAAACAATCAAGACGTATGTCAAAAAAGGATATTTCAAACTTTAGGGCTTGGCATAAAAGAGCCGCTTTGAACGCAAAAGAAGCGGGCTTTGATATAGTTTATGTATATGCAGGTCATGGCATGTCGGTAGCACAACAGTTTATATTGCCTGATATGAACAATAGAACTGACGAATATGGCGGCAGTCTAGAAAACCGTTTGCGACTCACCAGAGAATTGTTGGAGGAAACTCAAGAGGCGATTGGAGATAGTTGTGGAGTTGCTTTTCGTTTTGCAGTAGACGAGCTTAAAGGCAAAGATGGCATGCAATTTAAGGAAGAAGGACGGGCTGTTGTTGAGCTGTTATCCGAACACCCAGATCTATGGGATGTTAATGTTTCTGATTGGTCTAATGACTCACAAACTTCTCGCTTTGAGCCAAATGAGGGATATCAAATGCCTTATGTTGAGTTTGTAAAAAGCCTAACTACGAAGCCAGTCGTTGGGGTTGGTAGGCTTACGTCCCCAGATTTAATGGTAAAGCTTATTGATAGGGGCGCCTTAGATCTAATAGGTGCAGCCAGACCATCTATTGCAGACCCTTACTTGCCAAATAAAATAAAAACAGAAAACACAGATCAAATTAAAGAATGTATCGGCTGTAATATTTGCGTTTCAAGTGATAATTTTTCAGTTCCAATTCGATGTACGCAAAACCCAACTATGGGTGAAGAGTGGAGAAGAGGCTGGGATCCAGAGCATATAAAACCCAAACTTTCAGACCAACAAGCCCTTGTTGTTGGCTCTGGGCCAGCGGGTTTGGAGTGCAGCCTGCAACTTGCAAGAAGAGGATACCAAGTAACTTTAGCTGAATCAAAAAGTCAATTAGGGGGCAGAGTTTTGTTTGAATCAGGCCTAAAGGGTCTTGCAGCCTGGAAGCGAGTTGTTGACAACAGGGTGCATGAGATTCTTCAAAAAAACAATATTGAAATATATAAAGAAAGTAAGCTTACTTCGGCCCATATCAACGAACTTGAAATAAAAAACATTTTCATAGCTACAGGTTCTAAATGGCGTAAAGACGGGGTTGGTAGAAGTCGAAGATCTCCAATTAAAGGCATTGAAAGTGTTAAAGTTTTTACACCAGAAGAGATTATTCAGGAAGAGCAAAACATCAAAGACCCAGTAATTATTTATGATGATGAGCAGGGGTATCTAGCTGGCGTTTTGGCTGACCATTTAAGCTCAAAAGGCATTGATGTAACATTTGTTACGCCTGCTAGTGTTGTTTCTCCCTGGACAGAGTCTACTTTAGAACAGAAAAGAGTACAAAAATCGCTTATCAGTGGTGGTGTTAAGATTGTTTGTAATTCATTGATAGAGAAAATTGAAAGTCAGACAGCCCACCTTGAGTGTGTTTTTACAGGGGCCATCACAGAACTATCTTGTAAGTCTGTGGTTATGGTAACTGAGAGGATAGCAAACACCTCGCTTTATGATCAGCTAAATGAACAAAAAGTAAGCAATAAACCTCATTCAATTGCTCAAAATATTCGACTGATTGGAGATGCTGAAGCCCCGGGATTAATAGCTGATGCAGTGTTTTCAGGGCATTTAGCTGCCCAAGACTTTGAGGCTACAGAGACTGACATTGAAAAGGCATTGTTTATGAGAGAGATGCCTAGCCTAAATGATTAATATTAAATAGGCTGTTGAGGCTAGTTCCTAATTGATTTTCTGTGTGTTTTAGAGTAACATTGCCCTCTTTTTATGAACGCCAAAAAAATGCGCAAAACGATTGTTGCTGGAAACTGGAAAATGAACGCTAGCAAAGATTCAGTTGAGAGTCTTGTGACTGATATTTTGTCAGGAGCAAGTGATGTCAGTGCTGAAATCATAGTTTGCGCACCATTTCCATACCTCTCGCAGGTTGAGGTTTTAATTAAAGAATCCAATTTGATGCTTGGCGCTCAAAACCTTAATGTGAATGCTTCAGGAGCCTTCACGGGTGAGGTGAGTGCAGAGATGATTAAAGACTTTGGCGCCAATCACGTTATTGTTGGTCACTCTGAAAGAAGAAGCTTGTATGGCGAAACGAGTGAAATTGTTGCAGAAAAAACTAAAGCTGCAATTGATTCTGGCTTGACGCCAATTCTTTGTCTTGGTGAGTCACTTGATCAAAGAGGGTCTGGAAAAACTGAGTCAGTAGTTTCAGAACAGCTTAATAAAGTTATAAAGATGGTTGGAATAGAGGCGTTTAATAATATTATTATTGCATACGAGCCTGTCTGGGCAATTGGAACTGGAATGACAGCCACTCCAGAACAAGCACAAGCAGTTCATAAATTTATACGTGATCTTCTTGCTAGCAGCAGTCAAGATATTGCTGATAAAACAGCCATACTTTATGGAGGCAGCATGAATGCTGGTAATGCAGTAGAGCTTATCTCTTGTGCTGATATAGACGGCGGCTTAATTGGTGGCGCCGCGTTAAAAGCGGAAGATTTTTTACAAATTTGTAAGGCAGGTTAATATGACATTTCAAATAATTTTAGTGGTTCATGTGTTGTTGGCTTTAGGGCTAGTTGGGCTAATTTTAATACAACATGGTAAAGGCGCTGATGCGGGCGCTGCGTTCGGCTCTGGAGCGGCGGGTTCAGTTTTTGGTGCAAGAGGGGCACACTCTTTTTTGTACAAGTTAACTGCAATTTTAGCTATTGGTTTTTTTGTAACAAGTATTAGTCTTGCGTACTTTGCCTCGAACGAAAGGGCTGCTGCTGATTCAGATCAAAGCATCATGTCACAGAGCGTTGTGGCTGATGACGCTTCCAACGAAGACACTAGCGAAATACCTAGTAATTAATTACTCTAGCCGTCGTGGTGAAATTGGTAGACACGCAGCCTTGAGGGGGCTGTAGCGCAAGCTGTGACGGTTCGACTCCGTCCGACGGCACCATTCTCAATTAAAGCATGACTTGCATGCATGATATTGTACAATCGCTATAGTTTCTTAAGGGCTGACCTATGAAATTCATTAATAAAACCGTTCTTAAAGGAATTGGTCTGATGCTTTTGGGCATGAGCACAGTCCCCTTTTTAGATATTTTTGCCAAACTTCTAAGCGAAGATTATTCTGTGATGCAGGTGACATGGACACGATTCTTTTTTCATGCATTTTGGCTGGTCCCAATTATTTTTTGGCAAAAAGTTAATTGGAAAAGGGTTCCTGAGAGTCTTGGCCTTCAATTTTTAAGGGGGCTGATGCTTACTATGGCTACCCTATTCTTTTTTGCGGCAATAAAATCAAACCCTATCCCGAGTGCGCTTACACTGCTTTTTATATCACCTTTGGTTGTTGCGGTGCTGTCTCCAATGCTTCTAGGTGAGCGCTTCGATCTATTTATTGGTGTTGGGGTTTTAGTTGGGTTTTTTGGGGTGGTAATCGTTCTGCAGCCAACAGGAGATGATTTTAAGCCAAGCCTTTTGTTGGCTGTCGTTGCAGGCATTTGCTACGCGCTTTATATTATTTTCACAAAAAAACTATCTTTTAAGGCGCCGCCCGTACTTACTCTTTTTTATTCTGCCCTTGTAGGGATTTTAATAATGTCACCTCTTGCGTTTGCTTCTTGGTCTGCACCAGATTTAAGGGGTTTTTTGTTAGGGGCTGCTATGGGCTTTTTTGCAGCCGCCTCACATTTTATGATTATTAAAGCGTTTGAATTTGCAAGCGCCTCTGAACTAAGCCCTTTTAATTACTTTGAAATTGTAGGTGCCATCTCACTTAGTTACATTGTGTTTGGCTATGTCCCAAATTTTCAAGCGATACTGGGTTTGTTTGTAATTATTGGAAGCGGTTTATATGTATCTTGGCACGTAATGAAAAACAATCAAGGAGATGATCAAGATAAAGAAAAACTTATAGAGCCACTATAAGCTCTTAAGGCTAATTGTCACCTATTTTTATTAAGAAATTATTGACCTATTGAAGACACAAGATTTAATCGATCCAATATAATATTTCAGGTTTATTTTTTTAATAATGTCCTTATATATCTAACAATTCAAATAAATAAATATCTTTATGAACTGGCGTACAAAAACAGAATCAAAAATTGAGCTCTTTTCTGATTGGCTTTTTGAAAATGCAAAGATAACAATTGTAGTTATTTTTGTCCTTGTTGCTGGGATTGCATCTCAACTTCCATCATTAAAAATTGATACTACCACAGAGGGTTTTTTGCATAAATCAGACCCAATGCGAGTTCAGTACGATGAGTTTAGAGACCAGTTTGGTCGAGACGAAAAGTTAATGATTGCAGTTAAAACTCAAAATATTTTTGATTTAGACTTTTTAGAAAAACTCGATCGCTTTCATCATGCCCTAGAAGACGAGCTTCCAAATATTAAAGGAGTAGATTCCCTGATCAATGCCAGAAACACCTATGGGATTGAGGGAGAGCTAATTGTTGAGCCTTTAATTGATAACCTTCCCCAAAATAATGAAGATTTGATTAGTCTTAAGGAAACAGTTACTAACAATAGTCTTTATAAAAACTCACTTTACAGTGAAGATTTTAGGATGACTACGGTCACAATTGACACAGAAACTTACTCCAACAATGGCGCTTCCCAAGAT
>JAOGRV010000016.1:0-34587 GCA_028107545.1 Pseudothioglobus singularis (SeqCode) | reverse complement strand
CAGCAATGGACTCAATGCTTTACTATGTTTTTTGGGAAGCTTCATTAATACCAATGCTTCTAATCATCGGAGTTTGGGGTGGTCAAAATCGTGTTTATGCCTCAATTAAGTTCTTTTTGTACACATTCCTAGGTTCGGTATTTATGCTTGTTTCACTCATTTATATGTACAACCTTGGTGGTTCATTTGCTATTTCTGATATGCATTCTTTGCCATTAACAATGAGTCAGCAGAGCTGGATTTTTTGGGCATTTTTCCTTGCATTTGCGGTCAAAGTTCCAATGTTTCCAGTTCATACATGGCTTCCTGATGCCCACGTTCAGGCGCCAACAGGGGGCTCAGTAATTCTAGCTGCTATTATGTTGAAAATGGGTGGTTATGGATTCTTTAGATTCTCACTACCTATAACGCCAGATGCATCATCCTATTTTTCTTTTGTTGTCATCGTGCTCTCATTAATTGCCATTGTCTATATTGGCTTCGTTGCTTTAGTTCAAAAAGACATGAAGAAATTAATTGCTTACTCCTCAATCTCTCATATGGGGTTCGTTACTTTAGGTGTCTTCGCTTTATTCTCAATTATGAAAATGGACTCAAATGGTGAACTTATATCGATTGCTGGAGCAAGTATTGAAAGTGCATACCTTGGGCTAGAGGGAGCAATGATTCAAATGGTTTCTCATGGCTTCATATCTGCCGCTATGTTCTTGGTAGTTGGCGTGCTATATGATCGTCTTCATTCCAGGGAAATTTCTACTTACGGCGGTGTTGTCAATTCAATGCCAAAATTTACAGGTTTTGCTGTTTTGTTTGCAATGGCAAATGCTGGACTCCCAGGTACCTCCGGTTTTGTTGGAGAATTTATGGTCATCCTAGGTGCGCTTCAAGCAAATTTTTGGTACGCATTTTTAGCTGCTATGACTCTGATAGTTGGAGCGGCATATACACTATGGATGGTTAAACGGGTCTTTTGGGGACCAATTGTCAATCCAGATGTAAAAACGCTGAGTGATGTTAACGCCAGAGAATTTGGTGTCCTTTCAATTCTTGCGGTGGCGGTATTGTGGATGGGTATTTATCCTCAGCCCGTAATTGAGGTAATGCACATTTCTATCGCAAACCTTTTAGAGCAGTCCCTTACGACTAAAATACCAGCTATATTATGATGAATTTTAACTTTAATGTTTCAGAACTAATCTTTATTTTGCCGGAGCTTTTTCTCCTAAGCGCAATTTCTTTTATTTTATTATTTGATTTATTTGTTAGTGAGAAATACAAAAAATATTCTTATCATTTGTCTCAATTGGCGCTAATAATTACAGGTTTTCTTGCGTTTAATCTAATTGGTGAGAGCGCAACTATTTTCTCTGGGACATTCGTGCTGGATAATTTAGGCTCAACCTTTAAAGTATTTGTTCTTGGGTTTTCAGTGATTGCGCTTGTTTACTCTCGTCAATACCTTATAGTCCATGAGCTATTAAGGAACGAATATTTCATTCTTGCACTAATGTCCATCCTTGGAATGATGGTTATGATATCTGGACATAGCCTCCTTACTTTGTATTTGGGATTGGAAATAATGTCACTCTCACTTTATGCACTTATAGCAACTGCAAGGGATAGAGCCTTTGCGATTGAGGCAGCATTAAAGTATTTTGTTTTAGGTGCTATTGCTTCAGGCTTGCTGCTGTATGGAATGTCGATGATCTATGGCATAACTGGTGGCTTAGATATTGCCCAGATATCAAATTTTGCAAGTTCATCCACACTAGAATCTCAAGAAACATTGATTCTTAATTTTGGTCTAGTTTTTCTTGTAATCGGTGTTGCTTTCAAACTTGGTGCAGTTCCTTTTCATATGTGGGTGCCAGATGTCTATCAAGGCTCACCTACTTCAGTCACAATGTTTCTATCAACGGTTCCAAAGATTGCGGCAGTTGCCTTATTAGTTCGACTGCTTATTGATGGTTTGGGTAATTTTCAGCAGTATTGGGCTGATTTATTTATGATCCTAGCTGTCCTTTCCATTGCTGTCGGATCGCTAGTTGCATTGACTCAAGTGAATATTAAAAGAATGCTCGCTTATTCAACTATTTCGCATGTAGGGTTTGTACTCCTGGGCTTTATGACAGGAGTTTTAGAGGGTTATGGTTCAGCTGTATTTTATGTATTGGCTTATATTCTAATGAGTCTAGCAGCTTTTGGGTCCATCATAGCGCTGAATAGAAATGGTTTTGAAGCTGACCAAGTTTCAGACTTCAAAGGCCTTAGTAAGCACTCTCCATGGTTTGCTCTAATTATGCTTGTGGTAATGCTGTCAATGGCAGGAGTTCCTCCTTTTATTGGGTTTTATTCTAAGCTATTTATCCTTCAACAGGTGATATCTGAGGGTTACGTCATTCTGGCAGTAGTAGCAGTTATTTTTGCAGTCATCAGTGCTTATTATTATTTACAAGTCATTAAAACCATGTACTTTGACGAGTCAGATAAAGAAATTATTGTCTCCGCTCCAATTGAACTAAAGGTTGTTCTGTCCTTAAATGGTATCCTGATATTAATCATTGGCTTAATGCCGAGTTTTTGGATGAATCTATCTGTTTCACTCTTCTAACTGACCCAAGTTTTTATTAGATTTTCTGTAGAATGGCTTTATGATTATTGCGCATCGTGGAGTCTCATTTACATTCCCTGAAAACTCTCTGTCAGCCTTTGAGGCATCTTGGGAGCTCGGTGTTGATGGAATCGAAGGCGACTTCCATTTAACTAAAGATGGTGAAATTATTTGTATCCATGATGATGACACTGAGAGAGTCTGCAACACTAAGGCAGTGATCCACAACTCAACTCTTAAAGATTTAAAAGAATTAGAACTAAGTTCTAAAGGAGACTCTAATCTCAATCTAAAAATTCCGACATTGTCTGAGGTAATCCAGAGCGCTCCAAAAGGAAAGAAAATTTTCATTGAAATCAAGTGTGGCCCTGAAATTCTCTCTCCGCTTTTGAATCAGCTTTCCAATTCTGAAATGAGTCCAGATGATATAGTGGTTATTTCATTTCATTCTGATGTGATAAAAGAGTTAAAGGCATTAAATCCAGTTTACAAAGGATTTTTTCTTTATTCTTGTGAGGATGGCCGAGATTTTGATAGATTAATTGATGAGGCTTTAGAGATAAATGCGAATGGAATCTCAACTGACAATGAATCTTCAAAATTATTTGTGGATAAAGTGATTGATGCTGGCTTAGAGTATCACTCTTGGACGATAGATGATGCAGATATCGCATTAAAGTTAATCGAGTGGGGAGCAAGTTCAATTACCACCAACGATCCTGAATCAATAATGAAAAGGATTAAGGGCTAAATTAAATTTATTCCTTGACGTTCTATCTTCAAGAGACTTAAAATGCAGGCTCTTATCATTTGTGATTCTTAACTGACTGTGTCCAATAATCTATCGGCAAGCGTTATCACGGCAATATTAGCGGCATTCTTTTTCTCTCTTGCTGCTACAGTAGTCCCGTATTTTTATGGAGTCGGAGGAACTGTATTCCTTCTTCTCTCGGTACGCTATGTCAGCACCTTTATATTTGCAAGCATTCTAAATAAGTCACCTAAGAAAGCTAAAAGTAGATCAGCTCATACTAGACTCATCTTAATAAGTCTGTTCCAGGCCCTCTTTATTTCTTCTTACATGTATTCAATCAAGTTAATTCCGCTGAGCCTTGCCGTAGTCGTGATTTACACGTTCCCTATCATTACCTTTTTTGTAAATTCTCTTATCAAAAGTAGATCCATTGATCTTTTATCAGTTGCCGCTCTATTAGTTTCGCTATTTGGTATTTGGGTTTTGGTTCAGGGCGACTCAAGTGATTGGAATTTGTGGGGCATATTTTGGGGCTTGGTTGCCTCCTGCGCTCAAGTCACAGTCAACATTCTATCCAGGCACGATAGCGTTGAGTCTGGTTGGGGACTCGTTAAATACATAACAGTCTTACCTTCATTAATATTTGTGTCCATATACTTTATCCTGAATTCGGATCCAATTGCATCGGTCTCATCTGAAATGCTCATGTGGAGTATTCTCTCCGCAATGGGAATGAGTGGAGGCTTCTATTTTTTCTTTAAATCAATCTCTCTCATTGGGCCTGTTAGGACATCTAACGTAATGTATCTAGAGCCAGTATTTACAATACTTTTAGGTGTGATGCTTTTGCAAGATGCCCTTGGGATGAGTCAGTGGGTCGGTATGTTTATCATTTTTATTGCAACCATTTCTCTAGAACGATGGGGTAAAAAGTATAATTAAAAACAATTATCGGTATTGTTTGAGGAGGAATCAGTGGATTCACCGATCTGGAAACCAAATGAGTCTCAAATTCGTAACGCGAATATCACAAAGCTCTTAAGTCATGCGAACCAGAAAGCAGGCCTAGACTTTTCAAATTATTGGGATTTGCATCAGTATTCTATTGATCACTCTGATAAGTTTTGGCGATTGGTTGCGGATTATTGCGGTGCGATAGGTGATTTTTCAGGCCCTGTGCGAGTGGGCGAGTCGATGATTGATACCAAATGGTTTCCTGAAGCGTCCTTAAATTTTTCTGAAACTATGCTGGCACGTCGCGATAAAGCAGACGCGATCGTTTTTCGAGGTGAGAATAAAGTCGAATTACGCCTTTCTTTTAATGATCTCTATGAGCAAGTTGCCAAAGTTCAAGCACATATGAAGGCTTGTGGTGTTGGCCCAGGAGATCGAGTTGCAGCCTTTCTCCCAAATCATCCTGCGGCTATTATTGGTATGCTCGCTACAAGTTCAATTGGCGCGATTTGGTCTAGCTGCTCGCCCGATTTTGGTCAGCAAGGTGTTTTGGATCGTTTTGGGCAGATTGAGCCCAAGTTGATTTTTGTTGTTGATGGCTATTATTACAATGGAAAAGCGCATGACACAATTGAGAGAGTTAAGGGATTTTTAGATAATTTACCTTCAATCGAAAATATCGTAATGGTTGAATATATTCAAACATATCAGGGCGATATAGAGAGCTGTTCAACTCTTTTGGAGGTGTTATCAAACCAACCAGAGAATGAAGTCGTGTTTACGCATGTCCCTTTTGATCATCCACTTTGTATACTCTATTCTTCAGGCACGACGGGCGCGCCTAAGTGCATAGTCCATGGCCACGGAGGCACACTTTTACAGCATCTTAAAGAGCTTCAGCTACATGCCGATGTTCGCGAAGATGATCGAGTATTTTATTTCACAACCTGTTCTTGGATGATGTGGAACTGGTTGGTTTCAGCTTTAGCAAGTAAGGCAACGGTAATGCTATATGATGGCTCACCATTTTATCCAGGACCGAGAACACTTTGGGATTTTGCAGAGGCTGAAAAATTTACGTTATTTGGCACTTCAGCTAAGTATGTTGAGGCGTTACAAAAAGTGGGTTTCTCTCCGAAATCTGAACACAATCTTGAGGCGCTTCGTGGCATGGCTTCAACCGGATCACCGCTTTCTGCAGAAGGTTATGATTTTGTGTATTCTGAGATTAAAGATGATCTGCATCTCGCATCGATCTCTGGAGGTACAGATATTGTCTCATGCTTTGTTTTGGGCGTGCCGATCCTGCCGGTTTATCGGGGTGAAATACAAGCGCCTGGGCTTGGCATGGATGTTCAAGTTTGGACTGATGAAGGTGAATCTGTTCATCAAGAGCGTGGTGAGCTTATTTGTGCACAATCATTCCCATCTCGCCCGGTGTTCTTTTGGAATGATGAGGGAGATAAGAAATATCATTCTGCCTACTATGAACATTTTGAAAATGTTTGGGCCCATGGAGATTTTGCGGAAATCACAGAGCATGGCGGCGTTGTGATTTATGGGCGTTCGGATGCGGTCCTTAATCCTGGAGGTGTTCGCATTGGTACTGCAGAGATTTACCGTCAAGTAGATAAAGTTGAGGCGGTACTTGAGAGCATCGTGATTGGGCAGGAATGGAAAAATGATGTACGTGTTGTGCTTTTTGTGAAGATGCGCGAAGGGCAGGAGCTTACAGATGTTCTCATTAAGGGGATTAAGTCAACTATCCGCACAGAGTGCACACCGAGACATGTTCCAGCAAAGATATTAGAAGTTGGTGATATTCCTAGAACAAAATCCGGAAAAATCGTAGAGATTTCGGTTCGTGATATAGTGCACGGGCGTGAGATTAAAAACAAGGAGTCGCTTGCAAACCCTGAGGCTTTAGAGTTTTTTAAAAACCGTGTAGAGCTCCTATCAATTTGAGCTATCTAAACTAATTACATATTATGAAAATAGTCATAGCTCCTGATTCTTTTAAAGAAACACTCTCAGCATTTGAGGTTGCCAGTACTATTGAGTCAAGCTTTCAAAATGTTTTTCCAGAGGCTGAAATCATTAAGATTCCAATCGCTGATGGTGGTGAAGGCACAGTCGAGGCAATGGTAAGAGCAACTGATGGAAGTTTTGAGTTCTCAGAGGTCGAAGGGCCAATGGGTAATATCACAAGTGCTAAGTGGGGGGTGCTTGGAAACTCAAAAACAGCTGTGATCGAGATTGCAGAAGCATGTGGCTTGCATTTAGTTCAAGCAAACAAAAGAAACCCAATGACTGCTTCCAGTTTTGGAGTCGGACAGCTAGTCATCGCTGCGCTAGATAAAGGAGCAAAAAAAATCATTGTTGGTCTTGGAGGAAGCGCTACTAATGATGGAGGATATGGATTTTTAAGGGCAATCGGTGTTCAGTTTTTGGACTCTGAAGGCAATGAATTGAATGGTCATTTTGAAACTCTAAGCTTGTTATCTGATATTAATTTCAATCATATAGATACACGAATAAAGAACACATCTATCGAGATAGCCTGTGATGTAGATAACCCGCTTTTAGGAGAAAAAGGCGCCTCTAAAGTTTTTGCAGCGCAAAAGGGCGCGAGCAATAAAATGATTGAAGAGCTAGAGTCAATCATGACTAACTATTATGAGATCATCTCAAGTCAGTTAGGCAGTCAGTTAAATGATCGGCCTGGGTTCGGTGCTGCTGGCGGGCTAGGTTTTGGCATTTCAGCTTTCATAAATTCAGAACTTAAGAGCGGAATTAACATTGTCCTCGAGGCGCTCAACTTTAATCAATATTTATTGGATGCAGATTTAGTGATTACTGGGGAGGGCCGGATTGATAGTCAAAGCGAAAGAGGCAAGGCTCCAATTGGCGTTATTAAATATGCAAATCAGTTGAACTGCAAAGTTATTGTCATTGCAGGCTCAGTTGATGATCCAAAAACTTTTAATCAAAAGTTCAATGTAACTAACTCGTATGGCATTGTTAATGCAAAGTTTTCAATTGAAAAGGCTTTTGAGGACCCTTATGGGTGCCTTAAAAGTGTCTCTCAAAAAGCTGCAGAGGATTTCAAAGTTTTAGTAACCTAATTCAGGGTTAACGAGATTATTAAGGCCCCCATGTGCAATATATCTGCGCATATTCATCATCACCAAATCGAGCGTCAGTGGGATATAGGTGTCACCATCATCGGCTGAGATGTGAGGCATAACCATAAGGTTAGGTGTAGTCCACAGCTTAGAATCTGATGGAAGAGGTTCAGGGTCAAACACGTCAATGATTGCTGCCTTAATGTGGCCAGAGTTTAAGTTATCAACAAGCGCGTCATAGTCCATTGTTGCCGCTCTACCAACATTAATGATTCCTGCGCTAGGCTTAATTAACGATTGACGTCTTTTATCCAAAAGGTTATAAGTCTCCTTTGTGTTTGGCGTTGACATAAATATATAGTCAGCAAGGGGAAGTACTTCATCGAGCTCATCTTGAGTGACCATTTGGTCAATATCATCAAGATCTTTTCCGTGACGACTCACACCAATCACATTCATTCCAAGAAGCTTACACTTTTGAGCAGCCGCATAACCAATGTTTCCAACTCCAATAACAAGTAAAGTTTTTCCGGCGATGGGAGAAGAGTATAGAGACTCCCAATGATTGCTCTGTTGATTTCTGACTATTTCAGGAATATGAGTGTGCAGCATTAGAACGCTCATCAGTCCAAACTCTCCAGCCTTAGCAGAATGAACACCTCTATTATTTACAACAGAGACATTTTCAGGTACCCAATCCATCGGACATAAATGCTCAACCCCAGCACCAATGATATGTATCCACTTTAAATTAGGAGCAATTTCCGATAGATTTTCAGTCGGAAAATCCCAGCAAACGAGGACTTCAGCTGTCTTCATGGACTCATAAAAGTTATCAAGATCCCAGTCAAAAATAGGTTCAATCTTATCGATGAGGTCAGGGTAATTTGTAATTGCTTTATCGAACCGCTCTTTAGTCATTGCAAAAACATTCTCTCCCTCTATAGTTGGAGGGAATGAATCAGGATTGGCATGATTACTCTTAAAATGAACTCTTATTTTTTTATCACTCTTCATAGCTTGTTTTGCATGAGTTTAAGGATTTTCTCTTGACTGAATTTCTTTTAATTTATTTGTGACGATTTCAACTCTCTCTTTTTCAGATTTTCCATCTACTTCAAACTGAATTTTAATGAATTCATGAGCAAGTTTGCTGAAGAAGTCATTTTCATCTTGAACACTGCTTGGAATATTAATTACTGAATCTCCCCCATAAGTTGGTATAGGCGAGTCTTTTAATTCGGTTACTTTTAATGGCTCTTTGCCTGCATCTAGGCTTCTGATTTGTTCCCTAATTTTTTGGCGCATCATTGCAACGCCCTGATCACTAGCCAGTAAGTTTTCATTTTGATGAATATTAATTGGACCCATGCCCTCGCAAGCTTCTCGATCTGCTGGAAATCTTTGGCGCTGCTCATAAGGACGATCGAATATCTCACCTTGCTCAATAAGTTCTGGACCCTCTGGAGTATTGTATTCTTGAGGGTCACCCCGTTCACCAAAATTAGCCCATGCATAGCAAATGGTAGTTTCATCATCAACTGGGACAACCCATCTTGTGAATGAGCTGCGCCCATAAAGTATTTGCTTGGTTCCATCAGCCGCAAATGCGGCTCCGGCTTGCGTAAAGTTTGGTAGAACAACCTCATTAACTCTAAACCAAACATTGTCTCCGACCCTTCTTGTATTGCATCCAAGAATCCAATTATCACGTTCAAAAAAATCAATTTGGCCTACTTCACCAAACCCTTTAGAGAACTGTTGACGACTCATATTAGAGTGAAGAAATGATGTATGTATTGGGTCAACTATTGCATCAAGTACTTGAAGCCAATTGCAATCAAATGGAGCCTTATATGGAACCATTTCCATACCATCAAAATCTAGACTGTCGTAGTTAGGAAACTCAGGCTTTTTTTCTATTGGCCCTAGATAGGCAAAAATAAGACCTTTGAATTCATGAGTTGGATAAGCGCCAAGTCTGACCTTTTGCTTTATAAAATCTTGAGTATGCTCTGGCTGTCCTGGCACCTCTAAAATGGAACCATCAATATCAAAATGCCACCCATGATAGCAGCAGCTAATACCTGTTTTTTGACAAATTCCAAATTCAAGTGACGCTTGACGATGTGGGCAATGCTTGTGAACTAAGCCTAACTGTAAACTCTGGTCTCGGAATAAAACTAACTCCTCCCCTAGGATTTTTATTGCTACAGGAAGGTCTCCAAGTTCTGATGAAATAAAAATTGGATGCCAGTATCTTCTGAAGTATTCACCTGCTTTAGTTCCTGGACCAATCCGTGTGATTTCATCATCTATCTCTTTAGAATGTTTTAATTCATAGCCTGAAAAACCTTTTAGATTAATATCTGTGCTATTTTTTTTGATGCTCAAACCTCTATTCCCCAATAATTTATCTGACTTCATTCATTCAAATAATACCAAACATATTTACATATTAATCAATTTTTAATTAAATAATGACCATATTGCCAACAAATTATCAAGTAATTGCTTAATATGTAATAATTGGGTTTATAATCTTGATACTTAATAATCAAATTCTAAATATGGATTCATCATTCATTACAGATAACCTGTCTTCTTTTAATAAAGAAGGCGCCCTAAAGCATGGTTTACCAAGCATGGCTTATACCAGTGAAGAATTTTATAAAACTGAATGTCAAACTGTCTTCTCTAATAACTGGGTATTTGTTGGCTTTGCTCATGAATTTAATGAACCTGGCGATGCAGTTCCAGTAAATGTTGCTGGTCAGCCAGTGCTTCTGATTAAGAACGTTAACGGAAATATCAATGCATTTCATAATTCCTGTTCACATCGTTGCCTCAAAATTGTTGATGAGGCATGCAATGTTGGTTCAATGCTATCTTGCCCATATCATTCATGGACCTATAATCTAGACGGTGATCTTTGCGCCACTCCTTTTTTTGGAGGGAGAGAGCATCAACCTGAAGGATTTAATATGACAGAGCATGGACTTCATTCTGTCAAAATTGCAATCTGGCATGATTGGATATTTGTCAATTTGAATAGTGAATCTCAAGATTTTGAGGAATACGCTAAGCCATTAATTAATAACTTTCAAGACATAGACTTTAAAAAAATGAATCCTGTAGCAACTCTTGATTTTGGCGAGATAGAGACAAACTGGAAATTTTTAATGGAAAATTTCATAGAGCCTTACCATGTTCAGTTTGTTCATAGAACCACAACGAATCAGCCACTTGAAGATCACTACACAATTGTCGATGGTGCCTGCGTTGGAAGTGCAATTGATCTGGATGAAAATGATAAAGTTGAGGGAAGTTTATCTGTCAGCTCAAGATACCTCACCCTATTTCCAAATTTTATAATTGGGCGATATTTCCCTGATCAGATTGGTGTTTATTTAAATGTACCAACTGATTCTGGACACACTCTTCAAAAAAGAGTTATCTACACAACAGATGGGAAAGCTATTTCGGATAAAAGTGTAGAAGAGATTAAGAAGTTGTGGTGGGATGTTCATAAAGAAGATCATGCAATTTGTGAAAAAATGCAGCTCGGAAGATTGTCCCCAGCTTCAAAGAATGGCGGTTTACTTTCTCCCTTCTGGGAGGATAGTGTCAGAGCCTTTCAGCAAATGATTGCTGATGCTGTAACCAAATAAATATTATTAATGAGGAGTAATGATGGCAGATGAAAATTTTAATAGTGACTATAGATTAGCACACACGATGATGCGGGTACTGGATTTAGATAAATCAATCCACTTTTATTGCGACATACTGGGAATGAATGTTCTTAGAAAAACGGACTACCCGGGAGGGCGATACACTAATGCGTTTGTAGGGTACGGGCCAGAGATAGAATTTCCAGCACTGGAGCTCACTCATAACTGGGATCAAGAGACTCACTATGACAAAGGAAATGGATGGGGTCATATCTGCATTGAAACGCCAGACGTTTATAAGGCTGTTGAGGATTTAGAAGCCAGTGGAGCCAAAATACTGAGTCCAGCAAAGCCCATGAATGCTGGCACTCGAATACTCGCATTCATAGAGGATCCAGATGGATACGTTGTCGAATTAAATGAAAAACTTGAATTAACTGAATAAGGAAAAATAATGAAAGAGAATAAACCACAATTATACAAATTTAGTGAAATTGAGCACCGCCTACACACCTTAGAGCCAGGTAAAAGTTATATCAAGCCATTTGTTACAAGCGCTGTAAGTGACACGATGTGTGGTGGTCTAAATTTTTTAAACGAAGTATCTGTTCCTTGGGAGCTAACGTGTGATGAGATTATTTACTGCATGGAAGGTACATTTAGGTTGACTTGTGATGGCGTAGCTTATGAATGCAGTCCTGGCGATGTTTTATATGTACCAAAAGATAATTCGATTGCCTATGAGTGTGATGAGAAGTGCGTCATTTTTTATGCGGCCTATCCTCATGATTGGAAGCAGCAAGCAGGCATAACGTTTGTTCCTGGAATAGATCCAGAAGATATGCCACAAAATTAGGCTATTAAGATGAGTAACTCGAGTAGTCGTTTAATTAATTTAAATCAAGTTAATGATAAAGCAAGTGATTTAAGTTCACAGCTGCCGACAAGAGACACCCTTAAGGATAAATTAAATCAACAAATTATTGATTTACTTGAATTAGATGGGCGATTACCTTTTAAAGAGATCGCTAATAGTCTGAATATTTCTGAAGGGACGGTTAGAAATCGAGTTAATCGAATGAAGGATGCCGGTGTTTTGCAAATCAAAGCGCTTGTCGACCGCTCGGCTATCAATTATTCAACTGATTCCATGTTAGGGATCAAAGTTGCATCTAGCTCAAGTCCAAGCCTAGTTGCTAAAAGGCTTGAAAATTGTAATGAAATTGTTTTTATTATGTGGGTTACTGGGCGATATGACTTACTTGTAGAGATTGCATCAGAAAGTGACGACACGCTAAGTAAATTTCTGGAAGAACATTGCTTTAACAACGACGATATAAAAGATGTTGAGGTTATGAAGGGATTATCAACATTTAAAAATCAGTTCTTGTTAAAGTCTCAAGAGAAGCTTTGATAATAAATACAAAAAATAGAAGGAGAAAAATATGACTAAAATTTACCACACAAAGATGGCGGATGCGCTGCCCTCAAAAAAGCGAGTGGCTGAAGAAAAAGCGCGACTTGAAAAGGCTGGCATTAAGTATATCCTGTCATGTTGGATTGATATGCTTGGGCTACCTAAAACTAAGCCAATACCTTTTGCAGAATTTGAAGCATTGTGTGCAGGAAAAGGGCCACAATTTGCTGTACATTCAGTCTCATTTGTTCCAGAATTGGGGCCTAATGATTCGGATCAAATTCCAGTTCCAGATCTAGATAGTCTCGTTATTTGCCCATGGGATAAAACCTGCGTATGGGTTTTTTCTGACTTGTGGTGGGAGGATGAACCTTATAACTTATGCCCTCGACAGACACTCAAAAGAGCTGTTCAAAATGCTGATGATGCTGGTTATAAAGCTTTCTGTGGCATTGAGCCAGAATTTATTGCAATGCGTTATGAGGATGGTCAGCCAGTCAAGGCGATTGATGATGACCCACTTCTAGGTGAAGGCCTGAGACCAAGAAGGCAGGCCTTTGGATATGATGTTGAGTACTCAATTGACTCGATGGAGTTTCTGAAAGAATTAATCGATATTGTTAATGATCTGGGCTGGGAGATGAAGGACGTGGTCTGCGAAGGTGCCTACTCTCAATTTGAGTTAGACTTTACTTATACAAATATACTACAGATGGCAGACCGATTAGTCTTCTTGAGAGTGCTTCTTAAAGAAGTTGCTAAAAAGTATGGAATGTTTATCACCTTTATGCCGAAGCCAACGATTGGTGACTGGAGATCTGGCGCCCATATTAACTTTAGCATGACAAGCAAAACAGACAATAAGAATATTTTTGAAGGAAAAGATGGTAAGTTTTCTGATGTGGCTTATCACGCTGTTGGTGGCTTAATTAAGCATGGTACTTCAATTACTGCGATAGCCTGTTCTACTGTCAATTCATACAATGGGCTAGTTCCAATTGTAGGCGGTTTTGAGGGCGGCGTTTATACTTGGGCTCCTACGACAATGGCATATGGCGACAATAATCGCTCTTGTATGATTAGACTTCCACAGAATCGTTTCTGTATTGAAAATCGTGCAGCGGATATGTGCATGAACCCATACCTTTCTCTAGCCATGACAACAGCTTCTGCTTTAGACGGTATTAAAAATAAAATTGATCCAGGTAAGCCATTGAATCTGAATTTGTATACCTTGAGTCCTGAAGAAATGGAGGCATCTAACATCAAATCATTGCCTCGTAATCTTCTTGAGGCTATTGAGTCCTTAAATGAAGATGACTTTGCTAGAGAAGTGCTAGGAGATTCGATGCTTCTTCAATTTTTCTCTTATAAGAAAGACGAATGGGATCGATATCATCAGGCAGTAACTGATTGGGAAGTTCAGGAGTTTTTAAGACTCTACTAGATATTAAATCATTACTAAAAAATTAGTACGTTTTTAATTTAAACTATCTTTTTTTGAGTTAATTTTAATTCAAAGATTGTGTTGATTATTGGGAGTAAATATGTGTGGAATTGTTGGACTTTTTATTAAAAATCCTGCCCTTGAGTCTGAACTAGGGGCACTAGTTGCGCCTATGTTAAGTGAGATGACAGAACGAGGGCCTGATAGCGCTGGTATGGCTGTCTATCGAGATCCAAATGACAAAGGGTGTAAGGTGACTGTGCTTTCTCAAAAATTAGATTTTGCCTGGGCTTCATTTGAAAAAGCAGTTAACTCTCATTTTTCTCTCAACAAATTCACTGTGACTCAAAATCATGCAGTTCTCTCTCTGGATAATTCGTTGAGTGAAGTCGAGCATTGGCTTGCTTCAAATTGGACCGACCTAAGTGTCACAAGCGCAGGAACTAATATCGAAATTTTCAAGGGCAAGGGCAACCCTGCAGATTTTATCAAACAGTTTGACATTAAAAATATGACCGGAACGCACGCACTTGGGCATACAAGAATGGCGACTGAAAGTGCTATTACGACTGAGCACTCTCACCCCTTTTCTACGGGGCAAGATTTATGCCTGGTACACAACGGCTCATTGTCAAATCATAACCGTCTTCGTGAAACGTTAAAGCGAGCAGGTGTTCAATTCAAAACTGACAATGACAGTGAGGTTGCTGCAGGATATTTGAGTTGGCGCTTGAGTGAGGGTGATGATCTTGATGAGGCGCTTAATCATGCCATTGAGGACCTCGATGGCTTTTATACTTTTGCCATTGGAACTAAGGATGGATTTGCTGTGATGAGAGATCCAATTGGATGTAAACCAGCCATCATGGCTGAGACAGATGATTGGGCTGCTATGTCTTCAGAATATAGGGCAATTGCAACCCTTCCGGGTGCTGAAAATGCACGCATATGGGAGCCTGAACCAACACAAATTTACAGTTGGAAAAGGAGTTAAATATGACGGCTATTAATTTAAATGAAAGCAGTGTCAGAGAGCTCAATGAAAAATTGCAGAGCGGCTCTTCAGGAGATCAGTTCTCTGTCAATAATACGGTTGGTAAGCACGCACTTTCTGTGGGACTGACCTCAGAGATTAATGTCGAGATTAATGGCCATGTCGGCTATTATTGCGCGGGTATGAACCAACAGGCAAATATTGTAATCAATGGTAATGCTGGACCTGGTCTTGCTGAAAACATGATGTCTGGTGAGGTGCGCGTCACAGGAAATGCATCCCAATATGCAGCTGCAACTGCCCATGGTGGTTTACTTATTATTGAGGGCGATGCGAGTTCGCGTTGCGGCATTTCAATGAAGGGAGTCAATATTGTAGTGGGCGGTAATATCGGACACATGAGCGCATTCATGGCACAGTCGGGTTGTCTTGTAGTTTGTGGTGATGCTGGAGATGCTTTAGGGGACTCTGTTTACGAGGCCAAAATTTATGTTCGCGGTGAAGTCAAAAGTTTGGGTACAGATTGTATTGAAAAAGAAATGCGTGATGAGCACAAAAAAGAGCTTAAAGAATTACTAAAACAATCAAATATGAACCATAAGGTCGAAGATTTTAGACGCTACGGTTCTGCACGAAAATTATATAATTTTGACATTGACCAAGTTGATGAATACTAAGGAGACTAGATTATGAGTAAAGATAATCCAACATTAATAGAATCGTCCACTTTTCCGAGACATGTTATTGCTGAAATTCAGCGAGCAGCTAAAACAGGTATTTATGATATCCGTGGCTTTGGTGCAAAGAGAGATATCCCTACTTTTGATGACTTAGTTTTTCTTGGGGCGTCAACTTCCCGCTACCCTTTAGAGGGCTACAGGGAAAAATGCACCACTGAAGTTGTCTTGGGAAACCGATTTGCAAAAAATCCAATCCATTTAAAAACACCAGTCACTATTGCTGGTATGAGCTTTGGATCTCTTTCAGCGCAGGCAAAAGAGTCTTTGGGAAGGGGCGCTACACTTGCTGGTACAAGCACTACAACAGGTGATGGCGGTATGACGCCTGAAGAAAGAGGGCACTCTAAAACACTCGTATACCAGTACTTGCCATCAAGATATGGTATGAATCCTGATGACTTAAGGCGCGCTGATGCCATTGAAATTGTTCTTGGTCAGGGTGCTAAACCTGGCGGAGGTGGTATGCTTTTGGGTCAAAAAATTTCACCACGAGTTGCAGAAATGAGAAATCTTCCTGAGGGAATAGATCAACGTTCAGCGTGTCGTCACCCAGATTGGACAGGACCAGATGATCTTGAAATTAAGATTCAAGAGCTTCGTGAAATCACTAATTGGGAGAAGCCTATTTATGTAAAAGTTGGCGCCACCCGTGTTTTTTATGACGTTACTCTAGCAGTTAAAGCTGGGGCAGATGTTGTCGTTGTTGATGGCATGCAAGGCGGAACAGCAGCAACTCAAGATGTCTTTATTGAGCATGTAGGTATCCCAACACTGCCAGCAGTAAGAATGGCTGTTGAAGCTTTGCAGGAGATGGATATGCATCGCAAGGTGCAGTTAATAGTTTCTGGCGGCATCAGGAGTGGTGCTGACGTTGCAAAAGCCTTAGCACTCGGCGCTGATGCAGTCTCTATAGGTACTGCTGCGCTCATCGCTTTGGGTGACCAAAGTCCAGAGTTTGATGATGAGTATAAGGCGATTGGTTCAGCTGCTGGCTTTTGGGATGATTATCAGGCGGGAAATGATCCAGCCGGAATTACGACTCAAGATCCCGAACTTGCAAAAAGATTGGACCCAATATTAGGGGGTCGAAGATTGGCAAACTATATCAATGTTTTGACGCTCGAGTTACAAACTTTGGCTCGCGCCTGTGGCAAAAGCCATGTCCATAATTTGGAGCCAGAGGATATGGTAGCATTAACAATGGAAGCTGCAGCTATGGCTGGAGTCCCGTTAGCGGGCACAAGTTGGATTCCTGGAAAAAATGGGATGTAAACTACTTAAATTATTTATAAAACATGACAGATAGGAGAATTTATGGCTATTAAACTTAGTAAGGTCGCTAAAGAGAGAGGGATTGAATACTTTTTGATTAGCTTTGTGGATTTATTTGGCAGTCTTCGCTCTAAATTAGTTCCAGCACGGGCTATTGATGATATGCAAAAAGATGGCGCTGGTTTCGCAGGATTTGCTGCCTGGCTTGACATGACACCTGCCCATCCTGACATGTTTGCTATCCCTGATCCAGATAGTTTAATTCAATTACCATGGAAGCCAGAAGTGGCATGGCTTGCCTCAGATCTATGGATGGATGGAAAACCAGTAGAGGCATCTCCCCGCGTTGCTTTAAAGCGACAGTTAGCCGAGGCTGAGAAGCAAGGCTTTAGAATGAAAACGGGTGTTGAGTGTGAGTACCATTTAATTAATGATGATGGAACTGATATTGCCGATGAGAAAGATACCCAAAGTAAGCCTTGCTATGATCAGCAAGCACTAATGCGCCAATATCCAGCTATAAAGCAAATTTGTGACAGTATGATTGAGCTTGGATGGGGTCCCTATCAGAATGATCACGAAGATGCCAATGGCCAATTTGAGATGAACTGGGACTTTGATGATGCGTTGACTACTGCAGATCGCCAGGTATTTTTTAAGTTTATGGTTAAATCAATTGCTGAAATTCATGGGATGCGGGCAACCTTTATGCCGAAGCCCTTTACTCACCTGACTGGAAACGGCTGTCATTCCCACTTATCTATCTGGAGCCTTGATGGAACTAAAAACCTGTTTAATGGGGACAATGATAAAAGAGGCTTGGGGTTATCTTCTTTAGCCTATCAATTTTTAGGCGGCATTATGCATAGCGCTGATCGATTAACAGCAATATTCAATCCGACTGTCAATAGTTATAAGCGAATTAATGCTCCAAGGACTTTGTCTGGTGCAACGTGGTCTCCAAGTTCAATTACTTATGGAGGCAATAACCGAACTCATATGATTAGAGTGCCAGACTCTGGGAGATTTGAATTAAGATTGATGGACGGCGCTGCTAATGCTTATCTGATGCAGGCTGCTATTCTCGCATGCGGACTAGATGGAATAGCTGCAAACCGAGATCCTGGTGATCCATTAGATATTAATATGTATGAACTCGGTAAAGATATTGAGGGTTACAAGCAACTTCCAAAAAATCTACTAGATGCCCTAAGACTTCTTGAGGGCAGTGATGTTTTAAGGGAGAGACTTGGCGATAACTTGATTGATGCTTATATCAAGCTAAAGCATAGTCAATGGAATGATTATTCAGCCCATTTAAGCCAGTGGGAGAGAGATAATACTCTTGACTGTTAATTATGCAAAAAGCGTTTAAACAAGTAAGATGCTGAAATGGACTATGATAAATTTGAATTAGGTGATGTTACTCTTCTATCTGGAGAGGTATTAAGTTCAGCATTCTTGGCATATAAAACCTATGGTAAATTGGATGCAAACAAAAGTAATGTTGTCGTTTTGCCTACTTTTTATACTGGTTCTCACCAAAGAAATGAAGGATTCTTCGGTCCTGGAAGAGCGATAGATCCTGATAGGCACTTCATTGTTTCAGTTAATATGTTTGGTAATGGATTCTCTTCCTCACCAAGCAACACAGAGTCACCTCAGGATGGCCCAAGGTTCCCTCATGTTTCACTCTTGGATAATGTTGCATGCCAGTATCGGCTTATCACTGAGGCATTAGGAGTTAAGAGGATTGCACTCGTTACAGGATGGTCAATGGCTGGTTGCCAGGCCTATCAGTGGGCTGCGCAGTACCCTGATTTTGTTGATGCCATCTTACCATTTTGCGCTTCAGCTAAAACTTCACCACACAACTATGTGTTTCTTGAAGGGATTAGGGCCGCACTTTCTGCAGATAAAAATTGGAATAATGGTGAATACACCTCTCCTCCTATTGATGGACTCAAAGCATTTGCGAGGGTCTATGCGGGATGGGCATTCTCACAAACTTTTTATCGAGACTCACTCTATAAAACAATTGGCTACGAATCAATTGAGGATTTATTGGTGGACTGGGAGGAAGATCATGCTGAAAATTGGGATGCTAACAATCTTCTCTGTAAGCTAAGGACTTGGCAGACTAGTGACATCAGTATCGGCCCAATCTACAATGGAAATTTTGAAGAAGCGCTAAAATCAATTAAGGCCAAATCTATACTTATGCCTTGTACTCAAGATTTATATTTTCCACCTGAGGATAACGCCATTGAGGCGAGTCATATGTTAAATGCAGAGTTTCGACCTTTTGATTCACCGTGGGGGCACTGCGCTGCAAACCCTGGAAATGATGCTGACTTTACTCAAGCCCTTGAGAAAAGCTTACAGGAACTTTTGGAATACTAAATGTATGGTTTGATATGACAATTACGTGGCAAGATTTTGAAAAAGTTGACATAAGAATTGGAACGATCATTATGGTCGAGGATTTTCCAGAAGCAAGAAAGCCAGCTTATATACTTCATGTTGACTTTGGCACTGAAATTGGAATCAAGAAATCTAGTTCGCAAATTACTGATCTATATAACAAGGAACAACTTCAAGATAAGCAAGTTATGGGCGTCGTAAATTTTGCACCCAAACAGGTTGGCCCAATTATGAGTGAGTGCTTGGTTCTGGGATTTTATCGTCCAGATAATTCTGTGGTGTTAGCAACTAACGATTTGCCTATTGATAATGGCTCAAGACTTTTATAGTTTTTTAACTTTATTTCATAGTGATTCAATCAAATCAATACCTATTAGAAGATATATAGTTCAATTGATTCTATAATATTTTTTCATCAAATATATTATAAAGTAATGTTTTTATGTATTACTTTTTGATATAAAAGTATAATAATTACAAAATAGTATCAGTTATCTCCATGATTACATTAGTTTTTTACAAATATTGAGCGTATATTTTATCGTTCGTAGTTGATTTTCTGCTACGTAAAATAAAAAAATAGAGGAGATTTAATATGAAAAATTTAAAAATCTTGGCTGGTAGTGCCATACTTGCAGTTGCAAGTTCTGCTGCTGTCCAAGCCGGCGAATTAACAATCGCTACTGTAAATAACGGTCATATGATCACGATGCAAGGACTTACCGGTCACTTCGAAAAAGCTAACCCTGGTGTTACAGTAAATTGGGTAACTTTAGATGAAGGCACTTTGCGTCAGCGTGTGACAACTGACATTGCTACAAAAGGTGGTCAGTTTGATGTAATGACAATTGGTATGTATGAAGCACCAATGTGGGGCGCAAAAGGTTGGCTGCACTCTTTAGACTTTGGTTCTGATTACGATGTAGATGATATCCTGCCTGCTATGCGCGGTGGTTTATCAGCTAATGGAAACCTTTATGCAGCACCATTTTATGGTGAAAGCTCAATGATCATGTATCGTAAGGACTTATTAGATGCTGCTGGAATGACGATGCCAGACAATCCTACATGGGGCCATGTTGCTGATGCAGCTGCAGCTATGACGGATAAGGCTAATGGACTTTATGGTATTTGCCTTCGTGGTAAGCCAGGTTGGGGTGATAATGCTGCATTTATAACTACAATGGCAAATTCTTTTGGTGCAAGATGGTTTGATGAAGAGTGGAAGCCTCAGCTTGACTCTCCAGCTTGGAATCATGCACTTAACTTTTATGTTGATCTAATGATGAATTACGGTCCTCCTGGAACACCAGGCTATAGCTTTAATGAAATCTTAGCTTTAATCAATGAGGGCAAGTGTGGTATGTGGATTGACGCGACCATCGCTGCTTCATTCGTTTCTGATCCAAGTCAATCTAAAGTGGCTGATGTAATTGCTTATGCTCAAGCACCTGTAGCAGTTACACATCGTGGAGCAAACTGGTTGTGGGCATGGGCTCTAGCTGTTCCCGCTGGAACACAGCAATCAGAAGACGCCCTTAAGTTTGTTGAGTGGGCTACTTCAAAGGAGTACATTGAGCTTGTAGGTAATGAAGTTGGTTGGGGAAGCGTTCCAACAGGAACTCGCTCAAGTACCTATCAAAATGCTAATTTCTTAGCCGCAGCTAACTTTGCTGATGCTGAGATGAAAGCTATTTTGTCAGCTGATCCTTCAAACAGCACGCAAGATCCAACACCTTATCAAGGTGTTCAGTTTGCTTCAATTCCTGAATTCCAGGCCATTGGTACTGCAGCTGGTCAGCAATTTAGTGCTGCTGTGGCAGGAAGAATTTCTGTTGAAGATGCGCTTGCTGCTGCTCAAAAAGCGGCAGAAAGAGAAATGATCAAAGCTGGTTACTACTAGATAGTAGCTAGTGAAACGGGCCAGTTTTTTTTGCTGGCCCGTTTTTTTTAATATTTTGGAGTTTTTTGTTACATGAAAGTCAGTTATACCAAAGCCTTACAAGCTCCAAGTATCATCCTTTTACTGCTTTGGATGATCGTTCCATTAAGTATGACGCTATATTTTTCTTTTATGCGTTATAACTTGCTTTACCCAGAGCGAACAGGTTTTACTGGATCTCTTAACTATGATTTTTTTCTAACAGATCCAGCTCTTTTTGATGCAGTCTTAAATACACTAACTCTAGTTGGAAGCATTATTACTATCTCTGTTGTTCTCGGTATGGGGATTGCACTTCTGCTTCAAGAAGCATTCCGGGGAAGAGGTATAGTAAGAGTAATGCTGATTTCACCCTTCTTTATCATGCCCACTGTCAATGCTTTGATTTGGAAGAATATGTTTATGAACCCTGTCTATGGGTTGTTTGCTTTTGTAAGTGGTCTTTTTGGGTGGCCAATAATTGATTGGCTATCAGACCTTCCACTGCTGTCTATTATTATTATGCTGAGTTGGCAATGGACACCATTCGCTCTACTCATTTTTATGACATCCCTTCAATCTATGGATAAAGAGCAGGTTGAAGCTGCTGAAATTGAGGGCGCAAGTTTTTGGTCCAAGTTTTACTATCTGACATTGCCACACCTATCGAGAGCAATTGCAGTTGTAATAATGATTCAAGCAATTTTTCATCTTTCAATTTTTGCTGAAATTTTTGTAACAACCGGTGGTGGCCCAGGATATGACAGCACAAATACAACTTTTCTAATATTTACTCAGGCACTTCTTCAGTTTGATGTTGGAGTGGCTTCAGCTGGAGGTGTTTTTGCAATAATCATAGCAAATATCATTGCTTTTTTCTTAATTAAAACTGTAGCTCAAGGAATGGCAAAATGAAAATAGGCTATAGAAATATGAAGCGGTTGAAACACCAATCTACTGTTGCGGCTTGCTATATTTTGGCTGTGATTTTCTTTTTTCCAATTTTTTGGATGGTTCTGACAAGTTTTAAAACTGAGTTACAGGCTATTTCAGTTCCACCATTATTCTTTTTTGAACCAACATTAGAAAATTTTTCTATCGTTCAAGAGAGGAGTGATTATTTTAAATATGCTACTAATTCAATAATAACCTCTTTTGGAGCAACAATTTTCGCGTTAATTATTGCTGTGCCAAGCGCCTATTCAATGGCATTTTTCCCAGGTCGTTTCACAAAAGACATCTTGTTGTGGATGTTGTCTACCAAGATGTTGCCAGCAGTTGGGGTACTGATGCCTGTTTATTTACTTGCTGATTCAGCAGGACTTCTAGATACTAAAACAGTATTAATCATAATTTTTGCAATGATGAATCTTCCAATTATTATGTGGCTATTGTTCTCGTACTTTAAAGAAATTCCTAATGAAATTCTTGAAGCCAGCAGAATGGATGGTTGCTCTACGATGGATGAGCTAAGACATATTGTTCTGCCACTCTCTTGGGGAGGCATTGCTTCTGCAGCTCTACTATGTATTGTATTGTGTTGGAATGAAGCTTTTTGGGCCATCAATTTAACTGCTGGGGATGCTGGGACTTTGACCGCTTTAATCGCCTCATATTCAAGTCCTGAAGGATTATTTTGGTCAAAACTATCTGCTGCTTCAACTTTAGCTTGTGCTCCAATTGTTATTTTTGGATGGTTTTGTCAGAAACAGTTAGTTCAGGGTTTGACATTTGGAGCTGTAAAGTGATGGCTAAACAAATATACTCTTATCCTGACCTCTCAAACTCTATTGTCTTGGTTACTGGAGCGAATGGAGGAATCGGTTTTGATATTGTAAACTCAGCACTTCAAGCTGGAGCCAAAGTTTTAGCAACTGATTTAGTTATTGGGGCTAGTCTTGAAAAGTTGAATTCCAATGAAAGATTTATATCTAAAGCCTATGATCTTCAGGATGATTCTCAGTGTAATGAATGCATTGCTTGGTCGAATTCTCTTGGCGTAAATGTATTAGTTAACAATGCTGCGATATTTGATATGGCTCCTTTTCTTGAGTCTAGTCTTGATCAGTATGATCAATTGTTTTCGGTTAATGTGAGAGCTATGTTCGCAATGATGCAAGGCATTGCAAAGGGTTTAGACTCAAGAAAAGAAAAGGGTTCAATAATTAATTTTTCAAGTCAAGCTGGAAGGCGAGGTGAAGCATTAGTTTCACATTATTGTGCTACAAAGGCTGCAGTAATAAGTTATACCCAATCAGCCGCTTTAGCATTAGCTTCAAAAGGTATTAGAGTTAATGCAATAGCTCCAGGCGTTATTGACACGCCAATGTGGGATACGGTCGATAAATTATTTGCCAAATATGAAAAATTGGAGTCTGGAGAAAAGAAAAAGAAGGTTGGCAATAGTGTTCCTCTTGGTCGATTCGGCATCCCGTCAGATGTAACTGGCGTTGTGTTATTTTTAGCTTCAGACCATGCGCAATATATTACAGGCCAAACCATCAATGTAGATGGTGGAAACGTCTTAAGTTAAGGAAACTTATGTCTATTATTGATAAGTTAAAACCAGAATTTGAAATTGTTGATAAAGGGGAGACAATTCGTTACTTAGAGCATGGTTGGCCAACACCTTTATGCAGATGGCATGCACATGAAGAATATGAACTTCATCTTGTATTAAGAACCTCTGGTAAAGTTTTTGTTGGTGACTATGTAGGTCAATTTACACCTGGTTCATTATTTTTAACTGGCCCAAATTTGCCTCATAATTGGGTAACTGAAGAAAGTTCAAATAAGTCAGTTCCCTTGAGAGATATGTTGATTCAATTTAATCATCAAACCATGACAAAAGCATTTGAAGTATTTCCTGAGTTAATTGAACTCAATCATCTTCTAGATGCTGCTCGCTCTGGTATTGAGTTTAAGAATTATGATACGGACCACGCTAAATCCTGCTTAGAGTCAATTCGAGAAAGTAGAGGGATGAAAAGATTAATGCATTTTTTGCATTTTTTACAAGAGCTTAATGACTGGAAGCAAAAAGTCTCTTTATCTTTGACAAAGCTTAATCCAAGCCTATCTTCCATTAGTCAAGATCGAATTAATGATGTCGTAAATTATGTCATTGAAAACTATAAAAACAATATTTCTTTGAGTGAGGCAGCAGAAATTATAAATATGAGTGAAAGTTCATTTTCAAGATACTTCATGAAAACTACAGGTAACCGATTCTCAGAGTTTGTCTCTAGGATTCGTCTTGGAAGAGCTTGTGTAATGCTTTATGAGACTGATGATCAGATTGCTACTATTGCCTTTGCTTCAGGTTATAACAATCTTGCTAACTTTAATAGGCAATTTATTAAATTAAAGGGCATGACTCCAAGAGAATACAGACAAACAGCATATAAAGGATTAATAAGTGAATAAAAGTAACAACAAAAATGTAAATTCTAATGGTGTGATAAAGTCTTCTAAATTTGACCTAAAGGAAAATTCAATTGGAGTAATTCATATTGGAGTTGGCAACTTTCATAGATCTCATCAGGCTGTATATTTTAATAATATTTTAAAAAATAATAATTATAGTCATTGGGGTATTGCTGGAATTAATTTAAGGTCTGAGGACAGTGATTCATTTAAATTGCAAAAAAGATTAAACGGACAGTACATTCTAAAAACAGTTTCATCAAATGGAGATACAGAATATGAGGAAATTAAATCGATTCTTGCTTTGCTTGATTGGAATGATCAGAATGATGAGATTCTTAATCTTTTTTCTTCAGATGAAGTTCAGCTTATTACGATAACTGTAACTGAGAGTGGTTACTATTGTGATAATGATAATAATTTATTAATAAACGCTAAAGATATTCAGAATGATATTAGTAATCAAATTCCAAGAACAATTTTTGGTGCTTTAGCTAGGGGTTTAGAATCAAGAATGGAGAGTGGCGGCGGTCCAATCACCATAGCTTGTTGTGACAATCTCCAAGAAAATGGTGTCATGTTGCAGCATTGTTTTATTCAATACCTTAATGCACTAAATAATGAAAAACTTTTAAATTGGGTCTCTGAGAACACTAGCTTTCCTTCCAGCATGGTTGATAGAATAACTCCAAAGATTGATCTTCAAGAGCTACAAGAAATTCAAAGAATGTTTAATCGACAAGATGATTGTTCAGTTTTCTCTGAAGATTTTATTCAATGGGTTATTGAAGATAATTTTGCTGGCATTAGGCCACCTCTCAATGAAGTGGGTGTTGAAATTGTTGATGATGTTGAGCCATACGAGAATACTAAAATACGCATTTTAAATGGAGGACATACTGTTTTAGCTTATTTAGGCGTTTTGAAAGGTTATGAGACTTTCGATTCTGCAATTAGAGATTCTGAACTCTCAGATTTTTTTGATGGAATTCAAAGTGAGGAAATTATCCCTTCTCTACCAATAAATTCACCAGTTGATTACGAAAGATATTTATTAACCACTAAGCGCCGTTTTGAAAATAAACATCTCCCAGATTTCTTATCAAGGATTTGTATGGATGGAGCTACTAAGTTTCCTATATTTTTATTGCCAACCATTGAATGGCATTTATTAAAAGGATTTACTCCGGAATACTCGATCAAAGCTATAGCAAGTTGGTATATTTTTTTATGTAAAGTCATTACTAATGAGATAAGCTTTGAATATATTGAACCAAAATGGAATTTATTGAAACTATTTTTGGCTGACGATAAAGAAGAGAGCTTTGCTTCAAGTGAAGAATTATGGGGCAGCATTCCGAGAGTCTATCCAAACTTTTCAAAGAGACTTGTTGAGGAGATAAAAGAAATGAAAGTCAGATACAAAGTTATTTTTTAAAATGATATTTTTTTAGATTTGGAGAGAAATTTTGGCTGAAATTAAATTAGAATCAATTCATAAGGCTTTTGATGATCTTACTGTCATTAAAGGGGTAGATATTGATATAAATGATGGGGAGTTTGTAGTTTTTGTGGGTCCCTCTGGTTCTGGAAAATCCACTTTACTTAGGATGATTGCCGGACTCGAAGATATTACTTCTGGCCTATTAACTATTGATGGTGAGGAAATGAATGACGTTCCTCCATCTAAGCGAGAGCTAGCTATGGTATTTCAATCATATGCTCTCTATCCTCATATGAACGTTTTTGATAATTTAGCATTTGGACTGAAGCTCTCAAAGATAGATAAGCTAGAAATTAAAGAGCGAGTTGAGAAGGTTGCTGAAGTTTTGCAAATCCATGACTATTTAAAACGACTACCTAAACAACTTTCTGGTGGTCAGCGACAAAGAGTAGCAATTGGAAGAGCTATCATTAGAGAGCCAAAAGTTTTTTTATTTGATGAGCCATTATCAAACTTAGATGCAGCACTAAGGTCTGACATGCGGGTTGAGCTGGCAGAGCTTCATGAAAAACTGAATGCAACCATGATATATGTTACGCATGATCAAATTGAAGCCATGACCCTTGCTGATAAAATTGTGGTACTTAATAATGGGCTTGTTGAGCAAATTGACACACCAACAGAGCTTTATAATAATCCAAAAACTCAGTTTGTGGCAGGCTTTATTGGTTCACCCACAATGAATTTTTTGAGAGGCGATATTGTCGATCAAAGTGATGCAGAAACTTATGGAGTTAGGCCAGAGCATATTAAACTTTCAGCTGACAAAGGCAAAATAAAATGTACTTTGAGACATCTAGAAAACTTAGGCGCTGATACTTTATATTATATGCAATCTGAGGATGATCAACAAATTACGGTCAGAGTTGAAGGCATGGGCTATCATCAGAAAGGTGAAATATTTTATCTAGACTTTGACGAAAGTAATGTCCATAAGTTTAAGGATGGAAAACGAATTAATGGAAATTGAAACCAAAAATTCTTCAACAATTGCAAAGACAAATATCACATTACAACAAGCTTTTAATTAATATTAAAAGAGAATCAAAAGCAAAAATTAGTCCAGTAATAATTGCTATTGCTGGCCCTCCCGCGGTAGGTAAATCTACATTGGCTAAGAAAATCGTCGATGATTTAAATACTAATGGTTATCAGGCTCAATATTGTCCTATGGATGGTTTTCATATGACTAATGATGAACTTAATAAAATACAGTTAAAGGGTGTAAAGGGAAGAATTGATACATTTCAGGCCATTGCATTTTCTAAGGCAATCTTTAGTTTAAAAGCTAAGAAGTCATTTTGGTGGCCAAAATTTTCGCGTACACAAGATAATCCAATTCCTCATGGATCTTTCATTAGCGGCAAAGAAGATATTTTTGTTATTGAAGGTAATTATCTTTTTATTCAATCAGAGCCCTGGGTCTCTGCTGCAAAAAACTTCCAATATAGTATTTTTGTAGATTTGCCAGATAAAATCTTACGTGAACGGCTTTTTACTCGACATCAAAAAAGCGGTTTTTCAATGGATTTAATTAAGGAAAAAATTGAAAATGTCGATATTCCTAATGCAGCTTTGATTAGAGAAACAAAGTCTCTAGCAAATGTTATTTATATTGAAGACTCAAATCATTAGGTCAATATGGAAAAGCATCAGAGTCTATATTGTAAAATTCGGTTGTATTTTCAAAACAATTTGCATAACCTAAAATGATAATCTGTGCTGGTGAATCCTTAATTGATATGGTCTCTTTTAGAGGCGAAGCTGAATACACTCCTCATGTCGGAGGGAGTAATTTTAATTCATCCATCGCACTTGGTCGCTTGGGTGCTGATAGCTATTATTTTGGCGCTATATCTAATGATAATTATGGAGAATTGATTGAGAATACTTTGAGACATTCTAATGTTAAACAAGACTTTATTATTAAGACAAACCGTCCTACAACTCTTGCCTATGCTGATGTAATTGACGGTATTGCAGAGTACACCTTCGTTGATGAGCATTCAGCTGGAAGACTATTGGATACAACGAGCCTCAAACCTTTTCTAGATGGAGTGAAAAAGGCAAAGGCATTACTGGTTGGAGGGATAAGTCTTCAAGCAGAGCCTTGCGGATCAAGTTGGCAGTGGCTTATTGAGGGGGTTTCAGGACACTTACCCATTTATTTTGATGCCAATATTCGTCCTGATTTTATTGAAGATAAACAAAGATATTTTGATCGCTTTGTTGAGCTAACTTCTAAAGTTGATATTATTAAAATATCAGATGAAGATTACCGCTATCTTTTTGGAGCTCAAGATTTCACTGAGATCAGTAAAAGTTGGCTTAATAATGGAGTTAAGTTGGTTATCCTGACATTGGGATCAGATGGGGCAAAAGTTTTATATAGGGACCATGAAGTTTCTGTACAGAGCAATAAGGTTGATGTTTTAGATACTATTGCAGCCGGGGATACTTTTAATGCAGGATTTTTATTGAGTCTTGATAAGCAGGGTTTGCTCGATAGGGAAAGTCTTAATTCTATAGGTGAGACCCAGCTTAAAACTGCACTTACTTTTGCTAATAAAGTAGCTAGCATTTCAGTTACAAAAAAAGGCGCAAATCCGCCATGGCTCGAAGAGCTCTAAATACAAAAAACTATTTTGTAAGAGGGCACTTTAAAAGAAAACTTTTAAACCCTATATAGTCATTCAAAGAAGAAGATAGTAAGTAAAATCTACCCTTTCTTCGTATCATACAAATTAGCAAGATAATGGATTCAATTATTTCAATTAAAGACCTATCCAAAACCTATAATTCTGGCTTTGAAGCTCTTAAAGCTGTCAATTTAGAAATTAAAAGGGGTGAGATACTTGCTCTTTTGGGTCCAAATGGAGCCGGTAAAACAACTTTAATTTCAACTATTTGCGGCATTATTTCTCCTTCATCAGGATCAGTCACTGTTGATGGTTTTGATATTATTAGTGATTTTCGGAAAACGAGAGCAATGATAGGCCTTGTTCCACAAGAATTGACTTTGGGCTCATTTGATACGGTTTGGAGTACAGTCAGATTTAGTAGAGGTTTGTTTGGCTCTAAAAGAGATGACGCTTACCTTGAGCAGCTTCTTAAGGATTTGTCACTTTTTGATAAGAAAGACTCTGAAATTAGGGCTTTATCAGGAGGCATGAAAAGAAGGGTGCTCATCGCTAAAGCGCTCTCTCATCAACCTAAGGTGTTATTCTTAGATGAGCCTACTGCCGGCGTTGATGTTGAGCTCAGAAAGGAAATGTGGAAGATTGTTCATAAACTCAGTAAACAAGGCGTCACTATTATCTTAACAACACACTATATTGAGGAAGCTGAAGAAATTGCCGAGAGGGTTGGCGTAATTAGTAATGGTGAACTTTTACTGGTTGAGAAAAAAGATGAGTTAATGGAGAGTCTTGGTAAAAAACAACTCATTATTGATTTAAAAGAGCCCGTTAAAAAGATTCCAAGTTCGCTCAAGAATTACAATATTGAATTGAGTGAGGATGGTATGCAGATTTCATATACCTACGTTGTCAAAGACGAGGAGGCAGACGTCTCTGAGGTGCTCCATGAAATTACCAATTCGGGATTACTTCTGAAAGATCTTAAGGTTGAGCAGAGCTCGTTAGAGGACATTTTTGTTGACTTAGTTAAGGAGGAGTCATGAACTTTACTGCCATTAAGGTCATTTATTTCAATGAAATGATGCGCTTTTGGAACACTCTTTTTCAGAGTGTTGCCTCACCAGTGATTTCTACTGCTCTATATTTTGTCGTCTTTGGCTCAGCAATTGGATCAAGGATGGAGAATATTGAAGGTGTTTCGTATGGCTTATTTATTGTTCCTGGTTTGACTATGTTATCGGTACTTACCCAGAGTATCTCCAATGCATCATTTGGAATATTCTTTCCTAAATTTACGGGAACTATATATGAATTACTTTCAGCTCCAGTATCCTTTTATGAGACCCTGATTGGTTATGTCGGCGCTGCGGCAACCAAGTCACTGATTTTGGCCACAATCATTCTTGTAACTGCTAACCTTTTTGTTGACTTGAATATCGCACACCCTTTTTGGATGCTCAGCTTCTTAGTACTAACGTGCGTAGCCTTTAGCCTTTTTGGATTTATTATTGGGCTTTGGGCCGACAACTTTGAGAAGCTACAAATTATTCCTTTGCTCATTATTACGCCTTTGGTTTTTCTTGGAGGCAGCTTTTATTCGATTAGTATGCTTCCTGAGCTATGGCAAAAGGTAACTCTATTCAATCCAGTTCTTTACCTTGTGAGTGGTTTTAGGTGGAGCTTTTTTGAAGTCTCTGATGTGAGTGTAGGGATCAGTTTGACTATGGTCTTTTTATTTTTAGCTATTTGTATTGCTATAGTTGCCTGGATGTTCAGAACAGGCTACAAGCTTAAGCAGTAATATTGAGGAGGAGTATGGCTCAAATTACTGATCTATATATATACCCTGTAAAGTCACTTAAAGGGATTGCTCTTAAAGAGGTCCATACTGGTTTGAGAGGCTTCAAATTTGATCGAGAGTGGATGATTACGGACAGTAGTTATCACTTCATTTCTCAGCGTGAAATTGAGTCAATGGCTACATTCAAGACAGAGATTGATACTACTTCACTGATACTTTGCTCAAATGCCAATCATTTTAGCGTATCCCTTCATTCAGAAAAATTAAATAAAGTTAGGGCAACTGTTTGGGATGATACCTGTGATGCTTATGATGAGGGTGATGAGGTTTCGAATTGGCTGACTGAGGAGCTAGGAGAATATAAAGGGAGCTCGCTTCGACTTGTGAGGTTCTCAGCTGATGGCGAGAGGGCCGTTCCAGAAGAGTATTTAAATGGCATGATAGCACAAAGTGCTTTCTCTGATCAGTTCCCTTATTTGATTACCTCTTGGGAGTCTCTTGGAAGGCTGAATCAGGGGCTTCATGATAATCTTTCTAAAGAGGTGTCAATGAACCGCTTCAGGCCTAATATTGTCGTTCAAGGCCTGGATGATTTGGAGAAAATGACGGGTAGTGATTTATCCTGTGATGAGGGTGACTACAGATTCGGTCTAAGAAAGCCATGCAAGCGCTGCAAGATTGTTACTATTAACCAAGAAAATGGTGAGATTATGGAGCCTAAAGAGCCTTTAGCGACACTTGTAAAATTAAAATTTAGTGATGCTATTAAGGGAGCATTTTTTGGTCAAAATGCAATTTTACTCTCTGAAGATTGTGCAATCAGGGTTGGTGATAAACTCAAACTCAGTTCTTAAATATTAGAAAAGACTGGTAATCAATTTTCTAGAGAGATGGCCCCAAGCTTGATCTCATTTTTCCAGGCATGCCCATAAATGACTTCATAGGTTGCAGGTATCTTGCCATTCTCACGATAACTTTCATACATCTCTAGCATCTTTTTAAACTTTGTTTTGCCAGTGAGCGACTTGGATCTATTCTCAACTGTCTGGGCGCCAATTCCCTTAAGGTCATGCATTAAATCTAAAACTTTTTCATAGGTTAAGGTTAATTTTTCCATTTCCATGATAGGGCTCTGAAATCCAGATTGGATCATCTGATCTCCAATATCATGCATATCTATAAAATCGTTAACGTGCGCCTCGTTGTCAACTACTGACCAGCTTCTTTTCAGTTCCTGAAGTGTCTCAGGGCCAAAGGTCGTAAACAATATTAATCCGTGCGGTTTAAGAACCCTAAAGCACTCATTAAAAAGTGTTTTGAGGTCAGGACACCACTGAATCATTAAATTTGATACAACAAAATCAACACTATTGGAGGCAAATGGGAGCTCATAGGCATCAGCACAAACTTTTAGATTTTGCGAATTATTTTTTAAGGACTTTTGAGCGAAATCGACACAAAATAAACTTGCATTTGGAAATATATCAGCTGTCTTGTCACTCAGGAATCCGGTACCAGAACCTAAATCGATAATATTTTCAGGATTTATTGAAATAACCTTTAACTTTTCAGACAGTCTTTTAGCTATTTCATTTTGAAGAAAGGCATTATCGTTATATTTATCAGAGGCACTGTTAAATGTTCTTCTTACTCTAGACATGATCTGATTTGGCTTGAAATTTGATTCATTATATTGAAGTATAGATCTGGACCAGGAGAAAATTCACTTCCCAAAATATCAATTTTTGATGCCTTTAAAGCTAAACCCTCAGACAGAGCTTTGACTTGGCTAGGATTATTATCAATGCCATAAACCAAACAAGATATCTTCAAATTTTTAATCATTCTTTTTGACTCTAGTGTTCTTTTGACACTTAAACGAGCTCCGTGGTAAGGAGTCACAATGACGGGTCTTTGGAGCATTTGATCTTTCTCAAAATATTGGAGCGTGTCATCAATGACAGCAATTCTTTTTGACTTAATTGACTTGAGTTGGGAAACTAAATAAAGATTAAGCATATCCATTTTTAAATTAAATTTTTTCAAATTCGTAACGTAAGTTTGTTCATTAGATGGGTCTAATGCTCTAAGGCGACTCGTTATTGTATTTGCAATCAATTGAACGTTCTCTGTGCTCAGCCATAAATGATAATCAAGGATACTACGATCTTGATTTTCGTGCTCTTCATCTTTTTCGAAAATAGACTTTCGAGTGCTATAAATTTTTAAGTTATCAGTATCACTGATAAACATTAAAGAGTCCGAATTTATATTTTTTAGGGCTTTCTTTAAACCAATTTCAAAATTTTCATCAACAGTTATTACGAGATCTGCATCTGAGATTAAGCGAATCTGTGACGGTTTCAAGTGGAATGTGTGAGCAGAATTATTAGATTTTAGAAGTAACTCTGGCTCAGCAATGCCACTCATCAGAGAGGACACAATACTATGAATTGGCTTAATACTGGTGACAACAACTGGAGATGTTTGCCCATAGGCACTTCCCAAGGTTATCAAAAGTATTAAACTGATTATAAAACGGAGGTTCATAGCCTATCCAAAAATAAAAAAAGTGACTAGAAAATTATACGCTAATCAAATAATTCACTTAAAGCTTAGTTATTACAAATAACAATGGCGCGAGTTGGAGCAGGATGGCCTTCGACTGTTAGGGAAGGGTCGTAAGGATCAAGAAAATCCTCTAATGACGCAGGATTATTACCAATCCATTGTGTTTTTCTTTGTTCGTTGGGCGTTGTTTGAGATATATCTATCACTCTAATATTTCTATATCCAGAATCAATTAGCCAAGATTTAAGTTTCTCAATCGAAGGTAGGCAATGAACGTTTCGCATATTCGCATATCGCCCCTCTGGAATAAGTGAATAACCTTTATCACCATCAACAATTAGTGTTTCAAGGATCAACTCTGAGTCAGAAGCCATCATTTCTTTAAGGTTAGATAAGTGAAGCATATGGTCTCTCTGATGATAAAGTACTCCCATAGAAAATACACTCTCAAATATTGGCATAGAGGGCATTTCTTCTAGTCTTAATGGAAGCAACATTGAGTTTGAATCTTGCTTGTGTAAAGCATTAATTGCAGCATATTGATAATTAAAAAGGAGAAAAGGCTCAATTCCAAGAGCCTTTTTAGCTCCCTCAAGTGCCATCCGAAGCGTGAAATATCCGTTACCAGCCCCAACATCAAGAACTCTTCTATTTTTTAATGGCGTGATATCATTTTTGAGGCGTTGCCACTTCATGTCGCCCTGCCATTCACTCTCCAATGTTAAATCATTAAGGATAAAAGGGCCTTTTCTCCATGGCAAAAGTTTTCGTAACTTTGATTCAATAATTTCGGATGGAGCATCTATATTGTTAATGGATAAATAAGGTTCATTTAGGCCTAAATGACCATTAGATAAAGCATTAAGTTCATTGAGTGCCTCATTCCATTTTGGAGCATTTCCATTTTTAACTTTGAGAGCTTTAATGCTTTTTGTAAGGCACTCATCGATGTACTTTTGAAGGACTAAATCATTGAAAAACAGATTAAATCTTTCTTCGAATAATTTCATAAATTAAATCAGTTCCAAAAATATATCTAGTATAAAATAAGTTTAGATACATATATATGTTACTTTTTACTCTTTTTGGAGATTAACGTGATTAACAAATCAATTAAATTTATTGCACTACTTTTTTTGACTCTCAATGTCTATGCAGGTGGTGATGACAGAGATCAAGTTTATTATGAAAACCTTGATGAGGAGCTAGCTGCTTTCGAAGCTCAACTAGCTGAAGACCTTGCTCAGGCAGAAATTGATGCCTTCAAAGCAGAGTTAGAAGCTGCTCTTGCGGAGCAACAAATTGAAGATGAA
>JAOGRV010000015.1:0-35258 GCA_028107545.1 Pseudothioglobus singularis (SeqCode) | reverse complement strand
GGTTTGATATATAGGCAAGTGGCTCAATTGGTAGAGTAGTGGTCTCCAAAACCATTGGTTGGGGGTTCGAGTCCCTCCTTGCCTGCCAAATTAAAGGATATATGTGGCTAAACAAATAGACAATTTAAAGAGTGGTTCTGATCAATGGAAGACTATCCTGGCAGTTGTTGTAGTTATTGCTTCACTTGCTTTGTATTATGTAAACCCTCTCAATTTCAATTCTCTGACTAAGGTGCTTGTCACTCTTGCGTTGTTTATTGCTGCAGGTGGAATATTTGTTAAATCTAGCCAAGGTGATACCTTTGTACATTTCTTGAAAGAGACACGTATAGAGCTTAGAAAGGTAGTTTGGCCTACAAGAGAGGAGACATTGAAAACAACTGGAATCATTATGATTGCAGTGGTCGTGGTGGCAATTTTCCTTTGGATTGTGGATGCATTCTTTACATGGGGTGTTCAGTCAATTTCTTCAATTAACATATTTTAAGTAAAGGATTTTCATGTCTAAGAATTGGTTTGTAATCCACGCAAGAAGCGGCTATGAAGCGAAAGTAAAGTTAGCCATTGAGGAAGCTGTTGCTAGGGAAGGGATAGAGGACTTGGTTGGTGAGATATTAATTCCTACTGAGCAGGTTGTTGAACTTAAAGGTGGAAAGAAAAAAGAAACTGAGAGAAAATTTTTCCCAGGGTATATGCTCATTAAGATGGAACTAACTGAGCCAAGCTGGCTGTTGGTAAAGAATACCAATAATGTTATTGGTTTTATTGGCGGATCTTCAGGAAAACCCTCTCCGATTACACAAAGAGAGGTGGATAGAATTTTTGCTCGTGTTCAAGAGGGAGCAGATAAACCTAAACCGAAGGTTGCATTTCAACCTGGTGAAGAAGTTCTTGTTATTGATGGTCCATTTAATGAGTTTAATGGATCCGTTGAAAGTGTGAATTATGAAAAAAGTTTACTGACAGTAGAAGTCTTAATTTTTGGTCGAAGTACTGCAGTTGAACTAGAGTTTTCTCAAGTAGAGAAAACATAACATAACCCATTGGGTTATTTTGTTAACGGGGAGCTTGATAGGCGTTTGTACCCATAGGAGATAAAATGGCAAAAAAAATTGAGTCTTATATTAAACTACAGGTCCCAGCGGCAGAAGCTAATCCTTCGCCACCTGTTGGGCCAGCTTTAGGTCAGCATGGTGTCAATATCATGGACTTTTGTAAGGCATTCAATGCCCAAACACAAGAGCTTGATAAGGGCATGCCTGTTCCAGTAATTATTACTGTTTACAATGATAGAAGTTTCACATTTATAACGAAAACACCTCCTGCAGCGGTCCTTCTTCGAAAAGTGACGGGCATTGCAAAAGGAAGTGGTGAGCCTCATATTAATAAAGTTGGAACAGTTACTCGTGCACAACTTGAGGAAGTTGCAAATATTAAAATGAAAGATTTAAATGCGAATGATTTAGATGCTGCTGTCCAAATCGTTGCCGGAACTGCCCGTTCAATGGGTCTTGTGGTGGAGGATTAATGATGGCTAGTCTAACAAAAAATCAAAAAGTGAATACATCAAAAATTAAAGAAGGTGAAAAGTATAAAATTTCTGATGCTATAGCGCTAGTGAAAGAATGTGCAACTGCAAAATTTGATGAGTCGGTTGATGTAAGTATCAATTTGGGAATTGACACTAAAAAATCTGATCAAACTGTTCGGGGAGCTGTTGTTCTTCCGAATGGAACTGGTAAGGTTGTTCGTGTTGCAGTATTTACTCAAGGTGATAATGTTCAAAAGGCTACTGATGCAGGTGCAGACATTGTGGGTATGGACGATCTAATGAAAACTATGCAAGATGGAGATTTAAACTATGACGTTGTTATAGCCTCTCCAGATGCAATGGGCGTTGTTGGAAGATTGGGACAAGTTCTAGGGCCTCGAGGTTTGATGCCTAACCCTAAAGTAGGAACTGTTACTCCTGATGTTGCAACAGCCGTAAAAAATGCAAAAGCTGGACAGGTCCGCTATCGTGCAGACAAGTCCGGTATTGTTCACGCAGGTGTTGGTAAAGCTTCTTTTGATGTTAAAGCACTTGAAGAGAATGTAACTGCTTTAATAGACGCTATTAAGAAAGCAAAACCAAGCTCAGCGAAAGGTGTGTACTTTAAAAAAATTAGTGTTTCTTCAACAATGGGCCCAGGCTTGAGTGTTGATGGAGCAAGCTTAGATATTTAAATAGATTTAACTACTGATAATTAATTTATCAGTTATGAATTCTTTGGGCGACAAGGTTACTTGTTTAGCCTCAAAGACCATAGGTGTGATGAGCTGCTAGCAGTTAATTACTTAATAAATTGATCCTTCAATTTGCCTATGTAGAGGGTATGGAAATACCTTGTGGCGAAAGTTGTAATTTTATGGCTTTCTTTTTTTAATTGTTCAGGAGAGACTATGGCTCTTAATTTTGAAGCAAAAAAAGCAGTTGTCGAACAGGTCAATGCAGTCGCTATAGGCGCTGTATCTGTTGGTGCTGCTGAGTATCGCGGATTGAATGTTGAACAAATGACTAGCTTACGAAGCGCTGCTATTGAAGCAGATGTATCTTTGCGTGTAGTTAAAAATACACTAGCAAAGAGAGCGTTAGCAGAGACAGGATGTGAATGTATTTTGCCTGTCTTAAGTGGACCGGTTATTTTGGGTTTTTCCCAAGAAGATCCGGGCGCTGTTGCGCGCGTTTTTCGTGACTTTATTAAAGAGAATAAAGATCTAGTCGTTAAAGGTTTGGGAGTATCCGGAGAGTTTATTGATGCAGATCAACTCAAGCGAATCGCGAGCCTTCCAACTAAAGATCAAGCAATCAGTATGTTGATGGCGTTGATGCTTGCACCAACAGAGAAACTAGTTAGAACTTTAAATGAAGTTCCAACAAAGTTAACTCGCGTTGTGGCGGCAGTGCGTGATCAAAAACAATAATAATTATATAGAGGAGTAAATATCATGGCGAAATTAAGTAACGAAGATATTTTAGGCGCAATTGCAGATATGTCTGTAATGGATGTTGTTGAGTTGGTTTCAGCAATGGAAGAAAAATTTGGTGTTTCTGCAGCAGCAGTTGCAGCAGCACCAGCAGCGGCCCCAGCAGAAGCTGGTGCAGCAGCTGAAGAAAAGACTGAATTTGATGTAATGCTAACAAGCTTTGGAGACAAGAAAGTTGCTGTCATTAAAGCTGTTCGTGGGATTACAAGTTTGGGCCTTAAGGAAGCAAAGGATCTTGTTGAAAGTGCTCCAGCAGCGGTTAAAGAAGGTGCATCAAAGGCGGAAGCTGATGATATCCAAAAGCAGCTTGAAGAAGCTGGCGCTAGCGTAGAACTTAAGTAATTTGTTCAGTGCAAAAAACCAAAATCCCCAAAAGGGGATTTTGGTGTTTTTATTCAAAAGTAATTTTGAAAATAATTTGGTGATTAATACGGGGCATTCATGACATATTCATTTACAGAAAAAAAACGTATCAGAAATAATTTTGGAACAAGAGAATCGATTCTTAAAGAGCCAGATTTATTGTCTATTCAAATTAATTCATTTAATAGCTTCATTCAAGAGGGAGCTATTGAAAAAGAGAACATTGGCCTTCACTCAGTTTTTCAATCTGTATTTCCAATTACAGCCCTTAATGGATATGCAGAAATCGAGTACTTGGATTACGAGCTTCAAGAACCAAAATATAATGTCAAAGAATGTAAGCTTAGAGGCGTGACTTATGCTGCAACACTGCAGGTAAAACTCAATCTAGTTCTATTTGATAAGAATGGATCCAATTTAAAGAAAAAGCGTCGCGTTAAGCAAGTTATTGAGGAAAGTGTCTATCTTGGCCAACTTCCGTTAATGACTGACACAGGTACTTTTGTTATTAATGGTACAGAACGTGTTGTTGTCTCTCAGCTTCATCGTTCACCAGGTGTTATTTTTGAGCACGATAAGGGAAAGACACACTCTTCAGGAAAAATATTATTTTCTTCGCGTGTGATTCCATACCGTGGCTCATGGTTAGATTTTGAATTTGATCATCACGAACATTTATTTGTTCGAATTGATAGAAGAAGAAAGCTACCTGTTACGACTCTGCTTCGTGCTATGGGCCAGTCAACTAATGAAATTGTTGACACTTTCTTTGATCATATTTCTGTGAAGATGAAATCTAAATTATGTGATTTAGTTATCAAGCCTGAGCTTTTAAGAGGAATTATTGCTGAATTTGATATCAAAATTGGTAAGGATGTTTTAGTTGAGCAAGGCCGTAGAATTACTGCTAAGCATGTTAAGACGCTTCAAACTGCAAAAGTTGACACAATCAGTGCACCATTAGAGTACCTGATCGGAAAAGTTATCTCTTCAGATGTAGTTGATACTGATACCGGTGAGATCATACTGGCTGCTAATTCCCTAATATCAGAGGAGTCAATTGAGGTTTTAGCTACAACTAAAATTAAGAAAATTAACATTATTTATATTAATGATGCTGAAAATGGTATTTACATTTCAGATACTTTGCGTCTTGATGAGCTTCAGACAGAGATTGAAGCGCGCATGTCTATTTACCATGTAATGAGACCTGGCGAGCCTGCGACAGAAGATGCAGTTAACGCACTTTTTACAAATTTATTCTTTAATAATGATCGATATGACCTCTCAAAAGTGGGTCGTATGAAATTAAATAGACGCCTAGGAATCGAAAGTGAAACTGGTGAGCACGTTCTAACGCATGATGACATTATTAATGTAATCAAAAAACTCATTGACATTAAAAATGGACATGATGTTGTAGATGACGTCGACACGCTGGCTAATAGACGTGTAAGGGCTATTGGTGAAATGATTGAAAACCAGTTTAGAATCGGTCTAATCCGTGTTGAAAAAGCAGTCAAAGAAGGATTAAATCTTGCTGAAACTGATGAATTAACTCCTCAAGACTTGATTAATTCTAAGCCAGTTTCTGCTGCTGTTAGAGAGTTTTTTGGCTCTTCACAACTGTCTCAATTTATGGATCAGGTTAATCCGTTATCAGGTGTTACTCATAAGCGCCGTATTTCTGCACTTGGACCTGGAGGTCTAACAAGGGAGCGCGCAGGCTTTGAAGTGAGAGATGTTCATCCATCTCATTATGGAAGATTGTGCCCAATTGAAACTCCTGAGGGCCCAAATATTGGACTAATTAATACATTAGCAGTCTATGCCAAAACAAATTCTTATGGCTTTTTAGAGACTCCATATCAAGTTGTTAAGAATGGTCAAGTTACGAAAGAAATAGTTTACGTTTCTGCAATTGATGAGATTGATCATACGATTGCACAGGCTAATTCTAAAGTAGATTCAAAAGGAAAGCTTCAAGATGATTTAGTGTCTGGAAGACATAAAAACGAATTTGTATTAGTAGATAAATCTGAAGTAACTCTTATAGATATTGATTCTAAACAAATTTCATCTGTTGCTGCTTCCTTAATTCCTTTCCTTGAGCATGATGATGCGAACCGCGCACTAATGGGTTCAAATATGCAGCGTCAAGCTGTTCCTGTGCTTCGTGCTGAAAAGCCACTAGTTGGAACAGGAATTGAGCGTGTTGTTGCAACTGACTCTAGAGTTTGTGTTGTTGCTGATCATGATGGAGTTGTAGAAACAGTAGACGCATCTAGAATCGTAATTCGAGTTGATTCTAAACAAGCTAAAGCTGGTGAACTAGGTGTCGATATTTATAGTTTAATTAAATACTCCCGTTCAAACCAGAATACTTGTATTAACCAGAAACCACTCGTTCAGCCTGGGGATAAGGTAGCTGCTGGCGATGTTTTGGCTGATGGCCCTTCTACAGATCTAGGAGAACTTGCATTAGGTCAAAACATGATGATTGCCTTTATGCCTTGGAATGGCTACAACTTTGAAGATTCTATTCTAATTTCTGAGAAGGTTGTTCAGGAAGATCGTTATACTTCGATTCATATCGAAGAGCTGACAGCTTACGCAAGGGATACGAAACTTGGTGCTGAGGAAGTTACTGCAGATATTCCGAACGTCAGTGAATCTGCCCTTTCAAAGCTTGATGATGTGGGTATTGTATATGTCGGAGCAAGAGTAAAAGGCGGTGACATATTAGTCGGTAAGGTCACTCCAAAAAGTGAGACTGTCTTATCACCAGAGGAAAAATTATTACGCGCTATCTTTGGAGAAAAGGCCAATAATGTGAAAGATACATCATTGAGAATGGGCGCTTCAAAGTCTGGTGTAGTCATCGATGTTCAAATCTTTACTAAAGATCGGGTTGCCAAAGACTCCCGTGCATTAGTAATTGATGAAGAGCGATTAGAGAATATTAAAAAAGACATTGATGATGAGTTTGGAATTATTGATGGTGATATTTTCCGTAGAATCCGTTTAAAACTATCTGGCAATGTTTCGACTAGTAACGTTGGAAATATTAAGAGTGGTGATAAGATTGCTGCAAAAGACTTGAAGTCTCTAGAGAACAGTGAGATTGCAAAAATAAAAGTTAAAGATGCTGCAGTGAATAAAGAAGTGGCTGCATTGGTAAAACAATCTAAAGCTAAACAAGAAGAGTTTGAAGTATTTTTTGAGCAAGAAAGTGCGAAAATTAAAGAGGGTGCTGAATTACCACCTGGAGTCCAGAAGATGGTTAAAGTCTACGTGGCAACTCGTAAAACTCTTCAGGTTGGTGACAAGATGGCTGGACGTCATGGAAATAAAGGCGTAATCTCTAGAGTTTCTCCAGTAGAGGATATGCCTCATTTAGCTGACGGTACTCCTGTTGATGTTGTATTAAATCCGCTTGGTGTTCCATCTCGTATGAATGTTGGACAAGTTTTAGAAGTTCACCTAGGATGGGCTGCTAAAGGTCTTGGGTATAAGATTGGAAATCTTTTGGATGAACATCGTAAAGATACCATTAAGCAAATCCGATCAATGCTTAACTCCATTTACAATAGTTATGGAAAGGCTGAAGATTTGAAGTCATTTAGTGATGATGAAATATTGGAATTAGCTAATAATTTGAGAACAGGTGTTCCAATGGCAACTCCTGTTTTTGATGGCATCAAAGAAGAAGATATTAAATCATTACTTAAGATGGCTGATTTGCCTGAGAGTGGACAAATTCAATTATTTGATGGTAGAACAGGTGATGCATTTGATCGTGATGTGACCGTTGGTTATATGCACATGTTAAAGTTAAATCATTTAGTAGACGATAAGATGCATGCTCGTTCGACTGGACCTTACTCCTTAGTCACTCAGCAACCATTGAGTGGTAAGGCTCAATTTGGTGGCCAAAGATTCGGTGAGATGGAAGTATGGGCTCTTGAAGCATATGGTGCTGCATACACCTTAAGAGAAATGTTAACAGTCAAATCTGATGATGTTAGTGGAAGAGCTAAGATGTATAAGAATATCGTTGATGGTGAAAATCGTACAGAGTCAGTCATGCCTGAGTCTTTTAATGTTCTAGTAAAAGAAATACGATCTCTAGGTATTGATACTGAACTTGAACAAAATTAAATTAGGAGAATCCTTTGAAAGATTTATTACAAATTTTAAAACAGCAAAATAAAGAACAAGATTTTGATGCAATTAGAGTTGGTTTAGCTTCTCCTGAAAAGATTCGTTCTTGGTCTTTTGGTGAAGTTAAAAAGCCAGAAACAATCAACTATAGAACTTTTAAGCCAGAAAGGGAAGGTTTATTTTGTGCTAAGATTTTTGGCCCAATGAAAGACTTTGAGTGCTTGTGTGGTAAATACAAGCGTATGAAGTTTAGAAATGTCGTTTGCGAAAAATGTGGTGTTGAAGTTACGCTTTCTAAAGTAAGAAGAGAGAGAATGGGGCATATAGAGCTTGCAGCTCCAGTAGCTCATATATGGTACTTAAAGTCTCTACCTTCAAGACTAGGACTTCTTATGGATATGACGCTTAAAGATATTGAAAGAGTTTTGTATTTTGAAGCTTTTTTGGTAACTGATCCTGGTAATACTCCACTAATTAAGAAGCAACTTCTTACTGAAGAGATGTATTTTGATGCACTTGATCAGTATGGCGATGATGAGTTTGTTGCTAAGATGGGTGCTGAAGCTATGCAAGATGTTCTTTCTGAAATGCAGCTTGAAAAGGAAGCGGCTAATTTACGTGAAGATGCTCTTAATACAAAATCTCAAACTAAGCTTAAGAAAATTAATAAAAGACTTAAGCTTGTTGACTCATTAATCAAATCAGGAAATAAACCTGAGTGGATGGTTCTGAATGTGCTCCCAATTTTACCACCTGATTTAAGGCCTCTTGTTCCGCTGGATGGTGGTCGATTTGCAACATCTGACTTGAACGATCTTTATCGTCGAGTAATTAACAGAAACAATCGTCTTGGTAGACTTTTAGAGTTAGATGCACCTGAAATAATTGTCAGAAATGAGAAGCGTATGCTCCAAGAAGCTGTCGATTCATTAATTGATAACGGTCGACGTGGTCGTGCTGTCATGGGTAACAACAGGCGTCCTCTCAAGTCGATTGCAGATATGATTAAAGGAAAGCAAGGTCGATTCCGTCAAAACTTGCTTGGAAAGAGGGTAGATTATTCTGGTCGCTCTGTAATCGTTTGCGGTCCATACCTAAAACTCCACCAATGTGGCCTTCCTAAGAAGATGGCGTTAGAGCTATTTAAACCATTCATCTACAACCGCCTTCAGGCAAATGGACTTGCTTCGACGATTAAGGCTGCTAAAAAAATGGTTGAAAGCGAAATTCCTGAGGTTTGGGATATTCTTGAGCGTGTTGTTCATCAGCACCCTGTTCTTTTAAATCGTGCCCCAACACTTCATAGGCTTGGAATTCAGGCATTTGAACCTTTATTAATTGAAGGCAAGGCTATTCAGCTTCATCCGCTTGTTTGTACAGCTTTTAATGCTGACTTTGATGGTGATCAAATGGCTGTTCATGTCCCACTTTCAGAAGAAGCCCAGTTAGAAGCAAGAACACTCATGTTGGCCTCTAATAATATACTTCACCTGGCAAGTGGTGATCCAATTATTATTCCTTCTCAGGATGTTATTCTTGGTCTTTATTATATGACTCGAGAGATGGTTAATCAAAAGGGTGAAGGTATGGTTTTTGCCAATACCAACGAAGCTCTTGCTGCTTACGATTCTAAACTAGTTAGCCTCCATTCTATGATTAAGCTGAGGGTTCAGGATTATGAGAAGACAGAGTCTGGTTTTGTTCCTAGTTCGACTCGAATAGTTGATACGACCATTGGTAGAGCGATTTTCTCAAGAATTCTACCTAAAGGTTTGTCATTTGACTTAATTAATGAAGCCTTGACAAAAAAAGTAGTATCAAACTTAATCCATGTTTGCTATAGAACTCAAGAACTTAAAGAAACAGTTATCTTTGCAGATCAAATGATGTATATGGGTTTTGAGTATTCAACTAAATCTGGTATTTCATTTTGCTCGAATGATATGATTATTCCAAGTGAAAAATCTGAAATGATTGACAAAGCGAACAATCAAATCAAAGATGTTCAACAACAATTTGCATCTGGAGTTGTAACAAATGGTGAGCGCTATAACAAAGTCATTGATATTTGGTCTAGAACTTCTGAGGAAGTTGCAAAGGCGATGATGGACAAAGTTGGCTATGAAGACGTAACAGATTCAGAAGGAAAGACTGAAAAGAAACCATCATTCAATTCAATCTATATGATGGCAGACTCGGGTGCCCGAGGCTCTCCTGCACAAATTAGGCAGTTGGCTGGAATGCGTGGTCTGATGGCTAAACCAGATGGCTCAATTATTGAGACTCCGATTACAAGTAATTTCCGTGAAGGTTTGAATAACATGCAGTACTTTATTTCAACACATGGTGCCCGAAAGGGTCTGGCAGACACGGCTTTAAAAACTGCTAACTCTGGTTATTTGACCAGACGACTAGTGGATGTTGGACAAGACCTGGTGGTCACTGAAGAAGATTGTGGCACTGAAAATGGTCTCGTTATGAAGGCAGTTATTGATGGTGGCAATGTGGTTCAAACATTGGGTTCTGCCGTTCTTGGTAGAATTGTCTCTGAAGATGTTTTAATGCCAAATAGTAAAAAAGTATTTTTAGAAAAAGACCATTTAATAACCTTATCCGATTCTGACCGTATCAATGAGTTAGGGATTGAATTTATTAAAGTAAGGTCTGCCATTACTTGCGATACATCATATGGTGTGTGTGCGTCTTGTTATGGTAATGATATGGCAAGAGGACATAAGATTGGAGTCGGTGAAGCAGTTGGAGTGATTGCTGCTCAATCGATTGGTGAGCCCGGGACACAGCTGACAATGCGTACTTTCCACATTGGCGGTGCTGCTAGTTCATCTACTGCTGTCAACAGTATTAATATTAATACAGATGGTATAGTGCACTATGAAAATATGAAATCAATTACTAATGCAAATGGAGATTTAGTTGTTATTTCAAGATCTTCAGAAGCTTCTATAAGAAATGATTTAGGACAAGTAATGGAAAGATATAAACTTCCTTATGGTGCTGTAGTTCACTTTAAAGATGGTGGTAAAGTTAAGGCAAAAGACAAGATTGCTGACTGGGACCCTCATACTCATCCAATCATTGCTGAAAACTCAGGAAGAGTTTCTTTTATTGACTTTGTTGAGGGTAAAACTGTTGTCAAGAATACGGATCCACTGACAGGACTCAGTTTCTTTGAGATGATTGAGGAGGCAGAGAGGACTTCAGCAGCTAAAGATATGAAGCCAATGATTAAGCTGGTTGATAAAAAAGATAAGAAATCTATTCTATCTACTCACTACTTGCCTTCAGGTGTCAAAATTAATCTTGAAGATGGACAGCTTATTGCTGCAGGTGAAATACTTGCAAAGATTCCTAAAGCTGTTTCAAAAACGAGTGATATTACAGGTGGTTTACCTCGTGTCGCAGATTTATTTGAGGCTAGAAAAGCAAAAGATCATGCTATTCTTGCCGAGAACGCGGGCGTTGTCAGTTTCGGAAGTCCAACTAAATCTAAAGTACGGATGCTTATTACTAATGAAGATGGTGACGTCACTGAAATGATGATTCATCATTGGAGAGCAATCAATGTATTTGATGGTGAAACAGTTGAGAAAGGCGATGTGATCTCTGATGGCCCTTCAAATCCTCATGATATTCTCAGATTACTAGGGGTTGAGCCTTTGGCTAACTATATTGTAAAAGAAGTTCAAAATGTTTATCGACTTCAGGGAGTTAAGATTTCTGATAAGCATATTGAGGTTGTAGTAAAGCAAATGCTTAGAAAAGTTGAAATTATTGATAATGGTGACTCAAACTATGTTAATGGTGAAACTGCTGAACATGCTCATGTGGTTGAGAAAAATAAGCAATTAAAGGCCCAGAATAAGAAGGAAATTGTTTTCCAGAGATTATTAATGGGAATTACAAAAGCTTCATTGTCAACTGAGTCATTTATCTCTGCCGCTTCATTCCAAGAAACAACAAGAGTTCTTACTGAGGCTTCGATTACAGGAAGAGTTGATGACCTTAGAGGTCTTAAAGAGAATGTCATTGTAGGTAGACTTATTCCTGCTGGTACAGGTTTTAAGCATCATCAAGAGAAGAGGAAAAAGCGTGTAGCTGATTCTTTTATGCAAACTAGTGAAGCGGAGCAAGAGCTGTCAGAGCAGCTAAGTGAAGTCGAAGCAGAAGCTGAAGAATAATTAAGCTTAAAGCGATGAAGGGGATTTCATTTAAAAAATGAAATCCCCTTTTTTTATTCCCTTTTCTCATCATTATTTTCAGGGGAGTATTCTAAAGTTTTCATAAACTTGGTAATGATAAAATACATTTATGGAAAAATCTCAATTCATTAGTCTGGTTGAAAAAGGCTTTAATCACATTCCTCTCTCAAGAGAGGTTTTAGTAGATACTGATACGCCTCTCGCTATGTATCTTAAATTAGCAAATAATCCCTATAGCTATTTTTTAGAATCAGTACAGGGAGGTGAAAAATGGGGGCGTTACTCATTTGTTGGGCTGGCAGCAGAGACAGTTATTAAGGTTAATGATTATGATGTTTCAATCGAAAAAAATGGAAAACTACATAAGCAATATAAAGTAGCAGATCCTCTTGCATGGATTGAAGATTATCAAAGTAAATTTAAAGTTCCACAATTAGAAGAACTTCCAGATTTCAATGGAGGACTTGTTGGATATTTTGGTTATGAAATTATTAAATTTATTGAGCCAAAACTCAAAAACATAAAAAAGAAAGATGAGCTTAATGTTCCAGATATTCTGTTGATGGTTTCAAATGATTTGTTGGTTGTCGATAATTTAACCAGTAAGGTTCATATTATCACTCACATTAATCCTCAGAAAGAGTCTTTTGAGGCTGGACTGTCAAAACTAAATATAATTGAAAAAAATATTAGAGAACTATTTAATTTTGAATCAACATCCACTGAAAAGATTAAGTCTGAGGATTTTGTTTCAAGTTTTGGTAAAGAGAACTTTGTTAATGCAGTTGAAAAAGTTCAGAAATATATAACTGCAGGAGATGTTATGCAGGTTGTACCATCTCAAAGATTAAGTTGTTCATTTAAGTCAGATCCTATCGAGCTATATCGTCAACTTAGAATACTAAATCCTTCTCCATATATGTACTTTCTTAATCTAGATGGTTTTGCTATTGTTGGATCATCTCCTGAAATTCTAACGCGAGTTGATAATAATAATGTTGCAACAATAAGACCAATAGCTGGAACTCGCTCAAGAGGTAAGAATATTCAAGAAGATCTTGAAAATGAACAAGATCTCTTGTCAGATGAAAAAGAAATTGCTGAGCACTTAATGCTGATTGATTTAGGCAGGAATGATTTAGGGCGTATTGCCAAAACTGGGAGTGTTAACTTGACGGATAAAATGTTCATTGAGCGCTATTCTCACGTCATGCATATTGTCTCAAATGTTGAGTGCGAGTTAAAAGAAGATATGAGTTCAATTGATGTCTTAAAGGCTACTTTTCCAGCAGGTACTCTAAGCGGCGCTCCAAAGGTTAGAGCGATGGAGATAATTGATGAAGTAGAGATCTTAAAAAGAAATATCTATTCTGGCGCTATAGGAAATCTTTCTTGGCATGGCGGCATGGATCTCGCTATTGCTATTAGAACAGCTGTAATTAAGGATGAGGTTCTATATGTTCAAGCTGGTGCAGGAATTGTTTATGACTCAATACCTGAGATGGAGTGGCAAGAAACAATGGATAAGGCTCAAGCCCTTATAAAGGCAGCACAAAATATATAGATTTGCTTGTGTATTTTTAACCATATAGTCTAATTTAAATAATTTTATAAAAAGTCAAAGGGGAAATATAAAATTGTTTGTAAAATATGATTCTAATCACCATATTTTTTTAAATGAATTCTGTGGATTTTGTTCATCTTCAATGCCAAAGCGAATATTCTGTAAAGAATAGTTTAGTTCGCATATCAAATCTGATTGATAGTGTGAAAGAGCTGGGTATGCAAAGTGTTGCACTTACAGATGATATGAGTCTTTTTTCAGCAATTAAATTTTATCAAAAAGCTATCAATTCTGGAATAAAGCCAATCATTGGAGCAAAGATTTCATTGTCTTATGAAGAGGGTCATTATGATGTTCTTTTGCTTTGCCAAAATCATGAAGGATACTTAAACCTTTCTGAGCTTATTTCAAAAGCCTATTTGAATGAACAAGGCATTTCTATCGTAAGTGTTACAGAAGAGCAACTGATAACTCACCAGAAAGGCTTATTAATGATTTCTTCTCCAGTCTCTTCAGATATTTCAAAACACTTTTTATCTAATAATTTTGAGATTGCAAAAAAAACAGCTTTGAAGTGGAAGTCTATTTTTAAGGATCGCTACTATATGTCAGTTCAGAGAACTGAAAGGCCCTCTGATGAAAACTTACTTAACCTAACTATTGATTTAGGCCTAGAAGTTGAGGTTCCAATTGTAGCAACAAATGACGTCCAGTTTATAGATCAAAATGACTTTGAAGCTCACGAGGCTAGAATTTGTATTGCGGAAGGTGGCTTATTAGATGATGCAAGAAGATCTAAAAACTTTAGTAGTCACCAATATTTGAAAACTTCCGAAGAAATGATGTTATTGTTTAAGGATTACCCTCAAGTTATTGAAAATAGTTCTGAAATAGCAAAGCGGTGTAATCTTCATTTTGAACTTTTTGAGAAGAACTATCTTCCACTTTTTCCAACACCAGATGGCATGTCAATTGCTGATTTTTTTAGTCAAGAGTCAAAAAAAGGTCTTGAAGTTAGACTTAAGGACCTTAAAGTTGATAAAAAAGTTTACCTTGAAAGATTAAATTTTGAACTTTCTGTAATATTAGAAATGGATTTTCCAGGTTATTTTTTAATTGTTTCCGATTTCATCAGATGGGCAAAAGAAAATGGCATTCCTGTTGGACCGGGGCGAGGGTCTGGAGCTGGATCTCTTGTTGCATGGGCCCTTTCAATTACAAATGTTGATCCGATTGAGCATGATCTTTTATTCGAGCGTTTTTTAAATCCTGAGCGAATTTCTATGCCAGATTTCGATATTGATTTTTGTACAGATAGGCGTGATGAAGTTATTGCGTATGTTGCTAAAAAATATGGATCTGAAAAAGTTTCTCAAATAATTACATATGGAACTATGGCTGCAAAAGGAGTTGTTAGGGATGTTGGAAGGGTCTTAGGCCATCCTTATGGATTTAGTGATCAAATATCAAAGATGATTCCAAATGAATTAAAAATGACTTTGGATAAAGCTCTTGAGGATTCTGTAGAGCTAAAATCTAGATATGATTCAGAAGAAAGCGTATCAACACTGATAGACTTATCACAAGATCTTGAAGGAATCATTAGAAATGTTGGGACTCATGCTGGGGGCGTAGTTATTGCACCAAGTAAGATTAGTGACTTCTGTCCGATCTATAAAGGTTCTGATGAGTCAGATGTTGTAGTCTCACAATTTGATAAAGATGATGTTGAGGCTGTAGGATTGGTCAAGTTTGACTTTCTAGGCCTATCAAATTTAACTGTTATGGATAAAGCTATAAAGATCATTGCCAATAAAGGCCTAAGTAAGGAATTAATTGATATTGATAAACTGAAACTGGATGATCCTAAAGTATTCAAGCTTCTCCAGGACTGTGACACAACAGGTGTTTTTCAACTTGAGTCTGAAGGAATGCGGGGGTATTTAAAAAAACTTAAGGCTGACTGTTTTGAGGATATTGTAGCCATGTTAGCGTTATATAGACCTGGGCCACTTGATGCTGGGATGGTTGATGATTATATTCAAGTAAAACATGGTGCAAAAGTGAGGTATCCACACCAAATGCTTGAAGAAATTCTAAAGCCAACTAATGGTGTATTTTTGTACCAAGAGCAGGTTATGAAATCTGCTCAAATTATGGCTGGATACTCTTTAGGTGGTGCAGATATCTTACGACGTGCAATGGGTAAAAAGAAGGTTGAGGAGATGGCTCAGCAGCGTGAAGTATTTGTAAACGGTGCCTCTCAGAAAAATATTGATGAGAAAAAAGCAAATGAAATATTTGATCTTATTGATAAGTTCTCTGGTTATGGGTTCAATAAATCCCATTCGGTAGCCTACGCCTATATTTCATATCAGACGGCATGGCTAAAGGCTCACTTTCCAGCCCCTTTTATGGCGGCTGTTTTGTCTGGCGTTATGGATGATACTGATCGAGTTGCTTTTACAGTTGGAGAGTCAAAGAAAAAAGGAGTTAAAGTTATTTCTCCAGATATCAATCAATCAGAGTATGAATTTAGTATTAATGATATTAAAACAATTATATATGGTCTTGGAGCAATCAAAGGGGTTGGTGAGGCGCTTGTAAATGAAATTGTTTTAGAAAGAGAGCATAATGGTGACTATTTAGATATTTTTGATTTTTGCTTTCGAATAGAGAAAAAATATTTAAACCGCAGGGCTATTGAAGCGCTTATTTATGCTGGAGCATTTGATATATTTGGTATTAAAAGAGCTACTTTAATTTCAACTTATCCAAGTGCGGTCAGACAGGCAGAGCAAAGACAAAGCGACTTATCAAAAGGTCAAAGTAGTCTTTTTTCTGAAGTTGATAGCCATATTGAGTATGAAAAAAACTACATAAAAGGTGATTTTTTATCTTTTAAAAATATTATGATGCATGAAAAAAAGGTCATGGGTTACTATTTAGATCGACATCCCACTGACTGGTATAAAGCCGATTTAAAGTCAATTGTTTGTACGCTACCAAAAGACATCGTATTTAGAAATAATCGAGATGTAAGAATACTATCTCTTATATCTGACATTGTTTACAGGAACACAAGAAAAGGTCAGATGGCAAGCATTACTATTGAAGATGCAGAAAGGAAGATAAATGCAGCCATTTTTTCTCAAAAGTTAGCGCAAACTAGTGAGCAATTAGTATTAGATGAGGTAGTGGTAATTTCTGGAAAAATTAATAAAGATTTTAGAGAGCAGTGGCAAGTTGTTGTAGATAGAATCGATTCAGTAGATAAAGTTCAATTAAAATTTGCAAAATATTTAAAAATTCACCTTAGTCAACAAAATAAAAATGACTATGTAGAGTTATGTAGTTTGCTAAAACAATATCATGGATCTTGCCCAGTTATCATAGAGTATGAATCAGAACAATCTTCAGGTAGAATTCCATTATCAGATGAGTTTGATGTATCACTGGATCGAGAATTACTAGATTCAATTGAAGAAAAATTAGGGCATGGGAAATACAAGATTAACTATTAAAAGTAACTATCAGACATAATAGTTTTTAACACTTAATATGGCCCTCAAAGCCTCAAAATTGATAGAATTATTGCTCAATTTACTACCAATTAAATGTAGTCATATTGAGGGCAAAATTTAGCTTAAAAAATAATATATTTGTTACTTTAAATTTTTAATAAGATTGTATTGAAATATCCTCTAAGCCCCTATATTAAAGGGAAAAACTTAAAAAGTTATCCGCGATTCATTAATTTACAGACTTTCTAAATAAAGTTTAATTAGATTAATATTTAAAAAATATGTAAGTTATTGATTTATATATAAAAATTAGATATGATTATTTATTAACCAAAACCGTAGAAATTACCATTGTAGCGCTTAATTTGCCTCTAAATATGAAGATATCACCAGAGTTATCCACAGTTTTGTGGGTAAGTCTATTAAGCCTTGATTTATAAGCATTTGTGAAGATTAGAAATAATAATTTATGATTTTTTGGATTACTTTCTCTGCAATAATTTGCTTACTATTTTTTTCTATTTTTTCACAATTTTCTTTAGTAATGAAGTGAACTTCATTTTCATCTGAATTAAGACCAATTTCACTCTGTGATACATCATTTAGTATGATGGCTTCACACAACTTGCTAGCAAGTTTTGCTCTTGCATTATCTAAAAAATTTTCAGTTTCAGCTGCAAAACCAATACAAATTGGTTTTTTGTTGAGTTGGCATACACTGGCTAGAATATCTTTATTTTCGATAAGTTCTATAGTCACTGAATTGTTATTCTTTTTAATCTTTTTGCCACTAATATGTTTTGGCCTAAAGTCTGCAACTGCAGCACAGCTTATAAATAAATCTTGAGACTCAATTCTTTGCATTACAGCCTTATACATATCCTCAGCACTGACAATACGAATGACTTCAGCCCTTTTTTCAATATCTATTGATATTGAGCCAATAATTAAAGTTGTCTTTGCACCCGCCTGAATGCATTCATGAGCAAGCGCCATTCCCATTTTTCCGCTACTATGATTTGAGATGTATCTGACAGGATCAATTGCCTCAATCGTGCCGCCTAAAGTGATTAATACTTTTTTTCCACTGAGTGAACTTGAGGTAAAAAGATCTGCCGCTTGTTTTGCTATGTCTAATGGTTCTGCAAGCCTTCCCTCACCAATATCTCCGCAAGCCTGCTCTCCAAAGCCTGGTTCAATAATAATAATTCCCCGTTTTAGTAAAATTTTTAAATTATCTTTCATGGCTTTTGAGGCAAACATTTGCTGATTCATGGACGGCGCCAACATGACTTTGGCGTCAGTTGCCAAGATAACAGTTGACAATAAATCATCTGCCCTACCATGACAGAGTTTTGCGATTGTATTAGCTGAGGCTGGCGCTATAATCACAATGTCTGACCACTTTGCTAGCTCGATATGGCCCATAGCAAGCTCAGCTTCTTTATCCCATAGGTTACTATAAACTTTATTCTTTGATATTGTTTGAAGTGACCTCTCACTTACAAATTCTTTACCCCCATCAGTTACAATGACTCTCACCTCAGCACCTAAATCTTGAAGTCTGCGAACAATGTCAGGCGATTTGTATGCAGCAATTGAGCCACTTACTCCTAAAAGAACGCGTTTGTTGGTCAAGGTATTCATAGTGGTACTGCCCTTATTTTTATGTCATCTGCAACTTGAGTAAGTTCAATGATCTTAAGGGAAATTTTCTCTGACATTTCCTTTAATGGAATTTGCATCATGGGTTGGGCATCACTTCCAAGAATTATAGGAGCCGTATAAATAACAAATTCATCTATGAGACCTGCATCCATCATTGCACCATTTAAGCCGCTTCCAGCTTCTAAAAGAATATTGTTAATACCAAGTGATCCAATTGTCACAAGTGCAGATTCGAGATTAAGCTTACCATTTTCTAATATTTTTGTATTACTTTCATTGAGTATGAGAGTTTTCGAGTCACTCGAAAATATGTTGAGAGACTTATCTGTAATTTGATTATTGCTGTCTATTACAACTCGAAGAGGGTTTGAATTTAATCCCTGGATTCTGACTGTCAGCATAGGGTTGTCATTTAAGACTGTTCCTGAGCCAGTTAATATAGCTTGATTTTGGCTTCTCAGTTTTTGCACATCATTCCTGGATGCGTTAGAGGTGATCCATTTACTTTGACCATTTTTCATAGCTATTCTGCCATCAAGACTCATAGCAATTTTCGAAGTTACAAAGGGGAGTCCAGTCTTCATTCTTTTGAAGAAACCACGATTTACCTCTAGAGCAGTATTCTCAAGCAAACCAACTTCTACTTCAATGCCACTATCTCTAAGAAGTCTTACCCCACTTCCAGAGACTTCTGGGTTAGAATCAAGCGTTGCAATAAATACTTTAGATACATTAGCATTTATGAGCGCTTTAATGCAGGGCGGCGTTTTACCCTGATGAGAGCATGGCTCAAGAGTGACATAAACGTTGCAATTATGAGCTTTATGATTGATTTGATCTAGTGCATTAACTTCCGCATGACTCTCACCATACTGCCTATGGTAGTCTTGAGCAATGATTTTATCATCTCGAGTAATGACACATCCAACCATAGGGTTCGCTCCCACACTTCCTCGACCAAGCTTGGAAAGTTTGAGTGCAAGAGCCATACATTCTGTATCTTGTTGATTGAAAGCCATTATAATAATTACATAAAATTTATTAACATTTTACGCGGGAGAGCGGAGTGGATGAACAGAAAAAACAAGCACTAAAAGTTGCCCTTGGGCAAATTGAAAAACAGTTTGGTAAGGGATCGGTTATGTTTCTTGGCGATGAGGAAGCTAGAACTGATATTGAGGCTGTATCAACTGGAAGTTTAAGTCTTGATATAGCGCTTGGAATTGGCGGCCTCCCTAGAGGCCGAGTCGTAGAGATTTATGGTCCAGAGTCGTCTGGAAAAACAACAATGACATTGCATGTTATTGCAGAAATGCAAAAGCTTGGTGGAACAGCAGCATTTATTGATGCAGAGCATGCTTTAGATCCTTCATATGCTAGGAAATTGGGTGTTAATACTGATGATCTTCTCATTTCTCAGCCTGACACTGGGGAGCAGGCTCTAGAAATTACGGACATGCTTGTCAGGTCAGGCAGTGTAGACATTGTGGTTGTTGATTCAGTTGCTGCATTGACGCCTAAGGCTGAAATTGAGGGTGAAATGGGAGCTTCTCATATGGGTCTGCAAGCAAGATTGATGTCACAGGCATTAAGAAAACTAACGTCAAACATTAAAAGAACTAACACGATGGTGATCTTTATTAATCAGCTTCGAATGAAAATTGGTGTCATGTTTGGCAATCCTGAGACCACTACTGGTGGAAACGCTCTCAAGTTTTATGCTTCAGTTAGGTTAGATATTCGAAGAATTGGAGCCATAAAGAAAGGCGACGAAATCCTTGGTAATGAAACCCGAGTCAAGGTTCTCAAAAATAAAGTTGCCCCTCCTTTTAAGAAGGCAGAATTTCAGATTTTATATAATCAAGGAATATCTCGAGAAAGTGAGATTATTGATTTAGGAGTAGAGCTTGGATTTGTTGAGAAAGCAGGTGCGTGGTATAGCGTCGATGGTGAGAGAATTGGACAAGGTAAAGACAATGCTCGTGAGTACCTCAAAGAACATACAGATATGAGTCAAGGGCTTGAAGTAAAAATTCGTGAAAAATTGATGAGTAGCGATCATGACGACTCCGAATCATCAGATTAGATGTTACTCTGCTGCATTAAAAATGTTGATGAGGCGTGAGCACTCTAAATTAGAATTATTCAATAAACTTAAACTTAAGGGCTATGATGATGAAATCATTGATAGTGCTATTACTCAATTAACCGAACAAAACTACCAGAGTGATGAGCGTTTTGCTGAAGCCTTTATTCTGATGCGCTTTAACCAGGGAAAGGGTCCAGTCAGAATTGCCTCAGAGCTTAAATTAAGGGGCATCAGTAGTTTTAATCTGTCTGATTTTGATTGGTTTAAATCTGCTAAAGAGATAAGGAAAAAAAAATTTGGAGATCTTGACTCTTCAGACTTTAAAGAGCAGGCAAAACAAAAGCGATTTCTGCAGTCAAGAGGCTTTAGCCTCGACCAAATAAATCAATCATTTTAAAAATCTAATAATTAACTTATTCCATCAATGAAATTTGAACTCATAAATACAAATGACAAGGCGCGCCTTGGAAAACTTACTTTTGATCGAGGTGAAGTCAATACCCCTGCTTTCATGCCCGTTGGCACTTATGGAGCAGTTAAGGCGATGACAGTTGAGGAAGTGAGAGGACTTGGCGCTGAAATTATATTAGGTAATACTTTTCATTTATCTATTACCCCTTCAACAGAGGTCATCGAGGCTCACGGAGACCTTCATGATTTTATGAATTGGCAAGGTCCAATATTAACTGATTCAGGTGGTTTTCAGGTTTTTAGTTTGGGGAAAATGCGAAAAATAACAGAAGAGGGTGTTGCATTTCGCTCACCTAAAGATGGATCATCAATTTTTATGGGGCCTGAAGAGTCAATGCAAATACAGCATAAGCTTGGCTCAGATATTGTTATGATATTTGATGATTGCACTGCCTATCCGGCAGAGAAAAATGTTGTAGATCAGTCTATGCAGCTCTCTTTAAGATGGGCAAAGCGCTCCTTGATTGAACACAAAAGATTAAATAATAAAAATGCTCTTTTTGGGATTGTCCAAGGTGGAATGCATAGAGATCTTAGAGTTCATTCTGCAGAGTCTTTAATTGAAATGGACTTTAATGGGTACGCGATAGGTGGACTTTCTGTTGGAGAGCCCAAAGAAGAAATGATGGAGGTTCTGAGTTATCTCCCAGATCATATGCCTCAAGATAAACCAAGATATCTAATGGGGGTAGGCACCCCACTAGACCTAGTAGAGGGAGTAGCATCAGGTGTGGATATGTTTGACTGCGTCATGCCATCTCGCAACGCAAGAAACGGATACCTATTTACCTCTGAGGGCGTCGTAAAAATTCGTAATGCAAAATACAAAAAAGATACTGGCCCACTAGATCCAAATTGCAGATGTTCGACTTGTAGCAATTACTCTAGGTCATATCTTCATCACCTTCAAAAAACTAATGAAATTTTAGGTTCCCGCTTAAATACACTTCACAACCTTTTTTATTATCAAGAATTAATGCAATCCATGAGGCATGCAATTCAAGCAAATACATTCTCTACCTTTAGGAAAAGTTTCTTAGCCTCTCAAGAAACTTAACTAGCTTGCTAAAGCTTTTCAGAGTCAACAGGATTCCTTATAAAATATTCATCTAGAAGCGCCCTGGCTAATGGCGCAGCTTTTGAGCTACCACTGCCAGCATTTTCAACAATAATTGCTATCGCCACTTTTGGGTTTTCTATTGGCGCGTAGCCAGTAAATAGAGCATGATCTCTTAACTTTTCATCAATATTATCGGCAATATATTTTTCCTCAGGGTCTAGGCCAAAGACTTGTGCTGTTCCTGTTTTTCCAGCCAGGGTGTAGCTTAGTTTATTGTTCAATCTCTTTGCTGTTCCTAGTTTGCCATAAACGGTCTGTCTCATCGCCTTTTCAATTAAATCCCAGTTGCTTATATCTTTGATAGGTATCTGCTTTGATTGGACCTGTGATTCAAGGTAAGACTCTCCATTTTTAGATTGAGTATGCATGAGAACTCTTGGCGTATAAAGCTGCCCCTTGTTTGCTATTGCCCCTGTTGCCAATGCTAACTGCATTGGACTTGCAGTCATAAATCCTTGACCTATTCCGGTGATGAGAGTCTCACCCCTATACCATGGCTCATCTTTGTTGATTTTTTTCCATTCTCTTGATGGCAGAATACCACCTAACTCACCTGGAATATCAATACCTGTTTTCTTGCCGAATTGAAAGAGAGAAAGGCTCTCATGAATTTGGTCAATTCCCATTTTATAAGCCAAGTCATAAAAAAAGACATCACAAGATTGGGCAATTGCCTCAATAGTGTCAACACTGCCATGACCAGTTCGCTTCCAATCATTAAACTTTCTAGAATAATTGGAGAGCTTATAAAAACCTGGACAAAAAGTTGTATGCTTTATGGTTATATTTTTTTGTTCAAGTCCTGCTAGCGCTACCATTGGTTTAATGGTTGATCCAGGTGGATACAACCCCTTAGTGCTCCTGTCAAAAAGAGGTAGATCTTCATTATTTTTAAGCTCATCATATTGCTTAATTGATATTCCATCTACAAACCAATTAGGATCAAAAGAGGGAGTACTAACTAAGCTAATCACTGAGCCATCTGTCACATCAATAAGCGCAATAACACCTCTAGTGTCCCCTAAAAGGGATTCTGCTTTTATTTGCAAATCAATATCAATATTGAGGTAGACATCTTGACCAGGGATAGAGGGATCAATGACTTTTGAGTCTACAACTCTTCCTGCAACATTTCTTTCAATCTGTTTAATGCCTGATTGTCCATGAAGTAAGTTTTCATATTGCCTTTCAATGCCAATTTTTCCTACAAAACTTGTGCCAGCATAATTTTTCTTGTCATATTTAATTTTATCTTCCTTGCTCATAGCAGCAACATAACCAATAAGGTGAGAGCTAGAGGCACCATAGGGATAAACGCGATGAAAGTAGGGCTCAATTTCAACACCTGGCATTTGGTTATTAACCAGAAATGATGAGGCTAACGATTCAGTAAGATTAAACTTGATTGGAATGTTATGAAATTTTTTAAAGCGATTTAAGTTTTTATTAAACTTTTCAATATCAATTCTATCAATGTAATCATTGATTTCTAGCTCAACAAGAGTGTCATTTAAATTAGTGACTTTCTCAGGAGTTATGGTCAATCTATAACCAAATTCATTCGTCGCTAAAACCTTTCCATTGCGATCTAGGATATCACCCCTTATAGGTGTAATAGGAAGATTTTGCATTTGGTTTCCGAGTGCTTCTTCAACATAAAAATCATGCTTTGTTATCTGAAGATTAAAGAGCCTCAGTGTCAAAATTAAAGTCATTGAAAGCATAATGACTACAGAGAAAAGAACTCTAGATCTGAATACTTTTTTTTCGCGCTTTAAATTCCCAATTTTATCCATAGCAAAAACTCAATTATTGCTTTAGTTTTGCCAACAAAAAGCGAACAACTGGCCACATCAAGGCGCCTGTAAATGGTACAAATAAGATGAGCCATTGGATTTGAAGACTTTGAACCATTAGATGCGTCATTAAAAATAATACGAGATAAATGAGTGAAGCAATAAATACATAGACCTGCTGGGTTGTCAAATTGGATACAAAAAAAGACTTCTTTACACTTAATATGAATGAAGAACTAACGATAAGCGCAAGTGCATTCTGTCCCAAGATAGCTCCTTGAAGGACATCTAAGAGTAAACCAAGTATCAACGCCGCACTGAAGATTCCATTACTATCAGAGTAAATCAGCCAGTAAATAAAAAACATTAATAACCAAAATGGTGAAATCAACTCAAGAATAATAGGCAGGGATATAGATCCTAAAATAAAAGCCAGAATCGTTACTTTTAGTAAGAGAAGGAGCTGCGTTTGATTAATCATTTTTCTCCTTAACGATAAGAACTAATTCTAATTGATTCATATTTTGAGTGGGGTCAATAGAAACCCTCATAAACGATGAGTTAGGAGATTCATCAACTGATTTCACTCTCCCAACGGAATAGCCAGACGGATAAGAATTTCCAATACCACTGGTTACAAATATATCTCCAATCTTAATATCAGACTCTAGAGGAATAAATTCAACGACCATACCCTTTTCATTTGAGGCCAAGCCTTTCGTGATACCCCGCGCACCTGTTCTAGAGTTTTTTACAGGCATATGAAGGGTTGGGTCAGATAAGAGTTTTACGGTCGCAAATAACGCCGTAACTTCTGTAACCTGACCGACAACTCCATCAGAGCCGATAACCAGGTCTGAGAGAGTAACAGCATCATTTAGGCCTTTATTAATGATGATTTGCTTTGAGAGTCTTGACTGAGTGACTGATTTAATTCTTGCTAGCATGACGTTATGATCAGGAATCAAGTAGCTTGATTCAAGAAGTTTAGATATTTTTTGATTTTCTAAAGCTAAATTATTGTAGGTCTGAAGCTTAGCTTTAAGTTCAATCAGTTGTCCTTCAAGATAGTCATTTTGGGAGACAAGTAATTCATTTTCTGTGCCTTTGTCATTGACCCAATCAATAACATGACCGGGTAAGTCAACAATGACATAAATTGGACTGAGAAGTGTAAGTGTAAAACGCTTAAAGTTATCTAGATATGAGAATCTAGCATCCAGAAAGATAAGAATTATAGAGAGTAATACAGGGACAAAAAGTTTTAAAAGTCGCATTATTAAGATCTCGACTTATGTTGAATCACTCTGCTGCCAAGAACCCCATATCATGTTGATTAATCATTTCTAGGGCTATTCCACCGCCTCTAGCAACACAAGTGAGAGGATCATCTGCAATAGTGACTGGTAAATTTGTTTGACTGTGAATGAGTTTATCAAGTCCCTCAAGAAGTGCTCCGCCACCCGTAATAACTAATCCATTTTGAGCAATATCAGATGATAATTCAGGTGGCGTTTGTTCTAACGCTGTCCTTAAAGCTGCAATAATCATCCCCAAAGGTTCGCTAAGAGCCTCTAGGATTTCAGAGTTTGTGACTTCAAAACTAACTGGGAGTCCAGTTGAAACAGCGCGTCCTCTAAATTCGTTTTTTCTAATAATTTTTGATTCAAAGGCACTGCCAACTTCTTCTTTAATCTGCTCAGCTGTAGCCTCACCAATAATAATTCCATGAACTCTTCTGACAAACTTTACAATGGTATCGTCAAATACGTCCCCACCCACCCTGAGTGAGTCAGAATATACAATTCCATTAAGTGAAAGGATAGCAATTTCTGATGTTCCGCCTCCAATATCTAAAACCATTGCGCCAGATGCCTCTTCAATGGCCATGCCAGCACCCAATGCTGCAGCCATAGGCTCTTCAATTAGATAGACATCTCTTGCGCCTGCGCCCACAGCACTTTCTTTAATGGCTCGTCTTTCAACTTGGGTAGCACCACAAGGAACACAAATTAATACTTTAGGGCTAGGAGAGAAAAAACCTGACTTTAGAACCTTTTTCATGAAGAATTGAAGCATTTTTTCAGTTACCTTAAAGTCTGCAATCACGCCATCCTTCATAGGCCTAATTGCTTCAATAGCACCAGGCGTTCTTCCAAGCATATTTTTTGCTTCCTGTCCTACAGCTATTACAGAGGACTCTGAGGCACCTTTTTCATGCCTTAATGCCACAACAGAAGGCTCATTCAGGACGACTTTTCCATCCATATAAATAAGAGTGTTAGCTGTACCAAGGTCAACAGAAAGATTTTGGCCTGTGAATAAATTGAACATAAGGGGTCCCTAGCAAAAAATATTAAAATGATTAGAGGTTATAATATAACCTGATTGCCCTCTTTAGACAATACCAAAGCCTAAATAAATATGATTATAAAACAAGAGCATTTAATAGAAAGTATCCATTCAGCACTACAGTATATCTCTTATTACCACTCACCTGATTTTATCAATGCAATGGTTTCAGCTTATGAAAGAGAAACGAATCAGAGTGCTAAAAATGCAATAGAACAAATTTTGATTAATTCTAAAATGTGTGCGCTTGGAAAAAGACCCATTTGTCAAGATACTGGCATTGTTAATGTATTTCTAGAGATTGGGATGAACGTTCAGTGGGAGTCAGAATTATCTTTAGAAGATATGATTAATGAGGGCGTAAGAAGAGCATATAACGAACCAGATAATCGTTTAAGAGCTTCGATAGTAGATGATCCATTATTCAGTAGAAAGAATACCCAAGATAACTCACCAGCAGTTATTCATACCAAAATAGTTAAGGGCGATACATTTGATATTACTGTCGCTGCAAAGGGGGGAGGGTCTGAAAATAAGTCAAAGTTTACGGTGCTTAATCCTGATGATAGTCTGACTGACTGGGTCCTTAAAACGATCCCAACAATGGGCGCCGGCTGGTGTCCACCAGGTATGATTGGGATTGGTGCTGGAGGCACAGCTGAGAAAGCCATGCTGATGGCTAAAGCATCCCTAATGGAGCCAATCGATATCAATAGCATTAAAACGAAAGCTAACCCAAGTGATATTGAAAAGTTAAGAATTGATTTATTTGATCAGATCAATGGACTCGGTATTGGCGCTCAAGGATTGGGAGGCCTTACAACCGTTCTTGATGTCAAAATAAATGACTACCCAACACATGCTGCTTCGCTGCCAGTGGCTATGATTCCAAACTGCGCTTCGACGAGGCATGTCCACTTCTCACTCGATGGAACGGGTGCTGCTGAGTTGCCAGAAGTTGATTTAAGTCTTTATCCTGACTTAGAGATGGACGTTTCTAAATATACAAAGGTTGACCTAAATAGCCTGACTCAATCTCAGATGAATGAATGGAATATAGGTGATACTTTGCTTCTCACTGGAACCATTATTACTGGGAGAGATGCAGCGCACAAAAGACTGAAGACAATGATTGAGAATGGAGAGGGCTTGCCAGAAGGGGTCAATTTTGATAACAAATTTATTTATTATGTCGGTCCTGTGGATGCTGTTGGTGATGAAGTGATTGGTCCTGCAGGCCCAACAACCGCAACTAGAATGGATAAATTTACCGATTTAATGCTTGAAAATACGAAAATTCTTGGGATGATTGGTAAGGCTGAGCGAGGCGATGAAACAGTTGCCAGTATAAAAAAACATAAAGCGAGTTATTTGATTGCTGTAGGCGGCGCTGCTTATTTAATTTCTAAATCAATTAAAAAGGCTAAGATTGTTGCATTTGAAGAAATGGGTATGGAGGCGATCTATGAAATGGAAGTTAAGGATATGCCTGTAACCGTTGCAGTCGACACTGATGGAGAAAATATTCATAAAGCCCAATATAGCATTCCTGTCTCATTCAAGAGCTAGAATAACTTTTTACTCCACATCATTGGGCTGCATTTAAAGACTCTATTCATAGCGTATAATTTTCCCTGAAGTTGGCCGGATAGTCGCTGGATGCTATTGCATTGAGAGGAAAGTCCGGGCTCCATAGAGCAAAGTGCTAGTTAACGGCTAGGCGTAGTGATGCGACGGAAAGTGCAGCAGAAAATAAACCGCCTACTTCGGTAGGTAAGGGTGAAATGGTGCGGTAAGAGCGCACCGCAAACTTAGTGATAAGTTTGGCAGGGTAAACCCCACTTGGAGCAAGCTCAAATAGGAAGGCATTGGCGCTGCTCGCGTTGTCTTCGGGTAGAGTGCTCAAGATTCTTGGTAACAAGTGTCGTAGATGAATGACTATCATGGCTTCGGTCATACAGAACCCGGCTTATAGGCCAACTTCAACTTATTAATTTTTTAGATGACCAGGTTAAATCTTTTGAAAACTTCATTTCTTAAGGTTATACTGTGATTTTTTCATGGACACTTAAATCTTAATGACTTATGTTTATTTGGCTCTTGCGATAGCAGCCGAGGTTGCTGGTACAACGCTTCTAAAGGCTACTGAAGAGTTCACCAAGCTCGTACCAACGACATTCCTGGTTATTTTTTACCTAATCTCTTTTTGGCTCATGACTCTCGCACTTAGGGAGTTACCATTGGGCGTTGTTTACGCTGTTTGGTCTGGACTCGGCATTGTTTTGGTAGCTTGTTCTGGCGCAATTATTTATAAAGAGATGCCAGATTTAGCCTCAATAATTGGTATGTTGTTAATTATTTCAGGTGTAGTAGTGATGCACCTATTCTCAACATCTATTAAACATTAATTTATTATGACAATAGAATCAAAAAAATATCAGATATCCGATGCTTTGAGTGAGAGGAGGGATAGGCCATCAGTAGGTCTGATAGTCTTGAATACTGATTTCACCTTTGAACGTGATTTTGTAAGAATGTACACCGAGCAAAAGCCAGACTATGACTTCTATTTTAATCGGATTTATTTCGCAAACCCAATGACACCCGAGTCCCTAGCTGCAATTGGCGATGATTTGACTGAAGCAGCTGCCCTTATACTTCCCAATTATGACCTTGATTTAGTTGTATTTAATTGCACTTCATCTTCATCCATTGTCGGTGATGAAGCAATAGAGCTTGCCATTCAAGAGAGCAAGCCAACCGCAAAAGTTTTATCTACCTCTCAAGCCGTTGTTGCCAATTTTAAGGCGCGAGGTTTTAAAAAAATCAGTGTATTAACGCCTTATAGCGAAGAGGTCTCCTCTCTTTTAAGAGGTTATCTAGAACGTAATGGAGTTGAAATGGTATCCTCAATGCATATGGATATGGATGATGACAGGGATGTCGCTATGCTTCCAGCTGATGAAATTATTAAAGCAGCTAAAGCTGCAATACATGATGATGCTGATGCCATTTTTATATCATGCACAGCAATGAGATCGGCAGAAATCATCCCAGAGATTGAAGCAGCCATTGGTAAGCCTGTATTTACCTCTAACCAAGCTACTTTTGATCAAATTTCTAATGTGATTGAGAATCTTCATACCTAAAAGTAGTTCCATATAATTTTGTAAATCACTGATTAATATCAAAAATTCATACTTGATTGAATTTTTTTGATAATTTAAGTTTCATTTAGAGTGATAATGTATTGATGTATAAGCTCGATGAAAGGGATATCCAAATTTTATCTATTCTTCAAGAAGAGGGAAGGATTACCAAAACTGCACTCGCTGACAAACTGAATTTATCACTTACCCCATCTTGGGATAGGCTTCAAAGACTTGAAGAGGCTGGAATCATTGAGAGTTACGGTGCTAAGCTATCTTCATCCTTCTTAAGTAACTTTCATCTTGTCATAACAGAGGTTGAGTTAGAGAGCCACAAGCAGGGCGAGTTCGCTAGATTTGAAGAGGCCATTATGGAGTTTGATGAGGTTCTCTCCTGTTGGTCAGTGGGTGGGAGCCTGGATTACATTTTGAGAGTATTTGTAAAGGATGTGATAGATTATCAAGACTTCCTAAAGAGAGTTCTAAAGGCAGACATCGGCATGAGGCGTTATTTCAGTTATGCGGTATTAGATACAATCAAGCACACTGATATGATCTCTGAGACCTTAATCAAAAGATCTGATCTAGCAAAATAAGCTGAAAAAGCTATTTAACTAATAACTTTCTTGGGACAGCCGATAAACATTCTCCGCCTTTACTTCCAACACGAATACTTTCAGTCATCTCAAAACCCCAGTCATCGAACCAGATCGCTGGCATAAAATGAAAAGTCATATTTTCTTCAAGTACAGTTTGATCATTTCCGCGAAGACTCATCGTCCGCTCACCCCAGTCTGGCGGGTAACTACAGCCGATGGGATATCCACATCGATTATTCTTTTCATAGCCATATTTTTTTAGCGTTGCAGTAAAGTTATCTGATATTTGTGCACAAGTATTACCTGGCCTAAACATTCCAATCGCATTCTCAATGCACTCATTAATCACTTTTTCAATATCAAGGTATTGTTGCGGAGGTGTTCCTAGAAATAAGGTTCTTGAGCAGGGACAGTGATACCTCGCATAGGCAGCTCCAAGCTCTAAGAACATGCCTTCGTTATTTTTTAGTGGCTCATCATTCCAAGTCATGTGACATGCAGCAGCTTCTTCACCTGCACCAATCAATGGCACAAAAGAGGCGTAGTCACCATAGTGACCCTGATGACCCTTGACTCCAGCATGATAGATTTCAGCTACCAAATCATTTTTTCTCATCCCCGGCTCTGCGACCTGCATAACTCTATCGTAAACCCCTTCAATGACCTTACCAGCCCTTTTCATGTAGGTAATTTCAGTTTCAGATTTAACGGCTCTTTGCCAGTTAACAAGACCCGTATGATCGCTAAATGTTGCATCCTCAAGTGAGCTATATAAAGATTCAGCAGCTCTGGCTGAGAAATAATAATTATCTTTCTCTAAGCCAATTCTTTTATTGGAGAATCCCTTTTCTTTGAGAATTCCAGCAAGATGCTCCATAGGATGTTTCTCAGGGGTCATCACGAAGTCGTCAGGATAAGAGAGAATATTTTTTAATTCTAGATCTGTAGTGAGTTCAGCGCCCTTTGCGTCAATCCCTCTGCCATACCAAAAAAGATCACCATCTGTTGAAATAACAACACACTGATGAACATAGAATGACCATCCATCATAGCCTGTCAGCCAGAACATGTTGGCAGGATCATAAACTATGAGAGCATCAACATTTGAGGCATTCATAGATTGCCGAACTTTTAATTGTCTTGCTAGATACTCCTCCTTGCTAAATCTCCTTCTCTCTTTCTTCATGACCCCTCCCTTTAAGATATATGTGTAAATGCTTGCTTCAAATCATCTATTAGATCCTCAACATCTTCAATTCCTGTTGAATACCTTACTAGACCTTCAGGAATTCCTGCAGCCTTTCTCTCTTCAGCACTGCACTCCACATGACTTGTCGTCAAAGGAGGGCCGACTACGGTCTCAACACAACCTAAATTCGCTGCCATATGGGCATATTTGAGTTTATGTAGAAATTTTTTGATTGACTCCAGACCCCCTTTGACAGAAAAACTAAGCATCCCACCATAGCCACCATTCATTTGAACTTTCGCAATCTGATGGCCAGGATGAGTCTCTAATCCTGGGTAGTTTACCTGCTCAACTAGTGGATGGTTTTCAAGGAAATTTGCAATTTTGAGAGCGCTCTCATTCTGCCTTTCAACGCGAAGCTTTAAAGTTTTCATACCCCTTAAAAGGCTATAGGCATCCATGGGTGCAAGCGTTGCACCATTGATTTCACGGTAGTGATAAACCTTCTTTACTAAATCTTTGTTGCCACATATAACGCCTCCAAGGGCGTCAGCATGACCGCCAAGATACTTAGATGCAGAGTGAAGCGTGATGTCGGCTCCAAGCAGTAAAGGGTTCTGATTAATAGGGGTAGCAAATGTATTGTCAACAACGACAAGTGCCCCCACTTTTTTGGCCGCTGCGCTCAGTCTTTTAATGTCCGTTATTTTTATGGTGGGGTTTGTTGGTGTTTCCAGATATAGCAAGGAACAACCTTTAGCTATTTCTGCTTCTATTTGATCATAGTCGCCTGTTTCGCATAGGCTTACAATAATATTAAGTGGGGGTAAGAACTCATTAAAGATAACATTAGTGCCTCCATAGCTGTCCTTGATAGAAACAACTCGGTCTCCTGGCTTTAAAAAGGTGGCCAGCGTATTACTAATGGCAGCCATGCCAGAGGCAAAGCTGGTAGCAGCCTGGGCGCTCTCTAACTCCTTTACCTTGTCCTCAAAAGCACGAACAGTTGGATTCGTATTTCTAGAGTAAATATGTCCTTCAGCCTCCTCTAGGGCGACTTTGTGCCATGTATCAATATCTTTATAAGCAAACGAAACGCTGTGAACAACGGGCACCTGAGTAGAGCGCTCATAAAGCTCATGCTCCTGCTCACCGCTCCAGATACTTTGAGTAGACTTTCCAATTTGTTTTTTATCAAGCATGGCCATTCCTTTAAATTGCATTGAGTTTAAATAAAAATATATTTTTATTCTATTTTCAAGGCAGCGCTTTAAAAGCCTTTATCTTGATAAATTTGATTATACATCGAGATCGAATCGTTTGACAATCATCAAAATGTCGACAGTTAAAAAAACATCATTAAATATTTTTTTCTGATATATTGCGAGTTATTTATGCATCATCACATTTATATTCCATGAGCATCTCTTCGTCAGATTACAGTAATGCAAATGATTCTGGAGTTTTAAAATCCAACTTCATCTGTGTTCTTTCAATAATTTTTTATGCCATGGGGTTTCCTGCTGCAGAGTACTTATTGGATGACTGGGACGTGGTAAGCATTATTGCAGCCCGAAATACATCAGCATTTGTTTTAATATTTTTTATTTGGATTTTATATGAGGGGTTTCAAGAAGTAAGAGTTGCTAAATGGATTAAGGGCTTTTGGATTGGCGCTATTGGTTTTGGAGTAGGTTCTTTTTTTGTACTTTTACTACAGTCATTAACCACTCCTGTCATTGCGGCACTAATGGTTGCAACTATGCCAGTTGCAGCAGTCACTTTAGAGATATTTTTAGATGGAAGAAAGATGACGAAATGGTTTTTATTTGGAGTAGTTTTGGTTTTGATAGGGGGGTTCATTGCATCTGGTGCAAATTTAAAAAGTGATAATATCGGTTTTGCTTCATTTCTTGGAATTACTGGAGTAGGATTATTTGCATGGGGCTCCAGAGCAACTGTTAAAAATCTTCCGGGAATGTCTCTTCTTGGTCAAGTTGCTGTAACTACTTCAGGCATGGTTGGCTCAGCAATCTTAGTATATTTTATAAGTAGAATTTTTTTTGATATCACTGAATCTCCATCTCAAATAACATATGAACACTTGGGACTCCTGCTTATCTATGCGTGTCTTGCCATAGGAATTTCTCAAATCTTATGGCTTAAGAGCGTTGCCCATCTTGGAATTGGATTGTCATCATTTCATCTAAATGCAGCTCCATTTTATGTAATGTTAATGCTTTTTCTTCTTGGTAAAAATTGGGTTTGGCATCAGGCTTTGGGCGCAGTTATTGTTATTATTGGAGTAATAATAGCCCAGAGAAAATCAATAAATAACAAAGCTGAATTTTTAGAATTACCTTAATTCTGCAAGAATTGCCCTATCAACCTTATTGAGATCAGTAAATGTTCTAACACTTTTAAAAGATTCTTTCATTAAATCTACAATTCGATCTTTCTGATCATAGCCATGCTCTAATAGCAGAAGGCCGCCTGTATTGAGGTATTGAGGCGATTGTGAAATGATTAACCTAATATCCTCAAGCCCATCATTACCAGATACGAGCGCCTCCATTGGCTCGAAACGAAGGTCTTTTAGATGAGGGTCTTTTTTGCTGATATAGGGTGGGTTACTTACAATGAAGTCAAACTTTTTCTTGGGTAAGGGCTCAAACCAACTTCCGCAATAAAAATCAATTGGGCTCTTAGCATTTAATTTAGCAACAGACAATGCTTCAGAAGATTGATCACAAGCTGAAACCTCCCATTTGGGACGATGATTTGACAACGTTATGGCAATAATTCCACTACCAGTTCCCAAGTCTAATACTTTTATTTTTTTTTCTGAATCTAGATTATCAATTGCAATATCAATTAGTAGTTCTGTTTCAGGTCTGGGTATAAGTGTTGAAGGAGATACCAAAAATTCATTATCATAGAAGCCTTGAGAGCCTTTGATATAAGCAAATGGTTTGCCATCCTTCCTCTGATCAACAAGACTTAAAAACTTTATAAATTCAGAGCTATTGATTTCATAGTCTAGGTTAGCAAATAACTGCTCTTGAGTTTTGTTAATCGCTAGGCCCAATAGTTTTGATGCATCTTCGACATCTTCTCTTAAAAGCTTTTTAATCAATCTTTCAGAGTTCATTTGTATTAATTTATTGAATATTTGCTCTTTTAATATTATATCTTCAATCGAGTTTTTAGAATTATTTAATGAACTATGGGATGATAGTCCTCATAGCATTATTGAGATAAATAAGTGACATGTTGAACTTAGTCTTATTTGAACCAGAAATACCTAACAATACTGGCAGTCTTATTAGATTATCTGCCAATATGGGCTCTAATCTACACCTTATAAAGCCTTATGGATTTGAAATTACTGATAAACGATTAAGACGCGCTGGTCTTGATTATAAAGAATTAGCAAATGTCTATGAGTATGAAAATTTTGATGATTATCTGGATAAAGCCGCTCCATCAAAAATCTACATAGTTAGTACTAAAGTAAAGACCAGCTATGCTGATGTTAAATACTTTAGGGATGATTCCTTTCTCTTTGGATCTGAGACTAAAGGACTCCCAAAAGAAATCATGGATGAATATGATGGTATTACACTTCCAATGCAAAAAGGATCAAGGAGCTTAAATCTTGCTAATTGTGTATCAATAGTTGCTTATGAAGCTTGGCGACAGCTTGGTTTTTCTATTTCTAAATAAGAATAATTTAGTTGTGTGATAAGCATTTATATTAGTTATATTATTAATTATTTTTCTATTACTATTAAATATTCAAAGAACAAAAAATTATTTTTTGGTAATAACTAATTGTAAAAATCACTTACAATTTCAAAATGAAAAATATTCCTGAATTTACTGAAGCCATTGAAGAGTGGACACATTTCTTTATCCCACTTGCTGATGGCATAAAACTTGCAGCACGTGCTTGGCTTCCAA
>JAOGRV010000014.1:0-37437 GCA_028107545.1 Pseudothioglobus singularis (SeqCode) | reverse complement strand
TTATGTTTATATCATCAATACTTCTTGATAGTAGGGATCCTATTGGCGTAACAAACATAATTAATAGGAATAGAAGAGGGGGTAATAGAAGAAGGAACGAGCGAATTTTAGATCGACGCAGGGACTTTCTTAAACTTTCTTTGAGGGGTACACCATCATTCGTCAGTAACAGACCCTGAGAATCTATAGTGGAATTATCACTCATATAAACACCAATACGTACAAAATTTATAGTTAAGTTTTTAGAAAAACAGGCCAGTAAAAAACTGACCTGTTTTCAACGAGATTAAATATATAAACTCGTATTCGGTTTAGCTAATTAATTAGCCATCCATGCTGCATAACGGTCGTTTACTGCTTGACCATTATCTGCCCACCAATCTGGGTTAGCAAGGATACCACCTTTCATATGCTCATCTGTATTAGGCATATGCTCCATGATATTTACACCAGTATTGAACCATGGCTCACCGGCTTGCATAACTGGAAGTGCAGATGGACGCATAGGGCCATAGTTGATCCATTTAGCTTGATCTGCTTGTGCCTGAGTACTTGAAGCATGTACTAGGAAGTGAAGAGCTGCAGCTCTGTTTGGAGCTCCACTCATAAGCACTAACCATTCCTCTTCTAGAACTTGTCCATCCCAGACAGTAACGTAGTCAGCACCGTCATTTAGAACAGCACCACCGATACGTCCGTTATAGGCTAGTGACATTGATACCTCACCAGAGTTGACTAGATCCAGTGGCTTAGCGCCTGCAGACCAAAATACTACGTGGTCTTTGATTGTATCAAGTTTATTGAAAGCACGATCCTGTCCTTCTTGAGTACTTAGAACATCATAGATATCAGGAATTGCTACACCGTCAGCATACAAAGCCATCTCAACGATAGCGTTAGCCCAAGTGTGAACACCACGCTTGCCTGGGAACTTTTCTACGTCAAAGAAGTCTTGGATAGTAGAAGGTTGCTCACCAGAGAACGTATCCGCTTTGTGGAATGGAACATATGACCACCAGATTTGCGGAACAACACAGTCATTTGGAACGTCAACCATTAAGTCTTCATCCATTGGTGTGCCATCAGGCGCAGGTAAGAAGATGCTTCTATCTAGCTCTTCAAATAGGCCTTCATCACAACCTGTACGAGCTTGAGATGGAAGTACGTCAACGATATCCCATTGAACGTTTCCTGACTCAACTTGAGCACGAACTTCACCCAGACCACCGTTGTAACTGATCATGTTAACGTTTCCACTTGAATAAGTATCAACGTAGGCTTTTTGTTGTGAAGCTGAATAGCCACCACCCCAAGAAACCAAAGTTACATCTGCTTGAACTGCACCAGCCAACATCGCTGTTGAAATAGCACTTGCAACCAGAGTTTTTGATATTACATTTTGCATTTATATTTCTCCTTATGTTAAATCTAGACTTTATCCATCTAAAGCTAGACAATCCTCCAACATCCAACCGATATCAACCTGTTTACCTTCTTTGAGGGTCACATTATCAATTGAATTTGGAATTTTGACGATAAAATCGTCGTGTCCACACACACTAAAGCGTGTGCGAATATGGTCACCATGATAGATTAATTCTTCTACCTTGGCTGAATACGTGTTTGGGGTTTTACCTTTAGAAGGAGAAACCATAATTCTTTCAGGTCTTAACGATAAGGTGGCTCGGTCACCAGCCTTGTTAACGTTAACCTTTGAGGCTATAACTATATCTCCCGAGTCAGTTTTAACAGTTGCCTTATCACCATCAATGGATTCAACAGTACCCATCAATCGATTATTTTCACCAATAAAGTTAGCTACAAAAGCATTTTCAGGTTTTTCATAAAGATCCTCTGGAGAAGAGCACTGTAAAACGACGCCATCATCAAATACGGCGATTCGATTTGACATCGTAAGCGCTTCAGTTTGATCATGGGTAACGTAGACTACGGTTAATCCAAGACTTTCATGCAGATGTTTGATTTCGTACTGCATTTGCTCTCTTAAGTTTTTATCAAGTGCGCCTAATGGCTCATCCATCAGAACTAAATCAGGATCAAATACGAGAGATCTTGCTACTGCAACTCGCTGTTGTTGTCCTCCAGATAGCTGCATTGGACGTCTATTACCAAAATCACCAAGCTGAACCATATCAAGAGCACGATTAACCTTAGCTTCTCGCTCAGCTTTGCCCATTTTGCGAACTTCTAGTGGGAATGCCAAATTCTCAGCAACCGTCATGTGTGGGAAAAGTGCATAGTTTTGAAACACCATTCCAATACCTCTTTTGTGAGGAGGGACATTGTTGATCGGCTTGTCTTTTAAGTAAATCGTTCCATTTGTGGTTGGTTCAAAACCTGCAAGCATCATCAGACATGTCGTCTTTCCAGAACCTGATGGTCCTAACATAGTAACAAACTCCCCTGGAGCAACATCTAGGTTGAAATCTTTGACAACCAGTATCTCACCATCATAACTTTTTTGAACGTTTTCAAATTTAACTAACGGTTCTGTATTACTCATAAATAAACACTTTTTTGACGAAAAAAAATTACCTAGATGATATTTATCACCTTTACATTATTATAAGAGATTGAAATTACATCAAACTTTTGCTACAAATTTACTTTAATGAAAGCCTTTTGTAAAGCGAAAATTGAGCTTAATTCAACAATACTTCTCAATACTTATTCGAAATATACCATATTGAACGGAGTGAATGTTTCCAATATTGGAACAAAAACAATGCATTTATTTCGATTCTAAAATTTATTGATGGTTTAATAATTTCAAAATACATTAAACATTCAAAAAAAAGGCGGCTATAAGCCGCCTTTTTAAAACTAATAGTTATTAGTCTTCTACCTTTTCGCCCATAATGGCGCTCAAAATTAGAACAGTTAAACCACCTGTCGTAATTGCAGAGCTAAAGATACTGCCCATGAGCTTACCAAATGTACCGCCAATATTGCTCGCTAAAGCGCCAGCAAATTGCGGCACTAAGAGAACACCTAGGCCCATACCAAATGAAACGGCTAGGATCAACATATTTCGACGGTTCATGTCAACTGTTGAAAGAATTTTAATTCCCGCAATAGCGACCGTACCAAACATCACGATAGTTGCACCGCCAAGAACTGATGCTGGAAGTGCCCTTAATATTGAGCCTACATGGGGAAATAAGCCCATTAGTATTAAGATTCCACCAATCCACACACCCACATGACGACTAGCAATACCAGTCAAATGAATCACGCCATTGTTTTGACTGAAAGTTGTATTTGGAAAAGTATTAAAAACTGCAGCAATCGCAGAATTAACACCGTCACCTAGGACACCATTCTTGATTCGATTAATATAGCCCTCACCTTTAACATCTTGCTTTGATATCATGCAGTTTGCAGTTATATCACCAGAAGATTCAATGGCTGTAATGACATATATTAGCGCAATAGGTATGAAAGCAATAATATCAAAATCAAATCCATACCTAAATGGTATAGGGATGCTTATAGATTCTTGAACAGCAAATACTTGACTTGTATTTACTTCTCCCATGACTAAGGCAATAATAAATCCAATTACTAAGCCAATAACAATTGAAGATAAACGGATCCATTGATTATTTGAGCGGTTCAAAATAATGATTGAGATCATGACTATAAAGCCAAGTGCTATTTTAGATAATGAGCCCCAGAACTCAGGTTTATTATCTAGTAGCCACTGTCCACCACCTAGATCAGTCAAACCAACTTTGATGAGGCTTATTCCAATGATTGTTATGACTGTTCCAGTCACGATTGGTGTGATGAGTTTTCTGAGTTGCGGTAGAAACTGACTCAAGCCGATTTCTATAAATGCTCCCAAGAAACAAACACCCATAATCATTGCAAGAATTTCCTCTGGTCCACCACCTTGTGCTTTCGCTAAGAAGCCGGCTGCAAGAACTGAGCTTAGAAACGCAAAGCTTGTTCCCTGGACACAGATCATTCCAGCACCAACATTCATTGGTTTTTTAGCTTGGATGATTGTGCCAACTCCTGAGACCATCAGCGCCATACTGATTAGATATGGTATTTGCTCACCTAGTCCAAGTGCACCACCAATGATTAAGGTCGGTGTGATAACACCAACAAAACTTGCAAGCACATGTTGAAGTGCGGCAAAGAACTTTTCAGCAGGTGGTGGATCTGCTTCGAGTTCGTAAATTAACTCTGAATCACTCATATTAACTCCCCTTTTAAGTTAAATAATATTGACAGGAATTGTCAACAATTGACATATTAACACAATTTTTTTAAGGGTTTTATTAATATTTAACCAATAGATATCATTGATTTAAAATTCTTTAATATAGATTAAAATCTTAAGGGATTGTTGCGATTTATTTGATGGTGCCCGGAGCCGGAATCGAACCGGCACGGAGTTTAACCTCCGCAGGATTTTAAGTCCTGTGTGTCTACCAATTTCACCACCCGGGCAGAGATGTTTGGAGAACGGCAAATTATATACTATCGATATTAATTATTTTTATCATTTATTATTGAAGATACTATTCAAACCTTAAAATCTTTCATTAAGCCATTCAATAAAATCGGTGGTAGTTTGGTCCCGATTGATTTCGTTTAAAGTTTCATGACGAGTGCCCTCTAAAATTGAACTAGTAACATCTTTCATGCCTTGATTTTTAAGTTTTGAAGCAAGTTTAATCATATCTCTTCCATTATTTGTGCATGGATCTTCAGCACCTCCAATAATATGAACTGGAAGATTATTAGATAATCTTATTAGGTTATTTTTATGTCCTGCATAAAAAACACCCTCTAAGATATCCCTCCACATTGATATCGATGCTTCAAATCCGCAAAGGGGATCATCTACATAAAGGTCAACTTCTTTTTCATCTTGTGAGAGCCAGTCAAATTCAGTTCGATTGGGTTTAAATTTTGCATTCCAAGCCCCAAAAGAGAGCTTCCAAGCAAAGAGGCTTGGTAGTTGAGGTTTCCTAAAAATTGATTCGAGAGATAGAATGACTCTAGATGCTCTTGGTAATAAACCAGTTTCAATTCCACTATTCCAGCAAGCTAATGCATTAACTTGTTCAGGATATTTGAGAGCAAAATTCAAATTTACGATGGAGCCAAGAGAGTGACCAAAGCAAATGACGGGTTTATTAGGGTGTCTTTTTTTTGCCAGCTTTACTATTTCATGTTGATCTTCTAGGATTAACTCAAAGCCGTTTGATTTAGCAAATACGCCTTGAGGGGCATCATGGGCTAGTGTTTGGCCATGCCCCCTTAAATCATGAGTATAGACTGCATAGCCTGATTTACAGAGTTCATTTGCAAACCTTTTGTACCTCAGGGCATGTTCAACCATTCCATGAGAAATATGTATGATTGCCTTTACCTCTTTATTTGGATTAAGACTGTAGAGATTAATTTGAGATCCAGTTTGACTTTGATAAATTTCATTTTTCATAATTTAGCCTTTCCTTCAGAGTGCAAAATAATTCTGTAAAATTTACTATTTTAAAGTGCAATTCTCGAGGATATTTCTTTGATCATTAAATTAATATTGGTTTTGCTATTGGGCTGGACTGGGCTTAGTCTTATTAAAAGGTTTAAGGTTTCAAACTCAAATCGATCATCTCAAAAAGGGGCCGGTCAAAAAATGGTTGCCTGTGTCGTTTGTGACACTCATGTTCCTGAGTCTGATGTTGTTATTAAAAATGGTAAAAATTACTGCTCAAAAGAGCACGCGGAGTAAAGTGAAATGAAGTTTCTATTAGATTTTGGTCCTATCGTTTTATTTTTTATAGTCTATAAGTACTATGGACTTTATGCAGCAATTTACGCAATGATTGCATCAACATTTGTTCAAATTATGTACTCAAGGGTAACAACTGGAAAATTTGTTACATCACAGGTTCTCACTTTTGCTCTTCTTGTTGTTTTTGGAGGAATTAGTATTGTTCTTAGAGATCCAGCATTTGTAATGTGGAAGGTGAGTGTTCTCTATGTAATTTTTGCGGCAGTTCTGATTGGAAGTAACTATATAGGGAGCAAAACTTTACTTGAAAGGATGATGGGTAAGGAGCTTCAGTTGCCCAGAAACACATGGGTTAATTTAACTTGGTTTTGGAGTTTGGGATTTATTATTATTGCCATCATTAACGCTTTTTTTGTCAATACAGCTCTCAGTGCGAGAAATCTATTCTTAAATAGTGGTTCAATAGTTGACTCTAAGATAGATCTGAAAAATTTTGACTGTAGCCAGAGCCCGCTTGAAAGCCTTTGTCTAATAGCTCAAAGCTCAGAAGAATCTTGGGTGAACTTTAAATTATTTGGTACCTTAGGGCTTACTCTAGTTTTGATCATCATTACAGTATTAATGCTCAGTAAGCACATTAAAGAGAAGCAAACTGATTCCTAGTTAATTTCTTATACAGATTAAATTCGCTAATTGGAGAGATCCTTGTCAAAAATAGGTGCACTCGTAGCATACAAAAGTAAACCAGCAAAAGTGGTCTCTGCAACAACGCATAAATATGAGATTACTTTTTCAGATGGTACTAGCCAGAAAGTAAGAGAGAAGGATTTCCGTTTTATTCACCCTGAATATAATACAATCAACCAAAATTGTCCTGATGTAGATGTTTCAATTTTGTCCGATTTGGATGCTGAGTCATTGCCACTTCAGGAGATTACTGAGTGGCTTTTTGATGACTTTACCCCACAAAGTGCCTGGTATGTTTACTTGATGAGTGAAGATAGTTTATATTTTTACTGGAATAAGGATTTATTGATTCTTCGAACTCCAGAGCAAATTCAATCCATTAAGAATCTAAGAAAAGATAAAGCATTAGAGCAAGAAAGCTTAAATAGGTGTATTAAAAATCTAGAAAATAATTTATTTGATAATGAGGATATTTTTTGGATTAATGAGGTAGAGCAGGTTGCCCTTAATCAATCGAAGCACTCTAAGGTAATGAGTGCTTTATCAATCGAAAATTCACCAGAAAATGCTCACGCGTTACTCCTTAAAATAAATTATTGGTCAGAGCTTAATAATCCCTACCCACAGAGAAATAAAATTTATCCTGATGAAGATTTAGAGTTTGATGCAGTCAAGTTAGATAGAAAAGATTTAACCTACCTGACATGTCTTGCAATTGATAATAGCTATTCCAGTGACGCAGATGATGCAATCAGTATTGATGGAGATAGAATATGGGTTCATATTGCAGATGTAGCTAGTTTTGTAGATATTGATAGTGAGCTAGATATTTTTGCAAGGAAAAGGATATCTAATCTTTATCTCCCAGATCAAATTTTTCACATGCTTCCCCCAATGCTTTCAGAAGTTTGCTCACTTGGAGCAAAGAATTTATCAAACGCTATTTCAATTGGGTTTTTACTCAATGAATTTGAAGTCAATGATATACAAATATACTTAAGTCAAATTAAAGTTACTAAGATGAGTTATGAGATGGCTGATAAGGAAATCAATTCAAATAGCACTTTAGTAGCATTAAATGAAATTGCAAAAGTTCATAAAGCCTATAGAGATGATAATGGCGCCATCCAACTCAATCTTCCAAATACGGATATAAAACTTAAAGATAGTAAGGTTCACATTTTTCCTCAAACAGATAGCGAGAGCAGAAGTTTGGTTTCAGAGATGATGATTCTTGCGGGGCGAGTCATTGCAGAGTTTTCAGTTGAGAATAATATATCAATGCCATATCTATCGCAAGAGCCAGGAAATTTCAGTGATGAAGTTATTAAAAATATTAATAAGCTTTCTCCTTCAAAAGCTTTTGAGGCTGCAAGAGGATTTAATAGATCTAAATTGTCTGTAAAGCACTCATTACATTCAGGATTGGGTTTAGAGGCTTATTTAAGAGTAACAAGCCCAATGAGGCGCTATCTTGATTTGCTTGTTCAGCAACAATTAGTTAGATTCATTACTAAGAATGATTTACTTAATGAGACTGACATCAAAGAGAGGATTAAAGCGGTTAATTCTTCAATGTCCAAAATCAATAAAGCGACTAGGCAGAGTGTTGAGCACTTCAGATGCGTTTATTTCAAACAAAATAAACAATGGGAAGGAGGGGGCGTCATTGTTGAAGTTAAAGGCCAAAAGGCTTCTGTATTAATTCCTGAGCTTGCAATGACTACTCAAGTCAAATTCAAATCAAAAGTTGCGATAGAAGAGGAGATTAAGCTGAAGGTTATTTCAAGTAATTTGTTTGAGAGATCAATTGATTTCAAGCCACTCTAGCTTGTTATCTAATTTTATTGCGTTGCCTTTTTGGGCCGACCAGTCACCTAAAACATGCCTAGTGTAATTGCTATCATTATGAGTATTTTGTCTGTGCGTATGTCCATGAATGAGATCATAGCCAGGGTATTTGGACATTAATAAATCGGTTGCATTTTGATTAATATCCATAATTTTTTCAGATTTATAAGCCTGCGCCTCAATACTTTTCTTTCGCAGTTGCCCTGTTAACTTAAGCCTCATATTTTTTGATAAATTTAAAAAAATGAACTGAATGATTGGATTTCTAAGAACTTTCTTTAATTTTTGATAGTTGATATCATCAGTGCAGAGGCTATCCCCATGAATTAAAAGGTATTTTTTTGAGTTATGTTGTAATTCAAATGGTTCTTTGATTAATTGACAGCCAGATGTTTTTTCAAAATTTCTTGATAGTAAAAAATCACGATTACCAGCCATCACAAAAACATTTGTTTTTTCTGAAAGATCTTTAAGTATTGATGTGATCACTTTGTAGCTTGCTAGAGAAGCATCATCTCCAATCCAAGAGTTAAAAAGATCTCCTAAGATAAAAAGTTGATCGACTTTTGAGGCATGCTCATTACAAAAATTTTCAAACAGCTTGACCTTATCCATTTCAACATTGGTTAGATGGAGATCAGAAATGATTAATGTGCTCAGCATATTTAATGAGCGCCAGAGTTCATCTGGTGCAATAAAATTAATCTTGTATCGTTGCCTTTTTAATAATGACAGCATCGCCTGGGACATCAGCATGTCCTCCAAGGTTGATTGTTTCAACTTTTTCAATCTTATCAACGATATCTTGGCCTGCGACAACCTCACCAAAGACGCAGTATCCCCAGCCATCTTGTCCAGGAAAATCTAGAAACTGATTATCATTTGTATTTATAAAAAACTGTGAACTGGCTGAGTGAGGGGCCATTGTTCTGGCCATAGCAACACTATATTTAACATTCTTTAGGCCATTCTTTGCTTCATTCTCAATTGTAGCCTTTGTCGTCTTTTGGACCATGTCTTCCGTCATTCCTCCGCCCTGGACCATGAAGTTTGGAATCACTCTATGAAAAATAGTTCCATCAAAGAACCCTTCTTCCGCATAATCAGTAAAGTTTTTTGCAGTAATTGGAGCTTTTTCAGCGTCAACATTAATATGAATTTCACCCATATTGGTCTCTAAAATAATCATGTTTAATCTCTAGTAATTTAAAAGATGGAATTATAACTTATTTCGTTAACACTACTTTCATTAAGAGCAGTGTTCAAGTATAATTCATTCTTTTTTTTAACAATCATATTAGGATTTGTTATGTACGCAGTAATTAAAACAGGTGGAAAGCAGTATCGAGTATCTGAAGGTGAAACTCTGAAGATTGAAAAGCTTGAAGTCGAGCCTGGAAAGAAAGTTACCTTTGATGAGGTTCTGATGGTCGCAGATGGTGACAAAGTTCAGGTTGGTTCACCGCTTGTTGCAAAAGCAACTGTTGAAGCTAAAGTGATCTCTCAAGGTAAAGGTAAAAAAGTACATATTCTAAAATTTAAACGTCGTAAGCACTCCATGAAACAACAAGGACATCGTCAGTTGTTTACAGAAGTACAGATCGATAAAATTAAAGCATAAGGAGTAATCTATGGCGCATAAAAAAGCTGGCGGTAGTACTAATAACGGTAGAGATTCGGTATCTAAAAGACTTGGAGTAAAACGTTTTGGTGGTCAAGTAGTTCTAGCAGGAAATATCTTGGTTCGTCAAAGAGGAACAAAGTTTCATCCTGGAACTAATGTCAAGAAAGGAAAAGATGACACTTTATTTGCAGTTGCCGATGGAAAAGTCCAATTTGAAAAGAAAGGCAAATTTAATCGTCAATATGTCTCGATTCAAACTGCCTAATTGTTAAATATTTATTACTTAAAAAAGCGCCTTCAGGCGCTTTTTTAATATTAATCTCATTTATAATTTACTTCATTATGAAATATTCAATCGTTTTTCCCGGTCAAGGGTCACAATCTCTAGGAATGTTGTCTGATCTAAACAACAACTTTCCAGTTGTAAACGAAGTTTTTCAAGAGGCAAGTGATTCAATCAGTGTTAATCTATGGCAAATTCTTAATGAAGATCAAGAGGCACTAAATCTTACTGAAAACACTCAGCCAATAATGCTCGCTGCAGGATATGCAACCTGTAAAGTATTATCAGAAGAAACTAGTCTTACTCCTCTGTCAATGGCTGGCCATAGTTTGGGAGAATACACTGCACTAGTGGCATCCAATTCTATTAATTTTTTTGACGCTATAAGATTAGTTAGAAAAAGAGGCGAGTTGATGCAAGCAGCAGTGCCAAGTGGAACAGGTTCAATGGCAGCTATACTTGGTCTAGAAGATTCTGTCATTATTGAAATATGCCAAAAAGCTAGTAATAATGGAGTTGTTGAAGCAGTCAATTTTAATTCTCCAGGCCAAGTCGTTATTGCCGGTGAAAAAAATGCAGTTGCTCATGTTTGTGAACTTTTGAAAGAGGCTGGCGCAAAGCGTGCATTAATTCTTCCTGTCAGTGTCCCATCACACTGCTCCTTAATGAAAGAGGCTGCTGCCAAATATAAAACTTATATAGAGTCTGTTGATTTTAAGGTTGGAAATATTAAAGTCATTCATAACGTGGACGCAAATTACGCTAGTGATATCAATGAAATTAAGTCAAAGCTTGTCGAGCAGCTACATATGCCGGTTCTCTGGACTGATTCAGTAAATAAGATGAAAGATTCAGGCGTGGAGAGACTTATTGAAGCAGGGCCTGGAAAAGTTTTAACAGGACTTACCCGGCGTATCGATAAATCATTAAGTGCTTCAGCTATAATAGATGTGAGTTCATTAAAATCTACGATTGAGGAGATATCAAATGCTTGATGGAAAAATAGTTCTTGTGACTGGCGCAACGAGGGGTATCGGTAAAGCAATTGCATTAACTTTAGGTGCCGCTGGAGCAACTGTTATTGGAACAGCGACTACTGAATCTGGCGCCGATAATATTTCAAAAGTGTTTGCTGAAAATAAAATTTCTGGAAAAGGGATGAAATTGGATGTGACCGAGATTGAGCAAGTCTCTAGTCTTGTTAAGATTATTGGAGAAGATTTTGGATCGGTCGATATCTTAGTTAACAATGCTGGAATAACAAGGGATAATATTCTTTTAAGAATGAATGAAGATGAGTGGGAAGATATTATTAATACTAATCTCTCTTCTATTTATAAGATGTCAAAATCAGTACTTCGGGGAATGATTAAGAAGCGCGCAGGAAGAATTATTTCTATTACCTCAGTTGTCGGAGTAATGGGTAATGCTGGCCAATCTAATTATGCAGCAGCGAAAGCAGGGATTATTGGCTTTACTAAGTCACTTGCACGTGAAGTTGGCGTTAGAGGCATTACTGTTAATGCAGTTGCACCAGGCTTTATTGAAACTGATATGACTGATAGCTTGCCTGACGATCAGAAAGAAGCTCTAGCTGGCCAAATTCCCATGGGAAGATTGGGCACTACCGATGAAGTTGCACAGGCTGTATTGTTTCTTGCAGATGAAAGTGGGTCATATATCACCGGTCAGACTATTCATGTTAATGGCGGCATGTACACAGTTTAAAAAACTCTATGCTTCGCTCTATCTATAGGCTTTTATAAAACTTCTAATAAATACCAAAAAAATACTAGAAATAAATCCCAAAATCATACCCAAAGATATTATAAATTGAGTTTTTGGTTTTATAGTGTTTGTTTGAGTATCTCCAATAATATTAGTTTTTATGTAGGTTTGAGCCGTTGACATTTGTAAATTATTTTCCAAGACTTTTTGTTTTTTTCCTAAAACGAATAATTCATCAGATTGAAAAGTGTCCTTATTAAGAGCGTCTAATTTCTGAGATAAGATACTTATATCTGAAATACTATTATTTCTCTCTCTTGTTAATTGGTTGATTTTGCTTCTGTAAGAGGATATTATCTGTTCTAAAGTCGGTGAATTTGCCGCCCTTTCAAGAGCAAGAGTTGAGCCTTTCACTATGTTTAAGTTATATGAATCATCAATAATTACTTGATTTAACTGGCTAATTTCTTGATCAAGGATTGGTAAGTCATTTTTTAATTTTGAAATGCTAGCTTCTAAATTAGCTTGTGTAATTTCTTTAAGAAAGGATATTTCAGATTTAATTAACTCAATTTCATTAGATATTTGACGCTTTTTTTGATCAGTCATCAATACTGCAAGATTAGCATGGCGCTCACCAATATAATTAAATATTTCAATCAAAAGATTTTCATTTTGTTCAGCTGAGATTGAAGTAGTTTTCAAGTTAATTAATTTCCCGTGAATTTGATCCATTGACACGTTTTGACTAAATTTACCCTCTGGGTTTTTCAATAATAGAATTTCTAAGTCAGAAATAAGATCAGAAGGTGTTTCGATTAATTCTTGAGATCCACCAAGCATCTCATAATAACCAATCTCCAAATAAGTTGATGATTTAAATGATGGCTTTAGAGAAAGAGAATAAACAATGGATGCTATTGTAAAAATTAATATAGTTGAGATGATTAATTTTTTAGATGCAAAGAGTGTTTTAAATATTTCTTGTAAACTTATTTCATCTTCAGGGTATGAAAATTGATTTAAATTGTCAGCCATGATTAATTAATTGAAATAACTAAATATAAACATTTTATAGAATCTAAAATCATTTTGACCTACAAAAAAATTTATTTTCTCCTTAATTTAAAGAATGATTGTAAGATATTCTTACATTCGTGCTCTAGAACTCCACCTCTAACTGATATTTGATGGTTAAAGAATGATTCCGACAACAGATCAATAGTTGAACCGCAAACCCCACTTTTAGAATCTGAAGCTCCAAAAACCACACTTTCAATGCGAGCATGAATCATTGCTCCAAGGCACATAGCGCAGGGTTCTAAAGTAACATATAGGGTTGTTTTAGGTAACCTATAATTCATTAATTTTTTGCCCGCTTTCCTTAGAACTTCTATTTCAGCATGTGCAGTGGGATCGCTATTTATTATTGGCCGATTATGAGCTTTTGCAATTAATTTGTTCTCTTTAACAAGAACTGCGCCAACAGGTATCTCATTTACACCCATTGCTAAATGAGCCTCATCAATAGCTATTTTCATCCATTGTTCATCTGTGATCATAAGTTCATTTTAGCAATAGACAAGATTAAAACCAACCACCTTGAGAGGCTAATTTAAAAGCGATAATAAACATAATTGATGAAATAATTGCATCAAAGGCTCGCCAATTTTTAGGAGTTTGCATTAGAGGAGTTAGTAACTTAGCACCATAAGCAATGACAAAAAACCAAGCAAAGCTTGCAAGACATGCGCCAAATAAAAAATATACTCTATTAAAATCTTCAAACTGTTGAGATATAGATCCAATCAGAATCATAGTATCAAGATAGACATGAGGATTAGCAAACGTAAAAATAGCGGTTATTGAGATGGCTTTTTTAAGACTACTTGGCTTGATGTTGCTTTCGATAATCTTTGAGTTACCTTTGAATACTGACTTAAGTCTAATGAATCCATAAATGCATAACCAAAGTGATGCATAACCAAAAATTATTTTTGAATACTCATTAATAAAATCATTAAAGAAATATGAAATTCCTGCAATCCCTATGATTATTAATAAGGCATCAGCAATTGAACAAAAAAGTGCGATATAAAAGACATGCTGCCTAAGAATTCCTTGCCTTAGAACAAAAGCATTTTGGGCGCCAATCGCGACAATTAATGAAAGTCCAAGAAAAAATCCAGTAAAAAAAGCTGAAAACATTAATTATTATGGAATTTTATTATTGCAGCTGAAAGCAATATTTCTTGAGAATGCTGCGGGAAATTTATTGGATAGTTTTCCACCTTTACGAATAGTAATCTCTTCTATATTATCGAATTTAGACATTAATTTTAAACCATTTAATTCACTTAACATAACTTGATTGGTATGAGTGATCCTTGCTTTTACATATAGTCATTACACATATCAGCAATGTCTTCAGCACTATTGGAGATGTACTTAAGTTGTTCGATGTAGGCAATTAATTTGACTGCGTAAATGGTAATGGTAAATGTTGTTATTCCCACTCAATTGTTGAAGGAGGTTTTCCAGATATATCATAGACAACTCTAGAAACCCGGTTAATTTCATTCATGATTCGGTTTGAAACATGATCAAGGAAGTCATATGGTAGCCTTGCCCATCTTGCAGTCATAAAGTCTACAGTCTCTACAGCCCTTAATGCAATTACATAGTCATATCTTCGCTCATCACCGGTAACACCCACTGATTTTATTGGGAGAAATACAGCAAAGGCTTGATCCACAGAATCATATAAATTGAAGTTATTTAGTTCTTCCATAAAAATATGATCAGCAAGCCTTAAAATCTCTGCATATTCTTCCTTGACAGGTCCTAAGATTCTGACACCTAAGCCAGGACCAGGGAAAGGGTGACGATACAACATTTTTTTTGGAAGGCCAAGTTTAACTCCAATCTCTCTCACCTCGTCTTTGAAAAGTTCCTTAAGAGGCTCAACCAAATCAAATTTCATGTCTTCAGGCAGGCCGCCAACATTATGATGAGATTTAATTACTTTTGCTTTGCCAGAAGCCGCTCCAGCAGACTCAATAACATCAGGATAAATAGTTCCTTGAGCTAGAAAGTTGATATCTTTTAACTTTTTTGCTTCCTTGTCAAATATTTTAATAAATGCGTTACCAATAATTTTTCTTTTGAGTTCAGGATCACTTTTATCTAACAATTTATCAAAGAAATATTGCTGAGCATCTGCCCTGATAACTTTTACACCAAGGTTTTCACTGAAGGTATTCATTACCTCATCACCCTCATTAAGTCTCAATAATCCATTGTCAACAAAGACAGATGTAAGTTGATCGCCAATAGTCTTCTGAAGAAGAACAGCAACTACTGAAGAGTCAACGCCACCAGAAAGACCTAAGAGAACTTTTTGTTTGCCAACCTGCAACTTAATTTTTTTAATTAAGTCTTCAATAATATTTTCTGTGGTCCATTTCTTTTCACAATTACATATATCTACGACAAACCGTTCTAAGATCTCTTTTCCTTGTTTTGTATGTGTTACCTCTGGATGAAACTGAAGGCCATAAAATTTTTTATCATTATTTACAAACCCAGCAATGGGACAGTTTTCAGTTGATGCAATTAGCTCAAAGCCAGGAGGCAGTCTATTAACTTCAATACCATGACTCATCCAAACATCTAATAAACTATGCCCTTTGGAATTAACTTCATCCTCAATACCTTTTAAAAGTTTGGAATGGTTTCTTGCACGAATTTTTGCAAAACCAAATTCTGATTTATTGGCACTTTTTGCATTTCCACCGAGCTGAACTGCCATAGTCTGCATTCCATAACAAATCCCTAGAATCGGAACCTTTAGGTCGAATACAATTTTTGGAGCTCTAGCAGAACTCTCTTTACTGACTGTATCAGGACCGCCTGAAAGAATAATTCCACTAGCACCAAAATTTTTAATAAAATGTACATTAACATCGTATGGAACTAATTCACAATAAATACCAATCTCTCTGACTCTTCTAGCTATTAATTGAGTATATTGAGATCCAAAATCAAGAATTAAAATTTTATGTTGATGTATGTCTGACATTTAAAGAGTTTTGCCTAGAAATTTAATTAATAAGATTATGATATTTTAATGAAAATTAAAGATCGCTACATTGCTAAAACATTATTAAGCCACACATTAGTTGTCATGATAGTTTGGCTGAGTATTTACAGTTTTTTCAATTTTTTATCAGAATTAAATTCTTTAGGAAAAGCTAAGTATACGGTTCTTGAGGCATTTCAATACATTTTATTGCAGATGCCAGAGGTAGTATATGATCAAGCATCTGCATTAATTTTGCTTGGTTGTATACTTGGAATGGGCCATTTGGCTACCACTGGCCAACTTCTTATCTTAAGAGTCTCAGGTGTTTCAGTTTTGAAGATTACTTGGCTCACTATAAAAAATGCAATGATATTTTTGTTTGTATTGGTTTTAATTGGTGAAACTATAGCTCCAACTTTAACCCAGTATGCTGAAAGTAATCGAAATAGTGCGTTGGGACAGGGCACCTTTTCAGGAACTCAAAATGGATTCTGGATAAGAGATGGGGATAGTTTTATAAATATTGAAAATAATCTAGATGGAAGTATATTGAGAGGAATTACTGTTATTGAGGTCAACAAAGATAATAAGATTGAAAGAGTCATCAATTCAGATAGTGGTTTTTTTAATGGTAAATCTCTTAATCTCAATGAGGCAAATATTTTTTCAATTAACACAAAAGATAAGTTTGAAAATATTTCATTCAAAGAACGTTTTGAATATAAAAAAGGTGTTGCCTTTGACCGAGATTTAATTGCTAGTTTTGAAAAAGATCCTGAGGATCTATCGACATTTACAATTATTAAACAGATGCAATTTCTAACAGAGAATAAACTAAGAGCAGGAGTTTTTGAAGTGGAGTTATTTAAAAGGCTTGTCAAGCCTGTAACACTTTTGGCTATGATTTTAATAGCTATGCTATTTATTTTTGGCTCCACTAGGGCTGAAACCTTAGGTAGAAAAATTTTTTTAGGAGTTGCAATCGGCCTAACTTTCGAATTAACTTCTAGAGTTGGCAGCGCAATATCTTTAAGTTATGAATTTAGTCCGTTTTTAAGCTCTTTTATTCCCTCACTTTTGGCCATAATTGTTGCAATTATGATTTTGATAAATAAATCAACTCATTCCTAAGATGCCACTTGTTAAATCAGAAGCCTCAAAACAAAAGCTTCAGCTTCCTAATCGTTTTGATGTGCTTTTATTAAATGATGACTATTCATCGATGGACTTTGTGGTTGAGGTGCTTAGAAAGTTTTTTAACAAAGAATTTATAGAAGCTGAAGCGATTATGCTTAAAATACATATTGATGGCGAGGCGGTATGTGGAACGTATTCATTTGATGTTGCTCAAACTAAAGTATCTCAGGTTATCGAATACTCTCGCAATAATGACCAACCCTTAATGTCAGTTCTAAGGGAAGTGAATTCTTAATTGTATTATTTTTTTTAGGAGATACTGATTATGTCAATTCAATTATTAACACCTGAGAATGACGGTTTAAAGGTATTATGGCAGGATGGCTCTTCAAGCAGTTTTCCGTGGCTATGGTTAAGAGATCATAGTGAGAGTGAAAAGGATCTCCATCCGAACACAAAGCAGCGTCAAATTGATGTTTTTAGTGAGAAGCCAGACAATTCTATAATTAAGGCATTTATAGATCAAAAAAATAATAATGTAGTGGTTAAGTGGGCAGACCAGTCCGATAGTTTTATCTCGTTTGATCTACTTCAATCTATGGCAACAGTTAGTTCGCCTTCCGCTCAAGCTTTAAATAATAGCGCCTATTGGAATTCTTCCAGTGAGATTAAAATTTTTCCAAAAATGTCATATGATGAATTCATGGATGATGGCGGATTAAAAAAATGGCTTATGCATATTCAAGAAAATGGTTTTGTCTTGGTTTCTGAAGCTCCGGCTTCGTCTGAAGCTACAAAAGATTTAATGGAGCAAATGGCTTATGTACGAAACTCTATTTTTGGTGGTTTTTCGGTCTGGGATAATAAACTTGATAATCCTGATGATACAGCCTTTACATCACTAGTAATTGAGCCGCATACTGATGGAACCTATGTTCATGATGCACCTGGCCTTCAAACTCTTCACTGCTTAGAAAAAGATTCAGTTGGCGGTGAAAGTCAATTGGTTGATGGCCTTGCAATTGCTGAAAAGATGAGGATTGAGTACCCTGATTATTTCAAAGTACTATCAAGCATTAATATTCCGGGAAGGTACATAAAAAATGATACATACTTAGAGGCTAAACGTCCATTAATTCGAGTTAATGATCAGAACGAAGTTGTTCAAATCAGTTTTAACAATCATGACAGGGCTCCTTTCAGGCTTGATAATGAGTCAATGATTCAATTTTATGAAGCTTATAAAATTTTTCATAATTTAGCGAATGACAAAAGTCGTCAATTTCAATTCATGTTAGAGCCTGGTACAGTTTTAACTTTTGATAACTGGAGAGCTCTTCATGCTCGTTCTTCATTAACTGGTTATCGCCAACTTTGTGGTGGATATCATAATCGTGAAGATTTTGAAAGCAAATTAAGGTTAATTTAGTTCGATAATTAGCCCTATAAATTGAATTTTTTTTTAAATCATATTTGTCACAGAGCTGTTAAAATTAGTTTTAAACAACTATTTATTTTCCATATTTTATGATTGAACAGGGTTTACAACAAGAAATTAACATGGTGATGACCGAGGCTAGAAATCGACGCCTTGAATTTGTTACTGTTGAGCATTTATTACTAGCGCTTCTAAATATGGATGAGGTTATAGCATTTCTAAGAGGCAAGAGAGTCAATATTGATGAGTTGAGGGCAGAGCTTGAACAATATATTGATTCTCATACTCCAATAATTTCTGAAGATGCAGAGATTGATATAGTCCCTACAGTTGGCTTTCAAAGAGTTCTTCAGAGAAGTGTATATCAGGCGCAGTCTGCTCAAAAAAATTCTGTTAATGCAATGAATGTTTTTGTAAGCATCTTTTCAGAAAAAGAGTCACATGCTGTCTACATGCTTAAGTTAAATAACATTTCAAGGCTTGATGTAATGGAAGGGATTTCATCTCACTTAGCTGATACCCCGGTTGAGGAAACTAAAAAAGTTGAAGGTGATAAGTCAACAAAGCCTTCTTCACTTGAATCTTTCACTAGCAATCTTTGTGAAAAGGCTCGGTTAGGTGAAATTGATCCACTGCTTGGAAGGGAAGAAGAAGTCTTGAGGACAGTTCAAGTTTTATCAAGACGAAGAAAAAATAATCCATTATTTGTCGGACAGGCTGGAGTGGGAAAGACTGCAATTGCTCAAGGACTTGCTAAAAGAATCGTAGATGGCCAGGTTCCTGATGTCTTAAAGAAAACAACCATTTACTCCTTAGATGTCGGCGTATTGATAGCAGGCACAAAGTATCGTGGAGATTTTGAAAAACGTCTGAAATCAGTTTTAACTGATCTTGAAAAAGACAAAAATGCTGTCCTTTTTATTGATGAAATACACACTCTAATTGGTGCAGGAAGTGTCTCAGGAGGCTCTTTAGATGCCTCTAACCTTTTAAAGCCGGCATTGGCTGATGGTACTCTTAAATGCATTGGATCTACAACTTATGAAGAATATAGAAAAGTATTCGAGAAAGACCATGCACTTGCAAGGCGTTTTCAAAAGATTGATATTGAAGAGCCATCTGTGGAAGACACGATTAAGATTCTTCATGGTTTAAAGAAATATTATCAATCACATCATAAGGTTAAATTTTCTTCTGCAGCATTAGCTTCTGCAGCTGAATTAACTCATCGTCATATGGGTGACAGACGCCTGCCTGACAAGGCAATTGATGTCATGGATGAGGTGGGCGCTCTTCAACAAATAATGCCTAAATCGAAACGTAAGATTAACATTGGCGTAACTGATATTGAAAATATTGTTGCTAAACTTGCTCGGATTCCGTCTAGACAAGTTAATAGTGATGATAAGTCTCAACTTCAAAATCTTGAGAAAGATTTAAAACTTGGTGTTTTTGGTCAAGACAACGCTGTAGATTCATTGTCAACTGCTATTAAACTTTCTCGATCAGGTTTGTCCCCAGTTGAACAGCCAATGGGATCTTTTTTATTTGCTGGACCAACTGGCGTTGGTAAAACTGAAATTTGTAAGCAACTATCCAGAATTATGGGTGTCAAACTATTGAGGTTTGATATGTCTGAATATATTGAAAGACATTCAATCTCAAAACTCATTGGCTCTCCTCCAGGGTATGTTGGGTATGATGAAGGTGGACTCTTAACAGAAGCGGTAAACTCAAATCCGTATGCCGTTCTTTTACTGGATGAGATAGAAAAAGCTCATCCCGATATTTTTAATCTTCTTTTGCAGGTAATGGATCATGGAATGCTTACTGATGCAAATGGACGAGAAGTTGATTTCCGTAATGTCATTCTTGTAATGACATCTAATGTCGGCGCCCAGAATGTTCAAAGAGCTTCAATAGGGTTTAATGAGCAAGATCATTCTCTGGATTATGAGGGAGAACTTAAAAAAACTTTTACACCTGAGTTTAGAAATAGACTCTCTGAAATTATCTACTTTAATTCATTAAGAGAAGATGTGGTAATATATGTCGTCAATAAGTTCATATTTGAACTTGAGGATGTTCTCGAGCAAAAAAATGTATCTCTTATTGTTTCAGATAACGCCCGAAAATGGTTTGCAGAAAATGGCTATGATTCAAAAATGGGTGCTAGACCAATGATAAGGTTAATTGAAAAAGAAATTCGTAAGCCTCTAGCTGACGAGCTTCTTTTTGGAAAGTTAAGTCAAGGGGGTACTGTTAAAGTTGCTTTCAATAGAGATAAAATTACTCTAAATATCTCTTAAATGAGAATTCTTATAAGCAACGATGATGGCTATCAAGCTGACGGAATTATTCAGCTTGCAAATTCTCTTAGTGAAATTGCCGAGGTTATCGTTGTTGCTCCTAGTGAAAATAAGTCAGCAGCTAGTAGCTCATTGACTATAGGTAAGCCATTAAAGCCAATTCAAATCAAAAAAAATGTTTATGCCATTGATGCAACTCCGAGTGACTGTGTTCATCTTGCTTTATGTGGGTTTATCAAGGAGTCAATTGACTTAGTTGTTACAGGTATTAATTTTGGTGCAAATCTTGGAGATGATGTTATTTACTCTGGGACAGTTGCTGGGGCAATTGAAGGAAGATTTCTGGGACTTCCCTCCATTGCAATTTCGTTAGCGAGTTGGGAGTGTAAACACTTTGACACAGCTGGAGATGTTGCAAAGCTGCTTGTGGCTCAAATTGATAAGGCACCACTTGCATATAATACAATAATTAATGTTAATGTTCCTGATATTCCTATAGGTGAAATTAAGGGAATTAAGGGCACGCGTTTAGGAAATCGTCATAAGTCTGAGCCAAGTATTCAAGATTTAAAAGATCCATCTTTGTATTGGATAGGAGAAAATGGCAAAGAGGCTGATAATGGAGAAGGAACTGACTTTCATGCAGTTTCTAACAACTTTGTATCTGTAACACCTCTTCAGATTGATTTAACAAAATATCCAGAACTTAAACAAGTCTCAGAGTGGCTTGAAGATATTGATTATTGATTCCAAGTATCTCTAAGTCCAACAGTTTTATTAAACACCATTCCATCAGACTCACTGTCCCTACAAAAATAACCCTCACGTTCAAACTGGTAGGCTATTTCAATTTCAGCATCCCGCAGACTGGGCTCTACATACCCATTTTTAATAATTAGTGAGTTTGGATTGAGTACTGATGACATATTATCAAATTGAGAGGGATTTGAATCTAAGAAAAGACGGTCATATATATTAAATTGAGCACTAATGGCTTTAGTGGATTCAACAAAATGAATCACACCTTTGACTTTTCTTCCATCAGCTGGGTTTTTACCCAAAGTATCAGGATCATAAGTGCAATAGATAGTGGATATTTGCCCATTTTTATCAATATCAAAACTAGACGCTTTGATAACATATGAATTTCTTAGGCGAACCTCTTTATTTATTGCTAAGCGTTTATATTTATTGTTTGGAGCTATCTCTATAAAGTCTTCCTTGTCAATATATATCTCACTACTAAAGAAAATTTCTCTAGTTCCCATTTTCTCGTTTTGAGGATGTATAGGAGCCCTAAGAGATTCAATTTTGCCTTCAGGATAGTTTTCAATAACTAGTTTTATTGGATTAATTACTGCCATTGTACGTGGAACAGATTTATTCAAGTCGTCTCTAATTGAGGCTTCTAAAATTGAGATATTTGTTAGACTGTTAATTTTTGAAACTCCTACTCTTTCTGAAAAGTCTCTGATTGAAGTAGGCGTATATCCCCTCCTTCGAAGGCCAGAAATTGTTGGCATCCTAGGATCATTCCAGCCAGTGACATATTTATTTTCTACAAGAAGTTTTAATTTTCTTTTTGATGTTGTGGCATACTCAAGATTTAGTCTTGAAAATTCATATTGATGAGGCCTGTCAGATTTGTTAAACTCTTCCAAATTTTCCAAAATCCAATCATATATTCTTCTATTATCTTGAAATTCTAAAGTACATATTGAGTGAGTTACTCCTTCAATAGCATCTCCTATGCAATGAGCAAAGTCATACATTGGATAAATGCACCAATTATTTCCAGTTTGGTGATGAGTCTCAAAGCGAATTCGATATAGTGTTGGGTCTCTCATGCACATAAAGCTTGATGACATATCAATTTTTGCTCTTAGAACGCACTCTCCCTCCTTAAAGCTACCAGTTTTCATTTTTTGAAATAAATCCAAGTTTTCTTTAATAGTTGTGTTTCTATAAGGACTATCAATGCCTGGTTTTTTTAACGTTCCACGATATTCTCGAGTCTTTTCAGCACTTAAAAAACAAACATAGGCCAATTCTTTTTTTATTAATTCGATAGCACAATCATAATATTTGTCAAAGTAATTAGAGCTAAATTTAGCTTTTTGATTCCACTCAAAACCTAGCCAGCTCACATCATTTTTGATAGATTCAACAAATTCAATATCTTCTTTAGATGGGTTTGTATCATCGAATCTTAGATTACAAAGACCATCATAATCTATAGCTGTACCAAAGTTTAGACAGATAGATTTTGCATGACCAATGTGTAAATAACCATTTGGTTCCGGCGGAAAGCGGGTAATAATTTTTTTATGCTTACCTGAAGAAAGATCTTCATTAATAACATTTCTAATAAAGTTATTTGGTTTTTCAGACATCTTTTTTTGATTCCATAAGTATCAAGATTAATGATAATTTTAGGTGTTAAATTATATCATTAAATCCTCAATTTAATTTGAGCCGCTTTAAAAAGGAATACAGTTGTAAAATAGTTTTCAATGAAAATAGCAATTATAAAACTCTCTGCACTTGGCGATATTGTTAATACAATGTTTGTTTTGCAATTCATTAAAAAACAATATCCATTTGCGAAGATAGATTGGATTGTTGAAAAAAGGTTTAAAGGTATTTTGGAATTTAATCCACACATAACTAATATTAAGTGTGTTAATCTTCAAAAAGCAAAAAGAAATAAATCGCTAATATTATTTTTTAAAGAATTATCTAAAGTTAAATCATTTGGAAATTATGATTTAGTTATAGATTTTCAGGGTTTAATCAAATCAGCTATTATTGCAAAGTTAATAAATGCCAAAGAAATTGTTGGGTTTGATTGGGGGTCAGTTAGGGAGGGAATTGCTTCTTTATCTTATTCTAAAAAAGTTACAATAGCATACGACGAGAATTCAATTCTCAGGAATGCCATGCTAGCATCTGAAGCTTTAAAAATGAAAATCTCTATAGATGATCTATTTTCTAAAGAGGTTTTTTTATTTTCCAATAGCAAGCAAAATATTCCAAAATCATCTTATATTGTTTTTGTTATCGGATCTTCATGGGAAAGCAGAAATTATCCTAAAGAAAAATTTGTTCAAGTTGCTAATAAATTAAAAAAAGATTGTTTAGTTGTGTGGGGGGATGAAAATGAAAGACAGAGGGCAGAGTGGATGAGTCTTGAATCAAACTTCATAAAGTTGATGCCAAAGCTTAAACTTAATGATTTAAAGTTTGTTATTAGTAATGCGAGCCTACTTATTGGAAATGACACAGGGCCTTCCCATATATCATGGGCTTCAAATATCCCATCGATTATTTTATTTGGTCCAACACCAGTTGAAAGAATGTTTCAGACTAATTTAAATAAGGCACTCCATTCAAATTCAACAATTAATCATATGAAATTAAATAAAAAAGACTTTTCAATTAAAGAAATAAATGTGAATGAAATTGTTAAAATCGCTCAAAATTTATTAGGACTTACTTCATGAAAATTTCAGTAGCAGGTATTGGTTATGTTGGCCTATCTAACGCAATACTTATATCACAAAATAATGATGTAGTGGCATTTGATATTTCTCAAAATAGAGTTGATCAATTAAATCAAAAAAGTTCAACTATTTCTGATCCAGAAATAGAAGATTATCTTTTGAATAAAAAATTAAATTTATCTTTCACTACTGATAAAAATGAGGCTATTGAAGGCTCTGAATATGTCATTATTGCAACACCAACTAATTATGATATTGAAACGAATTTTTTTAATACAGATTCAGTTGAGTCTCTTATAAATGATATTCGAGATATTAATTCAAATGCTACTATAGTAATAAAATCAACAGTACCAGTTGGCTTTACAGAGAAGATAAAGAAGCAGTTAAATTGCGAAGAAATTTTCTTTTCTCCTGAGTTTTTAAGAGAGGGAAAGGCGCTTTTTGATAATCTTTATCCTTCAAGAATTATTATTGGCTCAAAATCTGAGAGGGCTATAAACTTTTTAAAAATAATGAAAGAAGCTTCATTAAAAAAAGATGTAGAGTTTTTGTTGACAAATTCCACTGAAGCTGAAGCTATAAAGTTGTTTTCAAATACCTATTTAGCTATGCGGGTTGCTTACTTCAATGAATTGGATACATATTCTGAGTCTTATGAATTAAACACTAAAGACATTATAAAAGGAGTGGGCTTAGACCCAAGGATCGGCAATCACTATAATAACCCATCTTTTGGATATGGAGGTTATTGTTTACCTAAAGATACAAAACAACTTAGGGCAAACTATAAAGACATCCCAAATAGTTTGGTAAGTTCAATAGTCGAGGCAAATAGTAAACGAAAAGATTTTATAGCAGAGTCAATAATTAATAAAAATCCAAAAGTTGTTGGTGTTTTCAGATTAATTATGAAAACAGGTTCTGATAACTACAGAGAATCTTCTGTTCAAGGAGTAATGAAGCGTATTAAAGCAAAAGGGATTGAGGTTATTGTTTATGAACCCGTCTTAGAGGATAAGAAGTTTTTTAATTCCAAAGTTATAAGAAATCTTGATAGGTTTAAAAAATTATCCGACATAATTATTGCTAACAGGGTTACGGATGAAATTAAAGATGTCATGTCAAAGGTGTATACACGTGATTTGTTTAAAACTGATTAGAGGTTTAGCATGAAAGTATTAGTCACTGGTTCTGCTGGCTTTATTGGCTCTTCACTATCAATGCAATTGCTTGAGAGAGGAGATAAAGTTGTAGGTATTGACAATCATAATGACTATTATGATCCTTCTCTAAAAGAAGCTCGGGTTAATCGATTTATTAATCATTCAAATTACACGCATATCCGAATGGATATAAGGGATAGAGAAATAATTGATTCATTGTTTAAAAAAAATCAATTTGACAGCGTGGTTAATCTAGCTGCCCAGGCAGGAGTTAGGTATTCTATTGAGAATCCATCAGCATACATTGATAGCAATATAGTAGGGTTTGCCAATATACTTGAAGCATGTCGTCAAAATAAAGTTAAGCATCTTGTTTATGCATCAAGTAGCTCTGTATATGGCTCAAATAGCAAAACCCCTTTTTCTGTACATGATAATGTTGATCATCCAGTTAGCTTATATGCTGCAACTAAAAAAGCTAATGAGCTTATGGCTCACAGTTATAGCCATCTATATAATTTACCTACCACTGGACTAAGATTTTTCACAGTTTATGGTCCTTGGGATAGGCCAGATATGGCATTACAAAAATTCACAAAATCAATCTTGTCTGGAAAAAAAATACAAGTTTTTAATTTTGGAAAGCATCGAAGAGACTTTACATATATTGATGATATTGTTAAAGGAGTTATTTATGTATTAGATGAGCCAGCAAAGAAAAATGAAAGTTGGAACAGTATTCTGCCAGATCCTGCAACATCCAATGCCCCATGGAGGATTTATAATATAGGAAATAATTCATCTATTGAGCTAATGGACTATATTCAGGCGATAGAAAATGCATTAAAAATTAAAGCCAATAAAGAGTTACTACCACTTCAGCCTGGAGACGTTATTGATACATATGCAGATGTAACAGATTTGGTTAAAGACTTCAAGTACAAACCTTCAGTAAAAATTAATCAAGGCGTTGCAAAGTTTATTGAATGGTACAAGGAATATTATGGGATTTAGTTATTGATTAAATTAATAGAGTCTTTGATTGAGTCAATTATGTATTTTGATTTTGAATCAGACTCATTAATTTTATGACCACTCCTCAATAATATTGTATTACTAATACCAGCAAGATTTGCTGCTTCAATATCAGTTTCTTTGTCTCCAATCATCCAAGACTTTTCTAAATTGATATTATATTTTTTCATAGCATCAATTATCATTCCAGGTCTAGGTTTTCTACAATCACATTTTGATTTAGGGCCATGAGGGCAAAAGAAAACATCTAGAATTGAAATATTTTTTTTAGAAAATTGATTAAGCATCCATTTAGTAAGATTTTCATACTCAAATAATTTAAAGTAACCTCTAGCAATTCCTGATTGGTTTGAAATAATAATTATTTGGTAATCTAATTTTTTAAAAGATACGCATGCTTCAAAGACACCATCAATAAATATGAAATCTTCTACCCTGTGAAGATAGCCTACTTCTTTATTAATTACTCCATCACGATCAAGAAAAATAGTTTTTATAGCCATAAAAATGGGCGAGTATAATCACTTCATACCAAATACATTTTATTTTAGATGAGTAATTCCCTTTCAGTAGTAATCATTACTAAAAATGAAGAAAAATTTATTGGGGATGCAATTCAGTCTGCTAAGTTTGCTAACGAAGTTTTGATTTTGGATAGTAACTCTAGTGATAAAACTTGTGAAATTGCTTTAAAAATGGGGGCTAGAGTTGAGCAGCATGACTGGCTGGGATTTGGTAAGCAAAAAAATCTAGCTACCAAGCTAGCTATCAATGATTGGGTTTTTGTATTAGACTCTGATGAAAGAATTACTGAAGAACTTCAGATTGAAATTCTAAGTGAGATTGATGAGCCATCTGCAAATGGATATTGCGTTCCAAGGCTTAATTGGTTTTTTGGTAAAAGCATCAAAACATGTGGTTTATTTCCAGATTATAGTATTAGACTCTATGATAAATCCAAGGGAAGTTTTAGTGAGGTTGCAGTTCATGAAAGTGTGCATGTTAATGGAAAAGTTTCTAAATTAAAAAATCATATGATTCATTTAGCTTATGAAAGCGTTGATGAGTTTATAAGAAAGCAAAAAAAATATTCAAGACTTAGTATAAAGAAAAAAAATATTTTTAAAGCGGTTTTTAGTCCTTGCTGGGTATTTGTAAAGCTTTACATTATTAGATTAGGCTTCACTGACGGTTGGCATGGCTTTGTTATTGCAAAAGTATATGCAAAGTATACATTTTGGAAATATTATAAATAGCACTTATGAAAATTCTCTTACTAAAGTTTAGAAATATTGGTGATGTTTTACTTACGACACCGTTGGTTAAAAACATCAAAAATAGCTACCCTAATGCCTTAATTGACTTTGCAGTCAATAAGGGTACTGAGCACATGATAACTTTGAATCCTAATTTGAATAAGATAATCACTTACAACAGAGAAGATATTAGGTCATTACCATTCCTAAAGAGAATATGGAGAGAAATTCAATTTGTAAGATCCTTTAAAAAAGAAAATTATGATTTAGTAATAAATTTAACTGATGGTGATCGTGGAGATATTATCTCTTGGTATTCACAAGCACTTATAAGGGTTGGCTATAAAAGTAAGAAGTCTTTTTTTAAAAAAGGTATTACTCATGAAATGCCCGATCAGGGATTAAGACATACAATTGAAGTTGCGTTAGATTCAGTTCGTTTGCTGAACTTACCAGTAACAGAAAAAAAAGTTGAGATTTTTTGGAGCAAAGAGGATGAAAAAACTTTAAGAAAAAAAATATCTATTAATGACAACTTTGCTCATATTCATCCGGTTTCGCGCTGGCGGTTCAAGTGCATTTCAGACTCCATAATGGCTGAATTAATTGACTTTATTGAAATTGAGCTTGGAATTAAAGCAGTTATCACAGCCTCTGATGATATTTTTGAAATCCAAAAAGTAGATAGTATTCTAAACCAAACAACTTCAAGCCCAATTAATCTTTCAGGTAAATTGTCTCTAAAACAGACTGCATGTCTGAATAAAAAAGCTAAATTTTTTGTTGGAGTTGATACCTCAATAATGCATATAAGTGCTTCTAATAATGTTCCAGTTCTTGCTTTTTTTGGCCCAAGTGGAGCTTTCCATTGGGGGCCATGGGATAATGGCTTAATGGAGTCTGAGTATATCAAACTTAGTGGCATGCAAACTATGGGTATACATAAAGTTTTTTCAGAAGAAAGATCTTGCCAACCTTGTGGTCTGGATGGGTGTAATGGAAGTAAAGTTAGTGATTGCTTGATGACGTTAGATATTTCGAAAATAAAGAAAGATATTCAGGAGATTTTTCTTGAACAAAATAATTAAAGTTTTACATACCGAATGGTCTGATGGATGGGGGGGGCAGGAAATTCGTATAATTGATGAGATGATTGCAATTCGAGAGCAGGGAATAGAAGTTTTTTTAGCTTGTAGAGATCATGGGATTATTAAACATAAGGCTTTAGAAAATAACATTCCTGTATTTACTCTACCCTTTAGAGGAAACGCTGATTTAAGAACACTTTTTGGTTTGATTAGAATTATAAAACATCATTCAATAGATATTGTGAACACTCATAGTGGAAAAGATACATGGGTAGGAGGGTTTGCTGCAAAACTATCCTCAGTTAAATTTATTCGAACTCGTCATTTGTCAAATCCTATTAATCCAAGGCGGACCAACTTTATAAATGAACTTGCTGATTATATTATTACTACTGGTGAAAGTGTTAGAGGGAGCATGATTGATCTTAATCGAATCAAACCTGAGCGTATTCAGTCAATTCCCACTGGAATAGATTCTAAAATCTTCAATCCTATACTTTATGATAGAGCAGATTGTCGTCACCGATTTACTCTTATGGAGGACGAGATTGCAATTGGCATAGTTGCTATTTTGCGTCAATTCAAGCGCCATGATTTATTTGTTGAAATGGCAAAATCATTAGTTGAAAAATACCCAGATAAAAAATTAGTTTTCTTGATGGCGGGTGATGGTCCTAGAAAAGATGATATTTTACTATTAGTAAAAAAACACAATTTAGAATCAAAAGTAAGAATATTGGGACATATAAATAAGGTTCCAGATTTATTACAAGCTCTAGATATTTTTGTTCTTTGTTCAGATTCTAAAGAAGGTGTTCCTCAGTCAGTGATGCAAGCTTTATTGATGAATAAAAATATTGTTGCAACTGATTGTGGATCCACTAAGGACTTATCAAATAAAGATAATTTTCAATTAATAGGTGCCGGAAATTTGTATAAATTGATTGAAGCAGTATCATTCTATTTAGATGGCAATAATTCAAATTATGATAGAAGCTTTATAGTAAGTAATTTTTCAAAGAATGTAATGACAAAAAAAATAGTTCAACTGTATAGTTTAATTTTGAAATGAAGATTGATATTACTAGGTCTTTTTTTAGATGGTATCTCTCGGGCAAAAAACCATATCAAAAACAAATAAAAATTAATGCAATTAAAACAATTTTAATTATGTCTAATACTGCTATTGGCGATTCACTTTTTAGTACTCCAGCAATTAGACTTATTAAAGAGAACTATCCAAATAAAAAAGTTATTGTGCTTTTAAACCCTAAAAATTATTTGCTATTTGATAATAATCCTTACATTGATAAGGTAATTCTGTATTCAGGAAAGTGGAAACATTTTATACGCACTTTATTTGAATTAAGAAGACTTAATATTGACTTGGCATTAATAATGCATTCAAACGAACCTCAGGCAACACCATTGGTATATTGTGCAGGTATTAAGTACATTATTAAGATACCTAATGATCAAAATGAATTTAATTTTTTACACTACAATCCTGTAACTGAGCCAAATAGAAATGAGCATTTTATTGATCGAAGATTAAGGCAACTCGAGTATATTGATATCTTCACTAAAAGCTACAGAATGGATATCTTTCAAAAAGCAGAATGGAGAAAATATATAAAAGGCATGTTGAAAGAAGATGTGGTAAATATTGGGTTTCAGATCGGTGCATCTACTCTAAGTCGGATGTGGTTTGTTGAAAAGTGGATTGAACTTGCAAGATTATTGCTTAATTATGATAAAAATTGGAATATTGTATTAACTGGTTCCAAGATAGATAAAACATCCTCAATTTCAATTAGCTCGGCTCTTAACAATGATAGAGTTGTCGACCTAACTGGAAGATTGGATTTGGGTTCCGCGTCGGCTTTAATTGCCAAGTTGGATTTATTAATAACTCCAGATACCGGGCCTTTACATATTGCAGCAGCAATGAAAACTCCAACTATAGCTATTTCTGTTGCTGGCAGAGCTTTAGAGAGCAATCCAAAGAGCGAAGATATTAAGCATATATTTATTCAAAAGCAAATAACATGTGAGCCATGTGTTGATAAAAAATGTGAATATCAGAAGTGTATGCTACAAATTACCCCCAGTGAAGTTTTTGATCAAGTTCTCAATATCATTGAGTTTTAAATTTTATCAGGTAGATAGGACGAGCTGCGTTCAACTTTTATGTAAACATTAGAAATTTGCCCTAAGGATAAATTAATATATTGTGTATACTTTTTTCTCAAATGGTAATATGTAATCAGCAATGTATAAAGCGAAAACAATTGAAGAAATTCTTTTATCAAATAAGTACAGTTTTAGTTCAGATTATTGAATAATTGAAGATTGGATTTCCACTTTTGACATGAACTTTTCTAAGTCTCTAACTAAATTGCATGGTTATAACAGAGTGGTGTCTTTATATGATTTTTATCAGTTGAGTAAATTAGAAAATTTTCAAAAAATTAATAAGGTTTGTGTAGTTTCTGGGTCGGAAAAGGAATTAGAATTAAATTTTGTAAATTCAAAAGAAGTCTTAACAACATCTTTAGAGAGTGGTTATGATCTCACAGACAATTGGAGCTCTGATAATTTCAAAAATTTTGATGCTAAGGGTAGTTTTGATTTAGTTATTTGTAATCAAGTCTTAGAACATGTTCCAGATCCAATCAAAGCATTCAAGAATTTGAATTTTTTGACTAAAAAAGGAGGTTATATTTGGATATCAATACCTGTTATTAATCGAATACATGATGAGCCAAATTTCTATTCCTCTGGATACCATCCAAGATATTTGAAGTTCTTAGCAGATAAATTTAAATTAGATACAATTCATATTGGCGCTTGGGGATCTTTAAAATATAAATTATTTGCAGTAAGTAGAAATTGGCCACCATTAATAAAATTGAAGAGGGGATTGAGGTCAAATTCTGATTTTCTATTTCCTACTGGCATGTTTTTGGATGGAAGGAAGTTTAACCCAAAGCATATAGTGGATACTTGGGGTTTATTTAAAAAAAATATGAACTAAAAATTATGACAGAAGCGAGTAAAAAAAAAATTCAGTACAATGTTTTATTTAGAGCTTGCGATAAAATCGAGTCTGTTCATAAAGCGACAAGACCTTTCGGTTTGAGTAAACTTCAAACAATCAAAGTTTCCTTCTACAGTATTTATAAAGCATCCCAAGGATTTAATTGCAACTTTAAGATTGTTGGAGATGACTTGTCAAAAGATTTACTTGATTTTTTTCAAGGTTTCGATAATGTGGAGGTTGAGAACGCATTATTCGGATCTGCAGCAAAATCCCTACAAAGGCAAATTGATATCGGAATGGGAGTGTCGGATGATGAGTGGATATATTTGTGCGAGGATGATTATTTGCATTCTCCTGATGTAATTAAATATATTTCAGAATTTATTGAAAATAAAGAAATTTATTTAAAAACATCGCCAAAAAAGAAGAACTATATAAATAAAATTATTGGGGATCTATCAAAATTACCTTTAATTATTCATCCACCTGATTATCCAGATCGATATATGCCTCAATGGAAAAGACTTTCATATATTTTTCTTTCAAAGTATTGTCATTGGCGTCAAATTAGTAATACGACGCATACTCTTTTATTGCAGTCTAGCTCTATAAAACTTTTTGAAAATCAAATTAAAGCATCTGCAATTGGCCCAAGTGACTCAGTGTTGAGTGAGAAAGTTTATGGGCGGTTTTCTTTTCGAAATAAAGCAATTTGTATTTCTCCAATAAAAGGACTTTCAACTCACATGACAGAGGGAGTAATGACGCCACTTGTTAATTGGGAGTTATTGTGTTCGAAATACATCGATGAACTAAAGAAAAAAAATGTTTGGTAATAATCAATGATTAATTATTATTTAAAGATCAAAACCAGGCAAGTACAGTCTGTACCCCCAACTCTTAAAAATATTCAAGAGTCAAAAAAAGTTCTTTTTTCTATATTTACTCGTTATGGTGACACAATTATTGATCTTGTAATTATTAAAGAGTTTATTGAGTTCTATCCCGATAAGGATTACTTGATAATATGCCCAAAGCAAATGAAACCTTATGTAAATGAAATATTGCCCTCAATAGAGTGTTTTGCTTTTGATAAACGTAATCTATTTGAACTTGTAAAAGCCATTAAACTTTTAAAGAGTTGTGTTTTTGATATTGGATTTAACCCCTGGTCAAACGGATTAGATAGTAATTTTTATTCAAGTTTCTGTAAAAAGTTTTTGTTATACAAAGATTTTAAAAAGCCAAAAGTAATTAATCACTATCAGGTTATTAGACGTTATTTGAAATTACCTGAAAAAGATTGGAATGTAAATAAATTGAAATTAGAGGATAATTATACAAAAATTCTAATTTGTCCTCAATCTACAGACATCATGAGAAATATTCCAAATGATCAATTAGATAAACTTATATTGGAGTTTAACAGCTTGTATAATAGCCCTCAAATAACAATTGCCTCTATGGACGAATCGTTCTTTAGGCATCAATGTAAACGAATTAAGTTTAAAAAATCTGCTGATACATCGAAACTTTTCCTCACGCAAATGAAACAAAACTCTCTTATTGTCTGTTCTGATTCGGGACCATTGCATATTGCACTTGCACTAAAAAAAGATTTAATTGCTTTTATGGTTTCCACTAATCCTCAAGATGTAATTAATTCAGGCGCTTCCCTTGTAATCAAATGTAAGAATTAATTAAATGATGACTAAATCTATTCAAATTGACTTTAGGTTTTTATTTTTGGCTACAATGTTAATTTTTTTACCTGGAGTAGAGGCGTTAAAGAATATTTTTGCATTTCTATTTGTTATATCCTGGATTTTAATTGCCAAAAAAAATAATGACTGGGGGGGGGGAGATGGCGAGTTATTGATTCGATATTTTTGATGTGGATTTTGGCTGATATTATTGTAAGTGCGAATGCAATCATAACTCATCAGCTACCTGGAGGAGGAGTCAGAGATATTATTAGATTTGTACTAATAGCTTGGGCTCTTTCTAGAACTAATTTTTCAACAAAGTTTTTATTATATTTAGCTTTAGCATCAATAGTCGGTACGATTTTTACATTAGCCTATAGTTATTATTCTACTGGCGGTGTTCTAAAAGAACTCCATTCTGTCGGCCATATAAATCATAGCGCTATCTTCCTACTTATAACTTATTCAATCTCATTGTCATTATTGTTATTTGACTTTAAAAGTCTTAATTTAAGCCAAAAGGCTTTCTTAATTTTCACAACAATTGTATTATTTTCAGCCACAGTTGATTCTAATAGTAGATCAACATTTGGATTGATAGTTTTCGTAACGATTATCCAGTTTCTATATTTATTATTTAGAATCAAGAAGACACATTTAACTATAGGCTTTTTTGGACTAATGTTTTGCATCGGATTTCTATTTATTCAAAATCCTCCTGAAGCATTGCAGAGGATTCAGTCACAAGGAATAGTGTCTCTGGACCACAGCCATAGAACTAAAATAAATAATTTTAGTTATTATGCATTTACTAAAACCCCTTTATTAGGTATTGGATTTGGCAATTACAGCAAATTAGAAATTAAGGAAATTCAAAACTTAATTATTCAAGATAAAGGTATTTTTGATAGTAATTTATATGCTACTGCTTCTCATTCACATAATGTCTACTTTAATTATCTCTTAAGTGGAGGGATATTAATTTTTTCGATTTTTATTTGGTTCTGGTTGTATATTTTTTGGATCATATTAAAATTACTCTCAAACAAGGAAAAAGTTTGGATTGTTGCAGCAAGTTTTAGCGTAGTATCAATCAATCTTGGAATTGGATTCGTAAATACTACACTTCATCATGAGCATGCTATATTATCAATGTTTATTTTAGGTCTATTGACCTCTACATACCGACAAACCATGATGAGTAATAATCAAATAAAACTTAAAGTAAAATAAAATAAAACTCTATGACATTAGTTGAAAGAAAGAGTTATAAAGTTGATTTATCTCTAATTAACTTAAATTGAACAACTTTATTTATAGAATCAATAACTTCTTTGGCTTCTATTAACTTCATACAATTATTATGCTGAAGGGGGCAAGTTCTTTTCATGCACGGCTGGCATTCCAAGTTCTTTTTTACTATCACACTATTTGGATTTTTCCACTGAGAAGTTTCAATAGGGTTGGTGGGCCCAAATAAAGCAACTGTTGGTATTTGAAGGCTTGCTGCAATATGCATTGGTCCGCTATCTCCTGTAATAATAATATCCAAATCTGAAATATAATTTGTTAGTTCAGTGATTGAGGTTTTGCCCGCCAGATTTGTGAAGTTATTAATTTTATTTTTTTGTAAAAGATTCTCAATTTTGTTTGCAACCTCTATATCATTAATGCCTCCAAAAATAATAATATCAAAAGTATCAGAAAATTCTATTGCTATTTCTGCAAATTTTTCTGGATACCAACACTTGGCATTGCCATAAGTTGCACCAGGATTAATACCTAATAGTTTAGAAGCATTTGTATTTCCTGACTTTTTGATATAGGAAACTAAATTTCCAGCATTTAGAGATGTGTTAAGGACGTGATTTATAAAGTCAGAGTATTTTTTTACTTGATGTCGATTTGAAAATTGTTTATGATCAAATTGATATTTATATCTAGCATTGACTATTAATTTAATCATTTTTGCTTTAATTGAGTTTCTAAAGCTATAGTAAAAATCAAAAGACCCTAAGCCAGTATATGTTCTAAATGAAAATTGATTTTGTGAATCTATCACTATTGAATTTACAACTTTTGGATGGTTTTTTAATCAGTTCAACTGATGTTTTTGATCCAAAAACAGTAATCTCGATTTCACTGAAGTAGTTTGCAATATTTTCTATTGCCGGCGTTGACATTACACAATCTCCCAGCCAGGTTGGGAGTTCGATTAATACCTTGACAGGTTTTTTTTCATTACTGTTCAATTTTACTTATTACTTCCAGTGTTCTGTTTAAATTATTGTCAATTGAAAATTGCTCAGATATTTGTTTATTCTTTATTTTTTCAATATCTAGTTTAGTTTTATTAGATAACAAGTTATCAATTAACTTAATTACTTTTGTATCATATGGCTGCTTCATTATAAACTCCTCTCCAAGGATTTCACTGGCACCATTATTTATAGTTGTAAGCACTACATTTTGAAAATTCATTGCTTCTAGTACAACATTAGAAAACGGATCATAATGGGTAGGGAAAAGAAAAATATCCCCAATAGTATAAAAATCTTCTACATCAGTTCTAGGGCCAGTAAAAAAAACTTGACTATCAATTTTTAGATCTGTTGATAATTTTTGATAATAAGACATATTATTTTCTTTGCCAATTACGAATGCTTTAATTCCTCTAGTTTTTAACTTGGCAAAAATTCTTAAGAACTCTTCAGCTCCTTTTCTTTTGAATCCACTTCCAACGAATAAAATAATAGGCTGGTTTTTAAAAATCGAAAATTCTTTTGATATTTTTTGAAATGATTTTTCATAATTGAATTTTTTGAATTCAATCCCATTGTAAATAACCTCGATTTTTTTTGGATTGACATTATAAGTTTCAATAATTTGATTTTTCACCATTTTTGAGTTTGCAATAATGAATTTAGCATTATTGAAACATTTTTGCTCTAGATAAATATAAGTTGGATGGAGAAAATTAAATATAGATTTTTTTTCAATTGATAAGAAAACTTTATGAACACCATCCCCTGCTCTATACAAATCTGGGCAAGTGATTCGGTCTAGCGAGTAAAAAAATTTATCCTGCTTTATAAAACATAACTGGATATTAAATAAAAGTGATCGAAGCCATGATGGAAGAAATCTTGGAAAAGGGGAATTTATGACTTGATGCTCTATGTTATCTTTTTCAAGGGCTTTTGAAAGTCTAGATAGATAGTTTTCAGCTCCACCAAACTTGGTTCTACCTGAGCGTATTAAATATATTTTTTTATTCAATGTTTATTTAAATTTAAAAGACTCTTGTTCAATTATATGGCAGATTGTATGCCCAATAAGAATATGCATCTCTTGAATCCGGGGCGTATCATCAGAATTTACTAATAAATTTACATCGCATAAGGAGTTAAACTCCCCTCCATCTTTGCCGCTTAAGCCAATCGTTTTGCAGTCCAGTTTATTGGCAGCAGTTAATGCATAAACTACATTAGGACTGGTTCCACCAGTGCTAATACCAATAACAACATCATCCTTGTGCGCCAGTGCTTCAACTTGACGATCGAAAACATGCAAAAAGCCATAATCATTTGCAATGGATGTAATTGCTGATGTATCAGTAGTTAGAGCAATAGCAGGAAGTCCTTTGCGCTCAGTTTTATATCTACCAACTAACTCTGCAGCAATATGTTGGGCATCTGCAGCGCTTCCACCGTTACCCATAATTAG
>JAOGRV010000013.1:0-37586 GCA_028107545.1 Pseudothioglobus singularis (SeqCode) | reverse complement strand
GAATCCTCAGTCAAGGTTAATTACTAAAGTAACTGAAACACTGAAGAGTGGAGCTGTAATTGCTTACCCAACTGACTCTGGTTATGCCCTTGGCTGCGCTTTAGGTAATAAGAGTGCGATGGAGAGAATTATAAAAATTAGGCAATTAAAAAGACATCATCACTTTACATTAATGCTTAAGGATTTATCGCATGTTGGTGAGTATGCTAAATTAAATAACTCAGGATTTAGGTTGTTAAAAAAAATATTGCCAGGGGCATACACCTTTATTCTTGAGGGAAAAAAAGACATTCCCAATCGATTACTGAATGGTAATAGAAAGACAATTGGTGTGAGGGTCTCAAATAATACGATTGTACAATCAATATTGGAAGATTTGATGGAGCCAATGATGAGTGTCTCTTTAATTATGAAGGGTTATGAGTTTTATCACGGTAATGATGTCAATACAGTTCTCAGTAATTCGATTGATCTTATTATTGATTCAGGTCACTGCCCTCCAGAGCCAACGACAGTTATAGACTTTTCAGAAAGTGATGTAGTTGTCTTGAGAGAGGGCGCAGGAAGTCTCGATTTTGTAAATTAATTCTACTTGTTTTTAAAATGTAATTACAATATAATTACATTATGGCAAAAATCATAAAAATTGGCAACTCTCAAGGTATCAGAATTCCTAAACCAATCATTGCTCTTGCAGAGCTTGAAGATCAAGAGCTTGATTTTGTTGTTTTGGGAAGCGGATTGCTGATTACACCTGAAAAAAAAGTAAGAATAGGTTGGGATAATAAAAATGAACATGAATTAACTGCAAACTGGGAATGGAGTAAGAACTAATGAAGCGTTTTGAGGTCTGGCTTGTTATGAAAAATCCTGAGTATGGACGCGTCGTTGATAATTTAGGCTTGTGTACGATTGTAACTCCCAATGAACTCAATAATTTACCGAGTCTATTGGTTGCTCCAATGACAACATCACATCAAAATACTCCAAGCAGGGTAGAGTGTTTTTTTGAGGGTGCAAAGGGCTTCATAATGGCAGACCAAATTAGAGCGGTCGAAAAGTTTTGTTTTATTAAAAAATTAGGTGAACTTGAATCTGAGGTTCAAGTGAATTTATGCGATTGTCTCCAAGAGTTTTTTGCTTACTAACAAGCGCTGTGAGTATAATCATCTCATTTAAATGTAAATCAATTTCAAAATGAAAACTGCTGAAATTCGTCAGAAATTTTTAACTTACTTTGAGAGTCATGGACATTCAATTCAGCAGAGTGCCTCTTTAGTTCCTCATAATGACAACACGTTGCTCTTTGTAAACGCTGGAATGGTTCCTTTCAAAGATTTTTTTACTGGCGCTGCAAAAAAGCCTTTTGACAGAGCAGTTTCTTGTCAAAGGTGTGTCAGAGCTGGTGGAAAACATAATGATTTAGATAACGTAGGATATACCGCAAGGCACCATACATTTTTCGAGATGCTGGGCAACTTTAGTTTCGGTGACTACTTTAAAAGTGAGGCAATTCGATTTTGTTGGGATTTTTTAACGGTTGAGCTTGGCCTTCCAAAAGAAAAACTCTGGGTCAGTGTTTTTGAAGATGACGATGAGGCTGCAGACATATGGGTTAATGAGATTGGCTTTCCTATTAATAGGATTTCACGATGTGGTGCAAAAGATAATTTTTGGCAAATGGGTGACACAGGTCCTTGTGGACCATGCAGTGAGGTTTTTTATGATCATGGAGACCATATTGAAGGCGGGCCGCCAGGCACCCCAGAAGAGGATGGAGACAGATTCATTGAGATATGGAATCTAGTTTTTATGCAATTCGATCGTCAAGTTGATGGTACTTTGGTCCCTCTTAAGTCGACTGGTGTTGATACTGGCATGGGCCTTGAGAGATTGGCGGCTGTTATTCAGCATGAAAATAATAACTATGATATTGATAGCTTTAAAGAGTTGACGAGCGCTGTTGTAGCGTTAACACCTAAAGCAGAAAAAGTTAAGCAGAGCCATGCTTCAGTGCGCGTCATTGCAGATCATATCCGATCTACAGCGTTTATGATCGTTGATGGCATACTGCCCTCTAATGAGGGGAGAGGTTACGTACTTAGACGAATTATTAGAAGAGCGATTCGTCATGGCCATAAGTTAGGAATTAGTGAAACCTTTTTCTATAAACTGGTGTCTGTTTTATCAAATCAAAATCAAAAAGCATACCCAGAACTTTTATCGAGTAAAGAATTAGTAGAGCAAGCACTGCAAAAAGAAGAGGAGCGATTTATTCAGACTCTCGATACGGGCATGGGAATTCTTGAAAGTGCAATTGAAGCCATCTCTGGCGATGAGATTAGTGGAGATATAGCCTTTAAACTCTATGATACGTATGGCTTCCCAGTTGACCTTACAGCCGATGTTGCAAGGGAGAGAGGTTTAACAATTGATATGGCCGGCTTTGATTCACAAATGAATCAACAAAGAGATCGTGCAAGAAATGCTGGCGATTTTGATTCCAAAAAATCAAATGTAGTAATTGAAGGTTCAACTGAGTTTTTAGGTTATGAGCACTCTGAAAATACTGCGATTGTTAAAGCGATCATTAAAGAAAGCCAATCTATAAATGAATTAAATCAGGGCGAACAAGCCATTTTAATTCTAGATAAAAGTAGTTTTTATGGAGAATCTGGAGGTCAGTGCGGTGATCATGGCATTTTATCCAATAAAGACTGTCTATTCAATGTGACAGATACTCAAAAACAAGCCTCCAATGCATATGAACACTATGGCACTCTTGATTCTGGATCTATTAAGCTTGGTGATAAGGTAGATGTTGCAATAGACACAGATAGAAGAAAAAAAATTATGCGTAACCACTCTGCAACCCATCTTCTTCATGAGGCTTTAAGGCAGGTTTTGGGTGATCAGGTCAAGCAAAAAGGATCCCTAGTTGAATCAGATAAATTAAGATTTGATTTCTCTCAAGATGAACCAATCTTACAATCAGACCTAGATCAAGTCGAGGCTATAGTAAATGAGCAAATTCTAGGTAATACAGAAGTCAATACTGAGTTAACAGATATTAAAACTGCAAAAAAGAGGGGAGCTATGGCCCTTTTTGGTGAAAAATATGGAGAAGAGGTCAGAGTTCTATCAATGGGAGATGATGACTTTTCAGTTGAGCTATGTGGAGGAACGCACGTTCAAAGATTAGGTGATATCGGTAGATTCAAAATCACCTCTGAGAGTGGAATAGCCTCTGGAATTAGAAGGATTGAGGCAGTTACTGGTTTCGATGCTTATCAACTGGATAAAAATAATGAAGAAAATATTAATACGATTACTCATCTTACAAAATCAAATTCCACTGCAGTTATTGACAAAGTAAAACAGCTTATCACTAATCAAAAAAGTCTTGAGAAACAAATCGCTATTTTTCAAAAGCAATTAGCTAGCGATCAAAGCGATACATTAATAACTAATGCTATTGAAGTTAATGGGGTTAAACTCCTTGTGACTGAAGTTTCAGGCGTGTCATCAAAAGACTTGAGAGGATTAGCTGATAAATTGAAAGACAAGCTGGTTTCTGCGATAGTCGTTTTAGCTGCTGTATCAAACGACAAAGTTTCTCTTGTATCAGCCGTCACAAAAAATCTTACCAATAAATACCAAGCGGGAAGTATTCTTAATCATGTTACATCTCAAATTGGAGGTAAAGGTGGTGGAAGGGCAGATATGGCACAAGGTGGAGGAACTGATGTAGAGAAGCTCGCCCAAGCACTTGAGTCTGTTAAGGATTTAATTGAATAACAAAGAAAAAGTAAAGTGCTAAGGTTGACTTAATGGACTGGCAACTAATATCTTTTGAAGTTCAAAAATCTGAAGTAGATCTGATATCAGAAGTTCTTATGGGTGTTGGCAGTCTATCAATTACATTCTCTGATGCGCAAGGGGAAGCTATCTATGAGCCTCCAGTTGGAACAACGCCTTTATGGGAAAAAGTTACTGTAACAGCTTTGTTTCCATCTGAGATGAGTAAGGAATCTTTAGCGAAGACTATCTTAGAAATCTGTGATATTAATATTTCTGATGCCTCCAGCCTTAAAGATAAGGTTTGGGAGAAAGAGTGTCAAAAAGACTTTCCTGCAATGCAGTTTGGAAAAAAGCTATGGGTATGCCCTTCATGGGATTTAAAACCGGAGCTATCAACTGGAGCCATTGTTATTGAGATGGATCCAGGTCTAGCTTTTGGAACTGGAACGCACCAAACGACAAGTCTATGTTTAGAATACTTGGATGAAAACCCACCAGTAAACCTTGACGTCATTGATTTTGGTTGTGGAACTGGAATTCTGGCGATAGCAGCTGCAAAGCTTAAAGCTAAAAGCGTTTTAGCTATTGATAATGACCCTCAGGCTGTCATTGCAAGTCATGAGAATGCCAATAAAAATCATTGCAATGATGTCATTAATACTATTCATTCAATGGACCAAGATAATTCCTCTCGGTGTGATTTACTGATAGCAAATATACTTGCAAATCCAATTATTGAATTAGAGCCTCTTTTTTCAGAGTTTTTAAAATTAAATGGCACCATTCTTCTCTCTGGAATCATAAAAGAGCAGGTTAAAGATGTGGTTAATTGCTATTCTAAAAATTTCACTGACATTAAGCTTGCTAATAAAGATGATTGGTATAGAATTTCAGCAACTAGAAAATCTTCTTAAGAGTTTTATGATGTTTTTAGCCACCACCAACTGCATCAATAACTTCAATCCGGTCTTTAGCATCTATAAAAAATGAAGAATGCTTTGATTTAGGAATAATTGATTCATTGATCTCAACTGCAATTCTTTTATTTTGAAAACCTAATTGATTGATAAGGTCATCTATGTTTGAATTTTGAGGTAGAGAAATTTCCTCTCCATTGACAATAATTTTCACAGAAGCGCTGAGTTAAAAATACTAAAGAGATTATAACATTGGATTCTTAAATTCAAGATAAATTCTCTACAAACACATGGTAAAATTTCTCAAGTTTTTGATCCCTCAACAGGAGTAAAGTTTTGCCTCAAACTGCCATATTAGCACTCGAAGATGGTACAGTTTTTTGGGGAAAATCAATTGGTTCTATTGGCCAAACTGTTGGTGAAGTTGTTTTTAATACAGCAATGACAGGCTACCAAGAAATACTCACGGATCCTTCCTACTGTCAGCAAATTGTAGCTCTGACCTATCCTCACATTGGTAATACCGGAATTAATATTGTCGACCAAGAATCTTCAAATGTTTATGCTTCAGGTTTAATTATAAGAGATCTTCCTTTGGTTTATAGTAACTGGCGCTCTGAAATGAGCCTTGATAACTATCTTTCTACTAATAATATTGTTGCTATTGCTAATATAGATACTCGGGCGCTTACTAGACATTTAAGAATTAATGGAGCGCTCAAAGGATGTATTATGGCTTATGATTTTATTGATTCAAACGCAGCAGTTCAAAAGGCTAAAGAATTTCCTGGTCTCAAAAATATGGACTTAGCTAGAGTGGTTTCGACTTCTAAAACTTACAGCTTTAATCAGGGTTCATTTGATATCGAAAATGCCACGTTTAACAAGAGTGTATCCAAATTCAAAGTGGCAGTCTATGATTATGGAGTCAAGAAAAATATTCTAAGAATGCTTGTTGATCGGGGCTGTGAGCTAACCGTTTACAATGCTCAAACACCTCTAGAAAAGGTGCTCGAAAATAATCCTGATGGTGTTTTTCTCTCTAATGGTCCTGGAGATCCTGAGCCATGTGATTATGCTATTAGTAATATCAAAAAATTATTAGATAAAGGAATACCAATGTTTGGTATCTGTTTGGGACATCAGCTTTTATCATTAGCCTGCGGTGCAAAAACAGAAAAAATGAAGTTTGGACATCATGGTGCAAATCATCCAGTGCAAGACCTTAATTCTCAAAGAGTTATGATTACATCTCAAAATCATGGCTTTGCAGTCTCTGATCAGAATATGCCTGATAATGTTGAAATTAGCCACAGGTCTCTTTTTGATAAGAGTATTCAGGGCATCAGAATCAAAGATAAGCCTGCCTATAGTTTTCAGGGGCATCCTGAAGCATCACCTGGACCACACGATGTCAGTTACTTATTTGATGAATTTATAGGACTGATGTCAACATGAAATTCAATACTACATATTATTCTGATTAGAAATGCCTAAAAGACAAGACATTAAAAGTATTTTAATTATTGGTGCTGGACCGATTGTCATTGGCCAAGCATGTGAATTTGATTACTCTGGTGCACAAGCATGCAAAGCTTTAAGAGAAGAGGGCTACAGGGTGATATTGGTTAATTCAAATCCTGCAACTATCATGACAGATCCAAAAATGGCAGATGCAACCTATATTGAGCCTATAGATTGGAAAACTGTAGAAAAAATTATTGAAAAAGAAAAACCAGATGCTCTTCTTCCAACCATGGGTGGCCAAACTGCACTTAACTGTGCTCTTGATCTTGATCGTCACGGCGTTTTAGAAAAACATAAGGTTGAGATGATTGGCGCAAACAAGGAGGCAATTGATAAAGCTGAGGATAGAGAACTATTTCGCCAAGCCATGCTCAAAATTGGGCTCGATATGCCTAAAGCTGCGATAGCTCATACACTTGAAGATGCTCTAAAAGTCCAGGAGCGGGTAGGCTTTCCAACAATCATTCGCCCCTCATTTACAATGGGTGGCTCTGGTGGTGGAATTGCTTACAATAAGGAACAATTTGTAGAAATATGTCTGCGAGGTCTTGATTTATCTCCAACCAATGAGTTATTAATTGAAGAGTCTATTTTGGGCTGGAAAGAATTTGAAATGGAGGTCGTTAGAGATAATAAAGATAACTGCATCATTATTTGCTCTATTGAAAATTTTGATCCAATGGGGGTTCATACGGGAGACTCAATAACGGTAGCCCCTGCACAAACCCTTACTGACAAAGAGTACCAAGTCATGCGAAATGCTTCTTTGATGGTTCTTAGAGAAATTGGTGTCGACACAGGTGGTTCAAATGTTCAGTTTGCTGTTAATCCTGATAACGGAAGACTAACCATCATTGAAATGAACCCAAGAGTTTCTCGATCATCTGCTTTAGCATCAAAAGCGACTGGCTTTCCGATTGCGAAAGTAGCTGCCAAGTTAGCAGTTGGTTATACGCTTGATGAATTAGATAACGATATCACAAGTGGAAAGACACCTGCATCATTCGAGCCATCTATTGACTATGTTGTAACAAAAATCCCAAGATTCGCATTTGAGAAATTCCCACAAGCAGATGATCGACTAACCACTCAAATGAAATCTGTTGGCGAAGTAATGGCAATGGGCTCAACATTCCAAGAGTCACTCCAAAAAGCACTTAGAGGTCTTGAAACTGATAAATCTGGTCTGGATCCAATTATAGATATTTCAATCGATGATTCAAAATCAAAAATAAGAAGTGAGCTTCTTTCTGCTGGCGCTGATAGAATATTTTATTTAGCTGACGCTTTTAGAATGGGTATGAGTGTGCAAAATGCATTCGACCTTTCTAAGATTGATCCTTGGTTTTTAGCGCAAGTTGAAGACATTGTCCTTTCAGAAAAATCAATTAAAGGACAAGATATAAAAAGTATAAAGTCTGAAACAATTCTTGAATTAAAGCAAAAAGGTTTTTCAGATAAAAGACTCTCAGAAATCCTCAATTGCTCAGAATCAGAATTTAGAACTAAAAGACTTTCTTTCAATATCAAACCCGTTTTTAAAAGGGTTGATAGCTGCGCCGCTGAATTTGATACGCAGACTGCTTATCTATATTCTACTTACCAATCTGAGTGCGAAGCAAATCCAACTGACAATAAAAAAATTATGATCTTGGGGGGTGGACCAAATAGAATCGGGCAAGGAATTGAGTTTGATTACTGTTGTGTTCATGCATCTTTGGCGCTTCAAAAAGATGGATATGAGACCATCATGGTTAACTGTAATCCGGAGACTGTTTCTACTGATTATGATGTCTCAGATAGGCTTTATTTTGAGCCGCTCACACTCGAGGATGTTCTGGAGGTTATTGAAATTGAAAAGCCAGAGGGCATTATTGTTCATTACGGTGGCCAGACACCTCTTAAACTAGCGGAAGCTCTTGAGAAAAGTGGTGCCAATATTATTGGAACAAGTCCAGACTCTATAGACCTTGCTGAGGATAGAGAGCGCTTCCAAAAAATGATACAAAAACTTAAATTAAAGCAACCAGTTAACGACACAGCAAGATCACAAGATGAAGCGGTAGAAATTGCAAATTCAATTGGCTTTCCTTTGGTTGTAAGGCCTTCCTATGTTTTAGGCGGCCGTGCGATGGAAATTGTCTATGATAATGAAAGTCTTGAAAGGTACATGAAGACAGCTGTAAAGGTCTCAAATGATTCACCTGTCCTATTAGATTCCTTTTTAGATCATGCGATTGAGGTTGATATAGATGTCATTAGTGATGGCAAGGATATTGTTATTGGCGGAATTATGGAGCACATCGAACAGGCTGGAATTCATTCAGGTGATTCTGCATGCTCACTTCCACCTCACTCTTTGCCTACAATTGTTCTTGATGAAATGCGTCGACAAGTCAAACTGATGGCCAAAGAATTAAAAGTTATTGGACTGATGAATACACAGCTTGCCTATCAAGATGAAGAAATTTATGTGATTGAGGTTAACCCAAGAGCTTCAAGAACAGTCCCTTTTGTTTCTAAAGCAACAGGAGTTCCTTTAGCAAATATTGCCGCAAGAGTTATGGCGGGAACATCACTAAAAGAGCAAAACTTTACCTCTGAAATCATTCCAAAGCACTATTCAGTTAAAGAGTCTGTTTTCCCATTTAATAAGTTCTTAGGAGTTGATCCATTTTTAGGGCCTGAGATGAGATCTACTGGAGAAGTAATGGGTGTTGGTAAGGATTTCCCTGCAGCTTTTGATAAAGCATTCCTTGCTGCGGGTGATGTAGTTCCAACGACTGGAAAGGTGCTTGTCAGTTTAAGAACTCTAGATAGAGGTAGGCTCGTTGAGCTAGGAAACAGACTGATTGACCAAGGCTTTGAGATAGTTGCAACTCGAACAAACCAAGAAATACTCAAACAAGCTGGCCTTGAATGTACAATGGTTAACAAAGTGTCTGAAGGTTCACCGCATATTGTAGATGCGATCAAAAATGAAGAGATTAGCTTGATTATTAATTCAACTGATGATTCACAAGGTCTTGAAGATGCGACTGTTATACGTTGTCAAGCATTAATTCATAAGATTCCGTGTACAACAACAGTTGCCGCAGCCTTTGCAATGCTTGATGGATTGATGACTCAAGATAAATTGGTTGTAAGATCTTTACAATCTATTCACCAGTAATAATATGGAAGCTATACCAATAACAATTAACGGAGCAAAGTCTCTAGAGCTTGAGTTACTTAGACTTAAGGATGAGGAGCGCCCTAGAATAGTTAGTGATATTGCAACAGCGAGAGAGCATGGTGATCTTAAAGAAAATGCTGAATATCATGCTGCAAAAGAAGAGCAAGGCTTTGTTGAAGGTAGAATTCAGGAGATTGAATCAAAGTTATCTCGCTTACAAATTATTGATGTTAGGCAACTTAACCAAGACGGTCGCTGTGTTTTTGGAACAACAGTCAACCTTTTGAATCTCTCAGATGATACAGAAACTAGCTATCAAATTGTGGGTGAGGATGAAGCAGATATCGAGCAGGGTAAAATTTCATGTCATTCTCCAATTGCAAGAGCCTTGATGGGCAATGAGGAGGGTGATGAAGTAACCGTAAAAGCCCCCAAGGGTGATATTCTTTATGAAATTCTTGAGGTCCAATACATCTAGTCCTGCTTTGATTAGATGCTAGCTTTTTAATTTTTTTTATTTTAATTTTTCAATTCTGTGTAGAATTGTAATTTTTTAAATTTAGAGAATTTTATAATGCCTGGCTTACTTCCTAACATTGATCCAGATGGACTCTTAGAATACTCAGTGGTCTACACTGATAGATCACTTAATCACATGTCAGCTTCTTTTCAGAAAGCGATGAATGATGTGTCATCCTCTCTCAAAAAAGTATACAACGCTGAGTCAGTAGTCCTAGTTCCTGGTGGTGGTACTTATGGCATGGAGGCTGTAGCGCGTCAATTTGCTACTGACAAAAATTGCCTTGTGCTTCGAAATGGATGGTTCAGTTATCGCTGGTCTCAAATTCTTGAGATGGGAAATATACCCTCTAAATTAACTGTTTTAAAAGCATCTCGAGAGATTAATGGGCCTCAAGAGCCATTTTCTCCACTAGATGTTGACCTCGTCATTGATAAAATTAAAACAGAAAAACCAGCAATGGTCTTTGCACCTCATGTTGAAACTTCAGCTGGTATTATTTTGCCTAATGATTACATTAAATCAGTTTCAGACGCGGTCCATTCAGTTGGCGGTATGTTTGTCCTTGACTGTATTGCGTCTGGCGCTATTTGGATTGATATGGAAAAATGTGGGGTTGATGTTCTAGTTAGTGCACCTCAAAAGGGGTGGAGCGCATCCCCGGCATTTGGAATGGTAATGCTTTCTAAGAATGCTTCTAAGAAGATACACAATACTCATAGTACAAGTTTTTCTTGTGACCTTCTAAAGTGGCTTCAAATTATGCAGACTTATGAAAATGGGGGCCATGCATATCATGCAACTATGCCTACAGATGCCATTAAGCACTTCCGAGATACTATAAATGAAACAGCTGAGTTTGGATTTGATAGGGCTAGAGACAAGCAACAAGAGCTAGGTGATAGGGTAAGGGAGTTACTCAATAAACATCACTTTATTAGTGTTGCAGCAGAGGGGTTTCATGCCCCTGGGGTCGTAGTTAGTTACACCAAAGAACAAGCAATTCATAATGGTTCAAAATTCAAAGATATGGGAATTCAAATTGCTGCAGGTGTGCCACTTCAGTGCGATGAAGGCGAAGATTATCAAACTTTTCGTTTAGGGCTGTTTGGACTTGATAAGTTAAAAAATGTTGATGCCGCAGTTCAAAAGCTCGAAGATGCTTTTAACAATTTATAAATACTTATGAAAGTTGAGTCTTTAATTAGAACTGATAAAGAGGATTGGAGCATACTATATCATGGCTATGCTAACTTTTATAAAATGCCAATGAATAGTGATATTCTTGATGAAGTTTGGGATTGGATCTTTAACCCTGATATTAAATTTTATGCGATAGGTGTTAAGTCAGAACAAGGAGAATTGATTGGCTTGATGCATTTTAGAGAAATGCCATCGCCCTTAAGAGGCATACTTGTTGGGTTCTTGGATGACCTGTTTGTTCGTCCTGATTTTAGAGGCTCTGGGGCAGTTCAATTGTTATTTAAAGATTTAAAGTTACAAGCTCAAAAGAATGGCTGGCCCTATGTGAGATGGATAACTGCCAGTGATAATCAAAGAGCAAGAGCCGTGTATGATCAAATTTCCGAAACAATTGATTTTGTTACTTATCAGATGCATACCCAATAACTTTTTCAATTATTAGATTAACCTGTTGGCACATCAATTGTATTCTTTTGGGTCCATATTTAATCTTTGACAATAACTAATCTTATTTACAATCATTTTTATAAAAATCTAGAGATTATTTATGAAACTTGGTGAAATAATTGATCATTATTCAGAGCCATGTCATCCCAAAGGTATAACAATTGAAGGGAATATGGTGACCTTGAAACCATTAGTTGCCAATCAATTTGCAGAGGAGCTTTTTCTATCCAACTCAATAGATATTGAGGGAGGTAATTGGACTTATCTGCCGTATGGGCCCTTTAAAAGTGAATTAGAATATGCAAGCTGGATAGAATCTTTTGAAGAAGGTAGTGACCCAGTATTTTTTGCTATCATAAGCAAAAAACTAAAAAAAGCAATAGGTATTGCGAGCTATTTGAGAATTAATCAGGATGCTGGGTCAATTGAAGTTGGACATATTAATTACTCTCCGCTGTTACAAAAAACGACAGAAGCTACAGAAGCAATGTACTTAATGATGAAGTGGGCATTTGAAAATGGCTATAGGCGTTATGAATGGAAGTGTAATGCGCTTAATTTAAGATCTCGTGCCGCGGCTCAAAGATTTGGTTTCTCATATGAAGGAGTCTTCAGGCAGATGGCTATTGTCAAAGGGAGGAATAGAAATACAGCATGGTTCGCAATGATTGATAAAGAGTGGAACAGTATTGAAAAATGTTTTACTCAATTTTTATCTGAAAGCAATTTTGATGAGAATGGCAAGCCAAATTTATCTTTAAGGTCGCTAACAAAGCCATTACTCTATAAGCTGGACAACTTAGATCTATCCTAAATGGTGGTCTACCCTCTAGGGTGGTGCTTTTGATGCTGCATTTTTAGTTGCGCATTCTGAATGTGAGTGTAGAGTTGAGTGTTTGAAATGTCGCTATGACCGAGCATTAATTGAACGGAACGTAAATCAGCTCCTTTCTGAACAAGGTGAGTTGCAAATGCATGTCTTAAAGAGTGCGGTGATATTGGTTTATTGATGCCTGCAGTTGCAGCGTAGCCTTTGATGATATAAAAGAAATTTTGTCTTGACATCGCGCTACCCCGATTAGATAAAAAATAGCTATCACATTGACCATTTTTCAAAAGTAATGCTCTTGAATTCCTTTCATACTGGTCAAGAAAATCAATAGCCACCTCTCCTAATGGCAGCATTCTTTCTTTGTTTCCTTTTCCATGGACACGGATAAACTCCTCTTTGAGATTTAAATTATGATAACTCAAGCTGATTAACTCTGAAACTCTTAATCCACAAGAATAAAGAAGCTCAAGCATTGCACGATCCCTTTGGCCATATATAGAATTTGTATTAGGGGCCTCTATTAATTTTTCAACTTCTTGTATGTTTAAAAAAATAGGTAGTTTTTTTTCCAACTTAGGATAATCCATTTGTTCAGTTGGATCATTAGACATCTTTTGATTGTTTAACAAGTACTGAAAAAATGAGTGAAGGCAGGTAAGAATTCGAGACCGAGACGCAGCACTAAGATTTGACTTTTTCCTATAAGAGAAATAGTCATGCACTAATTTTTTATCAACACTGGTGAATGGTTTTTGATTAAGCCATTTATTAAAAATGTTAAGATCAGAGCGATAAGCGCTCAATGTATTTTTACTAGCACCACTAGTCAGCCAGTAATAATCGATAAATTGATCAATGAGATTATTGTTCATTAACAATCATTCTACTTAAGAATTTAAAGATTGGACAAAAAAAATGCCAGTAAAAACTGGCATTTATCTATTCAATGAATTATTTCTTTTTGAGTTTCTCTTTAATTCTAGCAGCCTTACCTGTAAGTCCACGTAAATAATAGAGTTTTGCTTGACGAACTTTACCACTTCGCTTGACTGAAACGCTGTCAATCATTGATGAGTGTGTTTGAAAAACTCTCTCTACGCCTTCACCATGTGAAATTTTTCGTACAGTAAATGCAGAATTTAACCCTCTATTTTTCTTTGCGATGACGACGCCCTCAAAGGCCTGTAATCTTTCGCGAGTCCCTTCACGAACCTTTACCTGAACAACAACTGTATCACCTGGAAAAAACTCAGGGATATCAGATCTAAGTTGCTCACTTTCAATTTGATCAATTAAATTCACGATTGCACCTATTTGGGGTTTCTGAAAAAAGCGCTAATTATACATATTTTTTCTTTCTTACACAAGAAGCAAAGAGCTTTTAAATAGATCTTATTGATTTTTATTTTTTAAATGTTTTAACCATAATATGAGATAATCTTAGTGAATAAAAATAAAAGTAATCAATGGGAAAAGCAACAGGTTTTTTAGAGTTAGACAGGCAGGTTGAGTCATATCGTGAAGTGGATATCCGCATCAATGATTATGATGAGATTTTTTCTGGCACTCACAACTTAGATCAACTCCAAGAGCAAGGCTCAAGGTGTATGGATTGTGGCGTCCCTTTTTGTCAGTCCTCAACTGGCTGCCCAATAGATAATTTAATACCCGAGTGGAATGATCTCGTTTACAACAATGAATGGCAAGAGGCTTTAGAGCGTCTTGAAAAAACTAATAACTTCCCTGAGTTTACTGGGAGGGTGTGTCCAGCTCCATGCGAGGGTTCATGTGTACTAGGCCTTAATAACCCAGCTGTTACAATTAAAAATATTGAGTTAGCTATTGTTGACAAAGGTTTTGAGGAAGGCTGGATTAAACCTAAACTTATTGAATCAAGAACAGATAAAAAAGTTGCTGTGGTTGGTTCTGGACCTGCTGGTCTTGCAGCCGCTGATGAACTTAATCAAATGGGGCATTCTGTTATGGTCTATGAACGAAGTGATCGTATTGGTGGTCTTTTGATGTACGGTATCCCAAATATGAAATTGGGTAAGGATGTTGTTGATCGACGCGTTGATTTATTAATGCAAGAGGGTGTTGAGTTTAGTACTAACACTGATGTTGGTAAAGATATCTCAACAGATGAGCTGCAAAATAATTTTGATGCGGTTGTTTTTACAACTGGAGCCACAAAGGCAAGAGATCTTCCAGCTGAAAACAGAAATGCCAAAGGGATTTATCCAGCAATGGATTACCTAACTTCAAATACTAAAAGTCTTCTTGACAATGGCATTGCTGATGAAAGCCAACTTTCAGCAAAAGGAAAAAATGTTATTGTGATTGGCGGTGGTGATACTGGAACAGATTGTATTGGCACGTCACTCAGACAAGGCGCTAAATCGATTATAAATTTTGAGTTAATGAGTCAGCCCCCAGAGCATCGTTCAGATACAAATCCATGGCCAGAATGGCCAGTGATTTTCCGTGTGGATTATGGTCATGAGGAGTCTAATAAAGTATTTGGGAATGATCCAAGGCGATACCAGCTTTTAACAAAAGCATTTTTAAAAGATAGTAATGGTGATGTTAAGGGAATCAAAACAATTAACGTTGATTTTATAGATGGAAAATTAACTGAAATTGATGGTACTGAGAAAACCTGGGATGCTGAGTTGGTGCTTTTATCCATGGGATTCCTATCCCCAGAGCACTATCTGAGTGACGATGCTAATATTGAGCTAGACGAGAGAGGTAACTACCAATCTAAGCATGGTGAGTTCAATACTTCAAGAAAAGGCGTTTTTTCTGCTGGAGATTGTCGAAGAGGCCAATCACTCGTTGTGTGGGCAATTAATGAAGGTCGCGGCGTCGCAAATAGTGTCAATAGTTTTCTTTTAAATTCGTAAAGGTTCGATCGTAGATATGGCTGAAATATTAGGTGCTGAAGTAGATGAAGAGGGTTACTTGCTTAATGAAACTGATTGGACGCGTGAGATAGCAAATGCTATGTCTGAAGAGGATGGTATAGAGCTCTCACCAGAGCACTGGGAGGTAATTAATTTCCTCCAAGAGTATTATAAGGAGTATGAATTTGCCCCGGCTGTTAGAGTTCTTACAAAAGCTATTGCAAAAAAACTTGGAAATGATAAAGGTAATTCACGTTATCTATATTCACTTTTTCCATATGGTCCTGCAAAGCAAGGCTGTCGATTCGCTGGCTTACCAAAACCAACTGGCTGCGTTTGAGGAAAGCTTGGCGGCTTTAAGAAGAAATGACCTCCAATTTAATAAGAGGTAAAGTCATATGTCGTTGATAAGTATTCTTTTTACGTTCTTTTTTTATTTCTCTGCACTGATCTTTGTAGTCGGTGTTTCTTATAAATTAGTGCAGTATTGGAATACTCCAGCTCCTCTTAAGATACCTATCGCACCAGCCTCATTAAATAAATCTGGAGTCATCTTAAGGTATTTGAAAGAGATTTTTTTATTTTCAAGTCTTTACAAATCAAACAAGTGGACTTGGCTATTTGGATGGAGTTTTCATTTTGCACTCGTCCTTCTTTTTTTTCGTCATTTACCTTACTTTTGGCCAGGAGAGGTCCCTCTGGTACTTTATAAAACTGAGGTCTTTAAATATTCGTCCTACCTGCTATTTTTTGGCTTGGTTGGATTATTAAGTCGAAGATTATTTGTTGATAGGGTCAGATATATTTCCTCTCCTTCTGACTATCTCATGCTTTTGGTTTTGATCTTTATCACTGCTACTGGAATGTTAATGACTTTTGGTAATAATCATCCAAATATGTTATTAGTAACTAATTTTGCAAGTGGTTTGATTACTTTTAATTGGTCTGAACTCCCAAAAGAAATGATTTTTATGGCCCATATATTCCCTGTCTTTTGCCTCATTGCAATTTTCCCTATTTCTAAACTCCTTCATGGTCCAGGAATATTTTTTTCACCTACATTCAATCAGGTGGATAATGCACGTAAAAAAAGACATATATCTGATTGGGCATTAAAAAAGGAACAAGGTTCAAAAATAGATATCGAAAACAATAATGATAAGACATAATAATTTTGACTAACGATAACCCAATAAAGCTTCCCACATACATTGAAGTGCCAGCAATTAAGAAAGACGCAATGGCAGGCAATGGGCCATTTAAGGCGAGCAAAGATATTCAACAGAGCCTAGGTTTTCCTGGAGAAAAAGTGGATAACTGGCAACAGGTTGCCATTGATAAAATCGCTGAAACCAAGTCTAAATACCGTTCAGTCCAAGTTTTCCTAGATGCCTGTGTAAAGTGTGGAGCTTGCTCAGACAAATGTCATTATTATCTAGGGACGGCAGATCCAAAAAATATGCCTGTAGCGAGGCAAGATCTTTTTCGAAGCGTTTACAGAAGACACTTCACTTTTGCAGGCAAGTATTTTCCAAGATTAGTTGGCGCTAAAGATTTTGATGAAAATATGCTTGATGATTGGTACAACTATTTTCATCAATGTTCACAGTGCCGAAGATGTGCTGTTTACTGCCCCTTAGGAATAGATACAGCTGAAATTTCTATGGCTGCTCGTGAAGTGATGAATGTCATTGGAGTTGGTCAAAAATACCCTAATCAAATTTTAGGAAAGATTAATAAAATTGGAAACAATTTAGGAATGCCTGAACCTGCATTGAGAGATACACTTGAAGACCTTGAAGATGAGATCAAAGATGAGACTGGAGTGAATGTTAAACTTCCCTTAGATATTAAAGACTCTGAAGTTTTAATGGTAACTCCTTCAGCAGATTTTTTTGCTGAACCCCACATTGATGGACTTATTGGCTATGCCAAAGTATTTCATGAGAGTGGTGTGAGTTGGACATTAAGCTCTTACGCTTCTGAGGCGGCAAACTTTGGTATGTTCATAGGAAACTATGACGTAATGAGGCAAGGCGCCTTGAGGATTCGTAAAGCTGCAATTGATTTAAATGTAAAGCGAGTCATAGTCGGAGAGTGTGGGCATGCCTGGCGTGTTGCTTATAGTTTTTGGAATACCCTTACAGGTATTGGTGAAGGGGGAATTGATGAGTATTCATCAAGACTTCAAAAGCAACTTGATAGTAATTACCCGCAGCCACAACATATGATTGAATTTACATATGACTTAATTCAAAAAAACAAACTATCCTTTGAGAAATCTAGAAATGACCATCGAATAGTTACCTTTCATGACTCCTGTAATGTTGCTCGAGGCAGCAATATGGGGGATATTAAAAATGGGCAATTTATCTTGCCCAGAGAAGTCATTAAGGCGGCCTGCAATAATTTTGTAGAGATGCCAAAGAATACTATCAAATCCTCCACTTTTTGTTGTGGTGGCGGCGGCGGACTTTTAACGGATGACCTTATGGATTTGAGGATAAAGGGGGCTAAGCCAAGAATGCATGCTCTGAAGCAGACTGAGCAAGAAAGTGGAGTAAACACCCTGGCTGCGATCTGTGCTATCTGTAAATCACAGTTTTCTAAAGTTCTCCCTAATTATGATTTTGACCCATACATGATTGTGAGTGTTCACCAGCTCGTTAGTGAGGCTATTGTGTTAAATAAAAGCTCAGATACTGAAGCATAGATTTCTATAAGGTACTGTAATATTTCAAAATGCCTTGATAGATTGACTGTGCAATTTTAGTTTGTTGCTTACTGTTGGTGAGTCTCTTTTCCTGAGTTGGATTCGATATAAAGGCAGTTTCGACTAATACCGAGGGAATTGAAGGAGACTTCAGTACAACAAAGTTAGCTTTCTGAGGAACTTTTTTATGAATTGGTCCAATTTTTTCAAGTTGCTTTATTATCTCGTTTGCAAGATTAAATGATTGCATGTCACGATCCTTTCTTGAAAAATCTTTCAAAATATTTTTAAGAAACTGGTCACTATCAATAACCGATTCGACTCCTCCAAATTGATCAACTACGTTTTGAGATGTTTCCAACTGTTTTGCCAATTTACTATTATTCCCTTTCTCGCTTAATGTATAAACAGAGGCACCTTTCGCAACAGGACTTTCGACAGCATCCGCATGAATGGAAATAAACATTGTCGCTTTTTCTTTTTGAGCGATTGTAATTCTTTTTGTTAGTGGAACATAATAATCACCACTTCTAGTTAATACTGCCTTCAAATTCTTATTTTTATTAATGATTGCAACTAATTTTTTAGCAATAGCCAGGTTGACATCTTTCTCTTTAGATCGGTTTTTTCCAATTGCGCCTGAATCTTCCCCGCCATGACCCGCATCGACAAGAATAATTTTTTGATTTTGAATAGGCGTAACTAATTCAGGCTTTGTAATTTTTTTTGTTATTTTGAGCTCTGAATCGATAACATCTACTACCAATCGATGGTACTTGTATTTTGCATTTGGCTTTAAAGTGAAGTGCTTAGTGCTAAATTTATTATTAATATGAACAATTAATTTAATAGTCTCTTTATCGCGTTTGATTCTAACTTTTTTTATACGAGAGTCTTTAAAGAAGAGATTTGAAAAAGTTTCAGATAAAACCTCAGCATCATCAAAGCTTATAACGAGGTAATCATCAAAACTTTTGATATTAAAAAGTGTATCCTCTTCTTTATCAATAACGATTCGAGTATGGTCTGGAGCAGACCAGTATCTAAAATCGTAAAGTGTTGTTTTATCATCTGCAAGCGAGAAAGCAGAATAAAAAATAAAAAATAAACTTATCCAATAGCGCATTCTTTTATAGATTGACCTAAATCAGTTTGAAATGTTATTTTGGCATTTCTTATATCTCCATTGCCACTTAATTCAATTGAAATATCTGATTTTGCTAGTACGCCTTTTCCTAGCTCTGGCCATTCAATAAGCTGAAGGCATCTAGGCTTGAGATATTCACGTATTCCAATATATTCTAATTCCTCTGGGTCTGTCAATCGATAGCAATCAAAGTGATGAATATCAACATTCTCATTTTGATAACTCTCAACAAGGGTGTAAGTTGGGCTTTTTACTTTGATGAACCCAAAGTACTTAATAAAGTTTTGAGCTAAAGTCGTTTTTCCGACACCAAGATCACCAATCAAATATATGACACAAGGATATTCAAGATTTGAGCAACACTCTGCGAGTTTTTCACCAAGCGCTTTTGTGTCATCGAGATTTTTTAATATTAAATCCAAACTAATTGGTATAGATAACTGGCCAGAATCGTCAGTAAAATTAAACCTCCAAACCGGTTGATTCTTAACTTCAAAGAGAAGATAAGAATCAACAATGTAAAGATAAGCATATAAATATAGTCTCTACTCATCACTTCTGAAGGAATTTGAAAAGGAAGGATTAAGCCTGGAATGGCTAAAACACCTAATGAATTAAATAAATTGGAGCCAATAATATTGCCAATAATCATTTGATGTTGATTTTTTAATGCACTACTAATGGCAACAGCTAGTTCTGGCAAGCTTGTACCCAATGCAACCACTGTTAATCCAATAATCAAGTCACTCACCCCAAAAGCTAATGCAAGATTTGTACCGCCCCAAACAACAAGTCTGGCGCTTGATACAAGTATTACTAAGGATATGATTAGAAGAAGCCAAGTTTTACCTTTAGATTGATCTTTATTTATGTCTTCAGAGACTTCATTTTCAAGATTATTGTCTTTTTTTGACTCGTTAAAAACATAATATAAGAATAGCAAAAGTAGTATTAGTAGAATGGAGCCATCGACAAAACTTAAAAAGCCATCCATTAGTAAGAACCCAATCACTAAGGTGGATAAAAATAGAAAGAGCCATTCTTTTTTTAAGACATTTTTCTCTACAATTACTGGATGGATAATTGCAGCAACTGCAAGCACTAAGCCAATATTAAAAATGTTTGAGCCAAATGCATTTCCAATACTTAATTCAGGGTGTCCATCATAAGCAGCAAGTCCAGAGACTAACATCTCTGGTGCTGAGGTACCAAAACCAAAGATCAATAAGCCAATAATTAGTGGTGAAATGTTAAATATTCTGGCTATTTTAGCGCCATTATCTGTAAATGCATCAGCACTCCAAACAAGTAACGTGAAACCAATTAAAAGAGATACGACTGAGATAAGCATAGTAATGTTAAAAATAATTTAACGTTCATTATAGAGTCATCGAAGTTTGATTTTAATAAACACGTTTGTATTAATATTCTAATACTGCACATCGATATTGATAAACACTAGATTTATAAAGTCAAATATCTATAATAAATAAATGATCCTCATTACAAGACCAGTTTCTCAAACTAAAAACTTAGAGTTGCTTCTAAATAACAGAAATATTGATTATGCTTTGTTTCCTGCTTTTGAGATCATCAAAATTCAGACTGCAGCTCCTGTTGAAAAATACGATATTATTATTTTTATAAGTGTCAATGCAGTTAGTTATGCAGAAGAGCACTTTGATGAATTATTCAGTGATTCTTCTAAAGTTTTTGCAGTTGGGCCAGCAACGGCAAATCAATTGTTAAAGAAAAATATTGCAGTTGATTGTTTTCCAAAAAAAAATGCCTCAAGTCAAGAACTTTTAAAAATCAAAGAATGTTCAGAGCTATCGAATAGAAAAATATTAATTGTTAGAGGAAAGGGTGGGTCAGAAACTTTAAAAAATTATTTGATTGCATCTAATCAAGTAGATTATCTAGAAGTTTATGAGAGAATTCCATGCAAGCTGAGCAAAATCCATAGAGAGTCTTTAGTATCATTTGTGAGTCACCCTGATGGAGTATTAATGGCAACTAGTAATGAGAGTCTAGTCAATATCATTCAGCTAGTTTCGAGTGCTTCTCCAAACTATTTTGAAATTTTAAAGTTAAGAAGAATGATTGTTTTTAGTGAAAGAATTAAATCCACAGCAAAAAAACTAGGCTTTAAAAAAATTGAAGTTACGCAAAACCCCTCTGATGAAGATTTTGCTGACATTTTATTTAATAAAAAGTTATAAAAAAATGCACAAATATAAATTGTTTGGGTAACATACACAAAACTATATCAGGAGTTCAGGTGATTAGATTTGGAATTTCATGGGTGGCACGTCTGCTAGGAGTTAGTGGCTTCACCGTTCAACAGCCGACAACCCGTGGCTCTCTTCAAGATCTAAATATTTCTGAACGAATCATCCCCTTCAATCCAAGTAACTTAGCTTTAGACGAATCTCATTTGAAAAGTGATTCTGAAGCTACAAAGCATTTGAAACGGTTTCAAGAAACTCAGGTGAAGTTGAAAAGAGATTCGGATTTAATAGACGCTAGTAATGATCAAGATTTAGTTTCTGTAATTGCTACTTTGAAATCTAAGTTATATCAAGAGTCTATCAAAAGTAAGCACTATACAAATGCCTTTAATGAGCTCAATGAAAGACTAATTGAGCTTGAAAAGATTGTGCAGCCAGAAAAGAAAACAGATTTTCAAAAACTGCAGGGTTGGGTTCACTCAAAAAGGCATTTCCACTAATCTTTCATTCTTAAGTTTTTCTTTCTACCCATAAAATACTTCAATTCAGTTTGAATTTTTTTATGAACGCATACCTAATATCAATATTACAATTGGCGTCAAATAACTAATTAGGTATAATGTTATTTGGTTTTTTTAATTAATATAAATATGTCAAAAAGTGATTACATTGAGTTAGAGGGTGTCGTAAAGGAAAAGTTACCCAACACAACTTTTAAAGTTGAGTTGGAAAATGGCCATAGCGTTCTTGCTCATATCTCAGGAAAGATTCGTAAACACTATATACGCATATTACCTGGCGATAAGGTAACTGTCGAAATGACTCCTTATGATTTGACCAAAGGTAGAATTACTTTCAGACATAAATAAACCTGATAAGCCAGTGTGGTGGAATTGGTAGACACGCCGGATTCAAAATCCGGTTCCTTCACGGGAGTGACGGTTCGAGCCCGTCCACTGGTACCAACTGTGAATTATTGAGTAATTCATATATAAAATATAAAATTAACGTTCTTTCACTAGGATTTTAAAATGGATAACAACCTGCTAAGTGATGCAATAACTTTGACCATGTTTGGTATGGGATTTGTTTTTGTATTTTTAGCATTGATGGTTGTTGTTACAAACCTAATGTCAAAGTTCGTAACAAAAATTCAGCCTTCAATTAATGTTTCTGCATCGATGAGCTCTGAATCTTCAATGGAAATTGATGAAAAGACAAGAGCCATTATAGAGGCAGCAATAAAAATGCATATACAGAGATAAATCATGTCAACAAAAGAAAATAATAAACCTGTTCAAATTACTGAGTTAGTGCTTCGAGATGGACACCAGTCACTCTTTGCAACAAGAATGCGAATTGATGATATGCTCCCTATAGCGGAAAAATTAGATCAGATTGGCTACTGGTCAATGGAATCTTGGGGTGGGGCAACTTTTGATGCTTGTATTCGTTTTCTTGGAGAAGATCCATGGGAAAGAATTCGTGAAATCAAAAAAGTTATGCCTAATACGCCTCAGCAGATGCTTCTCAGAGCTCAAAATTTGCTTGGTTACAGACATTACAGTGATGACGTGGTTAGAAAGTTTGTTGATCGTTGTGCAGAGAACGGGGTTGGCGTATTAAGAATATTTGATGCAATGAATGATACGCGTAATCTTAAGACTGCCATTGATCAAACGGTCAAGACAGGGGCGCATGCTCAAGGAACAATATCCTATACAGTCAGTCCTGTTCATACTACTGAGCTTTGGATTGATATGGCAAAAGAAATCGAAGATATGGGTGCCCATTCTTTGTGTATCAAAGATATGGCTGGCTTGCTTCAGCCTTATGTTGCTTTTGATCTTGTTAAAAAGTTAAAAAAAGCTATTGATATTCCTATTCAGCTTCATGCACATGCAACTACAGGGCTTTCTACTGCATGTATTATTAAGGCTGTTGAGGCTGGTATTGATCGAGTAGATACGTGTATTGGGTCAATGAGCATGACTTATAGTCACTCTGCGACAAATTCTGTAGTCTCAATCCTTGAGGCGAGCCCAAGAAAAACTGGCTTAGATTTAAATAAGCTTGAGGAAATTGATCAGTACTTTAAGCCAATAAGATCCAAGTACGCAAAGTTTGAAGGCTCTCTTAAGGGTGTTGACTCAAGAATTTTGACATCTCAGGTGCCCGGTGGAATGCTCACCAATATGGAAGGTCAACTAAAAGAACAAAATGCACTAGATAAGATGGATGAGGTTCTATTAGAAATTCCACGTGTCAGAAAAGATCTAGGATATATTCCACTTGTCACTCCAACTTCACAAATCGTAGGCACTCAATCAGTGCTTAATGTCCTGACAGGAGAGAGATATAAGACAATTACTAAAGAGTCGGCAGGCATATTGAAAGGTGAGTATGGATCAGCTCCAGCGCCTGTTAATAAAGAATTACAAGAAAGAGTATTGGAGGGTTCGAAGGCTATTACATGCCGACCAGCAGATAATATTGAGCCTGAGCTAGGCGTTTTAGAGTCTGAGTTTGATAAAATTGTTTCTGAGAAGGGCATCAGGGTTGCTGATCAGAAAATTGATGATTTAATGACTTACGCACTTTTCCCACAAGTTGGAATAAAATTTTTAGAGAATAGAGACAATCCAGACTTTTTTGAACCAGTCCCTGTTGCTGAAACTGAATCCTCAAAAGATCAAAAAGATGAGGGAGTCTATACTGTTTCATTTAAAGGACAGTCTTATACAGTTAATGTATCTGCTGGAGGAACTATAACTTCAATTGGGTCCTCTTCAGGTCAATCTACTCAGAGTTCTGAAAGTTCCGATGACGAATCAAAAGCTCCACTTTTAAATGGAAAAGAAGATATTTCTGCGCCACTTTCAGGAACCATATGGAAGACTCTTGTCACTCCAAACCAGAGTGTTAAGAAAGGTGATACTTTAATTGTTTTAGAGGCCATGAAGATGGAAACTGAAATAAAAGCAACCTGTTCAGGTGTTGTGGTTAGTGTCGATGTTAAAGAGGGTGACTCAGTTACTGTTGGCCAACTTCTTCTTTCTTTGGGTTAGATATGGATCAATTCAATCTTCTTTGGACAAACACAGGGCTTTATCAGATGAGCTGGGGGCAGGGCTTAATGCTTCTAGTTGGCATCTTGTTGATTTACTTAGCCATTGTAAAAAAATTTGAGCCACTTTTACTTCTTCCAATCGGTTTTGGTGCACTACTAAGTAATATTCCAGGGGCCAACTTGGCTGTAGATGGAGGTATATTGCATCTTTTTTACATGGTTGGAATTGAGTCAGGCGCTTTTCCACTAATTATTTTTATGGGTGTTGGTGCAATGACAGATTTTGGCCCTCTCCTTGCAAATCCAAAAACATTGCTTCTAGGAGCCGCTGCTCAGTTTGGTATTTTTGCTACTTTGCTTGGCGCTGTTGGATTATCAGTTATTGGTATTTTCGACTTTAATTTAAAGCAAGCTGCTGCTATTGGAATTATTGGCGGCGCTGATGGCCCGACCTCGATTTACGTGGCATCCATACTGGCACCAGAGCTACTAGGTGCTATTGCTGTGGCATCATATTCATATATGGCACTTGTGCCGTTGATTCAGCCACCCATTATGAGAGCGTTTACAAATGAAAATGAAAGAAAAATTAAAATGGTGCAGTTAAGGGAGGTTTCTAAGGCTGAAAAAATAGTTTTTCCAATCATCCTTCTTTTATTAGTTGCTCTTCTTTTGCCAGCAGCAGCTCCTCTCTTGGGAATGTTTGCCTTCGGTAATTTAATGAAAGAGTCTGGTGTTGTTGATCGTCTTAGTGACACAACTCAGAACGCTATGATTAATATTGTGACTATATTTCTGGGTCTTGCAGTAGGCTCTAAACTGATGGCGGATAAATTTCTTCAATTAGATACATTGGGTATTTTGTTGTTAGGGTTGGTTGCATTCTCAATAGGAACAATGTGCGGTTTGTTAATGGCAAAACTAATGAATGTCTTTAGTAAAAATAAAATTAATCCTTTGATTGGGTCCGCTGGCGTTTCTGCAGTTCCAATGGCCGCTAGAGTCTCTAACAAAGTTGGCCTAGAGTCTGACTCAAATAACTTTTTACTGATGCACGCAATGGGCCCAAACGTTGCAGGAGTAATTGGCTCAGCAATTGCAGCTGGAATAATGATTCAGTTTTTAGCCTAGATCGATAAGTTTTTTTACTTTCCCGTTATACTTCAATAAGCCTTTGATTACTTAACTCTAGCTTTCTGTCCATCATATTGGCGATACTCAAATCATGCGTGACAATCAAAAGCGCAGTTCTTTTGCTATCATTAAGCTCAACAATTAAATCTAAAACATCCTTGGCATTATTTGCATCCAGGTTCCCAGTAGGCTCATCCGCCAATAGGCAGGCAGGCTCTGAAATCATAGCCCTTGCAATTGCCACCCTTTGTCTTTCTCCACCTGATAACTGAGATGGTTTATGCTTTAGGCGTTTTTCAAGCCCAACTTTCTTTAATATATCTTCAGCTAATTTAACTGCTTTTTTCTTGTCAATGCCTTTAATCAATAAAGGTAAGGAAACATTATAGAGTGAGGAGAAATCATTCAGTAAATGATGAAATTGATAAACAAAGCCTAAATTCTTGGAGCGCAACTCTGTTCTATCTTTTTCATTAAGCTTCGCTATATTTGAGTTGTTAATCAATACATCACCGGCGGTAGATTTATCTAATCCAGCAATCAAATTAAGTAGTGTAGATTTCCCACATCCTGATTGACCAATAATTGCAACCTTTTCACCCAGTTTAACCTCAAAATTTAAGTTATCTAATACCGTAGTTTTGTTTTCACCCTCGGAATACGAGAAGCATAAAGATCGACATTCAATAATGTTACTCATGTCTTAGCACCTCAGAAATGTTTACTTTTCCAGCTCGTCTGGCAGGATAGATTGATGCAAGAATAACTAATATAAATGCCCCAAAGACTATACTCAAGACATCACTCAGAAGAATTTTGGATGGAAATCGATTAATATAAAAGACATCCTTAGGAAAAAATTGAAACCCAATTATGCTCTCAATTCCAGAGATAACTGATTCAATATTTAGAGCCAAAAGTAACCCAAGACCTGTGCCGACTGTAATTCCAATCAGGCCAATGCTTATACCCTGATAAAAAAATATTTTCACAATGCGTTTTGGTGTCATTCCAATAGTCCTTAGAATGGCAATATCCGATTTTTTGTCGGTAACAACCATAACCATCATAGAGACAATATTAAATGCTGCTAAAGCAATGATCAGAGAGAGAATAATTGCAATCATTTGCTTTTCTAGGTTTAATGCCCTAATAAAGTGTTTTTGTTGCTGCATCCAGTCAACACCATAGTATCCATCTCCTAATGAGCCAACAACCTTATCTGTAATTGCATTTGCCTCAAATAAATCATTAACCTTGAGACGTATGCCAGAAACTTTATTGCCCAAGCCAAAAAGATCTTGAGCATCATAAAGATGAATAAATGCTAAACCATTATTGTAGTCATTTAATCCAGCATTAAAAATACCACTAACACTAAATTTTTGAGAAATTGGAACAAGGGTACCAAGGGAGTTTCTAGCAGGCGCAATAAGGGTAATCTTATCACCAATACCAGTTCCCATGAGTGTTGCTAAACCAACACCCAGCAATACTGAGGACTCGTCTTCATTTAAACTAAGAGAGCCATATTTAATGTCATCTAGAAGAGCAGAGGTAAAGGGTTCTTGATCTATAAGTATTCCTCTAATGCTGACACCCTGTGAAGCACTTTTTGAGGTCATTAGAGCAAAATCTTCTACAAAGGGAGAGGATGCTAAAACACTATCCTCAGAGTCAATCTTTTTTTGGAGATCACCCCAATTTTCAAGAGTATCATCTGAGCCTGTAATATAAGAATGAGAGATCGTATTTAAAACCCTTTTGGTTAATTCTTCATGGAAACCATTCATTACAGACATGACAGTAATTAATGACATAACAGCTAAGATTAGGCCAACCATTGAAATACCAGAAATAAAAGAAACAAAGCCCTTTTTTCTGCTTGATCGCAAATATTTGTTAGAAATATGAAATTCAACACTCATGATCAGAATATTTTGTCATAATAAATGTTTTAAAGGTAATTAAAGTTATCAAATGTTAAGTAATCAAAGTTTTATAAACCATAATAAGTTTGGCTTGATTAACTTTATGCTTCTTCCTTTTTCTGCTATTTTTTTTATTTTGTCATCCATTCGATTATGGCTTTATAAGTTCAGAATTCTAAAAATAAATGATTCATCTTTGCCAGTCATAGTGGTAGGAAATATAACAGTCGGTGGAACAGGGAAAACGCCGATTGTTATTTCTATTGTCAATTATTTAGAGTCTCAGAATAAAAAAGTAGGAGTTGTCTCAAGAGGCTATGGCGGCAAATATTCTCAAGATTCCTTAGAGGTTAGCGTGACCAGCGACCCAATCCAATGTGGAGATGAGCCTTTATTGATTAAACAACAGACCGAAGTGCCAGTTGTAGTAGCAAAAAAAAGAACTAAAGCAATTGAGTTTTTAATTAAAAAGTATTCATTGGATGTTATTGTCAGTGATGATGGCCTTCAGCACTATTCTATGGGTCGTGATATTGAAATTGCCGTGATAGATGGCCGAAGTCGTTTGGGTAATGGCTTTTTCCTACCAGCTGGGCCCCTTAGAGAAGCTAAAAGTAGACTCAAATCAGTCGATTTCATCATTAATAATGGCTCTCATTTTGAGGGTGAGGTTTCAAGTGAAATTGAACCGCATGAATATATAAACTTAGTTACTAATGAAGTTAAGGGGCTTGAGTATTTCAAAGGAAAAAAATGTTACACAGTTGCTGGAATTAGTAAGCCAGATAATTTTTTCTCTATACTTCAGAAAAATGGAGTCAAATTAATCCCCAAAACCTTCCCAGACCATTATGCTTTTTCTGAAAAGGATCTGTCTTTTAACGAGAATTATCCTATCATAATGACCTCAAAGGATTGTGTAAAATGTGTTTCATTTGCAACTGAACAAATGTGGTATTTGTCTGTAAGTGCAAAAATTAATTCTAATTTTTATCAGCAATTGGAGTCTAAGTTTTGATTGATAATGATTTATTAAAAATGTTAGTTTGTCCGCAAAGTAAGGCGCCTTTAAAGTTTGAGGAGGGTGAGTTAGTATGCGAAAAGAGTGGATTGGCTTATCCAGTTATTGATGGCATTCCGATACTTCTTGTAGAGGAAGCCAGACAAATAGACTCAAAAAAATAGTGGGCTTTTCCGTTATTATTCCTGCCAGATATGCATCAAGTCGTCTTCCGGCAAAGATGCTAAAAGAGATTAATGGAAAATCGCTTATAGAGCATACTTATTCTAATGCAATTAAAAGTGATGCGAGTCGTGTCATTGTTGCTACTGATGATGAAAGAATAAAAACTGTTGCAGAAGGTTTTGGAGCAGAAGTGTGCATGACAAATGATAGTCATGCATCAGGAACTTCCAGGATAGCTGAGGCTGTATCGTTTTTAAACTTCCAAAATGATGATGTGATTGTTAATCTACAAGGTGATGAGCCTATGATGAGTCCAAGTGCAATCAATCAGGTAGCGTCAAATCTGGTTAGTTCTGGAATGAGTGTTGCTACTTTGTGTGAAACAATTGATACTGAGGATGCATACTTTGATGAGAATTGTGTGAAAGTTATATATAATTCGCGCGGCAGAGCAATGTATTTTTCTAGATCTCCGGTACCCGCTTTCAGGGATGGCCAAAATATTAATTTAGATTTATGTTTTAGGCATATCGGTTTGTACGCTTATCGAGTAAATTTTTTAAAAGATTACAGTAATATGCCTATATCAAGAATAGAAACGGCTGAAAAATTGGAGCAACTTACTTTCCTGATGGAAGGGTTTGATATACATGTTGACGTTTCATTTGCTTCAACGGGATATGGTGTTGACACAGAAAGTGATTTAATAAAAGTTAAAAAGGAATTAAAAAAATGAATATTATTGATGGTAAAGAGATTGCAAAAAACTTACGTCTAAAGATCGCTGACGAGGTTAAAGCTCTTGAGCGTCCCCCGGGACTTGCGGTCATCCTGGTAGGTGAAGATCCGGCTTCAGCTGTCTATGTTAGGAATAAAGAGCTAGCGTGTAAACAGGCAGGATTCTTTTCAGATAAAATTATAAAGTCAGAGAACATTACTGAAGAACAGTTATTAGAGGAAGTAGAGCGCCTTAATAATAATCCTCATATTGACGGTATCCTTGTGCAGCTCCCGTTGCCAAGCCATATTAATGCAAACAAGGTGATTGAGCACATCTCCCCCTTTAAGGATGTAGATGGCTTTCATAGTGAGAATATTGGAAAATTAATGCAGAATAAGTCTCACTTAAGACCTTGTACGCCAAAGGGTGTGATGACCATGCTTGATTCAGTTAATTGCAAAGTTGAAGGAATGAATTGTGTTGTTATTGGTGCCTCAAATATTGTAGGAAGACCAATGGCTATGGAGCTTCTCAATGCAAGAGGTACTGTCACAATATGTAATAGTAAAACTAAAGATGTGGCTGAGAAAGTGAGACAAGCAGATATTGTTGTTGTGGGTGTTGGAATACCTCAGATGGTCAAAGGGGATTGGATCAAAGAGGGCGCAATTGTAATAGATGTTGGAATTAATAGACTGGAAGATGGGTCACTGGTAGGAGATGTAGATTTTGATGCAATCAAAGATATTGCTGGAGGCATAACTCCTGTTCCTGGTGGCGTAGGTCCAATGACTATAGCAACTCTTCTTGAAAATACTTTAATCGCCTACAAGCAAAATTTATGAGAATTTTTCTAAAACTACTAAGAGAAGGTTCTGGAAGGTTGCTAATCTTTATTGATTGGGTGTTTAGACCATCAATCATCAAACGAAGTGATGAAGAGCAGATGATTGTAGATCAGAAAACTGAATCTTTAAAATTGTATGAGTTTTATGCGTGCCCTTTTTGTGTCAAGACTCGAAGAGCAATCAAGCGCTTAAATCTAAAAGTTGAGACTAGAAATGCACAAGAGGGTAGTTACAGAACAGAGCTTGAATCAAGTGGTGGAAAGATACAGGTTCCATGCCTTCAAATTAGTCAAGATGGAGAGGTAAGCTGGCTCTATGAGTCAAACGATATTATTGGTTATCTGGACAAACATTTTTAACTAACTTTATGAGTTTTCTCAAAAATGCTTTATATTCACGGGGGTAATAAAAAGCAAATAGAGCTTTCACATCAGCTTTATAATTTTTGTTGCAACGGACTATTTAAAGAAGATAATATCCCAAATATAGATCTTACCATTCATAAGGTTGAGGACGCACTTGCGTGGACAGACTATGAGGGCGATGGTAAGTTTTTTATTGAAATTGAGGAGACACTTGATCAAAAAAAATTTATTATTACCATGTGTCATGAGATGATCCATGTATGCCAATTTTTATCAGGTGTGGAGGTAAGTGAATTATCAGCATATCATTATGAGGAGAAGATTGCTGAGCAGTTTTATCTTGAGGAATTGAGATTAAACAATAGTCCTTTAGATTTAAATGAAGATTAAGGTAAATACTCCTTTAAGCTATCAATTGATTTGCTTAATTCTTCCATAGAATTTGAAGTTAGCGTGATATGGCCTAGTTTTCTTCCCTTGCGCTCCTCTTTATCATAAAGATGTAAATGCGCATTTTTGGTTTCAAGTACCTTACTAGTTTGACCATGCATACCAATAATATTAATCATAGCATTAAATGAACTTTTGATAGATGTCGCTCCTAATGGAGAATTAGTAATTGCTCTAATATGATTTTCAAATTGAGAGGTTTGAGCGCCTTCAATTGTCCAATGACCTGAGTTGTGAACTCTTGGGGCAATTTCATTAACAATCAGCTCATCAGAGGAATCAAAAAGTTCAAGGGTCATTACACCAACATGATCCATTTCATTAATCAATGAATGCATATATTCCTCTGCTTTTTTTTGAAGAGATTTTGGTATATTTTGTGCAGGTGCAATTGTTAATCTTAATATTCCTTCATGATGTGTATTTTCCACTAGTGGATAGTATTTAAGACTTGCATCCAGTCCTCTTACAGCGATTAAAGAGAGCTCTCGTTTGAACTTTATAAAGCCCTCCAAGATAGACTCAGCACCAGACATGTGGTTCCAGGCTTCATCAATTTCAGATTCAGATTTGATAAGAAATTGACCTTTTCCATCATAACCATCTTTAGCAGTTTTTAAAATTGCAGGAAGTCCTATCAATTCAACAGCACTTTTAAGTTCTAATAAACTGTTAACCATTTTGAATGGTGCGCAAGGTATGTTTAACTTAGAAAGTAAGTTTTTCTCTCTTCCACGGTGCTGAGTTAGGTGAAGCGAACTTTCACTGGGATAGACTTTTGATTTTTTTCTGACTTTGTTAACGATTGATACATTAGTATTTTCACTCTCATATGTCACAACATCAGAGTCATCAGAAAATAATTCGATTACATTAGAATGGTTATTAATGTATGTTTTTCCTAAGAGGGAAGAGGGGTCTTCCTCTGATAAAGCCAGAAACCTCATTTGATGTCCCAAAGGGTAAGCTGATAGAGCAAGCATTCTTCCTAACTGACCAGCACCAAGAACACCAATTTTCATAACTTATTTATTAGGATTAGGATTGTTTAGTACACTTTGAGTTTGTTCTAAGCGAAATTGAGCAACCTTTTTTCTAACTTCTTCATTGTGGTTGCCAATAATTTGAGCGGCTAGTATTCCTGCATTTTTTGCACCTGATTCACCTATAGCAAGTGTACCAACAGGAATTCCACCAGGCATTTGAACTATAGATAATAATGAGTCTTGTCCGCTTAATGCTTTTGATTGAATGGGAACACCAAGAACTGGCACAATAGTTTTTGATGCAACCATTCCGGGCAAGTGAGCTGACCCTCCAGCACCAGCAATAATAACTTCAAGGCCTCTATCCTGAGCAGTTTCCGCGTATTCAAACATTAGGTCAGGTGTTCTATGAGCAGAGACCACTTTAACCTCATAGGTTATACCAAACTCATCAAGCATATCTGTGGCACTTTTCATTGTGGGCCAATCAGACTTTGAACCCATAATTACTCCGACTATTGCACTCATTTTTGTGTTGGTGAGGAAATTGATTGAATTATACCAAAAACCCGATAACTATAAGAATTGAAACTTTGAAGTGGGAGAATATAAGTTAAATTTTGAAGTCGTTGTCCAAAAATGGCAGGTGACCAGATCTTAAAACATGGGTTGTTGATCCTGCCATTTCATACCAATCTTGAATTTTTACTGGAACAAGAGTATCGAGTGATCCAAGAATGCATTTTTTTGACGTTGAAATATTTTTGAAGGTATCTCTGAGATCAGAATTTAAGATTATTTGAAGTCCATTATCCAAAGCGCTTTGTGATGCAGGGAACTTTTGAATAGATTGATGAAGCTCCTGAATTTGTGACTTATCTTTGCTTTGAAGACTAACAAAACGCTTTAGCGCTTTAGTACTATCGTTTTTCAAGTTGTTTACAAATTGATTAAAAACATGGCTTTCAATTCCAAATTCCCAATCTGTATTATTTATAAGGCAAGGACTCGCAGCAACTAAAATCAGTTCATTGACTTTAATTTGATTTGCTACGAAAGTTGATAAAAGCCCTCCTAAAGACCAGCCCAAGAGGATTGATTGTTCAGGGATCAGTTTAATTATCTCATTGCACCATGATTCAAGATCACCCTCAATGTCAGGGCTTCTTCCATGTCCAGGGAGGTCTATAACTGTTATGCGGTATTTATGTTTATATTTTTCGACAAGGCTTTGAAAAATATCACTATTAAAAGCCCATCCATGAAGGAGAACAAGGTCTGGCCCTTCGCCTATAGTTTTATGCCATAGCATTTTTCACCTTTTCAAGTAGTGACTCTATTTCTTCAGATTGATGATTTGCTGATAAGGTAAACCTTAGTCTAGCTGTATTGGGAGGGACAGTGGGAGGACGAATTGCACTCACAAAAAAACCTGAATCAAATAAATTATTACTAATTTCTAATACCCTTTGACTAGAGCCGACAATGAGTGGCTGAATGGCGCTATCTGAATTTTCAAAATTGAGCCCTAGTTGGCTTGACATAGTCTTAAAAAAGTCAATATTTTTAAGTAGTTTTTCTTTTTGTTCTCCGTTTTTTATAATTTCTAGGCTCATGAGTATTGCTTGGCAAATACTTGGTGGGATCGCAGTTGTATAGGTGTATGGTCTTGACTTTTGAATTAAGAATTCTATAAAGTCATTATTACCTGCCACAAAGGCTCCCATAACACCTGCAGCTTTACCTAACGTTGCCATATAGATAGAACTTTTAGGTATGAATGGATCAAAAATACCAAAGCCATGGGCATCATCTTGCATCAAAATGGTATCAGTTTTATGAATAGCTTTGTCAATTCCAGCTATGTCTGCCTGATCTCCATCCATACTAAATACATTGTCTGTCACAACTATGCCAGGACCTATTTGTTTTTCGAGCTTGGAGTCAAGAGAGTCAAGATTGTTATGAAGGTACCTTTGGATAGTCAGACCAGCTATCCGACTTCCATCAATTAAAGATGCATGGTTTAACTTGTCTTGTAGTGCCCATTTAATTTCGTCTCTTAGCGCTGAAAAAATTCCAAGATTAGCACTATATCCAGATGAGAATATGAGAGCATTCTCTTGCCCAGTATATTCTGATAAGGCCTCTTCAAGAAGTTTATGAGACTCTGAGTGTCCACTGACAAGGTGAGATGCTCCTGAGCCAGAGCCATACTTTTCGACTCCTTTAATGAACGCTTCTTTAACCTTGGGATGACTGGCAAGCGAAAGATAGTCATTGGAGCAAAAATTAACCACTTCACTGCCATCGATGACCATTCTTGTTGTTTGGGGGCTGTTTGATACTCTTCTAGAGCGTAATAAATGATTGTTTTCAAGCTCACTTATTTTTTTTGAAAAGTTCATGATAGTAATCTTAGATTGCTATATGAGATTTTCCATGGGGGATGAGGCACTTGCGTAGGCTTTTTTCATCATTCTGCCTGCAAGGTAAGATTTCCTGCCAGCTATAATCGCATGCTTCATTGCGCTGGCCATAAGAAGTGGATCATTAGCATTGGCAATAGCGGAGTTCATTAAGACCCCATCACATCCAAGCTCCATGGCTCTAGCAGCATCACTTGCACAGCCAATTCCTGCATCTACCAAAACTGGCACACTGGAATTCTCTTTAATTAATTTAATGTTAAAAGGATTGGAAATACCCTGACCAGAACCTATTAGTGAGCCAAGTGGCATGATTGCACAGCAACCAATGTCTTCAAGTTCTTTTGCAATAATTGGATCATCAGAGGTGTAAACCATAACATCAAAGTTTTCCTTGATTAATGTTTTAGCTGCATCGAGAGTTTCTACGATATTTGGGTAAAGAGTTTTTTCATCACCGAGAACTTCAAGTTTTACTAGGTTATGTCCATCAAGTAATTCTCGAGCCAATAGGCAGGTTCTCACAGCATCTTTTGCATTGTAGCATCCAGCAGTGTTTGGGAGAATCGTATATTTATCAGGCGAAATAACGTCCAGGAGGCTCTCCTCATTGGCATGTTGTCCAATATTAGTTCTTCGGATTGCAACAGTAATAATTTCTGAACCTGATTTTTCAGTCGCTAATTTTGTCTCTTTTAGGTCTTTGTATTTTCCTGAGCCAACAAGCAGTCTTGAGTTAAAAGTCCTTCCAGCAATTGTAAACGGGGTATCTATTTCCATAGCGTTATAAGATACCATGTGCCGTAATTAATATTTCAATATTGAGTCGTATTCTTTTCAATTTCTGATGAATTATTTAGATTGTTAAACCAGCAATTTTTTGAATATCATTGATAGTTTTAGTGATGATTCTTGAGAACAAGAAATCTGAGTCATGCCCAGATTTAGATTGAGAAACAAATTCTTCCACCATCAACTGATAGTGGTTACACGCCGGAAATTCAACTTTAGTTCCGTTTTGGAGGCCTCCATTAGACCAGTAGGCATATGTTGTTTCTGGTGGGTTGACGGGAACATTCAGTTTAGCCCAGCCATTCGAGCCAAGAACAGTAAAGGCTTGACAAAGAGCTGCATTAGCTGAAACAGTCATGCTCAGTGTTTCACCATTTGGCCATCTAAGGGTAGCATCGACTTGTTTTTCAATTTCATATTCTTCACTTTTAACTGCAAACGCAGAGAGTACTTTGGGCTCACCCTCAAAGAGCATGCATCCCGACAAAATAGCATAGCACCCAATATCAAATAATGGCCCACCACCATATTTAATAAGGTTTCGCACATTCCCAAGGGGCTGTTGGGGGTAGCTAAAGATAAAATGAGACGACTGATACTTGCCGATATCAAGATTTTTTAGCCAGTGCCATTGAGGGTGACTTCTGACCATAAAAGCTTCATAGAAAAATGCTTTGCTATCTTTGGCAGCATTCTCAAGCTGTGATAATTCATCTAAGTTAAGGGCAACAGGTTTTTCACAAAGGACATGTTTACCAGCTTTAAGCGCTTCAATAGAGTAGGGTACATGAAGATGATTTGGAAGTGGATTATAGATTGCATCAACTGAAGGGTCATTAATAAGAGCCTCATAGTCAGTCTCAATAGCATTCCCATAGATTTTAGGAAGTGCTGCTTGCCCTAGGATTCTTCTTCCAACATGAGTTACTTTATGTCCAGCATTAAGTATTGCTGGAACAACATGTTCTCGCGCAATTTTTGCTTCTCCTAAAATTCCAAAATTCATATGATTAGCTCAATAGATAAAACCTTTATCATACATATTCATGTTCTAAGATTTTTAGAAAAATATTACAATTTGTATTAACATGTAAAATCAAATTTAATTGAAAATATATTTTAGGAATAAAGATGCCACTTAATGCTATAAAACACCCTCTCATTGCCCATAAGATTGCTTTGCTTCGTCAGGAGGGAATTAGTACGAAACAGTTTCGTGAGCTTGCCAATGAAGTCTCTAGTCTGTTGACTTATGAGGCGACCCGAGACCTGCCTCTAGAAAATAGAGAAATCAATGGCTGGCAAGGTGAGCCAATAAGCACCCAGATGCTCAGTGGTAAGAAACTATCAATTGTTCCAATTCTTAGAGCAGGACTAGGAATGCTTGATGGCGTTCTAACTCTTGTGCCTAATGCCAAAGTGAGTGTAGTTGGTTTATATCGAGATGAGAAAACTTTAGACCCTGTTGCTTATTTTGATAAAGTGATTACGGACATTGACCAAAGAACTTCATTAATTATTGATCCAATGCTGGCTACAGGTGGAACACTTCTTGCGACAATTGATTTATTAAAGCAAAAGGGTTGTAAGAAAATTATAGGTTTGTTTTTAGTAGCCTCTCCCGAGGGGCTTGAAAGGGTTAGAAAAATACATCCAGATGTTAATTTGTTTATTGCTGCACTAGATGATTCTCTTAATGAGAATGGCTATATACTGCCAGGTTTAGGGGATGCTGGAGATAAGATTTTTGGCACAAAGTAAATAATCTTGAAAGAAGATATTTTTCCTCAAGGCTCTGCATGGATGAATGGAGAGTTTATTAATATTTCAGAAGCTCGAATACCAATTCTTGACTGGGGGTTTCTCAGATCTGATGCAACCTATGATGTTGTGCATGTATGGAAAGGTCAATTTTTTCGCTTAGATGAGCATATAGACAGATTCTTTGAATCTACTAAAAGTCTTAGGATGCCTTGTTCATTGGAAAGAGATGGCCTTAAAAAAATACTTGCAGGTTGTGTTAAGCATGCAGGACTCGATGATGCATACGTAGAGATGATTCAGACTAGGGGTGTTTCTAAAAATTTTCAAAGAGATCCTCGTAAAGCGAATCATCGTTTTATAGCTTTTGCAGTTCCATTTGGCTGGATTCTTAATCCAGATGAATTTGAAAAAGGCTTGAATGTCATAGTAAGCAACATAAGAAGAATACCACCTGAATCTGTTGATTCAAAAATCAAAAACTATCATTGGCT
>JAOGRV010000012.1:0-40174 GCA_028107545.1 Pseudothioglobus singularis (SeqCode) | reverse complement strand
GCAACACCGCACAAAGCATTATAAATCTCACGAGAAGAATAAGGCGTGCCATCTGTTGCGATGAATATCTCTCCATTGGTCCGTTCGTCATCAACAAGCAGTAAAATCGCTCGCACTAAATCATCTACATGAATCATGGAGCGCTGATTACCTACCTCAGGTAAAGGTGGAAACCACCCCTTCTTAATTCCTGCCAACATTAATTGTAAATTACCTTTTACATCTGGGCCATAAACCAGTGAAGGGCGAATGATTGAAATATGCATACCTGATTCTTTGCCAATTGCTAACAATTTTAACTCTGCCTCTCGCTTGGTTTTTCCATAAACCTCTTCAGGATTAACGGAGTGTATCTCATTTGCACATTGACGAAAAAGTGGCAAACCGCCGGCTTTAACGCTACTAACAAAAACAAACTTCTTGACACCAGACTTTACCGCAAGATTAGCCAATTGAACTGTAGCATTCACATTCACCTTATAGTAAAGATCTGCAATCTTGCTTGCATCTCGCATATCATGTGTAAATCCAGCTAAATGAAAGACTGTATTAACATTGTTTAAAGCCTTATCTGGGATAACTTCTGATTGTAAATCACAAACAATAGCGTCATACTTAGAGTGTTTTTCTCTGGACAGTACTCGAATTTCTCCTTCTACAGCATTAATTAACTTTCGACCAATAAACCCTGTTGCTCCTGTAATGAGAGTTACTGTCATAATGTTGTCAAAATTTTACTAGCCATTTCTTTACTAATTTTTTCACGTACATACCCTTTAATAAATATATCAATTTGTTTATTATCAATCCATAAAGACAGTCTCTTCCAAATAATAATCATACATTGTTTTACAATTCGAGGACTAAATACAAGAGTATGCGGGAGATATTATCCCTCATGAATTTAGCATAATATCGACTTATCCCTGCAATAAATGGTTTTCCAAATACTGTACATTCGAAAATTTTAGATGTGAGAACTCCGCCAAAGGCTGGAATATAATTAAGATAAAAAAAATGTCAGCTTTTTGATAATACCCAATTAACTTACTTCTCTTAAATGGTGGTAATATTTCAATATTATCAATATCAAAATTTTTTATATCTTTAATAAGAGCAGCTCTCATTTCTTCATCGCCAACGACTGAAAAAATAGCTAATCACCAAATTTTTTCAATGTCTGGGTGTATAGATTCTTACAATAGCACGCTACCAATATTTCCAAAATATAGAATTATTCTATTTATTTTTGTTTTACTTAGTTTTGTTAATTAAAGTTTATTAAACTCTTTATCAACTATATTTGGAGAAAAGTCCATTCAGAAATATTGACGTTTTCTGTGCTAAAGTATACAGGAATAGACGTTAAACAATCATATCCTCAAATATCCCTTCAACTCTATTAAAAAGATAATTTCTCTCAAAATTATTTTCATAATACTTTCTGGCATTTACCCCCATATTAGCTACCTCATTATCATTTAAACTTTTCATTTTTAGAATATTTTCAGCTAACTCTTTTGGTGATTCTGCAGGACATACTAAACCTGCTTTAGCATCAATTATCACATTAGCACTTTCGCCGTTTATCATCCCCAAGACAGGTTTTCCACAGGCTAAGTAGGTCTGTAATTTTGCTGGAATTGTAATAGAGAATATGTATTCATCTTTTAATGAAAATAGCATCGCATCAGCATTTGAATAAAAATCAGGCATCTTTTCTAATGGAAAACTACCTAACAGATGAAAACAATTTTCAAGATGGTACTCCTTAACCTTATCCTTTACCCACTCTTCTTTTCTTCCACCACCAAGAATAACCCAATGCACATCCTTTTCATCTTTTAAAAGTTTGGCAGCCCCTAATATTGAAGTAAAATCCTGTGCTTCACCAATATTACCCGCAAACATTATTTTAAAACTATCTTTTGGTATATCACTTAATAAATACTCATTGGATTTAATGGGCTTAAATATTGGCTCAGCCCACTGAGGTAAAAATTCGATTTTATCTCTACTAACACCTTTACTCTCAACAGAATCAATAAATCCATTAGATGAAACTAAAATTCTATCTGAATACTTATAAATAAACCTAACAATTGGCTTTAAAACCTTTAAGATAAATGATGTTTTCTTGATATTAGTTACAGAAACAACGCTCTCAGGCCATAAATCTAACACCCAAAAACAGAGTGGTATTTTCTTTATTATTTTAATGAAAATTGCTGGTATACCGACCGAAATGGGAGATGGTTCAAAGACAAAGATAATATCAAATTTTTTATTCAAAAAAAAGAGTGAGGTAAATGTCGCTCCAACCACATAAGTAATATAGTTCAACGCCAATCGCATATTTGAACCAGAACCACGTGGCAATATGGGCGCTCTATAAATTTTCACCCCATTATATAGCTCTCTCGCCTTTTTAAAAAGACCATACCCATCATAAAACTTACCCTCCGGATAATCTGGAATCGCTGTTAAAACAGTAATATCATGCCCTCTTTTTACAAACTCTTCGGCAAAATCATTAATACGAAAATTCTCAGGATGGAAATGCGGAGTGACAATCAGAATATTCAAACTACTTCCTTACTGCACTGCTCATTCCTACTGGAAAATCTGCTGATAACTGAACTTCACTCCAATTATTACTAAACCACTTAAAATTCTCATTTAAGCCATCTTCAAAACTAACTATAGGCTTATAATCAATTAAATTCCCAGCAAGCTCTATGGAGGCCAGCAATCGTTTTTTTGTATCCCATTTGCGTGGTGGAAATTCTGTTATCGGGGTTTTATTTCCTGTTGATTTATTAACCATTCCGATCATATCTTTAATTTTAGTCTCTTTACCAGAGGCAAGATTAAATGCCTGACCTATTGCCTCATCGTAAAATGCTGCCTTTATCAGCCCCTGAACAAGATCAAGAACATAAGTAAAATCTCTAGTCTCATCACCTGTGCCAGTCAAAGGAAGTGATTTATTCTGCATTGACCAGTAAATAAAATTAGGAATAACATTTCTATACTGACCAGGCACTTCTCCTGGACCAAATGAGTTAAAGAAACGACAATTTACTATTTTTAATCCATAATGGTGAAAATAAAAATTAGAATACATCTCGCCTGCCATTTTGTTTATCTGATATGGTGTCGTTAAATGCATTGAGATGAAATCTTCTTTAAGTGGCATCTTTCCATATGACCCATAAATTGCACAACCACTCGATGCATAGACAAATCTTTCAACATTAGTAAACTGCGCCAGATCCAACAACTTAATCATTCCATTAATATCTACATCTGCAGAGTTTTCAGGGTAATCCACAGAATTTTGATTGGCAAAAAAAGCCGCTAAGTGATAAATAATTGTCGGCCTCTCTCTAATAACTCGCTTTAAATCAACATCACTTCGCACATCACCATTAACAAACATAACATTTGGCAAAGATGGAAAATCGATAGGATCATTACCTTTAATCGCTGTCAAGTTATCCAAAACTATTACCATGCCATTACTACCTACTAGTTCAGATAGTGCAATCACTAAATTACTGCCGATAGCACCAGCACCACCTGTTACTAAAATATTACGCCCTAAGAAAAAACTCTTTATTTCATCAGAAAGATTTAGCTTTGCTAAATAATTTGTTACCAAGTTAACTCTATACACACTTTTCTCCATACCATTCTCCATAATAATTAAGTTTCAACCTATTTAAAGTCGGTAAAAATCCTTCATCCACTTTGCTGTTCTCCTAATTCCGTCTTCTGGTTCGACTACAGGGTTATGATCAAGATCTTTAATTGCTTTAGAGAAATCTACGGTTTTTATCTTAGTCGTAAAGGCCTCTGCCTCTTTATACTCAACCAAAGAGTCGTCTTTACCAGTCACTTTAAGAACAAGGTCAGAATATTGCTTAATATCCATCTCCCACTCCACTCTTCCACCAACATTATAAACTTCGCCTGGAATAAAATTATCAACAATATTAGCAAAGGTCTTACACGAGTCTTCCACATAATCAATAATACGGTGATGTCCTTTAAATACTGTGTATGGTTTATCGTTTAAAGCATGATATATAAATTTAGGTATAAAACCACGATACGGAGTAAAGTGCTCATGGGGCCCATAACAGTTGAGTGGCCTCACTCGCACTATTTCTGAACCAAACATTGCTGAAGAGTTGAGACATTGCTGTTCAGCAGCCCATTTAGAGATAGCATAATCATTCATCTGATAGGTATCACTAATTTTATTATCAATCATCACATCTTCTGTCATAAACCCATCATAATCGCCATAAACCTCAGCCGATGAAAAAAATATATGTCTAAAACCTAATTTCTCTTGAAGTCTCAAAATATGCTTTGTTCCCATATTATTGGTCTGCCATAAATTTTCGTAGAAAGCCTCACCATTCCAACGACCATACTCTGCTGCCAAATGATAGACATAATCAAAAGGACCAAACTCATCGAATACATATTCTAGTTGTCTGTATTGCTGGATATCACAACGCACATAGTTATCACGCTCAGTGTTGTAAAGATCTAATGCCATTACTTGATGTCCACGCAGCCGCAACTCATTACAAAGATTAGTGCCTATATTTCCAGCTCCTCCAGTCACCAATATTTTTTTACTCTCTCGTTTCATGTTTTCACCTATATACTGTTAATAAATTTTCTAATTCTGAAACTTGCATTACCATCACCATATGGATTGTGCGCCTTTGCCATCTCTGAATATAGATTTTCATCTCTCAGCAGTTGATTAGCTGATTTAAATATTCTATCACGACTTGCGCCAACTAACTTAACCGTACCTGCTTTCACCGCTTCTGGTCTCTCAGTATTATCACGCATTACCAAGACCGGCTTACCCAAACTTGGCGCTTCTTCTTGCACACCACCACTATCTGTCAAAATAAGATACGAGATATCCATTAATTTAACAAAAGGGAGATACTCTTGAGGCTCAATCAGATTAATATTATTAATACCAGTTAAAAGTCTATTCACGGGCTCTTGAACATTTGGGTTTAAGTGAACTGGATAGATAATCTGCACCTCCGAATGTATAGTAGCTAAATCATGAAGCGCTTTACATATCTCTTCAAATCCAGCCCCAAAGTTTTCACGCCTATGCCCTGTCACCAATACAATTCGCGGCAATGAATCTTGAGCAAGAAAAGGAAGTAACTTTAACAGCTCACTTGAAAACGAATTCTGCCGTGCTTTAGCTATAGTAGATAACAGCGCATCAATCACTGTATTACCTGTCACAACAATCTGTTTATCTAATACACCCTCATCTAATAAATTATTTCTTGCTTGCTCCGTTGGAGCAAAGTGGTAATCTGTTAATCTACTAGTCAGTTGCCTATTAATCTCCTCAGGAAAAGGTGACCTAATATTGTAAGTACGCAGACCTGCTTCAACATGGCCAACTGGTATCTTTAAATAAGAAGCAGCTAATGATACAGCCATCGAAGTTGTAGTATCGCCATGTACAATCACAAGATCTGGCACTGATTCAACTAAGACATTTCTCATGCCTAACAATACATTACCAGTTACATCGAATAAATCTTGACCTGGTTGCATAACGTTTAAATCATAGTCAGGTTTTATTTTAAATAGATCTAATACTTGATCAAGCATTTCTCGGTGTTGGGCAGTCACACACACCTTGACGTCAAAATCCTTGCTAAGCTCTACTACAACTGGTGCCAGTTTTATTGCTTCTGGACGCGTCCCAAACGCAATTAAAACCTTCACCAGTTGACCATCTTATATGTTACCAAATTCTGCTCATACATCCAAGATAGTGTTCTTCGCACCCCCTTCTCATCACGAGAAAATATAGGAATCTGTGACATATAAGAATTTGAAAATTTTATCATAACAAGTTTTCTAAACGAACTTGTCCCCCTTTTTATTAATAGAATTTTACCGTTGAACATATAATCCTTGACCATTAACTATAAAATTTCTGAACCAAAAGGTTACCAATAAAATTGGTATTAAAGGATATGCAATTGTCAAAGAAAACTGCAAACAAAATACCAAAAAAACAAACTCAAGAATACTTCTAAAAGTTCTGTTGTATATACATTTAAAAAATAATAAAAATACAAACAGACTTAAAAAACCAAGCTCGTAAAATATAGCGCCAAAGTATGACATTGATATGGAATCAATATTATAAGTATAATGGTTATCTGAAATTATTAGTTCCATAGGGGGCATCAAATAAAAGGAATTAAAACCACCAGGCATCAAGTAATTTTGTAAACCTGAATAATAGGGATATACAATACTCATTATTCTATTAAACACACTTTTATCATGAGTAAAAATATATAAAAAGCCTTCATTATAAAGCCTATTAAATAGATTTATCGCCCTTGGGCTAATATCGAAATAAGTCATTAACAAAAAAAGAAATAATATCAAAAAAAAGGACAATAATATATATTTAAAATTAACCCCACTAAATAAAAAGAACATTACTCCAGCAAACACAAGTACTATTACACTCGCTGACTGAGCTACCAAAAATATAAATATCATATTAAGAATAAATAACTTTTTAACCAGTCCATTTAGCTTGTAATTGAATTGAATTAAATAGATAAAATTCAAAAAAAACAGAAAAGTCCCATAAGGTTTTGGCTCTGGAGCTAATCCTGTCACCCCTCTTGAAGGTGAAGTTCTCACATCTAATAAGAAATCAAATAGATATGGATCTATAGCAACTTGAAATACACCGACTAATAACCAGATTATATTGGCTACATAGAACCATTTTGCCGGAAAGCCATATCTTTTATAAATTTCATAATAGACTACAAAGATAAGAATAAATGATAGGTAGCCAGCTACACCCCTTATTAAAAGAAAATTAAAGAGAAATTTTTCATAATATAACGTTGGGAGTAAAATACTTATAGAGACTATTAAAATAGTAGTGGGAATAATTAGAAACATTCCTAATGAAAGACGGTTATTAATAATCATATATAAAAAACACAATGCACTTGCAATAATTGACCACGGCTGGGTATCCATACTATTCGTTCCAAAGGAAATGTAGGGGAATAAGCAGGTCAATAGAAATATTCTATAAGGGTAAATAATAGTAAAAGAATTCATTCTCAGCTTTTTGATGGAGCTTTATAATAATTTTTAGATAACAATTTTTTATACAGATTAATGTAAATAGTAATAATGGCTTTCCAAGTATATCGATTCTCAATATATTCCTTCAGTTTTAATGAGATACTTTCCAATTTTTTTGAATCTGTTAGAAGATACTCCAGGCCTTCAGAAATCGCTTCAACTGATGCAGGAACTTCAAGCCCCTTATCAACATTGCAAATATCACTAAAGCCACATTGATCTGTAATCATAATAGGTATGCCGCAAATACCAGCTTCTAATGCAACAATTGACATCGCCTCTTGCCGAGAGGGAACTACTAGTAAACTAGCGGAATGGTAAGCTGATGATTTTTCCTCGCCATCAATATAGCCCAAGAAGTGAACAATTTTTTCTAAATTCTTTTCTTTAACTCTACTTTTAAGAATTTCAAGCATTCCATCATCAGGTCCTGCAAAAATAAGATGATATTTTGGAAGAATTTTGGCGCTATTAATAAACGCTTCAAGGAGTAGATCGGGACCCTTAATTTGATTTAATCGCCCCATAAATAATATAGCTGGAGCATTAGGTAATCTCTTCATTTTTTTAAATCTATCTATATTATATTGGTCAAAATCTTCCTTAATTACACCATTTGGGATTATTGTAATATTATCCTTAAAAATACCATAGCTCTCAAATTGAGAGAATTCTCCTTTAGTGACTGCTAACCAAACTGATGCATTTCGAATAATTGCATTTCCTATAACGAAGTTATATAAACGTTTAAGGGTAATTGAGCGGCCAAACAAACCTAAAGCCCCAGCTGGACATACGACATATGGTTTTTTATAGTAACGACAAGCAAAATAAACTAGAGCATTAAGAATACTCCAATGTCCCATTAAGTGAACAATATTTGCTTTTTTAACTGAGCTGGCAATAACTCTCCATCTTAACGAAGGAATATAAAATCGTTTAAATAAAGTTTTTAAAACTATAACATTTGCAGGTGCGATAGAATCAATTCGTGTTTGTTCAAGAGCTAAATCAAGAACTAGCACTGAACATGAAATATCTTTTTCAGAGGCAAGAAAACGACTCATTTGAAAAGTTCTTTCAGCTGTTCCTGCTCCAGTTTTTAGATCAAGTGAATTTGTTACGTTTAAAATGTGCATTGTGTGTTTTTATAAAAATTAATATTCTAAATTAAGTAATAATGAAAGTTTATAGTCACTGATTATTAATTATTTATCTTCTTTAAAATTCTTTAAGTGCCAGGCACTTATATCGTCTAGTCCAAAATAAAATGAACTTACAAATTTAAAGCCTATTTTTTTTATTTTTGATGGATCATAAAATAAATTAGGATTTACAGAATCCCGCTTAAGAAATCTCAAAATAACAGACAGAATAATTAATGGAATAGGAAAAGCAGGAATAAAATAATGCCTTAACTTTAACCGTTTAATCAGATATCTTTCTACTGATTGGTAGTTATTTAACGGACTATCATCTTCAGAAACAATGTATGTTTCACCTGCAACCTCTTTTTCTGTAAATATAAGAAAAATGATTGCAGCAATCACATTTGAAACATGAACTAAATTCATTGTTCTCGAGTTAAATAAACACGACTTCACATAATTTAAGATTTGATTGCCATACATCAAATCATTAATAAGTTTAGCAAGTCCTTTGCCATTAGAGCCATAAACTTCAGTAGGTCGAACATTTACGAATTCGTATTTATCTTTTGAGCCCTCTTTTATTAACTCTTCTATCATTAATTTTGTTTTTGCGTAATCTGAATAAGGTCTGCAAATAGAAGACTCACTTACAGTATTCCCACTTACTCTTCCAAACACTGATGCCGTACTGCAGTGAATTAATCTCTCAATTTTATTTTCTTGACAGATTTTTACTAGATTTTTTATTGCTATTATATTTTCATCACCTTTAGCTCCAAAAATGTAAGCTAAATTTATGACTATACAATTTGGCACCAAAAATTGCTTCAATGATTCTGACTTAGTCAAGTCACCCTCTATTTTTAATATGTTCTCAGCTAAGTTAGAAGAATCATTAACATTTCTGACCAATAAACGCAACGATATATTTTTATCTTTTGATAATTCGGTAATTAGTTTTTTACCAATAAAGCCATTTGCACCGGTAATTGCAATAGTTTTTTTTGTTCGACTATATTCCATTTTTTTCTATTCTTATTTCTGCCAAAACATAGTGATGAATTTATAATTTAACTTAAAAACCATATAGAAAGATACCATTAAAAAAGTATGGATTTTAAATTAATATAAATGTTTTGAACTCTCTTTAAATCTAATTGATTAATGACATAACCTAAAAGTTTAAAGCACTCAAAATTAATCAAAATAACGTAAATTCTAGATTGTTTGTAAATAAAGAAAAATATTCAATCAAACTAATGCATTAGAAGTAATATCTGAAACTAATTTTTTATTTTTTTTAATACAAAAACAGGGAGAAACATTGCAAAGAATAGTCTTATTTTAAACACTCCCCATGATAAACCAGCAAATAACTCATAAGATTTTTTTCTATCATGATTTATCAACTTATGTATTGCTTGTGAGTATATGTAAGGCTCAATAACACAATTAAAATTTGAAAGGATGCTTATTTCTTTATTACTGCTCGAGGATTCAATCCATCTGGATATTTCTAAGATATGAAGTTCTTGATTTTTTGATGATTCATTACTCCCATGGATTCGATAAAATGCTAGTGACTCTTGAACACAATCCAACTTATATTTTGATAGCAATCGAGTTACTAAATCAAAATCACCAATGAGATTGTAATCAGGATTACAAATATATGGAAGTTTATCCACAGCACTTTTTCTAATAACAAGGGTAAGTAAGCCAACATAGTATTTTTTCAGTATTTGATTCAGAACCCATCCTGTAGGCAAAGGATAATTGAATGCAGTCCAATTCTTATTTTTGCTTTCATTAACTATTTGATAATTACTGCAAACCAAACCAACTTCTTCATCTTCAAATAAAATGATTTGTTTTTCTAATTTCTCAGGTAACCACCAATCATCAACATCTAGAAAAGCTAAAAACTCTCCGTTTGATTCTTGAATAGCCCAATTACGTGCATCATACAATAGTGTATGAGTAGGCGCATAAAAGTATCTTAATCTTGAATCATCATAGTTATTAAAAATACTTGCACTTCTATCTGTTGATTGATTATCCCAAAATATAATCTCCCAGTTTGTGTAAGATTGAGCAAGTACACTATTAACTGCATGTTTTAGATATTTTTCCCCATTGAAACAATTCATTATTATGCTGACAAGCGGTTTTTGTTTCATACTTTCTCACTGTACCATCTAATTGTTTTAATTAAGCCTTGATTAAGGGTGATTTTAGGAGCCCATCCAAGAATAGAATTTGATTTAGATATATCAGCATATAATTCCATATTCTCTCCAATCCGATATTCAAGCTCACCAAATATAGGATTACCCTTCCCTGCCAATGTCTTAACATTATTTATTACATTGTGAATTGACACTGGGTGACCAGAGGCAATATTGATGACTTCACCTCGTGTTTTTTTATTTTGTAAAGTTAAAAAAACAGCTTCAATAGTATCATCGATATAACAAAAATCCCGTAATTGTTCGCCAGTAGATACTGGAAAAGATTTACCCTTTAAACATCCGTTTATAATTTGTGGTAGAAACCGATTATGGTCCTGACCAGGCCCATAAGTTAGAAAAAGGCGCAGGGTAGTAGCTGGAAAATTTTCTGTTCGCCAAAGCATTTGTAAAAATTGAGTTGCAGCAACCTTAGCCATTGAATAAGGAGATATGGGCTCTTCACGACTTGTTTCTTTTTGTGGTGGAATTAAATTACCATATTCATCACTACTTCCAATATTAATAAAAGCTTTTAATGAACTTTTATCAATAATTTCAACTAAATTCAAAACACCAATAAAATGAGTGTCCAATACAAGACGACCTTCTGTTGAAAATGGACTATGATCAATGTATCCAGCACAGTTAACAACATATTCAAATGATGTTTCTAAAAGTGCAGAGCGTAGGGCTGTCAAGTTTGAAATATCAGCCGAAACATAACTTAGTTTTTTCCAATTTTTTGCTCTATTATCTGGGGTTGAAAAACCAAGACTAGTAACTTCCCATCCTAATTCAATAGCTTTATTCACAATATGACTTCCAATAAAGCCAGTACCGCCAACAATTAGAATGCGGGGTACTTTCGATATGGTATCAGTCATGGTTCCATTTATATGGAATTGATTTATCATCTGCAGGTTTTATAATACTCTCATTTGCGTCATAGGGTAAGTCAGCACAGTTTGCTAGCAAGGCTGAAGTTTCACTAATACAGGTGAAACCATACCAAAGCTTGGGAGGAATTGTAAGGCGTAAAAATAAGTCAGGCCTTCCAAGCTCAATAACTTGAATATTTCCATGAGTTAAGGAATTTTTTCGATCATCATAAATTACTACGCACATACGACCGATCGGAACAGCAAAATTTTGTGTCTGAGCATGGTGAAATTTCCATGCCTTAACTGCACCAGGAAAGACTTCAGAAAAATAAATTTCACCAAAGCTCTTAAATATCTCCTCATCATTACGCATCATGTGCAATACAGAACCGCGTTCATCAGGAATTTGCTTGAGTTCAGAGAGATACACTCCTTCTATATTATTTAAAGAGATATTATTATTCATATTAGTTATTAGGCTTTGTCCAAGCTTTTTTGCGAGTAAGAGCAAGCATCTCGTATTTTTCCACCTGCTCCAATGTCAAGTTGTACATACCTTTATTTTCGCGATAATAGGAAGCATACCAATCACCAACAAAATCAATGGTTTCTTCATAGACAAGAGTTGACTCCCACTTTAAATAAAACAGAGCCTTATCACAATTTAATTTAAGTAAGCCAGCCTCATAAAATGGTATATTCGAGGTAATTTCATAAGCATCCTCAGAACTATTAAAGCCCCAATGATGCCCAAGATCTTTTAATAAATTAACAACTGTATGATTCTGTTCTGCTTTTGGACCAAAGTTAAAAGCATTTCCATGTAAATCTGGATTTTGTGCTAACGCCAGACCCAAACTTAGATACCCACTTAAAGGTTCTAGTACATGCTGCCAGGGCCTTGTTGCATCTGGACTACGAACCTCAACTTTTCGCCCTTCGCTCCATGCAAGCATACAGTCAACAATAATTCTATCTTTAGCCCAGTCTCCGCCACCAATAACATTGCCAGCACGGCCTACAGCAATTCTAACCGGATGATCATTAGTAAAAAAGGAATGTAAATAGGATTTAATTACAAGCTCTGCAGCACCTTTTGAGCCACTATAAATATCATTACCACCAAGAGAATCAGTTTCACGGTAACCCCATACCCACTCAACATTTTCATAACACTTATCACTGGTTATTAGAATTGCTGTGCAAGGGTGTTCTATACTTCTCAGAGATTCAAGCATGTTCATAGTACCTATAACATTTGATGAAAAGGTATCTACTGGGTCATCATATGAAGTTGATACAATAGCTTGTGCTGCCAAATGAAAGACAAAATCGGGTTTCTCTTTATGAATAATTTCTCGTATTTTATTTAGATCACGTAAATCTGTTTCTAAATGTTTTATATGATTTCTTAGTTCAAGAACCTCAAACATCGAAGGATTAGTTGGAATATCCCTGGAAATACCCACAACTTCTGCGCCCAATTTAAGTAACCAAGTAGTTAGCCATGAACCCTTAAAGCCTGTATGCCCAGTAACAAGAACTTTTTTATTTTTATAAATATTCTCAAACATAACTAATTATTATAAACCCAGGGTACTGAGCCATTGTCCCATAGCTCTTGCAAAGAATCACGATCTCTAATGGTATCCATACATTGCCAATAGCCTGAATGTTGATAGGCCATTAACTGCTCATCACGAACAAGATTTTCAAGTGGAGAGCGCTCCAGTATCGTTGAATCATCATCGAGATAGTCAAACACAGAAGGCTCAAAAACAAAAAAACCACCATTAATCCAACCTGTCCCTGACTGAGGCTTTTCTTTAAAATTTATAACTTGACCTTCACCAATATCCATCCCGCCAAAGCGAGCTGATGGGCGGACAGCAGTAACGGTCGCAAGTTTTCCGTGTGAACGATGAAATTTCAATAAAGCAGAAATATCAACATCACTAACTCCGTCGCCATAAGTTAGCATAAAAGGCTCGTTATTATTTTCCAAATATTTTTTCAATCGAAGCAGTCGACCACCTGTCATTGTATTTTCACCAGTGTCAATCATAGAAACGCTCCAGTCTTCAACCCTAGGATTATAATAATCTACTTTTCCACTTTTTAGATGGACTGTCATATCACTCAAATTAGCATGGTAGTTTGTAAAATAATCTTTAATTACCTCACCTTTATAGCCTAGTGCGAGACTAAAGTCAGTAATTCCATGCCTCTCATAAATTTTCATAATGTGCCAAAGGATTGGACGACCACCTATTTCCACCATAGGTTTGGGTTTGATTTGTGTCTCTTCAGCGAGTCGTGTTCCTAATCCGCCACATAGAATAATTACTTTCATTATCGCTCCATATTTAAAGAATTTGCAATTGTATGTATTTAATTAATCAATTTCTATCAATCAAATCACTATATTTATTTTGATTTTAATAATCATAAACAGTTTAAAAATTAATCATGTAAGACGAATTAAATATGGAGCTTTATACCCAACAAACCACTCAACTTACTTAAAAATATTGGACGTTTCGAACTCATTATTAAAATATATAATGTGTATAGGTTGTTTCTTCTAAATATCAGGCAAAAAATAACCAATATGAGATTTAGAAGTGTTACAGGAAGTAATGATATAAATGCATTACGCAATCTATGCTTACTTGTTCCTGAAGATGCCAATGACTTTCTAAAAATTGAATAACTATACTCACCCATAGCGCGAGATTTCAATAATGTCAATCCTCGATTCCATGGATTTCGTGAAGTAATATTGTTTTTGACTTGGGTTGTTATATTTTCAAAAGACCATATTAGGTTAGGCCACTTAAAGTACCATATTTCAAAACTTCTTGGGGTCCAACTACTGTTTGCACTCCGATAAAGAATTAAGGGTTTATTAAGGAATAGAACTTTATTTATCTGAGTGCTAGCGCAAATAACCCCAACATGTATGAAAAAGCTACCATAGAATTGAGAGAGATTATGTTCAAACCAAAGTTGGCGCCTGATGACAACACAACCAATATAAGATAGACCAGAACCAAGCTCTGAAAGAAAATCACCAAACTGTTTTCGAGTATATATTTTATCTTCTTGAAATTTGAACAATCTCTGATTTAGATCAAGATTCAATTTTTTAGTAAAAAGTTCCAAATTTAATATTATTAGTTCAAAATCATTCTTGATTTTGGAAATTACTATATCCAAGGCACCCTCACAAATAATGTCATCATCAGGCATAAGCCAACAATAATCTCCAGATGCATTTTTTACTGATAAATCATAGCCTTCATCAATTCCTATCTCATTATCTGATTGTATGTATTTAATATAATAATACTTTTCTACATATTTCTTCATCACATCAGAAGTTGAGTCATCTGAGGCACCATCTACAACAACAATCTCTACAGAGTTAGTTATTTGATTTGTAATAGATTCAAGAGTTTCTACTAGCAAATGTGCCCTGTTACGGGTATTAATACAAATAGATAATATAGGACGATTCATATAAAAGGCAGTATTTAATTGACTATTTTTTCGTGAGTTAAATAAAAGATCTTAAGTTCAACATTTTAAATTGCAAATTATTCACTATATCTCATGAAAATCCATATGCGAAATTTGTTTGAATTGCTCTTCATAAGTAGATCTGAATTTCAAAAGCTGCAACTGATTTTCAGCAAAGCTAAGTGGAGTTATACTGTCAAGAAAATCATCATCAAAACATTCTGGATCAACAAAAAATGCATTAACTCCATTTCTATCAACGGTTATAAATCTATAGCCTTTTTCTTCAAATAATTTAATCCATCCAGCAATTGATACTCCATAGTACAATTGAGTCGGGTGTGCACTAGTAAAGACAAAATTGTTCTGATATTTTATTGTTCGAGAAACACTTGGCCCAAATGCTGAGTTGTATTCAACAACAAATATTTTAGGCCTAAAACCCTCATCAAACATCGCCTTAGCAATATAATAGTCTATTCCATCAATATCTAAAGAAAGAACATCAGGATTATCAAACAGAGATTTTTCTTTTATAGATTTGACTGAGTCAATATCAACAAACATCTCAAGTATCTGTAGTCCAAGACTATAGTGCGAAATCATTCGCCTTGCCCTTGCAATAAGCCCATGATCTCCTTCAATCATAATACCTCGATATTTTTCGGCAATAGTTAACCATGCAGAATTATTGTCTATTCCATCAGCAGCGCCTATTTCAATAAAGTATCGATTTGTTTCTAGTAATTTGCTTCTTAATACATCCAGGATTCCATCCTCACCATTTTGACTAAATCCAGAAAATTCCCAGGTTTCAGGATTCTTAAAATCAATAGTGCGAGCGCGCATCATAGCTGAACCTTTAGTTAAGCTAATCAATATTCTCTGTCTATCACGGAGACCATACATAAAGTTAATTATTTTTTTAAACATTAATTCTATCCTCATTTAAACCATGTAAATTATGCCTTTCAAGAGATGATAAATACAAAATAAGTTCATAAAATGAACTGTCACCCTTCACCTCTACATTTTTTATAAATCGTTCCTCATATTTTGAATAACAATCCTCATTTACTTTACTAAGTTTAAGACCTGTTATATCTTTAGTTGAAACATCATCATCCATATTTATCTGGTTACAACTCAAAATTTCTGCAATATAATTTATCATTCTACCTTGCGGTGTTTTTAACAACCTTGTTGAATTCAACAATAAAATAGGCTTTCTCAATAAAATGGGATAAGTAATTGCACTAGAGAAGTGAGTTATAGCAAACTTGCAATTAGAAGAAAGCTTTGCCGACTCATCAAACTTAACAATTCTTTTGCCAAATAACCCTTCATACCCATTAAATTCCTTACCATTTGGGTGCGCAGCTATAACAACAGGAATATGGAAGTATTCTTCAAGTATTAAAAAAAACTTTTCTAACAATGAAAAATATTCACTTGAATCATATACTGGCTTATAACTGCTTAAATCATAATCAAAACTCATAGAAAGACAATCATCGAGAAAAAGTATATATTCTCCTTTTGGAATTAAATTAGATACAGTTTCGCTCTCTAAATTTTCACGATTTATAATATTCTGTAAAGTAAAGTAATTTGGTGTAGCAGTAAATATAACTTTCTTTGCAGATTTTGTCCAACTATTCACCCCTTCTGAACCAGCTAATAATGCAACATCTGGAGATAAGGGTTTCTCTCCATAAAGTAAACGGAGAATATAATTAAATATTCTTTTGATAGTTACTATCGGCTCTGAAATTAGTGCTTGTACAAGTGACTTTTGGGTGATTGGTTGTGGGGATGATGCTAGTAAATGTGTTATGTAAATAATATTTAAATCTTTGCAAATATCTTGAATTAGCCGAGTATGGTTTCCTCGGCCAATAAAATCTAAGACATAATCAACTTTCACCCTGCTTAAAATGTCATTAAATTCAGACTTACTCTCTGCTAAAAAAATGTTTTTTTCTTGAATAGGTTTAAATAACGGTCTTTTTTTATATTTTCGAATCCAATCCATGCAATCTATAACAACAACATCAAATGTCGCATTCATAATATCTGCACCAATACGCTCAAATATGTTTTGTGTTAGAGGGCTAGCAACAATAATAGCCATTACGCGCTTTTTGTTCATATTCATTAATTCTAGAGAAGAGGGAGTAAAAAAAAATTAAACATAACATATTATCTTTAACCAGCATATCAATCATAGGAGTTCAAGTTCAGCATCGACCATTTTCTCAATGATTTCCTTAAACCCAATCGTGGGTTTCCAATTAGTATCTTTCATTAATCGGCTAGCATCTCCAATACGGGTTTCACTCGATTGATTTATCAAAGCAGGTTGAACACTCACATAATCTTTATAGTTAAGGCCAACATAACTAAAAGCTATTTCGACTAGTTGTTTTACAGTATGCGCCTTTCCAGATGAGATAATATAATCACCAGGATTTTTCAATTGCAACATTCTATGCATAGCATCAACATAATCTGGTGCATAACCCCAATCTACTTCAATATCCAAACTGCCAACAATCAATGAGCCTTCTTTATTCTTATAAATTTCAGCCACTGACTTAGCAACTTTTCGTGAAAGAAAGCTTTGTGGGCGTAAGCTAGATTCATGGTTATATAAAATACCACATGCTACGAAAATATTTCTGTGATTTCGATAATACTTACAAGTCAACATACCAGAATATTTCGTTATCGCATAAATACTTTTAGGGTTAGGGGGTGTATCTTCAGTCTGAAGAGTCCCCAAATAATCAGAATAAATATGAGATGAAGAAGCATAAAAAAACCGAGCACTAGGTGCATATTGAGTTATTGCATCTAAAAAATAACTAGGAGATACTACATTTATATCAAAACTATTTTTAAACAAAATATCATCTGTTTCCAGAGTCCCTTCAGACGAATGATGATACGCAGCAAGATAGTAAATTTCATCTGGAATAACAGATGCAACATATTGAGCAACCATGTTGCGATTCAGAATATCAAAATCATTTTTTCCAATCAAAATAACATGATAATTTAGCTTTTTAAGATGTATCTCTAAAAGTTGTCCATCATGACCATATCCACCAACAATTATTGCTTTACGTTTCAATACATTAAATCTTTAATAAACATTAGGTTATTACAATTTCGATATTTCAAATTTTGGAAGTGGAAAAATTAATGTTTGTCCTATATATTTAGGGTTTTGCTCAAAAAAATCTTTAAAATGCCAAGGCAAAACAATTAAGTAATCCGGTTCACTCGCAACAACAGTTGATTCGTCTTCTATTTTGATCCAGCTACCCGGCGTTAACGACCCAAATTTTTCCGAATTAACTTCTGCAATAGTATCAATATCCTTCGATGAAAATCCACAATATTGCAATAAAACATTTCCTTTAGTTGAAGCGCCTGTAGCACAAATTCGCTTTCCATCTTTTTTTGCATTCTTAATAAACTCTTTCAACACAAAACATGCTTTATCAATATCTTCACTAAATTTATAGTATGGCTCAAGAGAGTCAAGACTATGTTCATCTTCAATATTTATCAAACGCTGAATATTTTCTACATCTGACCTATAGATAGAACCTTTCAAAGCAGCAACTACTGAAAAGCTACCTCCATTGGTATCATTAAGCTCAACATCAATTATCTCTAATCCACTTTGTTCAGCAAGCCAAGCAATTTGTTTCAAACCATAATATTCTAAATGCTCATGACATATTGTATCAAAGGCAACCCTTTCAAGCATTAAAGGCATATAACTCTGTTCAAAGACCCAGATGCCAGTTTTTGGCTCAAGCATACTTGCTATATCTCTTGCAAAATCAAGTGGCTTTTCAAGATCATACAGCATAGAAAAAGAGGTAACTACTTTCGCTTTTTTTTCAGGAAATTTCTCTTTAATAAGTTTTTCTGAAAAAAAATCAGAAATAAAATTAACATGTGATTTGTAATATTTTTCGAATTTTGAAGCGGTTGGGTCTATACCAACCAGCAATAAATCATCCGGGTAAAAACCTAAACTTGTCCCATCATTACTGCCAATATCAATTACTAAATCGCCTGATTCCAGTTCAACACGCTTAATAATCTCATTAATCTTGCCATTTAAATGGGTTACCATATTCGAGTTTAAACCAGAACGGTATCCATAATTGTCACCATACATTTCATCTAGGTCATAACTATGTTCTAGCTGTAATAGGCCACAAACATTTGTACCATGGCACTTAACAAGCTTCAAGGGGCCTTTTGTTAAACTAGAATGCATATTAGTTTTAGGAAATACACCGGTTAAATATTGCTCCCCAAGGTCAATCACTCTCTCCAGATTTTTATTTCCACACATACGGCATGCAGATATTTTTATTATGCTATTCATCTATTATGTTTAACCTCTCAAAAAGTAATAATATTAATATGGTCTATATTATTCTATGTAATCTTTAGGTGTAAATCCGCTCTTCTTGATTAGCTCATCGCATTCTGCTGACTTTAAATCTTCCCTTACCATTTCCTGCACCAATTCTATAAAACTAATTCGAGGAACCCATCCAAGCTTATTTTTAGCTTTAGACGGATCACCAAGTAATGTCTCTACTTCAGTTGGTCGAAAATAACGCGGATCTACACTAATAATGCATTTACCACTATCATCAAACCCTTTTTCATCTAATCCATGACCCTCCCAATGAATTTCCAGATCTAATTCGTTTGCAGCTTCATTCACAAAATCACGAACACTATATTGAACACCTGTTGCGATAACAAAATCTTCTGGATGATCCTGTTGCAGCATCATCCATTGCATTTCAACATAATCTTTTGCATGACCCCAATCTCTTTTTGCATCAAGATTACCCAAATATAAACAATCTTGTAATCCAAGTTTGATACGCGCTAAACCACGGGTAATTTTACGTGTAACAAAATTTTCACCGCGCACGGGTGACTCATGATTGAAAAGTATTCCATTGCATGCAAACATTCCATAGGCTTCTCGATAATTTATAGTAATCCAATATGCATAAAGTTTTGCAACGGCATATGGCGATCGAGGATAGAATGGTGTTGTTTCAGATTGCGGCGTTTCTTGAACTAAACCATAAAGCTCAGATGTAGAGGCTTGATAGAATCGAGTTTTTTTCTCAAGCCCCAAAATTCGTATTGATTCCAACAAACGCAAGGCACCTAATGCATCTGAATTTGCAGTGTACTCAGGCTCTTCAAATGACACAGCCACATGACTTTGTGCTGCAAGGTTATATATTTCATCAGGTTGAACTTGCCCTATAATTCTTGTTAAACAGCTTGAGTCTGACACATCTCCATGATGCAAAAAAAACCTAACATCTTCATCATGAGGATCACGATATAAATGATCAATCCTAGCTGTATTAAATGATGAGGCACGCCTTTTAATACCATGCACTATATAGCCTTTTTTTAAAAGAAATTCAGCAAGGTAGGCTCCATCTTGTCCGGTGATTCCTGTTATTAGGGCAACCTTATTTTTTGTCATATTCTTATCCATTATTTTTTTGATACAAAATGTTTTCGTACTTCTTCTAATTGACTTATCTCACCAATATCTTTCCAATATCCTGTAATTGGGTAGATATTGACTCGACCTTGATCTTTATGAACTAGCTTAGAAATAATATCAGGCATATCAAGATATTTTCCGTAATCTAAATTCTTGATAACATTTGGAGATAAAACATAGACTCCAGTATTTATCCAAAAAGTTTTATTTGGTTTTTCTTCAATTCCTTCCACAGCCTTGTTACCTATAACAACGCCATAAGGAATCTTTACCTCATGTAGTTTTGTACAGATCGTAATATCAGAACTATTATCAACATGGTATTGGACCAACCTACTATAATCTATATCAGTTATGAGATCAGCATTAGTTATAATATAATTTTTTGAATTATCAATATCTCTTATTAAAGATAATGAGCCTCCTGTTCCTAAGGGTTCATTTTCCTCGATATACCTTATATTCACACCAAGTTTTTTACCATCTGAAAGAAGCGAGCGAATTATATCGGATTTATAATTTAATGTAATTATAAAATCTAGAAAGCCCTTCTTTTTAAAATCTTCGATTATTATTTCTATAATAGATTTTTCACCAATTCTGATCATCGGCTTTGGTATATCTTTCGTCAATGGCATTAATCTACTACCTAGACCTCCAGCCATAATTACCACTTCTACATCTTTTATATGATTTATTTCTTGATTTTCTTCTATTAACAAATCATCAAGAAAAATAATCTCGGAAATCACTTTGTTGTCATCAATAACTGGTACCAAATCGAAATGATTATTTAAGAGTAACTTAAATGCTTTTTCTTTATTAAATTCTTTCTTTAAAATATAGCTTGGTTTTTTATTATATATTGAGCTTATTGATTCCTCTAAACTCAATCCTTCAATAATCGCTTTTCTTATATCTCCATCACTTAATGTTCCTAGTAGAACATTTTTAGAGTTGGTAACTACAAGAGTTTTAGTGCCCAGTTCTGTTAACTTCCTTATGGACTCAATTAAACTTAGCTCTTCAGTAATCTTCATGATAGATAAAATAGGTATTTATTAATTATTATTATTATTAAGAAATTTTTAAATATCAAAAAATTCTTTTTTTAGAAATTTGTTTTTATTTATTGTTAACTGCTTTTCAAGGATTTCTACAATTCTCTTTCCTGCGCCGCCATTCCCAAAAAGATTGGCTTGATTTTTAATACTTTTCTTAAATCTTGTAGACATAATTTGGCGTATGGCGTCGACTATATCTTTTTTTTCAACACTGACATCAATAATGCTTTCTGCTTTAATTCTTCCAGTTTGCCTATCTCCAATATTCACGGTACCTATTCCACAAAATGGTGCTTCAAGCAACCCACTTGATGAATTTCCGACTACACCATCAATATTCATTAGAAGAGAGAGGTACCCCATGTGTCCCAGTGACTCATAAAAGTAGCAATTATCTCTTTCTGCACAAAAAGAGATAATCCTCTTTGCAATTAAATCTCCATCAATATCAGCATTCGGCATAGTAAAGATTAATGTTGTGTCAGGAAATTCATTAAGTGCTTTAAGCAATTCTTCTATAAGTTTTTCGTTATTTTCTTGCTCTAAAGTAACTGGATGGACAGTAATAGATAAGGATTTATTTTTAAACTTTATCTTATATTTGTCCTCTAATTCTTCCTTAGAATAAAAATTATTATTTTTTATTGAATCTATCCCCAACCCACCAACTAAAAATACCCTATTCGGGTTCTCACCTAATTGTATAACTCTTTTTTTATATTCATCTGCAGCTACAAAGTGAAAATAGGACATTTTGGTTATTGAATGCCTTATTGACTCATCAATAGCAGCTTCTGTTGATTCACCTCCATGTATATGAGCGATAGGAATGTTATTTATCATGGCAGCAATTGCAACAGCGAATATTTCATATCTATCACCTAAAATTAAGACTAAATCCGGATCTAACTTTTCAAAGCTTCTAGAAAAAAATTTGATTGCATCAGAAATTGCGCTAGTTATAGTTCCAGGTCTATCATCATTTTTAAGAATCGATATTTCTTCATTAATCGTAATGTTGTCATTTCTTATTTCATTTATGGTTTCTCCATGCCTTGCAGATAAATGTGATCCAGTGACAATGAAATATTTATCCAATATATTGCTATCTTCTAAAGGTAATAATATATTCTTTAGAAGCCCATACTCTGCTCTTGATCCTGATACAACACATATTTTAGGTTTCATGTTTATCCAATTAGATAGTTTTTATTTAGTAATTAGATCATCTTTCTTGAAATCTTTTTTAGCAAGTGTCTTATTTAGATCATGCCAGAGCATAGGTGAAATTCCATTTGCAGGTCTTTTGGTAGTCATATTTTCAGAGCTTAGAGTCTCACCTCTCTTGATATCTTTTTTAGCTACAATTGATTTCCTTGCTAAATTTAGATTCTCTTTTTCTGGGCCTGTAATTTTCTTAATAGGGTTGCCTAATGCAATTTCTGTATTTCGTATTGAGTTCACTAAACGTACTAATTCATCTGGCTCTAGACTTGCCAAATGATCTGGTCCATCAAGATCTCTCGATATAGTAAAGTGTTTTTCAATAACCTCACTGCCCATTGCTACAGCAGCTATAGGAACTTCTATATTAATACTGTGATCAGAATAGCCAACTGAAACGCCTAATTCATTTTTAATGGTTTGCATTGCAAGTAAATTTACTGACTCGATGGGCGCTGGATAAGAGGTGGTACAATGTAAAACAGTTAACTTTTCCTTACTTAAACCTTTAGAAATCATTGCCTTCATACTTTGTTTAATTTCGTGCATTGAGGACATACCAGTTGACATGATTACAGGCAATCCGTATTGTGCAGCTTTTTCAAGATAGGGTAGATTGGTTAACTCCCCAGAAGGGATTTTTATCCTTTTGATGCCCAAATCAACAAGGAAATCCAAACTTTCAAAATCGAATCCTGTTGACAAAAATTCTATTCCTATATTATCACAATATAATTTTAAATCCCTAAACTCATCATTTTTTAGTTCTAGTTTCTTTAACATTTCAAATTGATTTTCAGAAAAATTTGCATCTTTAATCTGATAATTTGCTTTTTTGGCGAAGCTTGTTACTAAATCTTCTGCTCTGAATGTTTGAAATTTTATTACGTCAGCTCCAGAATCTTTAGCTACATCAACTAGTCTTTTAGCAAGGTTGATATCACCATTATGATTAACACCGGCTTCTGCAATAATTAAAGTCATTGTTGTTCCTTAATTACACTTCCAGAAGATACATCATATTTAATAAATAAGCCTGCGCCTATTACGCAATTCTCTGCTATTTTTACCCCTTGCTTAACAACAGTTCCACTCCCTACAAATGTTCCTTCACCAATTTCAACTCCTCCATTTAGAATCGCTCCAGTTGCTATATGAGCATGATTATCAATCTTAACATCATGCTCAACTAAAGACCTACTATTAATAATGCAATTTAAACCTATCTCAGACTCACAGTTAACAATTGCACCATGCATAACAATACTACCTTTTCCAATAAAAGATTTCTTTGATATAATTGAATATTTTGATTTCAATATAGGAATTTCATATTCATAAAATAATAATTTTTCAAAAAGTTTTTTTCTTAGCCTATAGTTTTTGATTTGACCTAAAGTAATAAATGCATATTTATATTTCAGTCTCAGATCCTTCAAGTTGATATCAGAACCTATTATGGGTATATCCATGACCTCATTTAATGATTCATTACTATCTAAGAAACCAGCAATAGAAAACTCTCCAGTTGAATCAATCACATCAATACAAGATTTTGCATGGCCGCCTGCACCTATTAAAATTATTTTTTTAATCATTGAAACTTTGCAGTATTAAAATTATTAGGAACATAACTCGGAAGATTAATAACTCTCTCAAATAACCATATAGTATTTTCAACATCTGAAGTTTGAAATTTTTTATTGAAATTTATCAAGTGCATAGGGGTCCATAAAGGCCTTGTGCCAATGCCAGAATTATTAGTTTTCTTTAAAATTTCATCCCTCTGTTTTAAATCATTTGTAATTATTGCGTTCAACCAATAATTGCTTTTTGTATTTGGTAATTCAGATATAAAATTGCATGAATTAACAGTTGCCCACTTTTTATAGATATTTGCTATGTGCCTCTTAACTTTTAAAAATTCTGGAAGTTTATTCATTTGAGGGATGCCTAGAGATGCATTCAAATTTGGAAGTCTGTAATTAAAACCCAGCTCGTCATGGTTAAAAAGATACGGGTGATTTTGTTTTGCAGTTGTAGTTAGATGTCTAGCCCGTTTTGACAAAAGCTCATGATTTGTTAAGATCATTCCACCACCGCCTGTTGTAATTATCTTATTACCATTAAAACTTAGAATGCCAATATCTGCTATTGTTCCAGTATGCTTATTCTTATAGAATGAACCCAGAGACTCTGCTGCATCCTCGATGAGCAAGATTCTATATTTATTGCAAATAGATTTAACTTCGTCTAATTTTCCCGGCAACCCAAAAGTGTGCATTAAAATACAGGCTTTAATTCTTCTGTTTGTATATTTATTCCAGCAAAAACCATCCTTTCTTATTTCAGCATTACTCTCTAAAAAACTCAATAGTTTTTCCGGGGAAAGACTCAAGCTATCTAAATCAACATCTATAAATACAGGCTTGGCGTCACAATACAGAATAGCATTTGAAGTAGCTATAAAACTTAGTGACTGAGTTAATACCTCATTATTCTTTTCAACACCCATTAAGATTAATGCCATATGAAGAGCTGATGTTCCATTAACAGTTGCAATAGCGTATTTAGATTTTGTATAAACAGAAATTGCGTTTTCAAAATTATCTACTTGCTCGCCCACACTTGAAACAAAAGATGACTCAACTACATCGATGACAGATTCTATTTCGGAAGAATCAAAACATGGTTGATGCAGAGGTATGTGTTCATTAGTCTTGTATATATCACGAACAAGATCGATAAGTTCTTTAGACATTGTAAATATCTGACTTATAAGTTTCTAAATATTTTGGATTAAGAATCCAGTTGATTGTTTTTTCAAGTCCATCCTCTAAGCATACTTCAGCTTGGTAACCTGTCAGTTTTTTAATTTTTTTATTATCAGAGAACAACCTAAACACTTCTGAAGAATTCGGTCTAATTCTTTTTTTATCGACTATAACTTCAACATTACTATTCATCATTCTCTTTATAAGTTCTAAAGTATCATGAATACTTATTTCTGAATTAGACCCAATATTAATAGTCTCACCAATTGCTGAATCTTTTGTTGCTAGTAAATTAAATGCTCTGCATGTATCTTTTACATAATTAAAATCTCTAGTTGGTGATAGATCACCCAGCTCTATGGTCTTCTTACCTGATGCTATTTGAATGATTATGCTCGGTATTATTGCTCTTGCTGATTGCCTAGGTCCATATGTATTGAAAGGCCTCGCAACAACCAATGGAAGATCAAAACTATTGTAAAAACTTTTTGCCATAGCATCAGCTGCAATCTTACTAGCACTATAAGGGGATTGAGGTTGTAAAGGATGTTCTTCATCAATTGGAATATATTTTGCAGTCCCATAAACTTCGCTAGTAGATGTATGTATGAATTTTTCGACCTGATTATCTAATGATGCTTGACATAAATTTAAAGTCCCTTGGACATTGGTTTGAATGTAACTGTCTGGCGCAATATAAGAATAGGGTATCCCAATTAACGCGGCAAGATGAAATACAATATCTATATTTTTAGTTATTACTTTACAAAAATTTGGGTCTCTAATATCTCCTGAAATAATCTCTATTTTATCTTTGCAATTAATATCCTCAAGCCACCCCCAGTTGTTGAATGAATTATACATCGCTAAAGCCCTAACCTCATGACCTTGTTCAAACATTAGCTCAGTCAAGTGTGACCCTATAAAGCCATCAGCGCCTGTAATTAATATTCTTTTTTTCATAACACTGGTAATCCCTAACTTAATTTATAATGTAAAACCATCGTCTATTGTTAAAATCTGGCCATTGATATAACTTGATTTATCTTCAAGTAAAAACTCAACAAAAGGAATAATATCTTTTGTCTCTAAAAGACCTTTATTTAGACTTTTCGAAAGATAGGCTTTTTTAAATTCTTCTGGCTGATTATCCACGATACCGCCTGGACAAACTGCATTAAACCTTAATTCATTACTCGCATAGAATTTAGAGAAATACTTTACTAAATGATTAATGGCAGATTTAGCAGCAGCATATTCGACAGGCATCGTCATATCAGTGTTATCATATATTTCAAATTTTGGAACAGAATGCCCATAGATAGATGATATACAAACTATTGAACCGCCTTTTTTTAACATTTTATTAGAGGTATTCTTTAGGAAATTAAAATAGGCCCCTAAGTGAATTGAAACATTATTATTGAAGTCGTTTAGGCTCACTTTTTCTAGGGTATTGCCATAGTTATTACCTCTGGGGTAAGCACACATCACTGCCCCTTGAATATAGCCCAGTTGTGACTCAGCATCTTCCATCCATGATATATAGTCTTTCTCAGAATTAATATCTAATTGTTTAAAAAAAATATTTTCCTTATTGTAATCAATTAAACTCAATTTTTCATATAAAGAATCAAGATCTATATCTCCAATAGCTACTTTTTTGCCCTTTTCAATTAGGGATTTTATAAGAGGAAAGCCTATTCTTCCAGAACCACCTATTACTGCAATAGTCATGACCAATTCCTATATTATTTAAAAAACCTTAATGTTTTCGATAAAGCTTCAGCCTGAATTTCCATTTCTTCCAAAGTATTTTGGTTGGCTGTAAATTGTAATAATTTAGGCTGGATAGACTCTGCATTAGGACAAATACCCTGGCTGCAGTTCATTGGCTCTAAGCCCATTTGGGTTTGTAACTTTTGAATCTCTGAAACTGAGCCTTCATTATAAAGTAAAGCCCAAGCAGCATAAATAGGATCCCCTCCATTAGAGATATGTTGCTCTCTAAAGTCTGCCCAGATTATAGATTCGTCTACTATCTTAGCAGCAAATGTCCAGTATGAACTCTCATCATTAGGTGGAAGTAATTGTTGCTTGATAATACCCTTGCCATCAAATGCAACCACTTCATTATATAAACCCCCCATTTTTTGCCTTCTCGAGACAAATGTTTCCATTTTTTCTACTTGGGCTAATGCTACAGCAGCTGCTACTTCAGGCAATCTATACATAAAACCATAATGAGAATGTCGAGTATAAGAAGGATTTTGGAATAAATCTTTACTCACCCTTATCTTTCCGCTTTTAGCGGTAGCATTCTTAAATCCTTGTGTGTTTAGTTTTCTTAAGTAATCAGCCATTTCTTCATCATCTAGACAGACAATACCTCCATCACCACAACTTAAATGCTTTGAATTCTCAAAACTCCAACTGCCTATATCACCTATTGTTCCAGAAATTTTATTATTATGTTTGGCAGAGTAGCATTGGGCACAATCTTCAAGAACTGTCAAAGAATACTTTTCAGCAACTCTCATAATTTCCGTCATATCGCACATTTGACCATAAAGATGAACCGGCATTATGGCTTTAGTTTTTGTTGTAATTTTTGATTCCAGATCTTTAGGGCACATTAAAAATGTATCAGGGTCTACATCAACAAAAACCGGTATAGCATTACAATAAAGAATTGCATTCATACAAGAAATAACGGTAATACATGGAACTAAAACTTCATCCCCATAGCCCACACCAAGGGCCCAAAGCGATGCATGAAGTGTTGTAGTTCCAGAGTTAAAAGTGATTGCAAAATTTTTTCCATGTGCCTTAGCAAACTCATCTTCTAGCCTCGAATTCATTGTTCCTGAGGTGGAACTAGCAAATCCAGAACTTAGAACCTCCTCTACATATTCTCTCTCTTTCTTGCCAAACCTCCAAGATAAGTCACCCATAATAATATCCTCTAAATAAACGTTATAGTTTTTGTAAGTTAATAAAATATCTTTTAAATAAGAATTCGCATACTTCAAAATCATAGATTTCGTCAATCTCAAAACATTGATTATCATCAACTTGATAATATGTGCATCTATTTGAGTAAAACGTTTTTTCTTTTCTAAGCGTTTCTATCTTGCTTATGTAGGCTACTCCATATGGAAAATAAGCCTGTTTAGATTCCTGTCTTCTTATTTGTGAATGTTTGCTACCAAAATAGGGCTTAAGATCTTCTTGCTCAAGTTTTTTAAAGATTTCAACTGACTCTCTTATCTTACCTACTGTTATTAGAGAGTCATGAGTTTCTTGTCTTTCGATAAAACTATTAATAATAGCTTTTAATTGGCTAGGAGTCCTTAGGGGTGATGTTGGCTCTAAAAGGCAAACTGCATCAAAATATACACCATTTTTTTCATAAAAATCTAAACAGTGATATATTGCATCTATAGAAGACGAATTATCTTGGGAGAGACTTTTAGGTCTAATAAAAGGAGCTTCAGCACCATTTTTCAAACTTGTTTCTATTATATCTTTACTGTCGCTAGACACTACAATTTTAGTAAAAATTTTTGCATGATTAGCTTGTCTTATAGTCCAGGATATTAAAGGTTTATCACAAAATGATTTGATGTTCTTTCCTGGAATACCTTTACTTCCACCCCTTGCTAATATTATTGCTAAAAAATTCATGCTACTTATTTAGTAAGACTCATAATAAATCTTTTATTTTTTCTTCCCAAACTATATTGAGAACTATTTTCCTTTCTACCAATTACAATATTTTTTATTTGCCATGCTTTCGTATAAAGAAAGCTAATAATAGGATATAGATTCGAAAATATCAAATTATGTGAATTTAAGTTAACTTTCTTACAGATTGTAATGAACTTATCTAAAGAATTTGAGCAATAAGGAAAGTTGGCTTCTTCTTTTAGAATGCTCATAACTTCTTTTGAAGGAAAATCTCTATTTTTTTTCAAGTACTGAACCAATTCATCTATTGATTCAGGCTTGTAGATATGTTCCATAAGTTGGTTATTATCTTCCCATAATCTTCCTATATATTTTCTTCTAGTAGAGTCAAGATTTTCAATACTTATGGGCTCTACTTTACACATTGCGGCATCATAGAAAGAAGTTGAAGGAGGACCAATAACCTTATCTTTATCCATCAACCAATGTGTTATTGGTATTGAATTATCAGCAATTTCTGCATTTATTCCACATTTAGAAAATAGATAAATCCATTCATTTGAATCTTCTTTAGGATGGCACCTAATAGATAATTCAAAATTAAGACTACTAAGTTTCTTTAAAACTTTAAGAAGATTTTCAATATCTATTAATTGAACTATCATGTTATCTTTGGGATTACTATCACGCCTGTCAGATACCAATTTCTTACCTGTTGTTCGATTGATATATTCATAGTTAAAATGGTCATCAAACAAAACTTCAAAACCCCTTATAGCTGACCTTCCATAATAATCATTTAAAGAATTAGTTCTTGTTACAAAACCTATTTTTAAAGTTCTTTTTTGTTCATATTTTGTTGTCATTTTCTTCTGGCATAAACTATCATGTCTTGGGTGACCAATAGGATATACCTTAGTTAAATCTAGTCTTGAATATTCTTTAAGGGCTAACTTTTGTTTTTCTCCCCATACACAAAAGGCACTTATTTTTTGAACGTAATCTTGATTTCCCTCAAAATATGTATTTTCTAAAAGAGTTTTAGCCATAACATGATGATCTTTGCAGATAATGCCAAGACTTTCTGTTGATAACATAATAAATTGTTGTTTCCAATTAAGCACATCTTTACCCCAAAAGTCATACATAAAATGAGGCCTCGGTAAAACAATGATGTCAAAAGCATCATGAAAGTACTTTAACAATGGTGCAATTGTTCTATTGCCGAATGTAATTTTGTGATTTGTACCTTCTAGTTTTCTATACAAAGCACTTGCGACTATAGCGTCTCTTTTAAGTTCATCAATATGAAAATAAATATTCATAATTTAAAATTACATCGGCTATGATTGAGACAAATGCTTTTCAATTATATTACTTGCTAACATATTAGCCGTTAATCCGTGAAAAGCTAACACCTCATCATTACTCCCACATGCTGGTAATTCATCAACCCCTAAAGTTAAAACTTTTCGATTTTTAAGAAGTCCAGAATTAGCCATTGACTTAACATAGTAGCTTCCAGCACCAGATTCAGTGAAATGATTTTCTAGTGTCACTACAAGCGGCAAATTTCCAAGTATTCTTCTTAACCAAGACGTATCTATTCTATTAATCCAAGGTGTCACTAAAATGGTAGACTCAATACCATTATCTGCAAGAATTTCTGCTGTCTGCATAGCCTGGAATGACAATATGGGACCAAAACAGATGATCATAAGATCATCTCCTTTACGAACACATTCACCTTGCCCTGGAATAAACTTAGAAACTTGTGATAGCTCAGTTGTTTGTTCATAAGGTATGGAAGTGAGACGAATATAGACACTCTCATTACTATCATTAACTGCCCAACTTAAAGCTGATGCAACTTGTTTCGCATTTATTGGCTCGAGTATAGTCATATTTGGCATAGACAACATTCCAGCAATATCTCTAACGGCTTGATGTGAATGTCCTGGTCCACCAGGCAAGACACCTGCAAGTGAACCAACATAAATCACTTTACCACCCTGACTACAATTATTATAAATCTGCTCAGATGGTCTGGTGGTGAGAAAACAAGCGAAAGAGTGAACGATTGGAATATATCCAGCAAGTGCTATGGTACCTGCTTGTGAAACCATATCTTGCTCTGCGATTCCGCATTCGATAAACCGCTCAGGAAATTCTTCTTTAAATGGTATCAAACCTGTATCAAGTATTAAATCTGCATCTAATGCTACAACCTTATTGTTTGATCGTGCTGCATTGAGTATTGCTTCGGAATATGCTGGTACCATCCTTTCGGTGTTTTTTGAAATAGTTAACGGTTCAATATTGATATCGGTAGGATTTGGAATCTTCAGTTTTAATATAAAAGCTTTTTCATTAATATCCGTAACTAACTCTTGTATTGCAGATTTGTAGTCATCTTGACCAGGGGCTCCAGAATGATATTTATAAAACTCCTGTTCTGGCTTCATAGAGGTATGCTCCATAAAGCTAACACCTTTACCTTTTATTGTATCTGCTATTATTACTTTTGGTCTGCCGTCCTTAGATTGGGAATTTAGAAGTTGCTCTAATGCTTCATAATCATGTCCATCACAGCGACTAACATCCCAACCAAAAGATGCAAATTTTGCTTCTAGGTCACCCAAATCACTAACACTCCGTACATAGGTATCGGATTGAATTTTATTATGATCAACGATTACAGTTAGGCGTCCGTTACGTAATCGTGAAGCAGTCACTAAAGACTCCCAAAACTGCCCTTCCTGTAACTCACCATCACCAGTAAGAACAAACAATCTTCCATCATGTTTACCCGATAAATCATCAGCAAAAAGAAAACCTTTTGCTTTAGATACACCCATACCAAGTGAACCTGTATTTGTATGAGCACCAGGAGTATTTACATCTGGATGGCCAGGCAACCCATCGATACGTCTTAATCCATGAATTTTATCAAATGGGATAATTCCTAAAGCAGATTGAACTGCATACAAACCCGGACTATCATGACCTTTTGATGAATAATATCGATCTTCAGATTTTAAAACATTTAAATAAAGCCACGATACGATGTCTAAACTTGAGAAACTACTACCTAAATGGCCTGAGCCAGCTTTGGCAATCATGTAAAGTGCATTTAAACGAGCTAATTGCGCAAAAATCTTTGTTTTTTGTATAGCTGTATTTTCAGTTTCTCGAACAATATCAAAAGCCTCCTTAGTAAAATAGCAAAGCGGAATATCTGTTGTTGATTCTTCAATAGCTTCAGACAAACTATATGTTATTTGTTCACCCATAGTAATTACTTAATCTCCTAATTCAAAATTTAATAAAATAGATCATTTCAAAACTCAAACATAATCCCTATATTTTTTTAAAATCTATTAAGTAAATTTCTTAATAAGATGCTCGGTCATATAAAAATCTATATGGTTATCTATATCAACTGCTCGCTCTTGTGGGATTATGTGAAAACGAACAAGATCGCCTGTAAGGGAATCTGTATCAAAAATAACCTGTCTTCTACATGCAATTATATTAGCGCGAAAATAAGCTTTTTGATAATTCTGTCGAGCGATAGGTGTTACTTCTCGACCAGAATTTGTAAAATAAGTTACTAGCTTTTCTCCACCATCGCCATCATCAACAATCCTAAGCGCTTTAACAGGATGTTGTCTTGCTTCAGAAATAACTACAGCCGAATCTGACTTTGGATTATCAAGAAGTTTTTCAATAACAGCATCTATATCTTCACTTGACTGAAGCGGAACTGTTGCCATCATTCGAACAACAATATCAGGTTGGTACCCTTCATTTTTATCTAACCACTCTACCATGTGTTTAACATACTCAAATTCAGGGGCATCATCAGTAGCTAATTTCGCTGGACGTAAATAAGGTATATCGGCACCATGAGATGAAGCTATCTCTGCATAGTCAGATGAATCTGTTGAAACAACAACACGATTGATATATTTTGATTGATTTGCTGCATCTAGAATCCACCCAACTAAAGGCTTTCCAGCAAGAGCAGTGATGTTTTTATCTGGAACACCTTTCGAACCAGATCGTATACCAATAATACCCATTATTTTCAATTCAGAATGTATCATAGAAAAATACCAATAATCTCATTAAAGTGAATAAATAACCTTACAATCATTATCCTACTGATGAAATATTTTTAATCATTTCATATGCATTTTCATGAGCGGGTGCCGGTATATTATAGGACCGTGCCAGCTTTAGTACTCCGCCAGTTATAAACTCAATTTCTGATGCACGATGATTATGCACATCACGTTGAAGTGATGTCATTAATGTTTCAGGAAGTGAGTCAACTTGCTTAAAAACTTTTTGCGGATCAATATCGACGCCATCATGCTTCGCAACCATAGCCCCTTCTCGAATCATAGATTGCAGCACTTTTCTCCTTTCTGGATTGGAACGAATATCACCTATCGTCGTTTGAAAAGCCGCTGTAGTTGAGGCAATTGCACTTAAGCGAACCAGTTTTAACCATATTACTTCAGCTTCATTATCAAGAATCGACATTGAAATACCAACTTCAATCATAATATCAACTAGCTTTTTTAGATCGCTTACAGAAATATCACTATCAGATGCTACATAGACGTTAGGTTTATTGGTAGATAGATGCTGAATTACATTATCTGAATTTTTCACTACCTCAATCATACTAATTATACCAACTGCAACATGTGCACCTAATTTTTCACGAATAATCTCACGATGACCCACTCCGTTTAAAAGAGGAATAATAATTGCATTTTCTATCTGATTAGGCTCAATCGCATCCAATGCCTCTTTCAAAAAAGGAGCTTTTAAAGTTACAAAAAGTATATCCACAGGAGTTGAAAGCTTTTTATCCGCGAGGGGTTTAACAGTAAAATCACCAAATACTTGACTTTCAATTTTTAGTCCCTTATTTTTTATGAGTAATACGGTAGGTTCGCGACCAATGCAATATACAGTATGGCCTTCTTTGCAAAAGAGACCAGCAAGCAAACCACCAATAGCACCTGGTCCTAATACACCTATGGATAATTTTACTTTGGCCATTTATATTTACTTAACACCTTTTCGTTAACGTCTGTTCCCCAACCCGGATCTGTAGGCACTGTCAAATTTCCGTCACTAATCTCAGGAAGATTAGTAAACAATTCATCGCGCCATGGTACATCATCAACATCTATTTCTGCCAGTCGAACATTCGGTACCAGAGCACATAATTGCATACTGATAAAAGTAGATAAATGTCCATTATAGTTATGTGGGCAAACATTCATTTCATACAACTCAGCCATATCTGCAATTTTCTTTGAACCAGAAAAACCATTCCAAATTACATCAATTGAGGCAATATCCATTGCATGATTTGTAAAAAAAGGACGGTATTGACGAGTACCATAAAGATTTTCACATGAAGTAATTGGCGTTTGCACAGAATCTTTGACCTGCCTAAGTGCATCAGGATCAAATGAATCAATTTCAAGCCAGATTAAATTATATTGTTCCAACATACGACCAACTTTTACATACCCTTCAGTCTTAAAATTAAAATTCAAATCAATTGCAATGCCAATTTCATCACCAACTGCATCACGCAATGCGCCAATCCATTTATCAATTGCCGAGAGAATCTTGTAATCAGCATTCATCTCAGGTCCGCCATGGCTTTTAAAAAAACCTGGCATATAAATAAAAGGATTTTCATCAAAAACTGCTATATTAGTCTTAAGTGCTTTGAAACCGGACTCCCTTACTTCTGCACCAAATTCTTTAACGTCATCTAATGATTTAATTTGGTCTTTTTTTACTATATCCCATGCTCGCACTCGTGATGTGCCACAATGAGACCAATAAAGAGGAATTTCATCACGGACCGAACCACCAAAAAGTTCATATACAGGAACATCCAACGCTTTTGCCTTAATATCCCATAATGCGTTTTCAATTCCCCCCATAGCTTTTTGGATTATCGATCCTGGACTTTGACGTGTTCTTGAAAACATTTGCCAGTAAAGTTTTTCAATTTTACGAGGATCTTGTCCTATCAGCAATGACTTAAAATCTTTCACAACTCCTGCCATCCCATGAGGAGAGCCATGGGAATCAGTACATTCACTCCAGCCAATAAGTCCTTCATTTGTAGTAATCTTAACAAATGACCAAGGGCGCCAACCCGCGTCAACATGAAATATTTCAATATTATCTATTTTCATTTTTAAAATACGATTAGCAAAATAAATATTGTATATTAAGTTTCAGATCAAAGGTTTTCATCACGCACCAAAAAGGCTATATTCTTTAGCTCAGAATAAACATCAAGAGCTTCAGCTCCTGGTTCACGTGTTCCATTTCCAGATGCACCAAAACCCCCAAAAGGCATATGTGGTTCACTACCATAAGTTCCAATATTTATATTAACTGTTCCAGCCTGTAAATTTTGAGCAAACCACATAGCACGGTCTACATTTGTAGTATGTATTGCTGCTGTTAAACCATATTCATTATTATTTGCAACCTGAAGAGCATGTTCAGAATCTTTTACACGCTGAACCGTAACAACAGGACCAAATATTTCTAATGAACATAACTCAGCATCATATGGTAAATCCGCTATGATAGTTGGTTGCACATAGAATCCAGATTTAAGATTATTTGACACGGAAGCACTTCCGCCACAAAGCACCTTGCCACCTGATTTTTTAGCTTGATCAATAGCTGCAAGAATATTTGAATGTTGTCGAGCATTAATCACAGGGCCAAGATCACAATCTTTATCAATCCCCAATTTAAGTGACTGTGCTTTTACAACTAACCTACTTACAAAATCATCATATATATCATCAAAAACCAAGATTCGACTGGCGGATGCGCAACGCTGCCCAGCATTACTAAAAGCAGATAAAGTCGCCCAATGCACAGCAGCCTCTTGATCTGCATCATCACAAACTACAAATGGATTCTTACCTCCAAGCTCTAAAGAGACACGGGCTAAACGCGAGCCCGCTACTTTTGCAATCCAGCGACCAACATCTGTTGAACCTGTAAAACTTATTACCGCGACACGATTATCTTCTACAAGTGCTTTGCCAGCAGGATCACCTGCGCCTTGGATTATATTTATGACCCCATCAGGAATTCCTGCTTGTTTTGCGAATTGGGCCATGCGTAATGCAATTTCGGGTGCATCTTCTGATGCTTTTAAGACTATAGTGTTACCACAAATCAATGCCGGAAACACTTTCCATGCAATATTTGCGATTGGAGTATTAGCTGGAACAATTAGACCTACAACACCTCGGGGTTTCCGCACAGTATGGCTGTACTTACCTGGCATACCAGAAGTTAATGACCGGCCATATAAACGCATCCCTTCACCAGCAAAATACTCACCTTGAGATATTGCTGCACCAACTTCACCCAAAGCATCTTGAGGTCGCTTACCTGTTTCTCTAGCGACAATTTCAGCAAGTTCATTTTGATGCTCACGTAAAACCCTAACCCAAGCTCCAAGTATATTTCCACGGGCAACTGGAGTTACCTTGGACCAGCTTTCAAAAGTTGATTCAGCAACAGTTACGGCCTTAAATACATCCTCTGCTGAAGAGGCTGAAAAATGAGAGTCAATCTCACCTGTATGTGGATTCACTTTAATAAGTTTTTTACTACTTGCAGAGGATAATTTTTCACCATAAATCCAATTGGTTATTAATCTTACATTCGTCATATTGCTGTCCACCCTCCATCAATCACTAACTGGGCTCCCGTCATGTAAATCGAAGCCTTACTCGCTAGAAAAATTACTGCACCATTATATTCATCTTGGCTTGCCATTCGACCATTGGGAATTCGCGCACAATAGGCATCCATAAATTCATCTTCTTGATTATTATCAACTCCTGCAATTACCAATGTATTCACTCGAACATTGTTCTTGGCCCAATACACAGCCAAGTACCTTGTCAAATTTAGCAATGCTGATTTTGAAACTGCATAAGCAACAGGTTTGTAGAATTCCTCTCCACGCTCACGGCGATAATCATAGATGCTTTGATCAGGCGAAACTACTCCATAAATTGAAGAAATATTTATTATTGAACCATGTTGATTTTTTGCCATAGCAGCACCAAATACTTTGCATGCTAAATAAGCACCCTTCACATTTACGTCCATGACATTATCCCATGAGTCATCGGGATAATGTTCAAACACGCCATTTTCTTCAGGCGGAGCAGATGGCGGTGAATCAATGGCAGCATTATTAATCAAAACTGTTGGTATTCCAAAAATACTCTCTACTGCTCTTAATACCTTCTGTAAAGATGTTTTGTTAGTCACATCGGCAGCGCAAAACAAATAACTCTTGGGATATTGTGTTGATAACGAATCATTTTCTAAAGGTGATTGGATATCTAGCCCTACAACACAAGCACCACGCTCAAGAAAGTTTCGGGCATACTCACCTCCCAACTGGCCAGAAACACCAGTAATAAGAACAACTTCCTTACTTACATCAAAAAGTGCTTCTGAGGTCATTATTCAGCTCCATTTTGAATGCTATTTCTGGCGTGAAAAATAAGATCACATACTTCACGGACTGCACCGAAACCACCTGGCTTTTCGGTTCGAAAAAGCACATGTGGATATACTTCGGGGTACGCATCTGCAACTGCAACAGGAATTCCGATAGAATTAAATGCTGGTATATCATTGATATCATTACCCAAAAACATGGTATGTTCGGGTTTAATGTCAAGCTCAGTACAAGTTTCGAGTATTGCAGACGCCTTATCCTCGATCCCTTGTTTATATTTCATTCTTAGTTTGTTGGCCCGAGCAGAAACCACTTGGTTTTTTTCTGTCGATAAAATAAACGTTTGTATCCCAATACCTTCTACTCTGGAGATTCCTAGCCCATCACTACGCCAGCAACGTACCGATTCAATCCCCTCCTGTGAGACATAAACAGTGTTATCTGTAAAAACACCATCAAAGTCAAAGGCAATTAACTTAACTGAGGAAAGTAATTCATTACTAATCATGAGAAAATTAACCTTTAATATCGGCGTATTGAATCGCCTTTCCTTGTTCAATTTTATTTTTAACTACTTTACCAAGCACTTGATTTGATTCACGTACTGGGATGTATTGTGAATTAAAGATTCGTCCAGATAAGTTATCCAAGGTCAATTTTTCACCCGCCTGGATATCAGTATTAGCGATCAATGATTTACCCAGTTTCTGAAATACGAACTCATTTCCAAGGTCATCATCCCCTTTAATAGGCATCATATGACGGACTCGTTTAATGTCGCGTACAAACTTTCTAAATCCCTCAGGCTCAAGTGCAAAACTATGATCCGTTCCTTTCGAAGCTCTATTTAGTGTCACATGCTTTTCAAATACACGAGCACCTTTAAGATATGCTGCCGGTCCAGACAGTATCCCATTAAAGTGGTCAGAAGAGCCAATTATACAATTTGGAAATTCTTTAATCAGAAATTCAATATTATCAAGACCAAGCCGATTAAACTCACAAGGATATTCAGATACACAATGAAGAACAGCAACTTCGTCATGCTGATTAAGTATCACTTCTACACTTGATTTTATCTGGTCTGCTTTTCCACCACCTACACTCATAACAATGGGTTTACCTAAACTAGCAATACGATGAATAAAAGGCAAATTACCTAAATCAAATGATGCAATTTTTAAAATATCAACATCTACTTGCTCAAGAATTTCTAAACTGGGCTCGTCAAAAGGTGTCGACATAAATTTAACACCATTTTCAACACAATCATCTTTTAGAATAGGGAGCCATTCAGTCTTAAGTTCAAGTTTTTCACGATGCTCCCCATACGTTTTAGCAAAAGCATTCTCACTTGCATAATCGGCTTCATATGCATCTTTGGAAAAAAGGTATTTATTATTACGAGTTTGAAATTTAATTGCATCCGCACCTTCAAAAGCAAATATGCGAATATACTCTCTTGCCAATTCTAAATCACCTTGATGATTTTGACCAACCTCAGCGATAATAAAAGGTGTCTCTTTATTAAATATATTTTTCAACATTTATATTCCTTAAAAAAATTAAATTTATTTATTATTCTTAGCTTCATGCAGCCTACCATTAGAAACATTAAATATTTGATCACAGTATTTCAAAGTGCTCATTCGATGAGAAATTATGAAGATGGTCTTTAATCCTTGAAAATTCTTGATTATTTTCATTATTTTTTCCTCAGTTTCTATATCCAAGGAGCTTGTAGCTTCATCAAGAATCAGCACTTGGGGATCATTATATAGTGCTCGTGCTAATCCTAAACGCTGAAGTTGTCCGCCTGATATTCTAACCCCTCTTTCTCCAACAAGAGAATCTATTCCATGGGGTAATTGGTCAATTAATTTACTGAGATTTATTGCAGCTATACAATCCATGACCTTATCCATCTTAATATCCTTTTGAGGCACTCCTAATGCAATATTATTAGTGACTGAGTCATCAGTAAGATATATGGTTTGTGGAACATATCCAATTTGTTTTTGCCAAGCTTTAAGATTTTTTTTAATATCATTATTATCAACCAAAACTTTTCCATTTGTTGGGGACAATAAACCTAGTAAAAGATTGATAATTGTGCTTTTACCAGCTCCACTTTCTCCAACAATACCAACCATACTCCCTTTAGGTACTTTAAAATTTAATTCTTTTAAAACCTCAGCATCGTTTTCTGAATATTTGAAAGTAACATTTTCAAAAATGATATGTTGGTGTATGTTTGTTTCTTGCTTATTTGAAATTGAATCTAATTCGGAAAGTTTAAATC
>JAOGRV010000011.1:0-40349 GCA_028107545.1 Pseudothioglobus singularis (SeqCode) | reverse complement strand
TGAACTTGCTGCATTTGAAGCCCAAGTTGCTGCTGAAGAAGCTGCTGCTGAAATGATGGCAGAAATCGAAGAAGAAATGGCAAGAGCCACTGCTCTTAAAGCCTTCCTTAAGAAACTTGATGAAGAAAAGGCTGCCGCTGCATCCTCTACTGCAGCCTACCAGGCCAAGTTAGCTTATGACAAGAGGGTGACAAAGATTATGGACGACCTATTAGTTGAATTGGAGGACTTTAATTTATCAGGAGAATATAAGTCATCAATTTCTGATGAACTGATAAAGGAAGCAACCTTGAAGTTAGAGGAGGAAGCATTTGTTGGAACTATCTCAGGAGAAATAGTAACAGAGGCTATTCATGACTTCTGTAAGATCAACTTAGGTTTGTCTGAAAGCAATATTGAGCTTTTCAAAAAAGCTTTAGCGGGTGGATATTTGGGTAACGTTGGACCACAGGTAGAGTATGGAACCGAGTTCACAGCCAACAGGTGGCAAAAATATATAGACTGTGTAGGCTCTAAAAGATAGAACAAACTTGGGATAGGCTGTTTAAATCTCTAGCAACGAGCTTTCTTTATCACTGAGAGCTTTGTCAATTGAGCCGATATGTTGATCAGTGATTTTTTGGACATTATCTTCTGCTCTATGGGCTTCATCTTCAGATATTTCCTTTTCTTTTAGTAGCTCTCTAAAGTCAGAGATTGCATCTCTTCTTATATTTCTTATTGCGACTCTTGCATTTTCAGCTTCATCCCTTACAACTCTTACGAGCTCTTTTCTTCTTTCTTCGGTCAGAGGAGGGAGTGGAATCCTCAATACTTGCCCTTGCGTATTAGGGTTCAAGCCTAGGTCAGAAGTCATAATTGCTTTCTCAATAGGGCCAACCATATCTTTCTCCCAAGGGGAAACCTTAAGCGTTCTTGAATCTTCAGCGCTTATGTTTGACACTTGCGATAGTGGAACCATTGCACCATAATATTCGACTGTGATTTGCTCCAATAAAGATGGATGAGCCCTTCCTGCACGTATTTTACTAAAGTCATTTTCGAGAGAAGATAAAGATTTATCCATTCGACTATTAGCATCACTATGAATTTCATTAACCATCTTTATTCTCCATTTTGACTGACCATCGTCCCAATTGACTGACCATTAATTATATTAGCAAGAGCATAATTATCCTCCAGCATACTAAAAACACAAATTCTGATATTGTTGTCTCTGCAGAGCGCAAAAGCGGCGGTATCCATAACTTTAATATTTTGCTCAATAGCTGAGTCAAAGCTGAGTGAGTCAAATTTAATAGCTGATGAATCTTTTAGGGGGTCGCTTGAGTATATGCCATCTACCTTTGTAGCCTTAAAGACAATATCAGCACCAATTTCAACTGCTCTTAACGCAGCGGCAGTATCCGTTGTGAAACATGGACTTCCAGTTCCAGCTGAGAAAATAACTACCTTACCACTGGACAGTTTCTCTTTAGCTTGAGTATGATTAAACGGCTCACATACTCCGCCGCCAATTGCAAAGCCTGACATGACCATTGAAGGTATTTTGTTTCTATCAAAGGCATCTGAAAGGGCTAGAGCGTTCATAACTGTAGCAAGCATCCCTATATGATCACCGGTGATTTTATTCATACCTTCTTCTGCCAGAGTAGCGCCTCTATATAAATTTCCACCACCAACAACAATAGCAACTTCAACGCCAAGATCAAGAGCAGATTGCACAATCGTGACAACCTTCTTAAGCATCTCAGTGTCTATATTTTGACTATTGCCTGATAATGCTTCACCACTTAGTTTTAGTAAGATTCGACGATAGGAAACCATATGCTAAGAATTCAATACAAAATTGTGATTTTACACAAGGCATGAGTATAATGAACCCTTTGTCCATCATAAAATTATTGAGATTATGGATTCAATTAGTATCCGTGGAGCCAAGGTCCATAACTTAAAAAATATAGATGTAAGCCTACCCAGAAACAAGCTAGTTGTGATAACTGGACTCTCTGGATCTGGTAAATCTTCATTGGCCTTTGATACTATTTATGCTGAGGGTCAAAGGAGATATGTTGAGTCACTATCTGCATACGCAAGACAGTTTTTATCACTCATGGAAAAGCCCGATGTGGACCACATTGAAGGCCTCTCACCAGCTATATCTATCGAACAAAAGGCGACATCACACAATCCTCGATCGACCGTTGGAACCATCACAGAAATTTATGACTACCTTAGACTTCTGTTTGCCAGAGTGGGCTCTCCAAGATGTCCAGATCATGGCGAAGAGCTTCAAGCACAAACTATTTCACAGATGGTTGACTCTATTTTAGAGCTCCCAGAAGATTCAAAAATTATGATTCTAGCCCCTATTGTGAGAAATAGAAAAGGCAGTCATCTCAAGCTCCTCCAAGAGCTTTCTCACGAGGGTTTCCTGAGGGCTCGTATCGATGGAGAGGTTGAATTTCTTGAGGAAGCTTCAGAGCTCGATGGAAATAAAAACCATACTATTGAGATTGTAGTTGATCGATTAAAAGTAAGGCAAGACATATCATCAAGGTTATCAGAGTCATTAGAAACAGCGCTCAATATGAGCTCTGGCATCGCAATTGTCAGCCCTATGGAATCAGTTAGTGATTGGAAGGAGTTGACCTTTTCAGCAAAATTTTCATGTGTTCATTGCGGCTACTCCTTAAATGAATTGGAGCCTAGACTCTTTTCATTCAATAATCCAGTTGGAGCCTGTGAGACTTGTGATGGTTTGGGTGTAAAAGATGTGTTTGATGAGGAGAGAGTGGTAGCTAATCCTGAATTAAGCCTAGAAGATGGCGCAGTTTATGGATGGAGTAAAAGCAATGCCTACTTCTATCAAATGCTCACACTGGTCGGTAATTTTTATAACTTTAGTGTGGCTACGCCATTCAATGAATTGTCTGACGAACATAAGCAAATTATTCTTTATGGGAGCGGGAGTCAATCAATTGACTTTTCAAAGATAAAAGGAAGGCGGGGCTGGTCCAGTAGAAAGAAGCCCTTTGAAGGAATTATCCCAAGGATGATGCGCCGATATGCTGATAGTGAAATTCGTTCAGTTAGAGAGGATCTCTCAAGGTATGTCATCAGTAAGCCCTGTGCAAGTTGTCATGGTGATCGATTAAATGCATCAGCAAGGAATGTGTTTATTGATGAAAAAAATATTTCTGATTTGACCAAATTAACAATTGACCAGGTATTTGAATTTTTTGAGACGTTAGAACTCGATGGTCAACGCGGTGAAATTGCAAGCAAAATTCTTAACGAAATTTCTCAGCGATTACACTTCTTAATTAATGTCGGTTTAGACTATCTAAATCTTGAGCGAAAAGCTAACTCCCTTTCAGGAGGTGAAGCCCAGAGGATTAGACTGGCCTCTCAAATAGGGGCGGGTTTAATAGGCGTTCTATATGTTCTTGATGAGCCATCGATTGGTCTTCATCAAAGAGATAACCAAAAATTACTAGATACGTTAACTTATCTTAGGAATCTAGGTAATACTGTTATTGTTGTAGAGCATGATGAGGATGCTATCAGACAGGCTGACTATGTTGTAGATATTGGACCAGGTGCCGGCATTCATGGCGGTGAAATTGTAGCAAGTGGCTCTCCTAATGAAGTGATTGCAAATACAAAGTCACTAACTGGCGATTATTTAAGTGGACGGTTAGAAATTAACATCCCTAAGAATCGAAAAAAATCAAATGGCTGGCTTGAGATTAATGGAGCAAGTGGAAATAATCTAAAAAATGTTGATCTAAGAATTCCAGTGGGTGTGCTGACTTGTATTACTGGCGTCTCTGGCTCAGGTAAATCAACACTAATTAATAACACACTATATGAACTGGCAGCTCAGACTTTAAATGGCGCTCAAACTGACATTGCACCATTTAAAGAGGTAAAGGGAATGGAGCTTTTTGACAAGGTAGTAAACATTAATCAGAGCCCTATCGGAAGAACGCCAAGATCCAACCCTGCAACCTATACAGGTGTATTTACTTTAATACGTGATTTATTCGCGCTTACACTAGAGTCTCGATCTAGGGGATACAAGTCGGGACGCTTTAGTTTTAATGTTAAGGGTGGAAGATGTGAAGCCTGTAAGGGTGATGGACTGATTAAAGTCGAAATGCACTTCCTGCCTGATGTTTATGTTTCATGTGATATATGCAGTGGACATAGATACAATAGAGAGACGTTAGAGATTAAATACAAAGGCAAGTCAATTGCTGAAGTTTTAGAGATGACCGTTGAAGATGCTCTTGAATTTTTTCAGGCAATTCCTAAGATTAATCAAAAAATTCAGACCCTAATGGATGTTGGCCTTTCATACATTACGCTTGGCCAGAATGCGACTACACTCTCTGGTGGTGAGGCTCAGAGAATAAAGCTAGCCAAAGAGCTCTCAAAATCGGATACAGGTCAAACCCTCTACATCCTTGATGAGCCAACCAGCGGGCTTCATTTTCATGATATTAAGCAGTTACTCTCGGTCATTTTTAGACTGAGAGATCGAAACAATACTATCGTGATTATTGAGCACAACCTTGATGTCATTAAAACGGCTGATTGGATTGTCGATTTGGGTCCTGAAGGTGGAAATAAAGGTGGTGAAATAATTGCTTATGGGACTCCTGAAGAGGTTGCGATCAATAAAAGTTCATTTACGGGCCAATTTTTAAAAGAGCATCTCTAGTAATTAGTTCATGAACTCGATTAATAGCATTGTAAATTCAGTCTTACCATTGACCTTGTGAATACGAATGGGTTGAAAGTTATCTTTTACTGATAAGTTAAGAGTGAGCTTTAATTCCTCACAAGTGACACGAACGGTCTCAATATCACGCTCATTAATAGAGACGTTCTCTTGCCCATCCACAATAAATTTTAGATACTTGACGCCATCTTGATCAACTACCTGGTAAGTAAATTCAGATTGGCTTGGGTTTTTAAGCATGTCATTTGATAGCGCAAGATAAACACTAAGTGGATCAACAAGAAGGCCTGGTTTGATTTCAAACTCCTCGCCTGTACTCGATAATGCGTAATTTTTATCAGTAACAATTGTTATTTCGTAATCCTTTCTGACTTCATCCTTTATTTTTTCAGTAACACTAAAATACTTATTGATGACCTGGCCATCAGTCTCGTTGCCAGTACTTTTTTCAGACCTTGAGTAGTCATATAGAGCCTTCCAAAGAGACTCTGTTTTGGCTTCAGTAGTAAATGTAAACTCACTGTCAATCATTTCTAGATTTAAGACAGCTGTTCCAATTTGTAGGTTTCCCATTTTTGTATCTGCATAGAGCTGGTAGCTTCCAGTATAAGGAGCAAGCGCTAGAGCATTCGTAAATATAAGGCTTAAAACTAGAAGGGTAATTTTTTTCATAAAGTTTTTCCGTCAATCTCTACACAATCATTATTGATTAGTTTGAGTCTATTTTGAGTATACCAATGAATCACTCTTGGATAAAGAATATGCTCCTTTTCTAGAACTTTTTGAGCGAGAGAGTACTCTGTATCTATAGGGTCAATTTCAACAATTTCTTGGCTAATTATTGGCCCACCATCCAGCTCTTCTGTTGCAAAATGAACAGTTGCACCGTGGTATTTCTCTTTGGCATCAATTGCCTTTCGATGCGTATTAAGTCCTGGAAATTTTGGCAGTAACGAGGGATGAATATTAAGAATTTTTCCAGAAAAATGATGTATAAAGTAAGATGAAAGAATCCTCATATAGCCAGCTAGAACAATGAGGCTAATATCAAGCTCATCAATTATTGTGATGAGTTTTTTATCAAAGTCTTCTCTGGATTTGTATAAATTAGGGTCAACAAAATGCGCAGTAATATTAGCATGTTTTGCCCGCTTTAAGCCAAAAGCATCCTCCTTATTGCTGATGACTGAGCATATTTCGAGGTCAATCTTTTTAGCATTATCAATCAGAGATTGGAGATTTGAGCCATTGCCTGAGATTAAAATGACAGCCCTCATTGCAATTAGATAACGACCTGTGCGCCTGTCGATTGAGTCACCTCTCCTATCATCCAGGCTTTTTCACCAGATGCATTTAAAAGTTCAATGGCACTATTAGATGATTCTCTTGGAACAATAACAACCATTCCAACGCCGCAGTTAAGTACTCGGTACATTTCGTTGATATCTATATTGCCCTCACTTTGAAGCCAGTCAAAGATTTTTGGCATATCCCATGAATTTGAATCGAGTTTTGCTGCTAAATGATCAGGAAGCACTCTCGGTATATTTTCAAGAAGGCCACCACCCGTGATATGAGATATCGCGTGAACTGGCATACTTTGAATGAGCGAAAGAATCGATTTAACATAGATTTTGGTAGGCTCAATTAATAAATTGAGTTGCTCTTGAGTTGGTTTCGTTGTTTCTAAAACCTTTCTGATTAATGAATATCCATTAGAGTGAGGGCCAGAAGAGCCAAGAGCAACAATATGATCACCTAAATTGACCTTTGAACCATCAATGATGTGATCTTTTTCGACAATTCCTACACAAAATCCAGCCAAATCATATTCCTCCCCCTTGTACATGCCTGGCATTTCAGCAGTTTCACCTCCAATCAGCGAACAACCGGAGAGTCGACATCCCTCTCCAATTCCCTCAATAACAGAAGTGGCTATCTCTGTATTCAGAGAGCCTGTAGCATAGTAATCTAAAAAGAACAAAGGCTCTGCACCTTGAACAATCAAGTCATTAACGCACATTGCAACTAAATCAATGCCAATCGTATCATGTTTTTTAAGCATCTCTGCAACCATAAGCTTTGTACCAACGCCATCCGTGCCAGAAATTAAAACTGGGTTTTTGTATCTATCTAAAGGAATTTCAAACATTGCACCAAAGCCCCCTAGTCCAGCCAAAACGCCGGGCCTTAAAGTTGATTTTGCAATGGGTTTGATTTTATCAATGAGTTGATTACCTTTGGTGATATCAACTCCCGAGTCCTTATAAGTCAATGACGACATGTTGTTTTCCGTATAATTAAGGTCTTAAAAAATGGATTAAATCAAGCAAAATAATGAGCTATTCGATGCTACCCAATGCGCTTTCAATAATACGCATTATTTTAACAGTTCCCATAGTTATAGCACTACTAAAAGAACAGTATCTTCTGACACTGCTTTTATTCTTAGTTGCAGGCATTACTGATGCTTTAGATGGCTGGATTGCAAAACAGTTTTATTTGCAGTCAAGACTAGGATCGATTTTAGATCCGGTTGCTGACAAGATCTTACTAACTTGCACCTTTATAACTCTTTATTGGGTTGGAGTTCTGCCATTATGGCTACTCATGATTATTTTTGTTCGTGATGTTATTATCATTGCTGGCGCATTGGGGTATTTCCTTGGAGAGGAGAGTGCTGATAGTGACTTGTTAGAACCAAGTCTCATTAGTAAAGTAAATACTGTGTTACAAATTACTCTGGTTTTATATTTGCTACTGATTGAGCTCTATATTGGAATAGATGGCATTCAAGAGATGGTCTTTATCGTAGTGGCAACATCGACGGCCTTAAGTGGGGCAGATTATGGCCTTCTTTGGGTTAAGAAATTTATCCTGCAAGAGACAAAAAAATGAATCAACTTGGCTTACCAATTAGTCTCAACACATCCATGCTTCTAGAAAGTTTGGTTGCAAATAAAGAGCTCTTAAGGTTAATAAATCAACTATTTCTTGATGAAAAATCTTCAGAGGTCTTTATTTATGGGGCATCAGGTCAAGGCAAGACTCATATCCTTCAAGGAGCAGTATTGAGGGCTTTGGATTTAGATAAAAATGCTATTTATATTGACTGCAGTGAGCCCTTCCCTGAGCATATTTTGGACTTTATTGATCAAGTTCATTTTATTAGCTTTGATAATGTCCATTTAATTTCTAGTAAGAACCAAGAGATATTTTTTGATTTATATAATCAAGCGAGACAAAGCCAAATTTTAATCCTAGTTAGTGGAGATAGGCTGCCATCTGATTTGGAAGTTATGAAGGATATCAAAACACGACTCAGTTTAGCTGCTGTTTATAAGCTTGAAGAGCTTAATGACGAGCTAATAATGAGAGTAATTGATAGTCAGATGAGCCAGAGAAACTTATCTATTAACTCAGGCGTTTATGAATACTTATTTAAGAACTATTCACGAGATTTAAAGTTACTACTAGCAACATTGAATGATTTAGATAAAGCCTCCCTACAAGCTAAAAAGGCTATCTCGATACCCTTCGTTAGAAAATTCTTGAACCTGCAAAATCACTAAATATAAAATATTTTGCTAAAATTATCTCAATCTAAGAAATTTTAATATCTTTTAGTATAAAAAATACTCAGTTATAGAATATTTTACTATAATCCGCAACTAACTAATTAGTCAGTCTTATCTATTTACAAACGTATTAATTCTATGGATCACCTTCCTATTTTTATTAACATAAGAGAAAAGCCTTGCGTAGTAATAGGTGGTGGAGATATTGCCCTCAGAAAAATTAATCTACTATTAAAAGCGAAGGCCAAGGTTGACTGCCTATCACCATTATTTTGCAAGGGTATAAAAAATCTTTCTAAGAATGGACATATAACCTTAATTAATAAAAGTTTTGATCAAACAGATATTAAGGATTACTCAATCATTATCGCAGCAACAGATGACAAATCAGTTAATTCATTGATTTCTTCAATCGCACAAGATAAAAAAATTCTAGTCAACGTTGTTGACTCACCAGAGCTATCAAGCTTCATAATGCCCTCAATTGTTGATCGATCTCCCTTAATTATTGCAGTGTCCTCGTCTGGCAATGCTCCTGTTTTATCTAGAATTATTAGGGCAAAATTAGAGACAGTCATTCCAAGTGCCTATGGCATATTGGCTGATATTGCAGGTGAATACAGACAGAAAGTTAAAGATCGTTTTTCAACAATCAAGGACAGAAGAGCTTTTTGGGAAGCTGTATTTTCTGGCGTTATTGCTGAGAAAGTTTTTTCAGGTCGAATTAGTGAGGCGAAGGAAGACATTCAAAGGCAGCTTGATGATTCAGTAGAGATGGATTTAGGTGAGGTCTATTTGGTTGGAGCTGGGCCAGGAGATCCTGATTTACTCACCTTTAAGGCTTTGAGATTAATTCAACAGGCTGATGTTGTTCTTTATGATCGCCTAGTTTCTAAAGGGGTAATGGAGCTGGTTCGAAGAGACTCTGAGCTTATCTATGTCGGTAAAAAGGGTGGCAGTGACAAATCAACTAAGCAGGTTGACATTAATGATCAGCTGGTTGAGCTTGCAAAGTCAGGTAAGAGGGTTTGCCGCTTAAAAGGTGGCGACCCATTTATTTTTGGAAGAGGTGGTGAAGAGATAGAGTCTCTATCGGAGCATGGGATACCATTCCAGGTAGTCCCAGGAATTACTGCTGCCTCAGGTTGCTCTTCCTATGCTGGCATTCCTCTCACCCATAGAGATTATTCTCAGTCCTGTAGATTTGTAACTGCTCACCTAAAGAATGGCACAACCAACCTCCCATGGGAAGAGTTCATCATTGATCAGCAAACTATTGTTTTCTATATGGCTTTAAGTGGTGCTAATTATATCTGTGAGAAACTTATGGAATATGGTATGGATAAAGACATGCCTATTGCTATTATTGAAAAAGGAACGATGCCTGAGCAAAAGGTTTATATTTCATCGCTGATTGAATTACCAGATTTATTAGAAAGAGAAGATATTCATGCACCAACCTTGATGATTGTGGGTGAGGTTGTTAAGCTTAATGAAAAGTTGAATTGGTATGGCAATTAAATAATTAAATCTATTTCTTAATAAAAAAACTTTAATATATTTGGGTATAATTCAGAATTCTTCGCGGGAGTGGTGGAATTGGTAGACACGCTGGATTTAGGTTCCAGTGTCGCAAGACGTGAGAGTTCGAGTCTCTCCTTCCGCACCAAAAATAAATCAATTAAGAGAGCTCTTAGGGGCTCTTTTTCATAATATCCCAGATTATATTAAGCTCACTTTCACTTGGCTTGTTAAGATTTCTTAACTTTAGGTTTTTAATAATCGTCTCTGTTGTTGACCAGCTGATTTGCATAAGTAGATCAAAATCAATATCTCTAAAATAACCTTCTTTAAAGAATTGTTTCATATCAGTCATTGACTTTTCAAAATTTTTGAAGCCTATTGCTCTTGCTTCTTCAGAGACCATGGGGTCGATATCCACTAAACCTAAAAATATAAACTCATTATAGTTAGTTAAAAAATACTCAATAATTTTTCGAGAAGCTTCTTTGAATTGAACTTTTACGCTTGAATCATTGGGTGTATTTCCATTTAAGTCAGCAAAAGCATTCTTTTTGATGCTAATGTATATTGTGTCAATAAGCTCTTGCTTTGATTTGAAGTGAACAAAAAGCGTTCCAGAGGCAACGCCCGCTTTTTTACTAATTTGCGCAGTTGAAGTCGCTTGAATGCCTTGACTCGCAAAAAGCTCTAGAGCACTTTTAAAAATTTTATCTTTGGTCGAGAGCATTATTATTAGTCATATCTTACTCCAGTTAATTCTTCAGATAGTTTCCAAAGTTTTTTTGCGTTATCTGTATTATACGATAGTTCATTTGACTTAACTATGACAGGGTGACCTTTCATACCGCCCATGGATGGAGAGCCAAAATAATCATTTGACTTGGCAGTTGAGTCTATTGCAGCTCTGAGGCCTCCAAGAGCTCCTATATTTACTTTCTGACCAAGAAAAATATTCATAAAATTAGCAACGCCTGAGTATCTTTGGAGGTCAGTTGCCGTCCAGCCAGGGTGTGAAGCTAAAATGATTGGATTACATTTATCTTCCTCAAGTTTACGTGAGAGTTCATATGTAAAATACAAATTAGCTAGCTTGGTGTCACTGTAGGCACTCCAAGTTCTGTATTTTCTTTTTTCCCAATTAAGGTCATCAAAATCAATATTTCCAGAGGTGTGAGCAATACTAGATACATTGACCACTCGTGAATTTGGTGTCTTTTTTAGAAGAGAAATCAACTGACCTGTTAAAGCAAAGTGACCTAAATGATTCGTGCCTATCTGGATCTCAAATCCATCTTTCGTTTTTGAATAAGGACAGGCCATGATGCCAGCATTATTGATAAGGCAATCTAAAGACTTGTATTTTTTAAAAATTAAATGAGAGAAATTTTTAACCGATTCAAGGCTTGATAAATCAAGTTCTTGAATATCTATCTTTGCATTTTTATTTTCAGCAAGAATTTCGTTTGCTACAGACTCAGCTTTTTTAATATTTCTAGCAGCCATAATAACGGTAGCATTTTTTCGAGAAAGAACTCTAGTTGTTTCCTCACCAAGGCCGCTCGTTGGTCCAGTCACAATAAAAATTTTGCCTGATTGATCAGGAATATTTGATTCATTCCAATTTTCTTTTTTCATTTTTTTCCTTTAATAATGCAAGTTTAATTTCTTAGTTTTTTCCACCAAGGTTTTTTGGGTATAGCATTTAACTCAAATATTTCTCCAATCATTGGCGTTGCAAGATTGACATTCTTTTTTGCAGCTTCTTTAGTGATACGAATAATTGGCTCATCCCAGGGATGAATTGATAAATCAAATTTTGACCAATGGATTGGGAAAAGGATCTCTGCTTTTAAGTCGATACTAGCTTGAACTGCCTCATCTGGATACATGTGAACGTTCGACCAGTCAACGTTGTATGCACCGTTCTCAATAAAGGCAATGTCGAAAGGTCCATACTCCTCACCTAATTTTTTAAACGTCTCTGAGTATCCACCATCTCCGCTGAAATAAGCGCTTAATGATTTTGATCTAACAACCCAAGAGCCCCATAACGTCGAGTTACCATTGAACACTCCTCGGCCACTAAAGTGAAGCGCAGGCGTAAAGGTAAAGTCAACATCTTTAAAGTTCTTACTTTCATACCAGTCAAGCTCAGTAATTTTATTTTTAATTACCCCCCATCTTTCAAGATGAGCTCCAACACCTAAGGGCACAATAAAATGATCTACTAGGTCTGATAAGTCTTTAATGGCTTTTGAGTCAAGATGGTCGTAGTGATCATGAGAAATAATGACAACATCGACCTTTGGAAGATCATCAATTAATATCGGATTTTCAAATTCAAATGGCTTTCCATTAAAGAAGCTACTTTTACTGTTAGAGTTGAATGATGGTAAAGGAGAGGCTCTGTTAAAAACAGGGTCAGTCATAACGACTAAACCTTCAGTTTTCATAATGAGAGTAGAGTGCCCAAACCATGAAAATTTACCCTCTGTTAAATCTTTGTTATTAAATTTTATTGTTGGCAGCGGTTTTAGAGGGTTTTTATCTTTAGGGGGTGAAAACCAATCCTTGAAAGTTGCTTTTTTTTCTGATGTTCGAAAATTAGTATAGTTTGTTTTTATATTTTGGAATTTTCCTTCAACAAAATTTTGAGAATCTTCAATAGTTTTTTGAGTTTCCTTATCTGGAGTTCCACCGAAAGCTGGAGATACTTTAAGAAAAATAAACACAACGATAGCTAGCGCCAATAGAATATAAATCAGATATTTTATGATATTTAGTATTGTAAAAATAATTTCCAAGTTAAGCTTCCTAATGCGGTTTTTATTATATTATATCCTATTATGAGTGAGTAGTCAGTCATTATAATTTTTTCTTATATATTACTTATAAGTTTAACTTCGGGTATTGAGATTAAACTTAAGAAATCCTGTAAAATATTAGCTCTAAAAAACACAATAAAAGTATGGCTATATGTTGATTGAGGTTGGACATTTTGCACTTGTTCTTTCGCTAATTATTTCAGTGCTCTTGATAGTAGTTCCTTCGATTGGGCTCTATCAAAATAAGACTTCGCTTGCTCAGCTTGCAAGGCCTTTAGTTTGGGCACAAGGTTTTTGGATTGCATTAGCCTTCTTTATTTTGATGAGTGCATTTCTAAGTAATGATTTTTCAGTTAAATATGTTGCTGATAATTCAAACACGCAGCTTCCATTTCTATTTAAAGCATCAGCTGTTTGGGGCTCGCATGAGGGGTCTTTGCTTTTATGGGTATTTGTTCTGTCTCTATGGACAGTTGCTGTATCAATTTTTTCAAAAAGAATTCCGTCAGACTTAATTAATCAAACGCTTGTGGTTCTGGGCGCTATAAGTTTTGGATTTTTACTTTTTCTTCTCTTTACATCGAACCCTTTTGAGCGCTTAATGATACCGCCACTTGAGGGTCGAGAGCTTAACCCTCTTCTTCAAGACTTTGGTTTGGCGGTTCATCCTCCTATGCTCTATATGGGTTATGTAGGGCTAGCTATTCCATTTGCTTTTGTATTGTCTGCACTCATTCGAGGACAGCTTGACAGTACCTGGATAAGGTGGACTCGTCCGTGGGCCTTAGTTTCTTGGTCTTTTTTAACCGTTGGGATAACGCTTGGAAGTTGGTGGGCCTATTATGAGCTTGGCTGGGGAGGTTGGTGGTTTTGGGATCCTGTGGAAAATGCATCTTTCATGCCTTGGCTTGTTGCAACAGCCCTTGTTCACTCTCTAAGTGTGAGTGAGAAGCGTGGTGCTTTTAAACAGTGGACTGTGCTTTTAGCTATTGGAGGCTTTTCTTTAAGCCTACTTGGAACATTTCTTGTTCGCTCTGGGGTTCTAACATCGGTACATGCTTTTGCAACCGACCCAACAAGAGGTTTGTTTATCCTCATCTTTTTATTTATAGTAATTGGAGGATCATTGATTCTCTATACATGGCGCTCTAGCTTATTACAGCAGAGTAACCCATTTTCATTGCTATCAAGGGAGACGGGACTTCTTATTAATAACATTTTGCTTGTAACTGCAATGTTAAGTGTCCTTTTGGGTACGCTTTATCCCCTCATTCTTGATACTCTCAACCTCGGAAAAATTTCAGTTGGAGCGCCCTATTTCAATGCAGTTTTTGTGCCCATTATGATTCCTGGTGTAATCGCACTAGCAGTATTCCCTTATGTGCGTTGGAAAAAAGATTCATTATCAAGGGTTTTTAATTTATTAAAGTTTGAATGGATCTGTGTTGTTCTATTCACTTTCCTATCCTGGGTTTTCATCACGGACAATTTTTTTGTTCTAGTTGCAGTTGGTCTATTCATATGGGTCGTTAACCATGTCTTGGTTTTATTCATAAAAAGACTGCGATCTAAAGCAAAGCTTTCTATGTCATTCATTGGAATGATTCTTGCACATCTTGGAATTGCTGTTTTTGTCCTCGGAGCGACAGTGACAACTCAACTTGGTATTGAAAAAGATATCAAGATGAATATTGGAGAAACTCAAACGATAGCTGGACATGACTTTGTTTTTAATGGCGTGAGCCCTCATTCAAAAGAGAACTACTCTGGCTTTATTGGGGATATTACTGTCTTTAAAAATACTAAAAAAGTGGCTCAGCTAAGTCCTGAAAAACGTTATTACCAAACAGGTATGCCAATGACTGAAGCATCGATTGATCCCTCAATCACAAGAGACCTCTACGTTGCACTCGGCGAGGGCTTGGGAGGTGGGGCCTGGAGTGTCAGAATATATTATAAGCCGCTTGTTCGTTGGATATGGTTAGGTGGCCTAATGATTGCACTTGGGGCTCTTTTTGCTGCCATCGATAGACGTTACTTTTTGAGAGTTAAATCGTGATCCTAGCCTGGCAATTTATAATAATGATTGCATTGTCATGTGCGTTTTTTGCCTGGTTTCTATTTAGGCCAATCAGCCAGAATATTAGCGGTGACGAGTCCAACATCGCTATTAATCAGCAAAGACAGGATGAGCTTATTTCAGACATTAACCAAGGTCTTATAGCGGATGACCAATACCAGACTGCTGAATCTGAAATCGTTAATACTTTAGCGACTGAACTAAGGCCTGATACAAAGAAAAGCATAGCAATTAAGCCGTTACCATGGACACTCGCAATTATTTTAATTTTTGGCATTCTATCTCTAGGAATATATTCACAGTTAGCGCCAAAAATGATTCCATCTGGGAATTCTCTTTCAGAGCCATTAAGTATGAGTGATAGCATCGAGAGGCTTCAGAGTTTTATAGAGAAGAATCCAGGTGATTTTCAAGCATTAAAAATGTTGGGCTTAGCTCAAATCGGTATCGGTAATGTTAATGAATCAATCGAGACATTTGAGAGCGCATACTTAATAAATTCGAAAGATATTGACTTGTTGCTCCAATTTGCAAGCGCTATAGCTGCTAGTCAAGATGGGCAATTTGATGGCAAGTCTAAAGTTTTAATTGATGAAGCGCTGAGCCTTGATCCACAGTCAATTCAAGTTTTATATTTTTCAGGTATCGTTGCGGCCCATGGAGGTAATCTTAATGTCGCTATTGAGTTTTGGGAGAAAGCACTCTACCTTATGTCTAATGATCATCCAGATAGAAATATAATCGAAGAGGCTCTGGGTACAGTATTGAATTTACAAGTAAAATAGTTATCATGAGTAATACATTAGAATTAGCAAAATCGCTTATAAGTAAACCTTCAATCACCCCTGATGATCATGGTTGTCAGGCGATAATGATTGATAGACTTAATAAAATTGGCTTTGAAATACACCCACTTAAATTTGGTGATGTTGATAATTTCTGGGCAGTGCATGGAGATAGTGGGTCTTTATTTGCCTTTGCGGGGCATACGGATGTTGTTCCTGCAGGTGATGAAAATGCTTGGAATACTAAGCCATTTGAGCCGACGATAAAAGATGGGTATCTTTATGGTAGAGGCGCAGCAGATATGAAAGGTGGGCTTGCTTCAATGGTTACCGCAACTGAAAAATTTATAAAAGAAAATCCAAATCATAAAGGCAGAATTGCCTTTTTAATCACTTCTGACGAAGAGGGCGTTGCAGTCAATGGAACAGTAAAGGTTATGGATTATCTCAAAGCAAATGAACAAAAGATTGATTACTGTTTATTAGGGGAGCCTTCTTCGACTTCTTTTACTGGGGATGTTATTAAAAATGGAAGAAGAGGGTCATTAAATGGTGTTTTAAAGATTAATGGAAAGCAGGGCCATGTTGCATACCCTCATTTAGCTAAAAACCCTATACATCTTGTTTCTCCTGTGCTTGTTGATCTCTGTAATCAAGAATGGGATAATGGCAATGACTATTTTCCAGCAACCTCTTTTCAAATTTCAAATATGCATTCAGGAGATGGTGTAACAAACGTTATTCCTGGTGATGCTTGGGTTAAATTTAATTTTCGTTACTCAACAGAGACCAATAAGGAGAATTTACAAAAAAAAGTCCATGAAATTCTTGATTTACACAACCTTGATTACTCCATAGAGTGGTCTCATTCTGGCTATCCATTTTTAACGCCAAAAGGCGAACTAGTTAGTGCATGTGTTGAGGCGATTAAAAAAACTAAGGGAATTGATACTGAGCTGTCAACCTCAGGTGGGACTTCGGATGGTAGATTTATTGCGCAAGAGGGAACTCAGGTCATAGAGCTTGGTCCTGTCAATGCTACAATTCATCAGATTAATGAATCAGTTTTAGTTCAAGACCTTGATGATTTAAGTGAGATTTATTACCAAGTACTTAGAAATATATTCTCTTAGTTCTGATTTCTTATGAGATTTGACATTATCACTCTTTTTCCTGAAATGTTCTCTGCAATAAAAGAGGAAGGGGTTATTGCAAGAGCTATCAAGAAGTCAATCATATCGATTAATGAATGGCAGCTTCGAGATTTTAGTGAGAATAAGTACAAAAATGTTGATGATAAAGCCTATGGGGGTGGCGCTGGAATGGTTATGCAGGTTAAACCGATTAGAGACTGCATCAAAAAAATAAAGGAGCAAGAGCCAGAAACTAAAGTTATCTATCTATCTCCACAGGGTGAGCCATTAAATCAAAATTTGGTTGAGAAATTATCATCCTTTGAGTCATTAACACTTCTTTGTGGGCGGTACGAGGGCGTTGATGAGAGAATCATTGAGAATGATGTTGATTTAGAAGTATCAATTGGTGATTATGTTATTAGTGGTGGTGAGCTAGCTGCTATGGTATTAATAGATTCAGTTAGTAGGCGCTTGCCCAATGTTTTGGGTAACAAAGACTCATTGAATGACTCATTTGTCAATAATTTACTTGATTACCCTCACTATACAAGACCAGAAAGTATTGATGGAGATATTGTTCCTGAGGTGTTATTGAGTGGAAATCAAGCTAAGATTGATGCTTGGCGACTTGAGCAAGCTAAAAATAAGACAAAACAAAAAAGATCTGATCTTTTATCGAATTAAAGTCTTGTATTAAAGTAGGCCCTTGAATTGTTATTAGAAAGCCAATCGTATATAATTTTAACTACATTTTGAATAAATCAATTTATGAATAAGAATCACTCCTTTGTTGGCTCAAATGTCGCACTGATTACCCCAATGTTTGACGATGGGAGTGTAGATTATGAATCATTAAATAACCTCATCGACTTCCATATTGATTCTGGAACAAGCTCAATAGTTTCGGTTGGAACGACTGGTGAATCGGCGACTGTCGGTGTTAAAGAACATCTTAAGATATTAGACCATACGATCAAATACGCCGCTAGAAGGATTCCAATTATTGCTGGTACTGGAGCAAACTCGACTTCTGAGGCTATTGAGCTCACACAGGAGGCTAAAAATTTTGGTGCTGACGCCTGTTTGCTTGTTACGCCTTATTACAATAAACCGACTCAAGAGGGATTATTCCAACACTTTAAATTGATTGCTGAAAGTGTTAGCATTGATCAAATCCTTTACAATGTTCCTGGAAGAACGGCAGTCGACATGTCGGTTGAGACCACTTCAAGACTCTCAGAAATTTCAAATATTATCGGAATTAAAGATGCTACGGGAGATCTATCCGTTATCAAAGAGCTTGTTGCAAAGTGTCCTGAAGATTTTTTACTACTTACGGGGGATGACGCTACTGCGATCGATTTTCTTCTTTTGGGCGGACACGGCGGTATTTCAGTCACTGCAAATGTTACCCCTAAAGAGCTCCAAAAAGCATATCTGGCTGCTATTGCTGGAAATTCCGAGCTTGCTAATAAATTAAATGAAGGGCTCTCAGGGCTTCATAAAAATCTATTTATTGAGTCAAATCCAATACCTGTAAAATGGGCTCTTCATAAAATGGGTTTGTGCGATAGTGGAATAAGATTGCCATTGCTTGAGTTATCAAATGAATGTAAAGCAGTTCTTCAAAATGATTTAAAGGAATTAAATTTAATATGAAAATTACGAATTTTTTAATATTAGTGTTAATTAGTCTGTTTGTTGCCAGCTGCTCTAAAGTTACTGATCCAGTAAAAAAAATTGGCTTAGGAAGTAGATTGGTAAATTATGAGGTAGATGATAATGTTGATTCACTAGTTATTCCTCCAGATTTAACTGCACCGAGCTCTCAAGGCGCATTTACTGAAGTGATAAAAGTTAATGATGATAGAAGTGTTTTAAAAAGAGTCCAAAATGTTGAAGTGAAGAGAGATAAATATAGACGATGGCTATTAGTCGATCTTCCTCCTGCTGAGGTTTGGGCATTATCGAAAGAATTTTTTCGCTCGTATGGCTTCACTATAGAGAAAGAAAACTCAAAAATTGGTCTGTTAGAGACTGATTATTTGGAAATTGAAACAAATGTGCCTGATAAGTCTTTAGGGGCGATCCGTGCTGCACTCTCAAAAGTCCTTAAGACGCAGTATGGTTTACCAATTGCCGATAAATATAGAATTAGAGTAGAGCCAACAACAAATCCATTGGAGTCCGAAGTATATCTAACATTAAGTTCAATTGGCGAAGTTGTTAATGGAGGTACAAGAGTCTGGCAGCCAAGAGAAAAAGATGTGGAACTTGAAACAGAAATGCTTCTTCAGTTAATGGTTTTTTTAGGCAATGATAGGGGTGATGCTATTTCAAAGATTCAATCGAACGTTGAAGAGCAAAAAACTGTTGTGTCAGTTGTCTTATCAGATACAGGTTACGCTTCTTTAGTTTTTCCATTCGATAAAAATGAATCATGGAAACTTTTAGGCTGGGCGCTTGATGAGTCTGGAGTTGATATTGAGGATAGGGACTCACTTGAAGGGAGCTACTTTATCAATGTAACTCCTAATAAGAGTTTCTTCTCTAAGCTTCTTTCAACAGCATCAATTACAAAAACTTACCAGTTAATTTTAAAAGAGGACACTAGCTCTCAAACAAATATTATTTTTGTAGATCTTAGTGAAGAAAATGATGAAAAAACAATTAGCTATAGTGCAGAACTTTTTGATCAAATTGCTTCCAAGTTTTAATTTTTTTAAAATCAAGCTAGATTTTAAAAAATCATGCTGACAAAAAAACAGATTCAAAACATTGCTAATGAATCCACATTAGCTATTAACATTTCTGATTCAGATTTACTTGAGTTCTGCATTCTAGCCAATGATAGTTATCGAAGAGGAAGCCCTATAGTTACCGATGAAAATTATGATTTCATCTTTATTCCAGAGCTCCAAAAAAGACTGCCCAATAATCCCTTTCTTCAAAAGGTTGAATCTGATGGTGAAGGATTTTCAGATGAAAAAATTAAGCTCCCAGAAAAAATGCTCTCAACTGACAAGGCTTATACTTGGGGGGAGGTCGAGAAGTGGCTTGAAAGAATATCAAAATTTTCTGAAGAAATAAATGTCCAACTATCTGAAATTCAAATTAAAGGGACTGCAAAATTAGACGGATTTGCCGGTTATGACGATGGAGAAAAACTCTATACTCGAGGTGATGGTAATAAGGGAAGTGATATTAGCAGAGTGTTTCAAAGAGGTCTTGGTATTTTAAATGATAGTGAAAGAGGCCAAGGCCCCGGAGAGATTGTTGTTAAGAGGAGTTACTTTGAAGACCATTTAAGTAATGATTTTGAGTGCCCAAGAAATTTTCAAGCAAGTCTAATTAAGGAAAAAGAATTAGATAAGTTTGCTAGAGATGCAATTGATGCAAAGGCGGCTTTATTTGTTCCTTTCAAGCAACTGCCATTTTGGAAGGGGAATATTGATGAGTTCAAAAATCAATTCATAGATATAGTAATTAAGCTTGAGGAGGGTGTTGATTTTGATATTGATGGGGTAGTCTTTGAAATTGTCAATCCTGAATTAAAAGAATTTATGGGTTCAAATCGTAAGTTCCATCGCTGGCAGATTGCTTACAAAGAAAATAAGGAAAAAGCACAAGTTAAAGTTATTTCAGTGACGGCTCAAGTAGGAAGGACCGGGAAGATAACCCCTGTTGCAGAGTTGGAGCCAACTCAATTAAGCGGCGCGACTATTTATAGAGCAACTGGTCATCACTACGGGCTTGTCAAAGAGCAAGGTCTAGGCGCTGGAAGTATAATTGAGTTAACCCGAAGTGGGATGGTAATTCCTAAAATAAATAAGGTTCTTAAAACTGCTGAAGTTGATATACCTTTGAACTGTCCGAGCTGCAATTCTCTTTTAATATGGGACTCAGATTTTTTAATGTGTCCCAATGACAATGATTGCCCAGATCAGGTGGTTGGGAAGATGATCTATTTTTTTCGAATCTTGGGCAATAATGATGGATTCGGACAAGCAACGATTCAAAAATTATATGATGAAGGAATACGCCAAGTAAGTGATATTTATCTTCTTAATATAGATGAATTAGTTTCTATAGGTTTTGGTGAAAAAACTTCTCAAAACCTTATTAATCAACTTCAAAGGTCACGTCAAGAAAGTATTGAAGATTGGCGTTTCTTGGCCGCTTTTGGTGTTCATAGACTTGGAATGGGTAATTGTGAAAATTTATTAAAAAATTATTCAATTGATGAAGTCTTTGACCTCTCAATAGATAGCATTGCAGATATAGTTGGTTTTGCAGAGCTAACTGCAGAGGTCATTTTTGATGGGTTGTTGTCTATTAGATCCCAATATGAAGTATTAGTCTCTGGTGGTTTTGATCTAGAAAAAACCATTTTGATTATTGATGAAGATACAAGCTTAAATCCGTTTTATAGCAAAAAAATTGTTTTTACAGGTACTATGAGTCAGCTTCGATCTGATCTTGAGAAGCAAGCAAAGTCATTAGGCATTTCAGTAGCAAAATCTGTTAGCTCAAAAACTGATTTTCTCATTATTGGAGAAAATGTGGGTCAGTCAAAAATGGATAAAGCCAAAAATAATGGTGTTGAAATCCTTTCAGAATCTGAATATCTAAAAAAACTAAATATATAAAAATATTTTCTATATAATAATTCCCAACTTGACGCCAATGTTGGTTTCAAGTAAAGACATAGACGTTTATTTAGGCACGAGCCTAGGTAAGCGTTTTTTTTCGTCAGTTTAAAGATGAGCTGAAATGGTATAGAAGCCCACTACTTTCTTTAAGGTAGTGGGCTTTTTTGTTTTTGACATTGGAGCAATGATATGAAAATGATTACAGCTTATATTCAGCCAAAAAGACTGGATAGTGTGAGACACGTTCTCTCAGATATAGATATAAATGGGGTTTCAGTAACCGAAGTTAAGGGTTTTGGAAGGCAAAAAGGCCATACAGAACTTTATCGCGGTGCTGAGTATGTGGTTGAGTTTCTTCCAAAAGTAAAGTTAGAGATTGCAATTACTGATGAGCAGGTTGAGGAGGTCATTGAGGCTATTAGCACTGCTTGCAAGATTAACGGCGGCAAAATTGGTGATGGAAAGATTTTTGTTACAAATCTGGAACAGGTTGTTCGTATTCGTACGAATGAGTCTGGTCCGGAAGCATTATAGGAGATGGAAATGGAAAATCAAATATTAGAATTACAATATGCAATTGATACCTTTTACTTCCTAGTGATGGGCGCCCTTGTAATGTGGATGGCGGCTGGTTTTTCAATGCTAGAAGCTGGTCTTGTGAGGAGTAAAAATACTGCAGAAATACTAACTAAAAATATTGGTCTTTTTGCAATTGCATGTACTATGTATATGGTCTATGGCTATGACTTAATGTATGGCGGTGGTGCTTTTCTTTCTGGAATTAGTGGACAGGGCGATACATACTCAAATGCATCTGACTTTTACTTTCAGGTAGTCTTTGTAGCGACAGCGATGTCAATCGTTTCGGGTGCGGTAGCAGAAAGAATGAAGCTATTTACATTTTTTGCTTTTGCAATAATTTTTACTACTATCATTTACCCATTGGAAGGCTCATGGACATGGGGTGGAAAGGATGTTTTTGGTCTATATAATTTAGGTGATTTTGGCTTCTATGACTTTGCAGGATCAGGCATTGTACATATGGCTGGAGCAGCAGCAGCGATTGCTGGCGTTATAGTTCTTGGTCCAAGAAAGGGGAAATATGATAAGGATGGAAATTCAAAGCCAATTCTAGGTGCAAATCTCCCTTTGGCGACTTTAGGTACTTTTATCTTATGGCTAGGATGGTTTGGTTTTAATGGTGGATCAGTGTTAGCAATGGCAAGTAAGGAGAGTGCAGATGCAGTGGCAATGGTTTTTGTTAATACCAATGCAGCGGCTGCAGGAGGCGTTATAGCAGCACTTATATTTGCGAAACTATGGTTTGGTAAAGCAGATTTAACGATGACACTTAATGGAGCTCTAGCAGGTCTAGTTGCCATCACTGCTGGACCAGATACGCCTAGTGCTCTAGTTGCAAGTTTAATCGGAGCAGTCGGTGGTGTGATTGTAGTGATTTCAATTGTAATGCTTGATCGTAAATTCAAAATCGATGATCCAGTTGGTGCAATTTCAGTTCATGGTGTTGTTGGTCTTTGGGGTCTTTTAGCAGTGCCCTTAACAAATAGTGAAGTTCCATTTTCAGGTCAAATTATTGGTGCTACAACAATATTTATTTGGGTTTTTGTGACATCATTCTTACTTTGGCTGGCTCTTAAAGCATTAATTGGTATTCGCGTATCCAAGGAAGAAGAGGAAGATGGAGTGGATATTTCAGAATGTGGACTGGAGGCATATCCAGAGTTTGTCGTTAAGTAGCTACTTTTAATATATGCACTGAAAAAGTTAAAATCCTCCACTAAAGGAAGTATTCTAAAGTGGAGGATCTATTAATAAAACTCTAATCCATTTATAACCTTGTTGCTAATGAGGTATATTATTGATGGCTTTAAAAACTTAGAACTATGAAAAAAAATACAATGAATCAGACTGCTCTTAAAATTATTCTAGTCGATGAAAATATGGGTCGATCAGCAATCCTTAGGCGCGCTCTTCAGGACAAAGGTCATGAGGTAATTAGTCGTTTAGAGGAAAGTGAAAACCTTGCAAATAGTAATGAAATTACTCATGCTGATGTTGTCATTGTTAATGCAGACATACCAGATGAGGCTGTTTTTGCAAACCTCAGGGATGTCAACAAAACTAAGCCAAAGCCGATTGTAATGTTTACAGAGAGCTCTGAGGAGCATATGGCTGGAACAGCAATTAAATCTGGCGTTAATGCTTACATAGTTGACGGCCTTGAAGAGAAAAGAGTGCAACCAATTATTGATGTAGCCATCGCTCGTTTTAGAGAATTCCAAGCCTTAAAAGATGAGTTAGATGCAACTAGAAGTCAGCTTGCTGAACGAAAGTCAATAGAAAAGGCCAAGGGTTTATTAATGAAGCACAAAAAAATAACTGAGGATGAAGCTTATCAATCTCTCAGAAAGATGGCAATGGATAAAAATAAAAGAATTTCAGAGGTTGCCGATGGCGTTATCAGTGCTATTGAGCTTTTAGGTTAGTTACGCTAAAGTTACTTTTTTCTTGATGCTTTTTCTTCATGACCAGAAACGCCAAAACGTCTAGCTAATTCTAACTCAATCTCTTCAATACTAATATCCTCGTGGCGCAGAAGAACCATGATGTGAAACCATAAATCAGCCACTTCATGGATAACTTCATCTCTACCTTCTTCTTTCACTGCTTGAATAACTTCTTCAGACTCTTCACTGACTTTTTCTAAAATCGAATTCACTCCTTTGCTATACAAAGAAGAGACGTAAGATTTATCTTCAGATGAAGATTTTCGTTCTTCCAGAATTTTTTCTAGGGCATTTAGAATGTTATCCATAGATTTCTTTGGGGTTTTTAATTACTTTAGAGACGCTTTTCCATTGATCATTTTCAAGTTTATTGAAAAAACAATTAGCACGACCAGTGTGACAGGCAATGCCACCTTTTTGATTCACTTTGAGTAAGATAACATCTTGGTCACAATCAGTAAATATTTCAACTATATCCTGGTAGTTCCCAGATTCTTCACCCTTGAACCATAGTTTTTTGCGTGACCTTGAAAAATAGACGGCTTTCTTTGTTTTTAAAGTTAAAGCAAATGCTTCCTCATTCATCCAGGCCATCATCAAGATTTGATGTGTTGAATAATCTTGAGTAATAACCGGAACAAGGCCTTTCTTATTAAACTGAATAGTATCTATAGGTTTCATGTTGAAGTATTAATATTTAGTAATAATTGTACCAATGCATTCTAAAATAATTAAGATTAATTTGTTAGAAGCCAGCTTTAAGGCTGGCAACAATAAATTGGTCTAAATTTCCATCAAGAACATCTTGGGTATTGCTACTTTCAATACCTGTTCTTAAATCTTTAATTCTTGACTGATCAAGCACGTATGAACGAATCTGATGTCCCCAGCCAATATCTGACTTTAAATCCTCAACATCTTGCTTGTCAGCATTCCGCTTTTGCATTTCTAGTTCATAAAGCTTTGATTTTAACTGTTTCATTGCTTGATCTTTGTTTGCATGCTGTGAACGTCCATCCTGGCACTGAACGACTGTTGAAGTTGGCAAATGAGTAATTCTAACCGCTGATTCAGTTTTATTAACATGTTGACCACCGGCTCCTGAAGCTCGATAGGTATCAATTCTCAGTTCAGATGGATCAATCACAATTTCAATATCATCATCAATCTCAGGCGATACAAAAACTGAAGAAAATGAAGTATGTCTTTTTCCATTTGCATTATATGGGGATTTTCTAACGAGTCTATGAATCCCTATCTCACTTCTAAGCCAGCCAAAGGCATATTCACCATCAAAGTGTATGGTGGCTGATTTAATGCCAGCAACTTCACCAGCTGAAACTTCCATAAGCTTAACTTTAAAATTGTGCTTATCACCCCATCTCAAATACATCCTTAATATCATTTCAGCCCAGTCTTGAGCTTCAGTTCCACCAGATCCAGACTGTATATCTAAGTAGGCAGAGTTTCGATCCATCTCACGACTGAACATTCTCTCAAATTCATAAGTGGCAATAGAGTTCTCTGTTTCATTTAAATCGGAAATGATTCCATTAACTGTGTCACTATCATTTTCAGTCTCTGCCATTTCTAAGAGTTCTTTAGCATCATTTAAGATGTTTGATGAGTTTAAAAATGTTTCACACAGATTATCAAGTTGAACTTTTTCTTTACCCAGGGCCTGAGCTTTATCAGGATTAGACCAAATATCTGGATTTTCTAGTTCTAATTTAACTTCCTCAAGTCGATCTTGTTTTTCATCAAGCTTAAGATGCTTTGATAATATATCCAGTCGATCAATAAGTTCTGAAATTTTTTGATAATAAGCTGATAGTTCCATGACTCTATTTTAATGCGTCAAGTAATAAAAAAGCCCCAAAATAGGGGCTTTTATTTGTCTGGTGAAAATTTCTTATTTTCTTAAGCCTAACCTTGAGATTAAATTTGCATAAGTAGTAAGATCATTATTTTTAACATACGCAAGTAATTTTTTGCGCTGTGAAACAAGACGTAAAAGCCCTCTTCTTGAATGATGGTCTTTTTTGTGAGTTTTAAAGTGCTCAGTTAAGTGGCTAATTCTAGCAGTTAGGAGAGCAACTTGAACATCTACAGAACCAGTATCTGAAGGGTCTTTTTGGTATTCTTTAATAATAGCTTGTGTATCAATTGACATAATTTATAGTTCATGTAACAAAAATTTAAGTTGAGAATTATACGCTATTTTTTTTAAATGTTGTATTTCTAATCAAATATTATTAATTAAATTTGTAAAAGTTTTTTTCATCATTTGGCCTTGTTTTAAAGCGACGATGAATCCACAAATACTGCTCAGGTGAGTGATTAATTTGTTTCTCTAAAATTTGATTAATAACCGTTGCATCATGAATAGGATCATTTGATGGATAATTGGAAATTGGTTTTTCAAAGGACATTAGATATCCATTACTGGTTCTAATAAAACTATATGGAATGACTCTAGTATTGTTGTTTTTGGCAAGCCTTGCAGTTGCTGATGAAGTGGCAGTTTGAATGCCAAAAAATGGAGCAAAAATACTATTATTTTTACCCAAATCTTGATCAGGAGCATACCATATCGGAAGGCTATTATTAATCGCTTTAATAATGGATCTAGTGTCAGTACTTCTAATCATAACAGCGCCATTTTTTTTATATCCTTTGACCATAGTACTATCAAATAGTGTGTTATTTTGAGGTCGGTAAATATTTGCAATGGTGTGCTTAATTAATAGCGCACGACTGCCTAACATGAGCGGCATAAAATGTGAACAAAGAAGAATAATCCCTCCTTCTTTTTTCAGGGCATCTTTAAAAAAATGTTCATTCTTTATGGTTAACAATTTTTTAATTTTATTATCAGTCCCATAATAAGCATTCGCAGTCTCAAAAAAACTGATTCCAATTGCTTCAAAGTGTCTCTTGACTAGTCTCTCAACTTGAGGTTGTTTTTTTTCAGGAAAACAATGTGAAATGTTTGAGTAAGCTGTTGATCTCAACTTAAGCATAAATGGATGCATCATTCTTCCAATGGCTTTTCCAGCAACCACTTGAGCTTTGAATGGAATAAAGACGCCAAGACGCATAAAGAGTATTAGAATCCAAGTAAGTAAAAATTTAGGGTGAATAAATTCGACGTTTAACATTAAAATAAAATTAAATGAAACTAAAAAATAAGCTGTAAATTATGCCATTTGTTGACAGAGATTTTATCAATGATTTACCCAATAGAGTAGATATTGTTGGTTTAATCAATAAGCGTGTCTCTTTAAAGAAGGCCGGTAAAGATTATAAGGCATGCTGTCCTTTTCATGAAGAAAAAACACCTTCCTTCACTGTAGTCCCAACTAAGCAAATATACCATTGTTTTGGCTGTGGTGAAAGCGGCGGCATCATTGATTTTATTATGAAATACGATCATTTAGCTTTTGTGGAGGCAATTGAGACTGTGGCAGGCGAGTCTGGAATTTCAGTTGTCTATGATCAAACTGCAAAGCCTGTGGATATGCGCTTTAAGAGATATAACAAATTAATGGAAGAGTTGAGCAGCTTTTATCAGGAACAACTCAAAACTTCAGCTGCTAAAAAGAAAGTAGTGGATTATGCTAAAAATCGTGGAGTAAGTGGATCGATTGCGAAACGATTTGAACTAGGCTTTGCGCCGCCGGGCTGGACTAATCTTTTTGATGCATATAAAAATAGTGAAGAATCAATACAAGACCTATTGATAATGGGAATGATTGTCCCCAAAAAAGATAAAAAAGACGACTATTATGATCGTTTTCGAGATCGACTTATGTTCCCTATTCACAATACAAAGGGATCAGTTATTGGCTTTGGAGGCAGAGTCTTATCGAGCAAAGATAACCCCAAGTATTTGAATTCTCCCGAAACCCCTTTGTTCTCTAAATCAAAAGAATTATATGGACTTTACCATTGTAGAAAATATTCCAGAAAAATAGATGCTATCATAGTTGTAGAGGGCTATATGGATGTCATCGCACTCCATCAACAAGGAATCACTAATGTTGTTGCTACATTAGGAACGGCCACTACCTCGTCACATTTACAGGTTTTATCCCGGACAGCTGAAACCATTGTTTTTTGCTTTGATGGTGATAAGGCAGGAAGAGATGCAGCTTGGAAAGCATTACAAACGTCATTACCTGCTATCACTGCGGGCTTAGTTATTAAATTTTTACTATTACCTGAAGGGGAAGATCCTGACACATTGATTAAAAGTGAATCTGCTAAAGCATTCAATAAAAGAGTAGATGAAGCGCAAACACTTTCTAACTTTCTATTTGAACATATAAAGGCTGAAGTCCCTTTTAATACGATTGAAGGCAAGACATTATTTTTAGAAAAATCAACAGCATTAGTGAATCTAGTAAGCTATCCAATCTATCAACAACAATTAATAGAGGGAATTGCTCAAACCATTGGACAAAATATAACTCAAGTAGAAAAAGCAATTGAGCAAAACATTGCAAATAATACCCAGCACTATTATGCCAATGAGCTTGAGCAAGCAGAGATAGTCAATCAATCGTTTCAAACAAAGCCCAAAAGAACCTCCCCTTCAAGTATAAAAAGTCTTATGTCTAGAATGATATCCTGCGTCATTAATTATCCATCACTTGTTAATGATCCAGAGACATCGAGTGTGATCGAAGAGAGGGCTAGGAAGTTACCAAAATCTGATGTTTTGGTTGAACTAATAAGGCATGCTCAAGTTGAGTCTGACCTTTCAAAGGAGGCATTATTATTACCTTATAAATCTAAAGAAAGAGTTTATAACCGACTTAAGGAACTAAGCGTAATGGAGCCCTTTTTGAGTGAGTATGAAGCTAAAGAGGAGTTCGGGTATACCCTCACTGCATCTGAAAAATTCTATGAAAGAAAATCTACAAAGGCCTCAATTCTCTCCGCTAAAACTCATGATGAAGAAAAAGCTGTGATGCAAGATATTATGAAAAGCAAGGTGAGCGCAACCCGCCAAAAAAAATCTTAACCCTCGAGTAAAGAAATTACTTCAGGATCATTAATGAGTATTCTTTCCATGGCTTTTTTAAAAGCCATGGAAGCAGAATTGGATCCTTCACATCGGTTTCTAATGGTTGGATCCCATGATACAAAGCATTTTTTTGGATAATCAAGCCTGACAGCCATAATGTATTTAGGTTTATCCGCAGGAGAGTAACCAACAAAATAAGTTCTCTTGGCGCCGTCTTTATTGTATTGACCATCTATAACCATTTCAGCAGTTCCAGTTTTGCCAGCTACTGAATATCCATCAATAACTGCACGGTAACCAGAGCCATTATCTGAAGCTACAGAATCTAAAATCTGAGAGATTCTTTGTGTTGACTCTGGAGTAAATACTTGTGTAATGCTTTCATTTTTATTTTCATCTTTTAGAAGCTTAAGTGAAGGGAGAGCCCCATCATTTGCAAAGACTAGATAGGCTCTTGCAAGCTGAGCAAGATTGGTATTCATAGGTCCATGGCCAAAAGAGAGGGATCTTTTATCAGCCAAGCCCCAATTACTAAAATGTCTCAAGACTCCTGAGTTTTCTGTCCCAGGCATCACCCCCAGGGATCTTCCAAAACCCAGTTTTTCCCATGTGTCATAGAACTCTTCATTTTCAATATTTTCAGCTACCATTACCGTGCCTAAATTATGTGATTTTTCGAGTATTTGTTGAATTGTCATTTCAAAATACTTTTTATCAGGAGGTATATTTCCAACACGATTTTTAACATCTATTAACTCATCATCAGTGGCAGTTATGACTCCTTTGTCTAAGGCAAGAAGCATCGTGAAAGGTTTCATTGTCGATCCTGGCTCGGTTTTATCAGAAAAAACACGATTTCTATAATCATCTGCACTATAGCTTTGATGATTATTTGGATTTGTTGATGGGTAATTGGCTAGCGCTAATATTTCACCATTTGGAGACAGAACGATTGCTGCAGCCGAATCTGCCTCATGGAATTCTGCCTGTTCTTTTATTGCATTGAAAACATGAAACTGAATGTCTGAATCAATCGTCAGTTTTAAGTCTTCTCCTTGCTTAAATTTTTTAATCATTTCAGCATCATAATAGATATTTGAATTATCTTTATTGTCTGCTAGCCTTTTTACTCCATTGATTCCAGCTAAATATTGATCATATTCAGACTCAATTCCAAATACCCCAATATTTTCTGAATTAGTTTTTCCAATCAAAGGCGCCATAGAGTCTTTTTTTGGATAATAACGAAAGCCGCCTGATTCAATCGCTACGCCAGCGATTCGTTGTCTAGCACATTTGTTTACCTCAATCATTTCTTTGGCAGATGGCTTCATCCCAATAATCTTTTTAGCCTTATCGATAAGAGTGATGGTAGGATTTTTAGATGTCTTAAAACACACCTTAGACCTTTTCTTTTGAAGTTCAGCAATATTTTTTAAAATAGGATCATTTACCTTGAGTTTTTCTTTAACAATAAAGTATTTTCTTTTATTTATTTTTTTTTCAATAATTTGCTCCCTGAAATCCATTCTGGGCATTTCTAATGCATCTGCCAAGAGATCAATATATTCTTCTTGAATAATCATAGGATCTAGATTAATTTTTTTATGTATCAGATTGATTGCAAGCAGATTATTATTTCTATCTAAGATGTTTCCTCTAATTGATTTTTCTACAAGTGAAAACTCTGAATTTTTAGAGGCTTTGGCTTTAAGAGGAATATCGTTTGCTTTAATATCGGTTACACTAAAGGCGCGATAGATAAAAATGATGACAATTGCAATAAAGCAAATTTTGACAAGTGACTGCCTATTTCTATAACCTTGAACGCGAGCTATTTTCATATGGTCACCTCTTCCATTTCAGACTCAAGAGGAGCAATCATTAATAATTCATCTTGTGATTTTTGATAGACAGTTACTCCACTTTGAATTTCAGAATATTCCATCATTAACTGCCTATTCAAGGCATTAATTTTTTCATTCTCATTTTTGAGTGTTTTCTCTGTTTTATGCATTAAATACATTTCATGATGCCAATGGATGCTTAATATTGATAAAAGTATTATTGAAATTACTAAACTCAAATTAATTACAATCCTTTTTTGAAAAATCGCTAACACTTCTCAGCTATCCTTAAAATTGCACTTCTTGATCTTCTGTTTATTTTTATCTCTTCATTTGAAGGCTTCACTTTCCCTAGATCCTTAAGGAGGCAAGGTTGAGTATCATTCATCATGATAGGTAAGCCTTTTGGAATCTGCTTAGGCCGAGAGTGTTTTTGGATAAATTGTTTAACAATTCTATCCTCAATTGAGTGAAACGAGATAACAGCAATCCTTCCTCCTTTATCTAAAGCATCAATCGTTTGGTTTAATGCTTCAGAGAGCATTATTAGTTCATCATTAATGGCTATCCTTATGGCCTGAAAAGAGCGCGTTGCAGGGTGCTTATTTTTGCCTGGTTTGACGACGGTCGAAATGAGATTTGCTAACTCAAGAGTTGTCTTGATTTCACTATTTTTTTGATATTCCTTTATAGTTGAAGCAATAATACGACTTCTTTTTTCTTCTCCATATTGATAGAGCGTATCTGCGATTTCTTTTTCACTTGTCTCTTTAAGCCATTCTGTAGCAGTGAGTCTTTGAGATTGATCCATCCTCATATCAAGTAAACCATCTTTATTAAAGCTAAATCCCCTATCGGCATTGTCTATTTGAGGAGAGGAGATTCCTAAATCCATTAAGACTCCATCAACTTTACCAATCAAATTAATTTTATTAAGCTCATCATTTAAGTTTGAAAAATTACTATGAATCAGCTCTAGCCGTGGGTCAGAGAAATTAATCTCTGCATATTTAATTGCATCAATATCTTGATCAAATCCTATAACCCTTCCCAAGCTATCTAAATGATTTAGTATTCCTTGAGTATGACCACATCGGCCCAAAGTGGCATCAACATAGATGCCACCTGATTTTATGTTTAGACCTTTTAAAACCTCATTAAAGAGAACAGAGTCATGATAGTTAGATTCTTTAGTGGACGCATTATTCTTACTTAATGACATTTAACTAAAGAGAAAGTTTTGAAATTTCCTGAGGTACTTCAGTTTGATTGCTTAGTCTTTCAATTTTTTCAATTTGATCTTTCCATGCCCTTTCATCCCAGATTTCAAAACTTTTACCTTGTCCACTCAGTATAACTTTATTATTTAAATTAGCGTAATTCTTATGAGAGCTAGGAATAAGAATCCTACCAATTTTGTCTAATTCACAATCAATGGCATGCCCAATAAGTTTTCTTGATAATTTTTTGGTATGAATATTAAGAGATGGAAGTTCTCCAATTTTGAGTTCTAGTTGCTGCCAATCTTTTAAAGGATAGAGAACGAGACAAGGATCATCAGGATGAATGCTCATGACCATCTGTCCAGAACAAATTTTAGTGACTTGCCCTAAATGACGAGTAGGAATTTTAATCCTACCTTTTGCATCCATTGATAAAAGGTGAATTCCACGAAACATAAATCCATTTTATACCATTATTTACCATTTATTGCCACAAATAATTTTTTAGAAAATGGCTCTTATCTTTAATATTTTTTTTAAACTCATAATTTAGATAAATTAATATATTCCAAGAGTAAATGATTATATAAAATCAAAAATATCCCTACAATACTAATGGGAATAAAAAAAGTCTATATTTTGAAGGAGAGAGAATGAGACAAAGAGTTGGAATCATAGGCGCAGGCCCAAGTGGACTGGCACAGTTAAGGGCTTTTAAGTCTGCTGAAGAAAAAGGAGAAGAGTTGCCAGAAATAGTCTGTTTTGAAAAACAAGACAATTGGGGAGGGCTATGGAATTATAGCTGGAGAACTGGGCTTGATCAGCATGGTGAGATTGCTCACAGCAGTATGTATCGTTACCTTTGGTCTAATGGGCCAAAAGAATGCCTTGAATTTGCTGACTATTATTTTGAGGAACATTTTGGCCACCCAATTGCCTCATTCCCTCCAAGGGAAGTTTTGTTTGACTATATTCAAGGTAGAGTAGAAAAAGCTAAGGTTAGGAATATGATTCGATTTAATACTGCAGTTCGAAATGTTGAATACGATGAAGAAAGTGAACTATTTACAGTCAAAGTGAGTAATCTTGTTGACGATGAAACTTACTCTGAAAAATTTGATTATGTCATTGTCGCGAGCGGACACTTTTCAACCCCCAATGTTCCAAATTATGATGGCTTTAGCCATTTTAATGGCAGGATATTACATGCCCATGATTTCAGAGACGCTATGGAATTTAAAGACCAAGATATTTTGGTCATAGGCAGTAGTTATTCTGCTGAAGATATTGGTTCACAGTGCTATAAGTATGGCGCTAAATCAATCACTAGTAGCTACAGAACGGCGCCAATGGGTTTTGGCTGGCCTGAAAATTGGGAAGAAAAGCCAGCGCTAGTTAAGGTGAATGGCAATACAGCTTTCTTTGCCGATGGGACTTCAAAAGAAGTAGATTCGATCATTCTGTGCACAGGTTATATTCATCACTTCCCCTTCTTACCAGATAGTTTAAGATTAAAAACTAATAATATCCTTTATCCTCTTGACTTATATAAGGGCGTCGTCTGGGAGAAGAACCCAAGACTTATGTATCTAGGAATGCAAGATCAATGGTACACATTTAATATGTTTGATGCGCAAGCTTGGTACGCAAGAGATATCATTCTAAAGAAGATCAGTCTTCCATCTTTTAGTGAAATGCAAGCACATACACTTGAATGGCATGAAAAAGAAACAGCACAAGACGATGTTGCATACGCGATTGACTTTCAAGGGGCTTATACTCAGATGCTGATTGATGAGACGGATTATCCTAATTTTGATATTGAGGGAGTTAACAGAACTTTTATGGACTGGAAACATAATAAGAAGGATGGAATTATGACTTTTAGAGATAAGTCACATGCCTCACTCATGACTGGAACCAAGTCTCCACCTCACCATACGCCATGGCTCGATGCTTTAGATGATTCTTTAGAAAGCTATCTTGATATTTAATTTAACTGGAGCGCTGTTTCAACATATGAATTTTTCATTGAACAAAATGAATTCTTCATATAAAAAACACAATTAAAGACTAAAATTCACCGGCTTATAAAATATAATATGTAGCTTACTAAAGGTTAAATTGTTATTCGGTGAACAATAAGGTCTATCATAAAATTGAAAACTCTTCAATTGAAGACGTTTTAGAGCGTGCGAGACAATATCGATCTTTGCTACAGCCCGAAATGGCAATTAGCATTTGCCTAGATATTTTTGCTGTTGATAATAACAATCAAGATGCTTTAGTCATATATATTCTTGCATTAACCGATGAGCTATCTCAGAGTGAGTCTAAGGTCCACCGTAATAAAATTACAGATAGTATCAAAAAACTTAATTCAGAATTTTTACGTCATTATTACTCTGGAATCTTCCTAGAGAGGCAAGCAAGAAGCTTACTAAAGCACTCCATGTCTCGATCTTTTGCATATGATGGATTTATTGAAGCCATTGCAGAATTTGAGATCGCAGAAAAAATGGCTCCTGATCATTGTGCCGACCCAATTTTGCGATATAACAGTTGTCTAAGAACAATAAAAAAAGAGAACCTTCAACCACGTCAAGAATTCGATGAACTATACTAATAACCCAACAGTCAGTCTCAAAAAAATGATGGCAATGGCTGGATTATTTTGGTTTTTTTTCCTAATATTTTATCTATTGGGAGCTCTAACCTTTCACTCTGGTGAAGAGGCCTTTACTGCATTTTATGTCTGGTTTAATGGCTCAATTTTTTATCCTGTTTTGGCCACTTTATTAATAGCGACACTAGCTTTCCATGTAGTTGTTGCTGTTACGAGGCAACTTTCAAATAATATAAGTAGTGGTGATCGATATAAAAAACCTTATCCAAAGGCTGTCCCCCGAATAGTGGCATGGTCAGGTGCGTCTATCATTCTTATTTTTATCATTACGCACACCGTTCAAATGTTGTCTATTAATACTGTTGATTTATACTCGGAAATTACCAATATTTTTCAAAGGCCAATAATGTGGGCTATATATGGGCTTGGAATGATTGCCATTTCAACACACTTACATCATGGACTTTCAAATGTACTTCAGACTTTGGGCGTTTCAAGCAAACAACATAAGGGTATTGCTCTCTTAATTGTTCTACTTATCATGGCAGGTTATGTCTCAATTCCATTAGGTATTTTGTATGCAAAAGTTTAATTCAAATGTTCCAACAGGGCCTCTAGAGAATCGTTGGGAGAAGCATAAATTTGATCTTGCTCTTATAGCGCCCCAAAATAGGAAAAAATACAATGTAATAGTCATTGGGACTGGTTTGGCAGGTGCATCATTATGTGCCACCTTGGGTGAGGCAGGATACAATGTCCAGTCTTTTTGTTACAATGATAGTCCCAGAAGGGCCCACTCTATTGCCGCTCAAGGCGGAGTCAATGCTAGTAAAAATTATCAAAATGATGGAGATAGTACCTGGAGACTTTTTTACGACACCATTAAGGGTGGAGATTTTAGAGCGAGAGAGTCCAATATTTATCGTTTAGCTCAATTGAGTTGTAACATTATTGATCAAGCAGTATCCCAGGGCGTTCCTTTTGCCAGAGAGTACAGTGGTTATTTGGCAAATAGATCTTTTGGCGGCACTCAAGTGTCCCGAACTTTCTATGCTAGAGGTCAAACCGGCCAGCAACTCCTCTTAGGCGCATATAGCTCTATGAGTAAAGAAATCGCCTCAGGGAGAGTTAAACATAAGTCAAGATGTGAAATGTTAGAGGTCATACTTATTGATGGAAAGGCCAGGGGTATTGTTATCAGAGACCTAACGACTGGTGAAATTTCATCTCATACAGCTGATTGTGTTGTCATGTGCACGGGGGGCTATAGTAATGCTTACTATCTGTCAACAAATGCAAAAGGCTGTAACACCTCTGCAACATGGAGAGCCCATAAGAATGGAGCTTACTTTGCAAATCCAAGCTTTACTCAAATCCATCCCACATGTGTCCCACCAACTGGCGACAGCCAGTCAAAGCTCACATTGATGAGTGAGTCACTGAGAAATGATGGCCGCATATGGGCCCCAAAAAATAAAGAAGATTGCGATAAGAGTCCAAATGATATTGCAGAAGAAGATCGTGATTACTTTTTAGAGAGAATGTATCCAGCCTTTGCCAATCTTGTTCCAAGAGATATTGCTTCCAGAGCTCTTAAGGGTATCTGTGATGAAGGAAGAGGAATTGGTTCAGTTGTAAATAATCAGCGCCTTGGAGTTTATCTTGATTTTTCCTCGGTGATTCAAAAAATGGGGACTGAAAAGGTTAAAGAGAAATACGGAAATTTATTCGATATGTATAAGAGTATTACCGGTGAAAACCCTTATGAAGTTCCAATGAAAATTTATCCAGCACCTCATTACACAATGGGTGGCTTATGGGTTGATTACAATTTGATGACAACGATAGACGGTTTGTTTGCTTGCGGCGAGTCTAATTTTTCAGACCATGGTGCTAATCGCCTTGGAGCTTCTGCTTTGATGCAAGGCCTTGCAGATGGATATTTTGTTGCTCCACAGACAGTAGCTAACTACTTAGCACTAGGAAAATTTGAGGAGGTTAATGATGACCATCCTGAGGTATTGGCAGCCGTTGATTCAGTTAAAAGTCGTATTGATAGTTTAATGAATGCTCCTGATCCTCAGCATTCTCCAGATTACTTTCATAGAAAAATAGGAAGCATTTTGTGGACGTCATGTGGCATGGCAAGAGATAAGGATTCACTCAAAAATGCAATCGCTTCAATTGAGAAACTCAAGGCAGATTTTTGGCAAAAAATTAAAGTGACTGGAGTCGATAAAGATTTTAATCAGACGCTTGAAAAAGCTGGAAGAGTTGCAGATTTTATTGAGCTTGGACATCTCATGTGTGTTGATGCTTTGGATCGAGATGAATCATGCGGTGCGCATGCGCGTCTTGAGTATCTGGCTGAAAGTGGAGATGCAATGAGGGATGATGAAAATTTTGGATATGTGGCTGCTTGGGAGTACAGTGATGACAAACCTGTGCTTCATAAAGAGCAACTTGATTTCGAGTTTATCAAGCCAACATATAGGGACTACAAATGAATTTTACATTACATATCTGGCGACAAAAAAATATGCAAAGTGGTGGAAGTTTTGTCACCTATGAGATAAGCGATATTGACAGTGACACTTCTTTTCTTGAGATGCTCGATCAGCTAAATGAAGAGCTTATAGAAAAAGGGGAAGACTGTGTTGTTTTTGATTATGATTGCCGAGAGGGTATTTGTGGTACTTGTTCATTGGTAATAAATGGCCATCCTCATGGTGAAAAAAAGGCCACTACAACTTGTCAGCTATATATGAGGGATTACGCAAATCAAAGGGAATTATGGATTGAGCCTTGGAGGGCAAAAAGCTTTCCAATAGTCAAGGATCTTGCAGTCAAGCGAGAGGCATTCGACCGAATCATTCAATCCGGTGGATTTATTTCTGTGTCAGTTGGCTCTGCTCCAGAGGCCAACTCACAGTTAGTCAATAAAGATGATGCTGATTGTGCATTTGATTCAGCAACTTGTATTGGCTGTGGTGCATGCGTTGCAGTTTGTCCAAATGCTTCAGCTTCATTATTTGTAGCCGCAAAAATCAACCATTTTGAACGCTTACCTCAGGGAAAAATTGAAAGCAAAAAACGGGCAGAGAGGATGATCAATCAGATGGAAGAGGAAGGGTTTGGAAGTTGTTCAAATCATCGACATTGCGAAACGGTTTGTCCAAAAGAAATTTCGGTTAGCAATATTGCTGCCATGAATAATTTACTATAAAAATAATTAATTTAGGAGATGTGATGAAAGTTGTAATATTAGGTGCTGCAGGTGGAATTGGTCAGGCTCTTGCCTTACTTCTTAAAACAGAGCTTCCCAGTGGAACAGAATTGTCTTTGTATGATATTGCTCCAGTAACGCCCGGGGTTGCAGCTGATTTAAGTCACATCCCAACTCCAGTTCAAGTGGAAGGTTTTTCGGGTGAAGACCCCTCTCCAGCTTTATTAAATGCTGATATTGTTTTAATCTCTGCTGGTGTTGCTCGTAAGCCTGGCATGGATCGTTCAGATTTGTTTAATATTAATGCTGGAATTGTAAAAAATCTCGTTTCTTCTTGTGCTGATAATTGCCCCAATGCGCTTATTGGTATTATTACTAATCCAGTCAACACAACTGTTGCAATTGCCGCTGAAGTTTTAAAAAATAAGGGTGTTTATGATCCTGCAAGGTTATTTGGAGTCACCACTCTTGATGTGATTCGCTCAAGTACTTTTGTTGCTGAAATCTATAATAAGGATCCTAAAGATGTCAATATTCCTGTTATTGGCGGACATTCTGGAATCACTATTCTTCCCCTTCTCTCTCAATCTGGCTACGAATTCAATGACGAAGATGCAGCTTCAATGACTAAACGGATTCAAAATGCAGGAACAGAAGTTGTCGAAGCTAAAGCAGGGGGCGGCTCTGCCACATTGTCAATGGGTCAGGCTGCAGCTAAATTTGGTTTATCTCTAGTAAGAGCACTAAATGGTGAAAAAGACGTCATTGAGTGCACCTACGTTGAGGGATCTGGAGAATTGGCTAGATTTTTTGCTCAGCCAGTGCTATTGGGTAAGAATGGTGTCGAAAAAATACTCAACTATGGCACTCTTTCAGAATTTGAACAGACTACCCTAGATTACGCCCTTGATACACTCAGATCTGATATAAAAATCGGCAAAGAGTTTGTTAAGTAGTAGTTAATTAATAAAATTTAAGGGTCAGAATGTCAAAAAGTTTGCATGATAGAGCTTTAGCTTATCACAAAGATGGTGGACCTGGGAAGCTTGATGTAACCTCCCATAAAAAACTTGATAATGATCAAGATCTCAGTTTGGCCTATAGTCCTGGTGTTGCTGCGCCAGTCAGAGAAATTGCTAAAGATCAGAGTAATGTATACCAATACACAATTAAGGGTAATTTGGTAGCGGTTATTACTGACGGTTCAGCGGTTTTAGGTCTTGGAAATGTTGGTCCTCTTGCTGCAAAACCAGTGATGGAAGGAAAAGCAGTTTTATTCAAACGCTTTGCAGGCATCAATGTTTTTAATATTGAGCTTGATACTCAAAATGTTGATGAAATAGTCAATACGATTAAGAATATTGCACCCACTTTTGGCGGAATCAATTTGGAAGATATTTCTGCCCCGCGCTGTTTTGAAATTGAGGAGCGACTCATTAAAGAGCTAGATATTCCTGTATTTCATGATGATCAACACGGTACTGCCATTATTGTTGCAGCTGGACTTTTAAATGCTCTTGAAATTCAAGGAAAATCAATTACTTCTGCTAAGATTGTTGTTGCAGGTGGTGGTTCTGCTGGTATCGCAACTCTAGATTTATTGGTGAATCTTGGATTTAAAAAAGAAAATATGATTCTGGTTGACCGGAGGGGTGTTGTTTCTAAAGAACAAATAAGCATCGTTAATAAGTACAAAGCAGCTTTTGCGGTGGATACGAGTAAAAAGACTTTGGCTGATGCAATTGATGGAGCCGATGTCTTGATTGGTGTTGCAAGAGGTAATCTTGTTACTCAAGCTATGATTAAATCGATGGCCAAAAAGCCAATAATCTTTGCTTTATCTAATCCTGATCCTGAAATTTCAGTTGAGGATGTTTTTGCTTGTAGAGATGATGCATTGATGGCAACGGGAAGAAGTGATTTTCCAAATCAGGTTAATAATGTGATTGGTTTTCCTTATATTTTTAGAGGCGCCCTAGATGCTAATTCCAAGATTATCAATACTGAAATGAAAGTTGCAGCTGTGCATGCTATAAAGGACCTCGCAAAGCTACCTGCCCCTCAATCGTTATTAGAAATTTATCAAGTTGAAGAGTTCAGTTTTGGTAAAGATTACTTCATTCCAAAACCTTTTGATCCTAGACTCATTGACCTGATTCCAAAAGCTATATTTGATGCCGCAGTAAAGAGTGGAGTTTCACGCATAAAATAATCATTTTTATACCTCATATTTAGCTTATTTAATCCTTGCTAAGCAGAATTAGTTATGGGATAATATCCGATTGTTTTTTTGGAGGGGTGGCCGAGTGGTTAAAGGCGACGGACTGTAAATCCGTTCTCTCTGAGTACGTTGGTTCGAATCCAACTCCCTCCACCAGAGAAAAAAGAAAAGGAAATTGCGGGTGTCGTATATTGGTATTACCTTAGCCTTCCAAGCTAATGAGGTGGGTTCGATTCCCATCACCCGCTCCAAGTGGTTAGGACTGTGCTCACCTAGCTCAGTCGGTAGAGCACTTCCTTGGTAAGGAAGAGGTCGC
>JAOGRV010000010.1:0-40423 GCA_028107545.1 Pseudothioglobus singularis (SeqCode) | reverse complement strand
TTGAGGCAAATAAAGCCTCCTACCTAATACTGTCTCAACATATCCCTGAGATTTCGCTTTCTCTTTTGTCTCATTCATAAATTGAAGGACACCAGGATAATTTTCAAAGTAGCCATCTATATATTGTTTGGCTTCCGTCCTTGAAACATCGATTTGTTTAGCTAAACCAAATGCACTCATTCCATAAATTAGGCCAAAATTAATGGCTTTAGCCTTTCGACGCTGATCTTTAGTCACCTTAGAAATTTCTGTATCAAAAACCTGAGAAGCGGTTGATCGGTGGACATCTTCATTATTATTAAAGGCAGTGAGTAAGTTTTTATCCTCTGAGATATGGGCCATAATCCTCAATTCAATTTGAGAGTAATCGGCAGCAAGAATAATGCTTCCCTTATTAGCGATAAAAGCGGACCTAATTTGAGCACCCTGTTCGGTTCTTATTGGGATATTTTGAAAATTAGGCTTTGATGATGAAAGTCGGCCAGTTGCGGTTACAGCCTGATGATATGAGGTATGCAGTCGACCTGTTCTTCTATTGATCTGTTTAGGAAGCGCTTCTAGATATGTAGAATTTAACTTTGTCAGAGTTCTATAGGAAAGAATTAACTCAACTAAGGGATGATCTAACAACTTTAATGCTTCTTCATTTGTGGATGGTTGGCCTTTGGCTGTTTTCTTTTTTGGCTCAAGCCCAAAACCCTCCTCACTAAATAATATTTGTTGTATTTGCTTAGGCGACTCCAGATTAAACTCATCACCTGCTACTTCAAATGCCTTTGATTGAATGCTAGCCATCTCAGCCTTTATTTCAACTTGCTGATTAAAAAGAGATGTCTCATCTAAAAGTGCACCGTTCCTTTCCAGTCTGAGCATGACCTTAATTAATGGAATTTCAATACTCTTGTACAACGCTACAAGCTTAGGAAAGGATTGAAGTTTTAGCTCAAGTAAATTATTAAGTTCATTTGTCACAATTACATCCTCACAGGCATATGGCATTGCCTCATCAATACTGACCTGATTAAAGGTTAATTGTTTTTTACCGCTTCCAGCTACATCTGAATAATGGATTGTAGTGTGATCTAAATAATGCAGCGCCAAGTCATCCATGTTGTGGCGACTTGCTACTGAATCCAAGCAATAAGATTTAAGCATTGTGTCATCAACAATTCCATTGAGCTCTATGTCGACATTAGCTAAAACATGGGCATCATACTTTAAGTTCTGACCAATTTTGCCTATTACCTCACTTTCTAAAATTGACTTTAGAGAATTCAATACCATATATCTTGGAAGCTGCACTGGAGCATCCAAATAATCATGGGCCACTGGGACGTAATAACTGCTCTTTTCAATAAGGAAAACGAATCCAACGATTTCGGCCTCCATATAGTCAAGACTATTTGTCTCAAGATCAAATACAAAAGACTTGCTAGAGGATAACTTCGATAATAACAATGTAAATTCATCTTCAGTGAGTACTAACGATTTAGTATAGTCATCCATCGATATTTTGGCATCAGTGTTTGGAGATTCTGGTATCTCTTTTTCTTGTGAATTAATTTGAACAGTCTCATTCTTTTCATCTAACTGCTTTAACCACATAGAGAAGCCAAACTCTTTGTATAGGGCAATTAATTCTTCTGTATTTTCTCCAGGCTCCTCTTCTAAAATATCAAAAGGCAGCTGAACATCAAACTTAAGTTGAACTAATTGATAAGAGAGGTCTAATAAATCAAAAGATTCCCTAAGTTTTTCACCTACCTTACCACCAATCTTCTCAGCATTGGCTTTGACTCCTTCAATATTAGAATATTGCTCAAGCCATTTAGATGCAGTCTTAGGCCCAACACTCGGCACACCGGGAATATTGTCTGCAGAATCACCTGTTAAAGCGAGCAGATCTAAAATTTGATTAGGATTAACTCCCATTTTTTCTTTGACATCAGCTTCACTATATAATTTCCCTTTCATATCTAGTTGCTTAATATTTCCACCGACAAGCTGGAAGAGGTCTTTATCACCGCTTGCAATGATTGTCTCAATATCACTTTGAGCTGCAAATCTTGACAATGTAGCAATGACATCATCGGCCTCAACACCTTCAACACATAAGAAATGGAAACCCATAGCGCGAATAATTTTATATAGAGGCTCTATCTGAATAATTAAGTCATCATGAGCGGGACTTCTATTTGCCTTATAGTCAGGAAACATTTGATGGCGAAAATTGGACCCTTTCGCATCAAATACCATTATGAGTTTTGCTCCTTGGTACTTTCTTTGTAGGTGCTTAATGGCATTCACGACGCCAAACATTGCTCCAGTAGGAAAACCACTATCATTGGTTAAATTCTGAGATATAGTTGAAAAGTATGAGCGAAATAAAAACGCTGAACCGTCAACTAAAATGAGTGGGTGGGCCATGTCCAAATTTTACATCTAAACTAAGTTTTGTTGTTCTTGAAAACTAAGTTATAAATTTGCTATTTCAAAATTTATATATTGAGTCTGTATATAAATTGTTATATAAAATGTAAAGATGTCTGACGCTCTGATTACACTTAACAATATAAGCCTAAGCCATAATGGAAAAAATGTCCTTGATGATGTTAGCTTTAAACTCCATGAGGGTGAATTTATAACATTAATAGGCCCAAATGGAGCTGGCAAAAGCTCTTTAATTAAAGTCCTGTTGGGCGTCATTAAGCAGGACTCTGGTGATATAACATATACTGATAACATTAGACTAGGCTACACACCTCAAACTTTTTCAGCCAATCCTTTTATACCGATCTCTGTAAAAGATTTTTTAACCTTAAATCAAAAATTAGACTCTGAATTTATGCTCAAGACTTTTGAGCTAACAGGAATAAAGGATTTACTTAAATCCCCTTTAAAAAACTTATCTGGCGGTGAATTGCAAAAGGTATTGTTAACAAGGGCACTTCTCAACAAGCCAAATGTTTTAATACTGGATGAGCCTGCTCAAAATCTTGACGTTGATGGGCAAATGCAGCTTTACAAGTTAATTCAAGACATACATCAACAACAAAATTGCGCGGTTCTAATGGTATCCCATGATCTCCATAGAGTTATGAAAGAGTCAACTCAGGTTTTATGCCTTTATCACCACATTTGCTGTGAAGGACTTCCAGAGTCAATTTTAAAGGATGAGAAATTTAATGACTTATTTGCTGATCAAATCAATGATTTAATGGCAACTTATGAGCATCATCACAACCACCATCACGAACATTAAATAGCTTTAAAAGCAATGTAAATGATATAATTCTTCCTTTTTTTAAGCTAAGAATTATGAAAAATATTATTGAAGCAGCTTTTGAAGATCGTAACCATCTCACACCAGAATCAGCTAGCTCTGAGGTCAAAGAAGCAGTTAATGAAGCAATACATTTGCTTGACTCTGGAAAGGCAAGGGTTGCAGAGCAAAAAGGCATTGGTGATTGGGAAGTCAATGAGTGGCTTAAAAAAGCAGTATTACTATCGTTTAGACTTGCGGACAATGTCCCCATGCCCTCTGGGTTTACACAGTACTTTGACAAGGTTCCATCTAAATATGCTGAAACTACTTTAAAAGAATTTCAAGCTTCAGGCGTAAGAGTAGTCCCGCCTGCAACTGCAAGAAGAGGCTCATACATCGCCCCAAATACGGTCTTAATGCCATCTTATGTAAATATTGGTGCATATGTTGACTCTGGAACAATGGTTGATACATGGGCCACAGTAGGATCTTGTGCGCAAATTGGTAAAAATGTCCACCTTTCAGGTGGTGTTGGTATTGGTGGAGTATTAGAACCTTTGCAAGCGAGTCCAACTATTATTGAAGACAATTGCTTTATTGGAGCCAGATCAGAAGTAGTTGAGGGTGTCATTGTTGAAGAAGGAGCTGTTATATCGATGGGAGTTTATATTGGCCAATCAACCAAAATTTTTAATAGAATGACAGGTGAAGTCAGTTATGGACGTATTCCAGCTGGATCAGTTGTAGTTTCAGGCAACCTTCCTTCTTCTGATGGAAGTTATTCTCTCTATTGTGCGGTTATAGTCAAACAGGTTGACGCCAAGACAAGATCAAAAGTAGGCATAAATGAACTCCTTAGAGGAATTTAAATTTTGACTTAATTAGATTATGAAAAACCCGCCGTAAGGCGGGTTTTTTTACTAAGCTAGTATTGATTACTTAGTAAAGATCTTATACAACAAACCAACAGCAATTAAGCCGACCAAGTTTGCAGAACCAAGTCCCATAATAATATCTGTTAATCTAGCTATGACATCACCAGGTAGAAATGCAGCTTGACTACCAAAAATTATTTGAACAACAACTGCAAGTGCAATGATACTTACACCAGCTTCAGTTAATTTTTTTACCCAACCAATTACATTATCTAACATATAGTCTCCCCATTAATTTTAAGATAACCAGATTCTTCGCTGATTGTTAAACTTTTTATAGTATCGAAATCAGTGTGTCAAGTTTTCAAGACTCAGAATGGCTAATAATTAGCTAAGATCTTCTAATCTCAATTTAAATAACACAGAATTATTTCATTTATATATTAAAAAACCCGCCGTTAGGCGGGTTCTTCTTGAGTAAATATGAAATGTTTACTTAGAAAAGATGGTATACAACAAACCTGCTGTAATTAAACCAACTAAGCCAGCGCTACCAAGAGCACCAATCATATCCGTTAACCTAGCCACAACATCACCAGGAAGGAATGAAGCGCTTGAGCCAAATATTACTTGAACAACAACTGCAAGTGCTACAAGACCAACACCTGCTTCAGTTAATTTTTTAATCCAACCAGTTACATTACTTAACATATTTTCTCTCCATTAATTATAAAGATAATCAGCATCTTTGCCGATTGGTGGACTTTTTATAGTAATGAAATCAGAGTGTCAAGTTTAATTGATGAAAAAAAACTAAAAAAAGAGCAAAAATGCTCAAAAATTGACTAAAAGTTGCAAAAAAACAACAAAATTTAACTTTATAGGGCCACAGATAAGAAAATCCCTGCAAACGCAGTCATACCAATGTAATTGTTGCTTAAAAAGGCCAGAAAATACTGCTCATTTTGACGTTTTCTCATTAAAAACTGATGATAAGTCATGAAAATAGCAATAATTATTAAAGAAAAGTAATAAATTTGGCCTAATTTGAATATATTGCCCATCACTATAAAAATTAAAATGAGCAAGATTTGTAACAAAGTGATGATGATCTGATCGTACTTTTCAAACAAAATAGCGGTTGACTTTACTCCAATTTGGATATCTTCATCACGATCACCCATTGCGTATAGCGTGTCATAGATCAGTGTCCATACAAGCGTTGCAAGAAATACAATTCCCGCAGTGATAGGCAATGAACCAGTTTGCGCACTGAATGCCATAGGAACACTCATACCAAATGCGGCCCCTAATACAAACTGAGGTAGGTTAGTCCATCGCTTTGTAAAGGGGTATAGCGATGCGAGAAATAGCGCTATAAATGAAAGCTTAATTGTTAGTTGATTAGTTTGCAAAACTAAAGCTAAAGCTATCAATAGCAATATAAAAAACAATATTAAGGCGGACCTTGGTGAGATTTGGCCTGAGGTGAGCGGCCTATCTTTTGTTCTTTTAATATATTTGTCGATGTTTCGATCGGCAAAATCATTAATAACGCACCCGGCAGTCCTCATAACGATAACACCCAAAGTAAATATAATCAATAAATCAAAATCTGGCCATCCACCTGCACTCAAAAAAAGTGCCCAATAGGTTGGCCATAGAAGAAGTAATATGCCTATAGGTTTATCTAGCCTCATTAATTGGATATATGCATTCATAATTTATTTAAAAATTCTTCAAGATCATTAGGTAATGGTGCTGTAACTTTTTGGATCTCTTTGGTCATTGGATTAGTAAATGTAATAGTTTTTGCATGCAAAAATAATCGGTTTAAACCTTTCTTTTTCATAAACTGATCAAATAAGCTGTCTCCATATTTATTATCCTGGGCCACAGGATGCTTGGCATACTGAGCATGAACCCGAATTTGATGGGTTCTGCCTGTTTCAATTAGGACTTCGACTAATGATGCGCTGAAGTCTCCCAGTTGGAAATTTTTGATTGGATGGAAATGGCTTAATGATTCCTTGCCTTTTGAGTCAATAACGCTGTATCTAGAGTTTTGATAGATAGGCGCATCTATAGTATGTTTTTTCTTGCTCCAAGTATCTTTAACAAGTGCTGTGTATCTTTTTTCTAGTTCGTGATTTACCAGCTGTTCATGAAGTGATTTAAGAACTGATCTTTTTTTTGCAAGAATTAGACAACCCGAGGTGGCTCTATCTAATCGATGAACCAGCTCTATTGGCTCTTTATATTGTGACTTGAGCGCCTCGATTATTCCGATCGAAACTCCACTTCCCCCATGAACGGCCATTCCATGCCTCTTGTTGATTACAACAAGTCCCTTGTCCTCATATAGAATTGAAGAATTAAGTAACGCTAGTAGGTCCTCAGATGGCTTTATATCTTTTGCTGAAGAAGTCCTAATTGGTGGAATTCGAACAACATCTTCTGAATTAAGTTTATAGTCAGCTTTTTTTCTACCTTTATTAACTCTTACCTCGCCTTTACGGATAATTCGATAAATTCGTGATTTTGGAACACCCTTAAGCTGTTTAATTAAATAGTTATCAAGTCTCTGACCAACCGAAAAATCATCAACAGTTATAAATCTTGGTGAATCATGATCGATCATTAGTTTAGGTGAAGAATAGTCTATTGAAATTTTGAGTAGTTACTTTGGCAATCTCTGAAATACTTGTATTACGAATCTCAGCAAGTTTTTCTGCTACGTAATATGTGTAAGCCGGGCTATTAGGCTTACCCCTTTTAGGGACTGGGGTTAAGTAAGGAGAATCTGTCTCTACTAAGATTCGTTCAGCCGGAATTTTTTTAGCAACCTCTCTTAAAGACTCAGCGCTCTTAAAAGTCAAAATTCCAGAAAATGAGATATAGAATCCAAGATCTAGAGCAGCTTCAGCAGTATGTAAGTCCTCTGAAAAACAATGCATAACACCTTTTTGAGCCTTCTCTTTAGAGAGCATTTCAATCGTATCCTCCTTAGAATCTCTCATATGGATAATCATAGGCTTACCAGAAACATTAGACGCTTCAATATGCCTCTTAAAACGCTCTCTTTGCCAATCTGCCTCATCTTTTCTAACATGGAAATAATCTAAACCAGTCTCGCCAATGGCAATAACCTTTTCTTTATCCGCATACTCCAATAACTCTTCTACAGATGGATCCTTACAATTTGTTTCTGTTGGATGAACCCCAGCGGATGAGTATATATTTGGGTAGGTAAGCGATAGATTATGAACTTGTTCAAAATGCTCCAAATCAATACAAACACATAAAAATTTAGAAACAGATAATTCACTTGCATGCCTTAGCATTGACTCCATACTTCCACCAAAGGCGTCTAAATCAACTCGGTCAATATGGCAATGGGAATCAACTATTTGCATAATAAAAAATTATATCTTAATTTCTAAAAGTGAACGATTATCTGAAACAAATGGAACCTTCAAAACATGCACTTTAGATTCCATATTTTCAATATTTTCTAAAGCGATATTGTCACCCTTCATTAATAAATATCGCCCATCATTAGCTATCAAATGCTTAGTTTTATTAACTGTATCAATCGCTGAAGCAAAAGCCCTTGAAGTTATTTGGGAAAATAATTCGGGGTAATTAAAAGATTCAACTCTAGTATTTATTACCGTTAAGTTTTCAAGACCTAGCTCAGTCTTAACTGTTTGCATAAAACGACACTTCTTTCCAACACTATCGATTACAAAAACATTGGTTTTAGGCTTCATAATTGCAATGATAATACCTGGCAAGCCAGCTCCAGAGCCAACATCTAATAATAATCCTGGTTTGATAAACTCTAAAATCGAGAAACTATCCAAAAAGTGTTTTTTTATAGACTCAAGAGGATCTCTTATGGCACTTAAGTTATAAACCTTGTTCCATTTATTAATAAGCGCATGATAATCTAAAAGTTGTCTAACCTGTTCATCTGTAAGTGAAACATCCATTATCTTTGCGCCCTCGCAAAGCAATTTTTTGATCTCACTCACGACAATGTTTTATAAGTTTTGAGAAAGACCAATAATATTGAAATGGAAGCGGGAGTTACCCCTTGAATTCTGCTAGCTTGACCGATGGTTTCAGGTTTAAACTCGTTTAACTTTTGTCTGACCTCATTAGATAGAGCTTTAATCTCTGAATAGTCAATATCTGAGGAAAGTTTCGTATTTTCATTTTTACGATATTTTTCAATTTCATCTAGCTGTCTCTTGATGTAACCTTCATATTTAATTTGGTTTTCTACTTGCTCAATGATTAATCTATCCTCTAAAAAAGGCTTGGCGCTTTCGATTTTACTAAGAAGTTTGTAATCTATATTTGGTCTTTTTAGCAACGCTTCTAGACTGTACTCATGACTGAGTTTAATTCCAAGCACATCCTCAGCCTGGGCATCACTTGACTGAATCCAAAAAGATTTGAGCCGTTTTTTTTCAAGTGCTACTTGCTCATATTTGCCATTGAATGACTGCCAACGATTATCATCAATAAGTCCCAACTCTCTTGCTTGGGGGGTTAACCTTTCATCAGCATTATCCTCTCTAAGTAGTAATCGGTATTCTGCTCTAGAAGTAAACATTCTGTAGGGTTCAGTTGCACCCTTAGTGGTTAAATCATCAACCATGACCCCGATGTAAGATTCGTCTCGCTTAGGTATCCAAGGATTTTTTTCTTGTACTTGCAGAGCAGCATTAACCCCCGCAAGTAAACCTTGTGCAGCTGCCTCTTCATAACCCGTCGTTCCATTAATTTGCCCTGCAAAAAATAGACCAGAGATTTTCTTGACCTCAAGTGTTTGTTTTAATCCACGCGGATCAAAAAAATCATATTCGATTGCGTATCCAGGTCTCATAATCTTGGCATTTTCAAAACCCTTAATTGAGTTTACAAACTCTTCCTGAACATCATAAGCTAATGATGTAGATATGCCATTAGGATAAACCTCATGTGTTGTGAGGCCTTCAGGTTCAACAAAAATTTGATGAGAGTCTCTTTCAGAAAATCTAACCACTTTATCCTCTATTGATGGGCAATATCTCGGACCAATTCCTTCAATTTTTCCACTAAATAGTGGAGAGTCCTTTAATCCATTCGTGATATGCTCATGAGTTTTAGCGTTAGTATGAGTTATAAAACAAGGAATTTGCTTTGGATGATCTGATGATTTACCCATAAAAGAAAAACTAGGTAATGGAGTATCGCCCTCTTGTTTTTGAAGAAGACTATAGTTTATGGTTCTTCCATCTAGACGTGGTGGTGTTCCAGTTTTTAGCCTTCCTACTCCCAAATCATATGAACGCAACCTTTCTGACAAAATATTGGCTGGAGCATCACCCGCTCTTCCACCCTGATAATTTTGTTGCCCAATATGTATGATTCCACCCAAAAACGTACCAGAAGTAAGAATGACCTTATCAGCAAAAAAGTCAAGTCCCATCTGAGTTATGACGCCCTTTACTCGGTTATTTTCGATAATTAAATCATCGACTGGTTGCTGAAATAAAGTTAAGTTGTCTTGGTTTTCGAGCTTCTCTCTTATAACACCCTTGTATAAAAGTCTATCTGCTTGTGCTCTTGTTGCTCTAACAGCAGGCCCTTTTGATGCATTTAGAGTTCTAAACTGAATGCCTGCTAAATCAATCGCTTGTGCCATTGATCCGCCCATTGCATCAATCTCTTTTACCAGGTGTCCTTTACCAATTCCTCCAATAGCAGGATTGCAACTCATCTGACCAAGTGTCTCGATATTATGTGTGATTAATAGTGTGTCCACGCCCATCCTTGCTGAAGCTAATGCAGCCTCAGTTCCAGCATGACCACCGCCAACAACAATCACAGGATAATATTTACTTTGGTTCATCTTTTTTTGCCTATCAATAAAAAAGGCCCGATTAATCGGGCCCTTCATTATACGCTTTAAGACTTTAACTTGATAAATTAAGTCATTGGTTGCTTTATTGAGCTGATACTAATACTTATAACCTGCCTCAAAAAGAGTCTCTTGTGATGAAGGCTGAGAGCCCGCAACATAGTCTCCAGTTGAAGCTTCTGAATTCGCTTGACATCTAGCCATTAAGGCCTTTTGGCCTGCTTCAATATTACTTCCACTCCATGCTTGTAAGCATGACTGTTGAAGCGCTCTACCATATGAAAATGTGAGACTAGTTGAACTTTTATGCTCAATACTATTCATCGTATTAAGATAAACAGAAGCATCTTCTTCTGTTAAACCACCTGACAAGAACATAATCCCAGGCACTGAGGCAGGCACACAACGATTCATTGTTCTTACTGTCATTTTTGCAACCTCTTCTGATCCAGCTTTATTTTTATTATCAGCTCCTGAAACAGTCATTGACGGCTTCAATAATGTTCCCTCTAAGAAAACTTTATTTTCAGAGCAAGCTTTATAGACTTCAACTAAAACTTTTTCTTGAACCTCTGCTGTTGTTTCAATTGTATGGTCACCATCCATTAGGATTTCTGGCTCAATAATTGGGACAAGTCCGGATTCTTGGCAAATCTTTGCATACCTTGCAAGACCCCAAGCATTTTCGCGAATTGCTAAATCAGTTGGACAACCGTCAGCAGTAATTTGTAAAACAGCTCTCCATTTTGCAAATCGCGCGCCCTGCTTATAATACTCAGCAGTTCTCTCAGCTAAGCCCTCGAGCCCCTTACACCAAGTTTCAACTTCGTGAGCACCTGCAAGTGGACTTAAACCTTTGTCGACTTTAATACCAGGAATAATTCCGAGCTTATTAATCTTTGAAACCATGGTCTCACCATCAGCATGGTTTTGATATAGAGTCTCTTCAAAAAGGATTGCACCACTGATAAATTGACCAAGGCCCTCCGAGGTGAAAAGCATGCCTCTGTATGCTTGGCGATTCTCTTCTGTATTCTCAACATTAATTCCAGCAAGTCTTTTACCTATGGTTGGAGTAGATTCATCTACTGCAAGCAGTCCTTTGCCTTTCGCAGAAAGTTGATTGGCCGTTTGTCTTAACTCTTCTTGATTATTTATCATAATATTTACCCTTTTATTTTCTTTTAATAATTTCCATCACCAACACGCAAAATTTTCATCAAGTTTGTTCCACCCGATTTATCTTTATGCATACCCTTTGTAACAATAACAATATCTCCATTAGTCACCTCAGCCCTATCCTCAAGATTTTCAATAACATGACTATTAACATCATTCCAATCATCGGCGCTAGTTTTGTCAATATAACAAGGATAGACTCCTCTGTAAATAGTAACTTTCTTTAATGTTTTATAATTATCTGACATAGCAAAAATTGCAATATTTGAACTAATTCTAGACATCCATAGCGCTGTTTTACCTGTCTGAGTGAGTGTAGCAACAACTCTAGCGCCTAGGTGATTGGCTGCATACATAGAACTCAACGCAATCGTTTCATCAATACCTTCAAAATTTTCATGAAGTCTATGATGAGAGACTTTTGCTGTTGGGCTCTTCTCAGCCTCTAGACATACATCATTCATCGTTTTAACAGCATTCACTGGGTGCTTACCAACTGCTGTTTCAGCAGATAGCATGACAGCATCAGTACCATCTAAAACAGCATTTGCAACATCAAAAACTTCAGCTCTTGTAGGTATAGGGCTCATAATCATTGATTCAAGCATCTGAGTTGCAGTAATCACAAATCTATCATTAGCTCTAGCTAACAAAATTAATCGCTTTTGCTGAGCTGGTAATTGAGGATCACCAATTTCAACTCCTAAATCACCTCGAGCTACCATAATGCCTGCCGACTCCTGAATGATTTCAGTAATGACGTCTTCTTGAAGAGACTCTGCTCTTTCAATTTTTGCAATGACACTTGCGTTAGAACCTGCATCCATTAGAAGTCTCTTTGTTTCACGAACATCATCTGCATTAATAGGAAAAGAGATTGCAACGTAATCCGCGTCAGCTTTAGCCGCAGTAATAATGTCTTGTTTGTCTTTTTCAGTTAGTGCGCTTGCACTTAAGCCACCACCTCGCAGATTAATTCCTTTGTTGTTAGAAAGAATTCCACCTTGCGATACCTTAGTTAGAATTTTTTGTCCCTTAATCTGCTGGACCTCTAGAATTATCTTTCCATCATCTAGCAACAATGTATTACCCACATTTAAATCATTTGGGAGCTCCTTATAGGCGATTCCAACAGAATCCTGACTACCCTCGGATTCATCAAGTTCAGCATCAAGTGCAAAATGATCACCTTTTTTCAGCTCTATACTTCCATCTTTGAATCCTGAAATTCTAATCTTTGGACCCTGTAAATCCATCAAGATTCCAATAAAGCTATCATTCTCTTTTTCGTATTTTCTTATTTGAGCAATACGCTCTAAGTGTTCTTTTTCGTTATTATGAGAAAAATTGATTCTCACAACATTCACTCCTGCATCCAAAATGCCTTTTAAAACTTCTGGATTATCCGTTGATGGACCGAGTGTTGCTAAGATTTTAGTACGTCTATTAATCATTAATTTTGTAATCTTTCCTCAAGTATTTCAACAACTGGAAGTTTTTTTCCCTCTAGGAACTCTAAAAAGGCACCACCGCCTGTAGAAATATAAGAAATTTTATCTTCAATATTAAATTTATCAACTGCAGCCAGTGTATCCCCGCCTCCAGCAATCGAAAATGCCTCAGATTCTGCTATTGCTCTTGCAAGCTGCTCTGTGCCATTTGCAAACTGATCAAATTCAAAAACTCCTACAGGACCATTCCAAACAATTGTTCCAGCGTTCTTCATAATTTCGCATAGTTCAGCTGTTGAATTGGGACCAATGTCAAAGATCATATCATCTGAGGCAACGCTAGTTGCATTTTTAGTGTCTGCTGCTGCAAACTCTGAAAATTCTTTACCGCAAACAACATCACCAGGAACTGGAATTTGGCAATCTTCCATTAAAGCCTGAGCTGTTGGAATGAGATCATGCTCACATAAAGATTGTCCAACACTATGGCCTTGGGCTGCAATAAATGTATTTGCGATACCACCTCCAACTACTAGCTGATCAACAATCTTAGATAGGGCATCTAATACAGTTAGTTTAGTGGATACTTTTGAACCACCAACAATTGCAACCATTGGCCTTTTAGGATTATCAAGTGCCTTACCAAGAGCCTCAAGCTCTCCAACCAAAAGAGGGCCTGCGCAAGCGATAGGTGCAAACTGGGTAACGCCATATGTAGAAGCATGCGCTCTATGGGCAGTTCCAAAAGCATCTTGGACACAAACGTCACATAAAGCTGCCATTTTTTTAGATAAGGTCTCGTCGTTTTCTTTTTCACCCTCATTAAATCTTACATTCTCACAGAGAACTACTTCTCCTGACTCCATCTCAACGCCTTCTAGCCAATCGGATTCAAGCCTGACTTTCTGTCCAAGCAATGTTGAAAGGTGATCAGCAACAGGTCGAAGTGAGAATTTTTCTTCATACTCACCAGCATTAGGCCTTCCCAAATGCGAGGTAATTATAACTTTAGCACCAGCTTTAATAGCATGAAGGATAGTTGGCAATGATGCAACAATTCTTTTATCACTTGTTACTTCACCATTTTTTATTGGAACATTTAAATCTTGTCTAATTAGAACTCTTTTACCATTCAGGTCTAAATCAGTCATCTTTAGTAAATTCATCAAATGCTCCAACTCAATAAAATAAGGCCTATTGTGAAATATGGCCAGCTAAACGAAGTAAATTACATGTATAGCTGTACTCATTATCGTACCAAGATACCATTTTAACAAAAGTGTCATCCATTGACATTCCTGCCTCTGCATCAAATGTTGAGGCACAAGTACTTCCAACAAAGTCCGTAGAAACTACTTTTTCATCCGTATATCCTAAAACACCCTTCATTGAACCTTCAGATGCAAACTTCATTGCTGCACATATTGCATCGTAATCAGAGGAGCTGTTGAGCTCAGCTGTTAAATCAACAACAGAAACATCAGAGGTAGGAATTCTAAAGGCCATTCCAGTCAATTTTCCATTCAATTCTGGCAATACTTTACCAACAGCTTTTGCAGCTCCAGTAGATGAAGGAATAATGTTTTCCAAAATACCACGACCGCCACGCCAGTCTTTCATTGAAGGACCATCAACAGTTTTTTGAGTAGCTGTTGCGGCATGGACTGTGGTCATTAATCCGCGCTTGATACCCCATTCATCATTCAGTACTTTGGCAATTGGTGCCAAGCAGTTTGTAGTACATGAAGCGGCTGAAATAATTGATTGACCATCGTAAGCATCATGATTTACGCCGTAAACAAACATTGGAGTACTATCCTTAGATGGAGCAGATTGAATTACTTTTTTTGCACCTGCATCTAAATGAGCTTGGCAACCTTCTTCAGTCAGAAAAAATCCAGTACAGTCAATTACAAGGTCAGCACCAATATCACCCCATTTCAAATCTGCAGGATTGCGTTCAGCAGTCAGGCGAATCTTTTTACCGCCGATAACAAAATTGTTGCCTTCAACAGTTACGTCTTTACCAAACCTTCCATGAACAGAATCATATCGCAACATGTAAGCCAAATAATCATTATCAAGAAGATCGTTTACACCAACCACCTCTAAATTATCAAAATCTTTATCAATCGCACGAAATACCATTCTTCCAATTCGACCAAAACCATTAATTCCAACTTTTATTGTCATCTCAAACTCCTATAATAAATTAACTTAAAACTCTCTCAACAGTAGAAACTACATTGTCTACGGTAAAACCAAAATGCTTAAATAGTTCTCCGGCAGGTGCTGACTCACCATAGGTACTCATTGCAACAATGCCACCATCTAGCCCAACATATTTATACCAAGATTCGGAAACACCAGCCTCAATCGCCACTCTCTTAACTCCTGGCGTTAGCACTGAGTCTCTATAAGACTGTTCCTGCTCATCAAAGGCGTTAGTTGATGGCATCGAAACCACTCGAACCTTTTTGTCACCCATTGCTTTTGCAGAATCGATCGCAAGTGAAACCTCTGAGCCAGTTGCTATCAGAATAATGTCAGCCTTTCCACTGCAGTCTGAAAGCACATAGCCCCCTTTTTCAATATTGGAAACCTGCTGACTTGTACGCTCCATTGGCGTTAAATTTTGTCTCGAAAATATTAATGCTGTTGGAGCATTTCCTCTCAGCATAGCTACTTTCCAAGAAACTGCAGACTCGATAGCGTCACATGCTCGCCATGTTTGAAAATTTGGAATTACTCTCATAGTTGCAATTTGTTCGACTGCTTGATGCGTTGGGCCATCCTCACCCAAACCAATAGAGTCGTGAGAGTAGACAAAAATGGTTCCAATTTTCATCATTGCAGCCATGCGTAATGCGTTTCGCATATACTCCATAAACATTAGGAATGTTGCGCCGTAAATCTTGAATCCACCATGCAGAACCATACCATTCATCATAGCAGCCATCCCAAACTCTCTAACTCCCCAAGAGATATAATTTCCATTTGCATTGTCTGCATTAACTAAGACACTTCCAGACCAGTTAGTCAAATTTGAGCCCGTCAAGTCTGCTGAACCGCCAAATAGCTCTGGAACAAGAGGGCCCATAGCTTCAATTGCATTTTGAGATGCTTTTCTTGAAGCAATATTTGGCATATCCTGCTGAGTTTTAGAAATAAATTCATCCATTTTTGTTGAAAAATTCTCAGGTAATTTTCCACTGATGCGACGCTGATACTCAGCCGCTTCATCGGGGAAAGAGGCGCTGTAAGCTCTAAATTTTTCACTCCACTCTTCCTCAACCTCTGCACCTTCAGAAACATGATTCCAGCCCTCGTAAATCTCTTCAGGGATATCAAAAGGCTCATGTTTCCAGCCTATATTCTCTCGTGTTTTTGCAATTTCCTCATCCCCTAAAGGGGCTCCATGACAATTATGTGAACCAGCAAGATTAGGCGAACCGTAACCAATAACTGTTCGAGTACAAATTAAAGAGGGCCTATCCTGAATTCCTTTAGCTTCATTAATAGCAGCATTAATAGCCTCTGGGTCATGCCCATCAACATCGGATATAACATGCCAATTATATGACTTGAAGCGACCCGGAACGCCCTTCTCCATCCAATCACCAATATGGCCATCGATTGAAATATCGTTGTCATCCCAAAAGGCGATTAGTTTACCCAGCCCAAGTGTTCCAGCTAGAGCACATGATTCATGGGATAAGCCTTCCATTAAACACCCATCTCCCATAAAAACGTATGTATTGTGGTCCACAATAGAGTGCCCTGGCTTATTGAATTGGGCAGCTAGAGTTCTCTCAGCAATTGCCATACCAACAGCATTAGTAATTCCTTGTCCAAGAGGGCCAGTTGTAGTTTCTACACCCTCAGCATAACCATACTCAGGATGTCCAGGTGTTTTAGAATGTAGTTGACGGAAATTTTTAAGATCCTCTATGCTCAAATCAAATCCAGCTAAGTGAAGCAATGAATAGATAAGCATTGAGCCATGACCATTAGATAATACAAAACGATCTCTATCAGACCAGTTTGCGTTAGACGGATTGAACTTTAAATGCTTATTCCATAAAACTTCAGCAATATCAGCCATACCCATTGGAGCGCCTGGATGTCCAGAGTTTGCTCTTTGTACAGCATCCATGCTCAAAGCACGGATTGCATTTGCTAATTCGAGTTGTGTAGCCATTGTTAAAACCTATGAAAAAATAGTGAACCCCAAATTATACATTTTTTTTTCTATCATCCTGCCCTCAAAAGCCCCTATGAAAGCAAATTTGAGGAAAAATATTCAATAGCAGTATAGTATCATTACTACTTTATTTACAAAAGTTAAACTATACTTAGGAATGCATAACTCACTTCATTTCTAATGTATTAAAATTATACTTTTGATGAAAAACTCTATTATTACATTTTGTGTCAAAAATAGCTGCTACTCATCGTATCTTAAAAATAAGAACCATAGATAAGGGGTCTAATGATTGAAAATATTGTCTGGCTGAAAGATGTCACTATGACTGACGTTGAAAGAGTTGGTGGAAAGAATGCGTCACTTGGTGAAATGATTAGTGGTCTCAATTCCCAAGGCGTGAGAGTGCCAGGAGGATTCGCAACAACAGCGGTCGCATTTGAGTCCTTCTTGGACCATTCCGATCTTAAAAGTAAAATAAATAATCTGCTCTCTAATCTTGATATTACCAACATTAAGGAGCTTACTAAAACTGGCTCATTAATAAGACAATGGGTCGAAGAGGCACCTTTTCCAGAGGATCTCCATCAGTCTATTGTCGATGGATATGAAAAACTGACTAAGCAGTATGGCTCAGATGTTACCTTCGCAGTTCGATCTTCCGCTACTGCTGAAGATTTACCTGAAGCATCCTTTGCTGGGCAACAAGAAACCTATCTTAATGTCAGTGGAATTGATGACATCTTAACCTCAATACGAAGAGTTTACGCATCTCTATACAATGATAGAGCAATCTCTTACAGGGTCCATCAAGGCTTTGAACATGAAATGGTTTCATTGTCTGCTGGTATACAGCAGATGGTCCGAAGTGATATAGGCTCTAGTGGTGTTATGTTTACGCTGGACACGGAATCCGGATTTGATGATGTAGTATTCATCACTTCGGCTTATGGCCTAGGTGAAACGGTTGTTCAAGGCTCTGTCAATCCAGATGAATTTTATGTGCACAAACCTACCTTAAAATCTGGAAAACCTTCAATTCTATCTAGAAGCCTTGGCTCTAAATCAATAAAAATGGTTTACGCAGAAAAAGATTCGGGATCACTAGTTAATACAACCGAAGTAAATTCTGATGATCGAATAAGATTTAGTTTAAATGATTCTCAAATTGAAGAGCTTGCTCATTATGCAATTAAAATTGAAAGCCATTATGGAAGACCAATGGATATTGAGTGGGCACTGGATGGAGTTGATGGACAAATCTATATCGTTCAAGCCAGACCAGAAACTGTTAAAAGCAGACAAAGTTCTCAAAAAATTGAACGCTATAAACTTCTTGAAACATCAAAAACGATTGTTGAAGGAAGAGCCATTGGCCAAAAAATTGGCACAGGAAAAACTAAGATAATTAATGACTTATCTGAAATGGACTCAGTCCATGAGGGTGACGTACTTGTTACAGACATGACCGACCCTGACTGGGAGCCAGTCATGAAATTAGCTTCTGCAATTATCACCAATCGTGGTGGGAGGACTTGCCATGCTGCGATTATTGCTAGAGAGCTCGGAGTTCCTGCCATTGTTGGAACTGGAAATGCGACTGAACTATTAAAAAATTCTGAAGAGGTCACGGCTTCATGTGCAGAGGGTGATACAGGCAAAGTCTACCAAGGTAAATTAAATTTTGAACACACATTTTCTGAAGTAAGCAACCTTCCTGATATTCCAGTCAAAATTATGATGAATGTAGGAAATCCATCTCGCGCATTTGATTTTGCAAGTATTCCCAATACTGGGGTAGGGCTCGCTCGCCTTGAATTCATTATCAATAATACGATTGGCATTCACCCAAAGGCTTTACTTGAGTTTGATAGCTTGCCGTCTGAACTCAAAAGTGAAATCAAAAAAAGAACATCCTGCTATAAATCACCTGTGGACTTTTATGTTCAAAAACTCACTGAAGGAATTTCAACCATAGCAGCCAGTTTTTCTAAATCCCCTGTAATCATTCGCATGTCAGACTTCAAATCTAACGAGTATTCAAATTTATTTGCAGGAGAACTCTATGAACCCAATGAAGAAAATCCAATGATTGGATTTAGGGGCGCTTCAAGGTACATCTCAACAGATTTTAGAGAGTGTTTTGAACTTGAATGCAAGGCGATAAAAAATGTCAGAAATGTAATGGGTTTAACAAATGTTGAAATCATGATCCCTTTTGTTCGAACCACATCTGAAGCCTCAAAAGTAATTGATCTTCTGAAAGAAAATGGCCTTGAAAGGGGTAAAGATGGTTTGAGAATAATCATGATGTGTGAACTTCCTTCGAATGCAGTTATTGCTGAAGAGTTTTTGGAATACTTCGATGGCTTTTCTATTGGCTCAAATGATTTAACACAACTGACTCTAGGAATGGATAGAGACTCTGGCCTTATTGCTGATGGTTTTGACGAAAGAAATGCAGCAGTTAAGAAAATGATCACGATGGCTATTGATGCTTGTCACCGTGAAGGCAAGTATATTGGTATTTGTGGACAAGGGCCCTCTGATCATATGGATTTAGCTCAATGGCTTTTAGAAAAAGAAATTACAAGTATCTCTCTTAATCCAGATACTGTTGTTGAAACCTGGACCAAACTGGGTACGCTTTAATAGCATGAGAACCGTATTTTTTATTTCAGACAGAACGGGAATAACTGCTGAAGCACTTGGAAATAGTCTTCTTACTCAGTTTCCCCAAATTGATTTTAAAAGAGTCAATCTTGCCTTTATTGACACTCAAAAAAAGGCACAAACAGCAGCTCAATTGATTAAAGAGGCGTCAGAGACTGATGGTCAGGCTGCTCTAATTTTCAGCACTCAAGTTTCAAATGAATATCGTCATCTTCTTGAAAATAGTGGTGGGATTATTTTTGATTTTTTTGAGACTTATATTTCAAAAATGGAGAAAATACTTGAAACTCAATCTTCACATGAGATGGGGCTTTCTCATGGCGTGGGTAATAAAAATACCTATTCAGGTCGAATTGATAGCATAAATTTTGCCCTTAATAATGATGATGGACTTACTACTAAAAATTATGAAACTGCTGACATAATTCTGACAGGGGTCTCTAGGTCTGGAAAAACACCAACATGTCTTTTTTTAGCACTTCAGTATGGAATCTATGCTGCAAACTACCCACTTATTGATGAAGATTTAGATACCTCTAAACTTCCAAATGCTCTTAAAGGCTTTAAAAATAAACTCTATGGCCTAAGTATTAACCCAGTTAGACTCCAAAACATAAGAGATGTTAGAAGATCTAATAGCGGTTATGCTTCTATTGAACAATGTCGAAAAGAGGTGAGAAGAGCGGAGGATATGTTTGTTCAAAATGATGTTCCTTATATCGACACCAGCCACATCTCAATCGAAGAAATTGCGGGACGTATACTTCAAAAAAGTAAACTAGAGAGAAGGTATTAGGTTTTAATAAAGTGAGCCCTTTAGACTCACTTTATAGATTTTCCTTAGGAAGCTTTTAATACGTCTACAGCTACAATTTTATATTCAGGACACTTTGTCTCTTCATCTGTAACGCCACTAGTAACCTCATTGATTAGCACTTCTGGGAAGTGGAAGGTTGTTCTAACAACACCTTTTTTAACCCTGTCTGTAACCTCAACATCAAGTGTGACCTGACCTCTATCAGACTTCAATGTTGCACGATCACCAGATATGAGATCCTTTGCTTTTGCATCTCTTGGGTTGAGCATAATGACATCTTTAGTTAGGATTTGAACATTTGAAGTTCTCCTAGTCATTGTTGCACAGTTGTAATGTTGAAGTTCACGACTAGTTGTAAGAATAAATGGATACTCATTCTTATGCTTAGTAAGCTCTTCACTCTCTTTCCAATCATGGTAATGAAACTTACCTTTACCACGCTTAAACTCTCCAATATGAAGGATTTGTGTATCTTCACCTTTTTTGTTTACAGGCCATTGGAGTCCCATTGGACTTGCTGCAAGACCTTCCCAAGTTACTCCCTCAAAAAATGATACAACACTAGCAACCTCTTTAAGAACCTCTGCTGCATCAAAATCAGGCTGATCAAGGCCTAATTTACGCATCATTTCAACAATAATTTGACCATCTGTTTTTGTGCCTGGAAGAGGTTTAACAGCAGCATTAACTTGTTGAATTCGTCTTTCTGTGTTTGTAAAAGTTCCACTCTTTTCAAGAAAAGTAGTTCCTGGAAGAACTACATCTGCCATCTTAGCAGTTTCACTCATAAATATTTCTTGAACAACAAGTAAATCAAGCCCCTGCATTGCCTTAACGACATGATGGGTATTTGGATCAGTCTGAACAACATCCTCAGCAAAAATCCAAAGTGCTTTAAGTGAGCCATCAACTGCACCATCGAACATTTCAGGAATTTTTCTTCCAGGAGTTGTTGGTGTTGGAAGGCCCAACTTATCCTCATAAAAATCTTGAACATCTTTTTGATCCATCCACAAATATCCTGGGCCATGATGTGGCTGACATCCCATATCGGCTGCGCCTTGAACATTATTCTGACCGCGAAGTGGATTTACACCAACACCAGGTCGGCCTAGATTTCCTGTCATCATTGCCAAATTAGAAATTAGCATAACAGTCTTTGTTCCTTGAGAATGCTCAGTAACACCTAAACCATGAAATTCCATTGCATTGTTTGCAGAAGCATAAGCAATTGCAACAGCTTTAACATCTTCTTTATCAAGCCCTGAAATTTCTGCCATTGCATCCACATCGAGCTCTTTTATTTGCTCTATGAAATCCTCTCCGCCTTCACAGCGTTCTTTAATGAACTCGTGATCTAAAAGACCAGCCTCAACTATATAGTACTGAATCATATTCAGAACAGCAACGTTAGTCCCTGGCTTGAGTTGAAGATGGTGATCAGCCATTCGAGCTAACTCTGTTCTCACTGGATCAATCACGATTAAAGTAGCCCCAGACATAGCCTGCTGCTTGATTTTGGCCCCAGTTACTGGATGCGCTGCAGTTGGATTAGCACCAATTACAATCATCAAATCTGCTAAAGGAATATCTGCAGTTGAATTCGTTCCAGCGCCTGTACCAAAGCTCTGCTGCATTCCCCAAGCAGTTGGAGAATGACAAACACGGGCACAGCAATCAATATTATTAGTTCCAACTAACTGGCGAATCATTTTTTGGAACATATAATTTTCTTCGTTAGTGCAGCGTGCTGATGATATTCCAGCAATTGCATCAGGACCATGATCTTGTTTTATTGATTCAAATTTTCCTTTAATGAAATCGAGTGCTTCGTCCCATGAACATGGCGTTAAAACTCCATCTTTTCTGATTAAAGGGGAAGTTAGCCTATCTTCATGATTATAAAACTTAAATGCATAACGACCTTTTAAACAAGTATGACCAGCATTTACTGCATCTTGAGGCGCTCGAATTGATAAAACCTCATCATTCTTTACGGCAACTTCTAGATTACACCCAACACCACAATATGAGCATGTTGTTCGCACAGTTTTATCTGCTTCAACTGACTTAGATTGAAAAACGTCTGAAATAGCTGAAGTTGGACAAGTTTGTGCACAAGCACCACAAGAGACACAAGAAGAATCTCCAAAAAGCATGTCGTTATCAGTAGTAATGCGTGACTCAAAACCACGTCCAGTCATTGTGAGAGTAAACTGGCCCTGAACCTCATCACACGCCCTAACACACCTTGAGCAGTTAATACATTTAGACAAGTCCATTCGCATATATGCATGAGATAAATCTTTTTCACGATCGCAGTGATTATCACCTTTTGCATATCTTATTTGACGAACACCAACGCTTGCAGCAACATCTTGAAGCTCACAGTTGCCATTGACTTCACATGTCAAACAATCTGGCGGATGATCACTAAGAACTAACTCAACAATGTTTTTGCGAAGCTTCTTAACGCTCTCTGAGTTAGTATAAATTCTCATTCCAGGAGCTATTGGTGTATGACATGAAGCGACTGTTCTCTTTGGCGCATCTTCTGATTGCTGAACTTCAACTGAACAGACTCTACAGGCTCCATAAGGCTGAAGATTATCATCATTACAAAGGGTTGGGATTATCTTATCACCAAGAGCCTTATCAGTAAAATCAAGTATTGATGACGAATCATCAAAAGGAAACTCAACATCATCAATAAATACACCTTTTGGTTGATCTGACATACTATTTCTCCATTAAAGGTTTAAACTCGTCACTACAGTGTTCGAGTAAATTTTTAATTGCAAGAGGTAATCCGCCGCCCAAAGCGCACAAGGAACCCACCTCCATTGTTTCTAATAAATCATATATTAATTCTTCTGAGAATTTTTGATTATTATCAATCGCTGAACCTAGCATTTCTTTTCCACGAGTAGAGCCAAGCCTGCAAGGGAAACATTTCCCACATGACTCATGGGCTGTAAATGCAAATAAATGCTTTGCGTACTCCACAGCGGAAAATGACTTAGGAATGCATACAAAGCTAGCGTGTCCAAGTAAAAAACCAGCCTCAGCAAAAACTTCAAAATCTAGTTTTAAGGATTTCAGTTTGTCCACTGGAACAATTCCTCCAAGCGGCCCCCCAATCTGAATTGCCTTAATATCAGCATTAAACCCACCGCCAATCTCATCAATAATAAACTCCAGTGAGGTCCCCAAATCTACTTCATAAAGACCAGGATTATTGAAAAACCCATCAAGAGAAATAAGCTTAGTTCCCAGAGAACGACCATTTCCTATTGACTTATAAGATTTGCTACCATGCTTTAAAATAGCTGCAACCGCTGCTAAACTCTCAACATTATTGACAACTGTTGGTTTTTTATAGAGGCCTTCAACAACAGGAAAAGGAGGTCGAACATCAACCTCAGCACGGCGGCCCTCTATTGATGCTATAAGTGCTGTCTCTTCACCGCAGATATATGCACCTTGGCCTTCAACCACATTCATATCAAAATCAAACCCACTACCTAAAATGTTTTCACCTAAAAGACCTAATTCTCTTAATTTGGCTAAAGCTTCATTAGTAATATCAATCGATTCAGGATATTCTCCACGGATATACATAAAACCTTGCTTTGAACCAATAATGTATCCGCAAACTACCATGCCAAAAAGGACTTTCAAAGCCTGCTCTTCTAGTAAATAACGATCAGAATACGCGCCTGGATCACCTTCATCAGCGTTACACACCACATACTTAGCTTTGGCTTCTTGCGCTTTACAAAATTCCCACTTCATCCCAGTTGGAAATCCGGCACCACCTCTTCCTCTTAGGCCCGAATCCTTGAGAGTATTAATAAGTTCATCCTTGTCAGTTTCAAAACAATTCTGAAGTAATTCTTTAAAATCTTCAAAAGAAGAAAATACCTCATTCTCTACTAAGAATGAAGTTTCTGAATAAGATTTCATTGTGTAAGGAAGACTTTTATGCTCACCAGCCAAAATATTATCTAATTGATTAATATCATCGCCTGAGTAGTTTTCACCATCATAATAAAATGCACTATTTTCATAACACCTACCTAAGCAAATCATTTCACCGACACTATCTTCGCCAAGCTTATTCTTTAATTTTTGAGTAACATCTTCCTGTGTACCTCTGCACATACAGGCACTTCCAGTACAAACATAAGCTTTTTTATTTTTGAAATCTTCGTTCAGGAAATCATAGAAACTTTTAGTACTATGAATTGTCGATACGCCCAGGTTGTACTCACCCGCAAGTTGGGCATCACTGGTGTCATTTGGACTTACAGATATTTTTCCAAATAAACTATTCTTATCGTCTTTTTTACCAGACAGTAAACTTATGTTTCTAGACATCTATTCTCCGAAATTTTCACTGATACGCCAATTACCAGTGTAGATATTATATTTATTTTTTTTAATAAAGCCAATTAAAGTGATATCAAATTTTTCTGCTAAATCAAGAGCCAATGAAGTTGGAGCACCAATACCAACTATCATTCCAATACCAGACATAACAGCTTTTTGAATAATGTCAAAACCTAAACGCCCAGAACACATTACAAATTGTTCTAGTGGTTTTAACATTTCGTTGGTGCGAACATGTCCAATTAGCTTATCAAGAGCATTATGTCTACCTACATCTTCAGCTATATGCAAGACTTCACCCTTATCAGAAAGTAATGCGCTAGCATGAACTCCTCCAGTACTTGTAAATTGCTTTTGCTTGTCTGACAGTATATTGGGCAGTTTACTAATTAAACCAATACTCACAATGGGTCCTTCTTTATTAATTTCTGGCTCATAAGCAATTTCAATCGCATTTAGTGTTCCTTTTCCACAAACACCACAACTAGAGTTAACCATAAAATGACGCTGTAGATTCTTTAGGTCTAGTTGATTACCTTTTGAGAGAGTTACAATCAAAGAATTATCAATGTCATACTTCCCTTTATTTTTAGCGTTAACTTTAATTGAATCAATAGCACTTTTGTCCTCAATTACACCTTCAGAAAATAAAAGTCCACTCACTAAATTCGAATCATCGCCTGGCGTTCTCATTGTCACCATAAGTGGCTCAATGACCCAATCATTGCCCTTGTAATACCTTACAATTATCTCAAGAGGCTCCTCAATTGCAATGCAGTCAGCCGATATTCCTCGAGTTAAACCTTCAACTCTGTGAATCTCGTAATCAACTGATCCGACATCTTTCATATCTAGAATAGTCCTTGAACTAATCCATTTTCATCAAGTTTAATTTTATCAGCAGCTGGAACCCTTGGAAGTCCAGGCATAGTCATGATTGCACCACATACAACAACTACAAACTCTGCACCCGCAGAAAGTCTCACTTCTCTAATGGAGAGGGAGTGGCCCGTTGGAGCACCAAGTAACTGTGGGTCAGTAGAAAAACTATATTGAGTTTTGGCGATACATACTGGAAGATTTCCAAAGCCATTCTCTTGAAACCAGTTCATTTTGTCTCTTACCACTTTGTCTGCCATGACCTCATCCGCCTGATAAAGCGTTTTAGCAATTGTCTCAACCTTTTCTAACAATGGGAGTTCATCATCATACAATGTCTTAAATTGTGAAGCACCAGAGTCAGCCAATTTGGCAACTTTTTCTGCTAAATCAATCGCACCATCACCGCCATGCTCCCAGTGACTTGTAACACTGACTTCAACGTTAAATTGCTCACAATAATCTCTAATAACTTGGAATTCAGCTTCAGTATCCGAAACAAATTTGTTAATACCAACTACTAATGGCACCCCAAATTGGCTTAAGTTGCGTATATGCCTTCCTAGATTTGAACAACCTATTTTGAGGGCCTCAACGTTTTCATTATTTAACTCATCTTTAGCGACGCCTCCCTGATGCTTCAGCGCTCTTACAGTGGCAACCAAAACAACAGCATCTGGAGCTAGTCCAGCCTTACGGCACTTAATATCAAAGAATTTTTCAGCGCCCAAATCAGCTCCAAAGCCTGCTTCAGTAACCACATAGTCTGATAATTTAAGTGCTGTCTTTGTTGCAATAACTGAATTACATCCGTGTGCAATGTTTGCAAAAGGTCCGCCATGAATAAGTGCAGGATTACCCTCTAGAGTCTGAACAAGGTTTGGTCTGAAGGCATCCTTAAGAAGAACTGTCATTGCCTGATGAGCATTGATCTGCTTAGCTCTAACTGGAGTCATATCTCGCGTATATGCAATAATAATATTTCCTAATCTCTCCTCAAGCTCCACTAGATTTTGAGACAAACAGAAAATTGCCATAACCTCTGAAGCTACTGTAATGTCAAAGCCATCTTCTCTTGGATATCCGTTAGTAGAACCACCAAGAGATGAAGTAATAGTTCTTAGAGATCTATCATTCATATCTACAACGCGGCGGAATGCAACCTTTCTGCTGTCAATGTTGGTCGAGTTGCCCCAATAAATATGATTATCAATCATTGCAGATAGGAGACTATGCGCAGATGTGATCGCGTGGAAGTCACCAGTAAAATGAAGATTGATATCCTCCATAGGAATAACTTGTGCGTAACCGCCTCCAGCTGCACCACCCTTCATTCCAAAGCAAGGTCCTAAACTTGGCTCACGAAGACAGACCGTAGTTTGTTTACCAATCTTATTTAAACCGTCTGTAAGGCCTACCGAAGTAGTCGTTTTACCTTCACCTGCTGGAGTTGGAGTGACTGCTGTTACTAGAATAAGTTTGCCATCCTTATTTTTTTGGACACCATCAATTGCGTTCCAAGAAATCTTAGCCTTATCATGGCCAAAAGGAACCAGATCCACTTTATCAATGTTGAGCTTTGCTCCAATCTCATTTATGTGTTCACCAGAAACTTCTCTAGCAATATCAATATCTGTTTTGTACTCGCTCATTTCTTCTCCTAAGTGCGCTTTAAATCAATTAATAAAGAAAAAGTCTATTACCACGAAAAAAAATTGGCGGTATAAAACTTGAATCTTGGTGTTAGAATTTTTAGAATAGATATTATCTTACAAATTCAAGCAGCTATTAATAATTAAATTCATAACAGCTTGAATTTTAATAAATGCAGATCTAAACTGTATTAAACATTAGAATCCTCAAAACTATCTTTGCGTTCTTTCATGTAGGCTAATAATGCCTCATCAATTTCTGTATCTAGTGGTGGCAATTCATATTCTGATAGCATTTTTTTATAAATGCCATTTGCAAGCATTGCTGTATCTCTTGAGCCATCCTGAACCCATTGTTCAAAGCTATTATCATCAAGAACATCTGACATATAAAAGGCTGTCTTAAAGTTCTTCTTAGTGTGTTCACACCCTAAAAAATGCTTAGGAACATCATCAGAAAAACTTCCAATTTCACGAATTGCATCCATGGCTTGGCCGTTTTCACTCATATCGATTCCCTCTGCAGAAACCCTCATCATTCCTGCTTGATCAGCATCCATTATGAATTTCTCATAACTCATGCATAAACCGCCTTCTAACCAGCCAGCGGTGTGTAGGTTAAAGTTAACACTTGCATTTAAAGTAGCTTGCATTGTATTCGCAGCCTCATAGCCTGCTTGAGCATCTGGCATCTTTGCACCATTAAACCCACCTCCACTTCTAAATGGAACACCTAATCTTCTAGCCAAAGCTCCTGAAATATTCATCATGTGGGCAGCTTCAGGGGTGCCGAACGTTGGCGCACCAGATTTCATTGACATTGCAGTAACAAAATTCCCATAGATAACAGGCGCACCCGGTCTCACAAGTTGGGCAAATGCCATGCCAGCAAGACCTTCTGCTAAACTTTGTGCGGCTACACCTACAGCAGTTGTTGGCGCCATTGCCCCTGCAACAATAAATGGCGTAATGATAGTTGCTTGATTATTTCTTGCGTAGACCTTAAGGGCGCCTAACATCGTTGCATCAAATGACATAGGTGAACTGGCATTGATTAAACTAATTAACACACAGTTTTTGTCTACGAACTCATCTCCAAAAACTATTTTCACCATATCAACAGTATCCTGAGCTCTTTCAGCTGCAGTAACAGACCCCATAAAAGGTTTGTCTGAGTATTTGATATGACTATAAACCATATCAAAATGACGTTTATTAACGGGTAAGTCAACTGGCTCACAAATCGTCCCACCAGAATGATGAAGATTGTCTGACATATAAGCAAGTTTTATAAAATTCCTAAAATCTTCTATTGTTGCATAACGTCGGCCTTCATCAAGATCATGAACAAATGGAGGGCCATAAGCAGGAACTAAAACCATATTGTCGCCACCAATTTCAACATTTCTCTCAGGATTACGAGCGAATTGAGTAAATTGCTTTGGAGCATTCTCTTGAATTAGTTTGCGACACATTCCTTTTGGAAATCTAACACGCATACCATCAATGCTTGCACCCGCTTTCTCAAGAATATCAAGTGCCTCTTGATCTTCAGAGAAAACAATGCCTATTTCCTCTAGAATGGTGTCTGCATTGTCTTCAATAATACTAAGATCGTCATCACTAAGAATACTGTAGTGAGGTATTTTTCGTTTTATATAAGCCGGCGCTTTAGGAATATTCTGCGCATCAGACTCATCAGCAGATCCACCCCTACGTCTTCTTCTCTCTCTAGCCATTAAAATTCTCCTTGATAAACTTATGACGCTCTTTTTCGGCGCCTAACTTTTTTAGTTTGTTGTTGCTTAACAGGTGATACACTGAATTTCATTGCATCAACAAAAAACTCTTGAAACCTAGGTTCTGTAGCGGTTTCAATTTTCACAACTTTGTCTACCGCCTCGATAATTGCTTGCTTTTTATTAACATCTAATAGTGCTGCACTCGCACCAATACCAGCAGCATTGCCCACTGATACTATTTTTTCAGCCGTTGATGTTGGAATAATATCTAATAAAGCAACATATCTTGCATCTAAGTGGGCACCAAAAGCACCTGCTAATAATATTTTATCAAAATGATCACAATCAAGGTAGTCCATCAATATTGATACTCCCGCTGATAGGGCTGCCTTGGCTAGTTGAATAGATCGAATATCCACTTGTTCGATGTAGATTGATTTATCACCTTGATCTACTAATAAAAATCGAGTTGTGTTCCCTTTTTTTGAAAAGAGTTCTGGGGCAATTGATTCAACAAAAAGACCACTCTGGTCAATAATTCCTGCTTCTGCAAATGCAACAATGGCCTCAATAATACCGCTTCCACAAATCCCAACTGCCTTCATTTGAACGAGCTCATAATCAGGCTCATCAGACCAGGCATCACAACCAATTACCTTGAAACGGACCTTCAAACTATCTTTATCTATCCTAACTCTCTCAATAGCGCCATAGGTCGCCCTGACGCCCGAACTAATTTCAGCGCCTTCAAATGCAGGGCCTGTTGGTGATGAAGTGGCATAAACTTTACCTTCTTTAGAGAGCATGATTTCAGCATTTGTACCGATGTCAACTAGCAAAGTCGTTTCGTTATGCATTGTATCCATTTGACTGAGATAGGCTGCCGCTGTATCAGCGCCAACATGACCAGCAATCAAAGGCAAAAATGACAATCTAGTTTTTGGATAGAGGTCAAAACCCAAATCTTTAGCGTCAACATCAAGCCAGCTTCTTATAGATAAAGTAAAAGGGGCCTGCCCCAACTCAACTGGAGAGATTCCAAAAAATATATGATGCATAATGGGATTACCAACCAATACAACCTCAAGTAATTTATCCCATTCTGCTTCTAAATTTTCACATGCTTCATGAAGCATTTCAGTGATTTTTCCTCTAACGGCAGCAGTCAACTTTTCATCGCCGCCCTTATTCATCATGACATAAGAAACTCTACTCATTAAATCTTCACCAAAACGAATTTGTGGATTCATTGCTGAAGACTCATAAACCAATTTACCATTTTTTAGATCATAAACATAAAGCGCTAAAGTTGTTGAGCCGATATCAATGGCTGCCCCTAGGATTTGATGAGTGTCTTTTGGATATGCAGCAACGATTTGACTACTATCACGAACTGCAACAGTTAGCTTGCCTTTGGTTTCATGAATAAGTGGCTGAAGATCTCTAAGTAAATTAAAATCAATGTTTGCCTTAATGCCTTGTTTTGTTAGCTGAGAAATAAGGTTTTCTGAAGCCGAAGGATTTTCATCCAGTGTTGCCTCATCTAGTGTGCAATCAATGAGACTTATTGAACTTGAAATTGAATAAGTTTGAGCAGCATTTTTCTTACTAATATAGGCCTTGTGTTCTTGACTATCTTCTGGAACATCAATAACTAAATCACCCTGTATACAGGACTGACAAGCCAATCTTTTTCCTTTGTATGTTGGGTTATCTTGAATTAATTGTTTTTCAAGTCTTGTAACAGCACTTACATTTTCTGGATCACACTTTACACCAAATTTCGAATGTTCTCCCTCTGAAACCTCTATCCAGCACTGATGACACTGACCATATCCACCACATAGTGAACGAATAGCGACTCCTGCATCTTGTGCAACTTGTAATAATGTATCACCAAACTCACCCTTAAATTGGCGGCCTGAAGGAGTGAAACATACTTGATAATTATCATCCATCTTTATTCTTACTCGTCTATTTTGCTGTTGCCATAGCCCTCACTTTGAGGCTCTTTAGGGTTAATATTATAATAACATCCTTTTTCTTCAGTAAATATATGGTGCCAAGTCCTTAGATCTTTGGAATCATGAATACTTCCTGCTGTCACGCTTATAGTTGGTTTGTTGTCATTCTGCCAAAACATATTTGCACCACAGTTATCACAAAAGCCGTGCCTTGAGCCTTCATGAGTATAAAACCACTTAATCTTACCCTTGATTTTAATATTCTCTCTGCTTACTTGTGATGCAGCCATAAAGTGGCCTGTCATTTTTCGACACTGCTCACAGTGGCAATATGAAATATCATTCAAATCAAAAGCTGTATAGGAAGTCTGTCCACAAACACAAGACCCCTCATACTCTATGCTAGGCATAATTTATGCACGTCTCCTTCTTCTTCCTTCCCTAGGATTTTCACCCTCTTTCAGTGGTTCTTTGTAGGCTGATATCCACTTTGTACATCCATCATCCACACCTGTCAACACATCTCCAGCTCTAATGGCTTGGACAAGTTCTGGATGTAAAGGGTTAACAATGGCAGAGGTCATTCCAGCTGCAATCAACATTGGTAAGAAGGCATTATTAATTCCACTTCTTTGAGGTAAGCCAAAACTTACATTTGAAGCTCCACAAGTTGTATTCACCTTTAATTCACTGCGAAGCTTTCTAACCAACTCAAATACTTGATTTCCAGCTTGAGAGATGGCGCCAATTGGCATCACTAATGGGTCAACAACAACATCTTGTGGCTTGATTCCATAATCAGCAGCATGTTCAACAATTTTTTTAGCAACCTTAAATCTTTCATTTGGATCTTCACTGATTCCCGTCTCATCATTAGAAATTGCAACAATGGCTGCATCGTATTTTTTGACAAGAGGTAGCACCCTTTCCAATACCTCTGTCTCACCAGTTGTGGAATTGACTAACGCTCTTCCTTGGTATGCACCTAATCCAGCTTCAAGCGCTTCAATTATTGAAGAGTCAATTGATATTGGAACATCCACAACAGCCTGAACACGTCTAATAGACTCCGCCAATATTGCCGGTTCATCAGCCAATGGAATACCCGCGTTTATATCAAGCATTTGTGCGCCTGCCTCAACCTGAGCAATTGCATCTGCAACAACACGAGAGTAATCTCCTGCTTTCATTTCCGCAGCTAAAATTTTTCTACCAGTAGGGTTTATTCTTTCTCCAATCATTACAAATGGATGCCCAAAACCAATGGTTACCTCTCTTGATGAAGACGATAGTGTTGTTGTTGCCAATTTACTTACTCCTATTTTTAATTATTTGTTGCATTCTTAATCCATGAAGCATTCACATTTATCCCCCCTAAAGGAAAAAAATGAACATTTGTGATATTGAAGCTGGGGTTAGCTTTTTTGTGCTCAGCCAATGTCTCTAAAAAATCATTTGGCTCAAAAGGCAACAATAATTTCTTAACATCTTTTGCTCTTTTTTTGCAAAACTCTCAGAGATGGCCCAACACCACAAGCGATTGAAAATTTGATTAAAGTTTGTAATTTAGCCGGCCCTGCAACACCAATATGAACTGGAATGTCAATACCGTTTTTGATTAGAGAGTCTGCCCATTCAATTACAGGTCTAGCCTCAAAACAGAATTGTGTCGTTAAAGCTAGATTGATATCTGTGCGTTCTTTAAATTTTTGTTTCCAGCTAAGGGCCTGATCAATATTATTATTAGAGCTATCAGGGTCAATATCCTTGTTACCTTCTGGATGGCCAGCAAAATGCAGATGCTTAAAGTTATACTTCTCAAAAAGCTCTGTCTCAACAAGCTGCATTGAACTGGTGTAATCCCCATGAGGATTAGTCACCCCTCCAGCCAAAAGCAGCGCTTGCTCAATACCAGCCTCATTCTGGTATCTATTTATCCAATCTTCAAGCGTATTTTGATCTTTAATAATACGCGCAGGGAAGTGGGGCATCACAGCAAAACCTTCACCACTAATTCGCTTTGCAGTCTCAACCATCTCTTCAATTGGAACACCTTCTATATGGGCGATATAGACCCTTGTATTTTGTGGCAATATCTCTTTAAAGCTCTCAATTTTTGAGGCAGTGCGCGGCATAACCTCAATTGAGAAATCAGCCAGAAAATTCTTAAGTTGATCACTTGTTTTCTTATTATTTTCTTTTGAAGAAAATGCACTTAGTAACGACATTATTTAACCTTCCTAAAACTCACAGTAATATTAATCTCTTTTCACTTAATTTAACTCATGAACTTAATGGTTGGATGTCTATTTCCTCAAAAACAGAATCAAGACTGCCTGTTCCTACAAGCCTATACTCGTATTCAAAGCCAAAATCTTTTGCATACTGCTCTGCATCCTTATTCCACTGCTCATTTTCTGTTTGAGCTAAATATACTAATTTTTTATAATGTTCAAAATAGACTTCAAAAAGTTCTGGATGCTTATCAAGGCCCAAACCTTTAATCATTATTCTATTAAAATTTTTTACCAAATAGTCTGTTAAATAAAAAGTTCCTATTTCCTCTTCTGATAGCCTATCAAAGACATCTTTGCCAGCAAAAAATTCATAACAATGTGCTCCGTCTATTCGCTTCGCTTTGTACTTATTGATAACTCTATCAAGTGCACCACCTGTTCCACAATCAGCATAAGCAATATATACTTCTTCATAAAGATGAGCATTTTTTGATAAATAATCCTCCACACCTGGGGCAATTAATTGGGGGGAGTTATGCCAACCAGCTGGTAAACATTGAAGATTGACTTTATCTGAAAATGAGGGGTTTTGCTTTATTAATCTTAAAAGATCATAAACAAGCGCACCACAACCTAATACTAATCTTTTTTTATTTTCACTGGCGACTTCCTTACCTGTGAGCACGATTTTTTTTCAGACCACGAACATGCTCTTCAGCCATTTCAGCACTTCTTGCTGCATCACGACCATAAGCAGGAACGCCAATTGAGTCCGCAAATTCTTGGTTCAAAGGTGCGCCACCACACATAATGTGAACATCTTTACGCATACCTCTTTTTTCCATTTCTTCAACCACAACACCCATATAAGGCATCGTCGTAGTCAATAATGCAGACATTCCAACAATAACTGGCTCATGGGTATCTACCGCTTCAAGATAGTTCTCGACAGGGTTATTAATTCCCAAATCAATGACCTCAAATCCTGCTCCCTCGCACATCATTCCAACTAAGTTTTTGCCAATATCATGAATATCACCCTTAACAGTTCCGATCACAAATTTGCCAAGCGATGTATCTTCCGCCGATTCTGCAAGTATTGGTCTCAGAATTTTCATTCCACCTTTCATTGCGCCAGCACACTTTAAAACCTCAGGAACAAATAGAATGCCATCCCTAAAATCAATCCCAACAATCTTCATACCACCAACGAGCGCCTCACCCAAAACATCATTAGCGTCCCAACCCCTTTCAAGAAGTATATTGGTGCCTTCAGTTACCTCTGCATCAAGGCCATCATAAAGGTCATCTTGTATCTGCTCTACAAGCTCTTTATCATCGAGATCATTCAGGTCAAAATCGTCTTCGTCACTCATTGCTTTGCCTCGGTTCTAAAAGGAATAATTAATACTTAAAAAACGGAAAGATACCTTGAATTAATTTCGGTGTCAATCATTAAATTTACATTTAAAAAAAATTGTACAATTTGCATAGTTTTTTAGAACTTATTTCCCTTTAAGATGTTGTTATATATAACTATTGAACGTTTTAAAATATGTGAAATAAATCACAAAAAAAACTTGAATTTAACTAAACTATCTCACTCATGAAGTTATCATAAATTTGTCTCGCACAGCTGAGGCATTGACTCATATTTGCATCGGTATTTTTTTTAAGATTTGAGAGTGCGCCTTCACCTAGTGTGTTTGTCAACGCTTCAGCATAAGCTGGAATAGCCCCCCAATTATCTACAGTATCTGATTCGATCTCCACATGATATTGCATGGACCAGGCATTAGTTCCAATCCTCATTGCTTGAATTGAACATACATCAGACTTAGCTAAAACAATTGCACCTTCTGGCGCCTGTGCAACACGAACTGAGTGCCATTGAAGGCATTGCTGTTTAGAGGCTGTCCCAAGAAACAGTGGATCTTTCTTTCCCTCTTCAGTTAATTCAACTTCAAGCACTCCAATTTCAGGAACTTTTTGTGGTCCACATGTGCCGCCTAATGCATCTGCAAGCAATTGATGGCCCAGACATAAACCAAGGTAAGGTTTTCCTAGCTCAGCAACCCAATGCCTAATTGCTGCCTTTTCGTCAACCAGCCAAGGATTTTCTTCAATGTCCCATACATCCATCGGTCCGCCCATAACCCATAGTGCATCATAATTATCAAAACTAGGAATTTTATCGCCGCGATGAAGATATACAGGGTCCCACTCAATCCCATCATCATAAAGGAACTGTCTCAATGACCCTGGATGCTCACAATCGACATGCTGAAAAACAAGAACACGCATCATCTAACCTCTATATCAGTTTAATAAAAACAAGCACTAAGTATATTAATGAAAATTTATAACAAGAATGGGGAATTGAAATAAATCATATTTATTAGTACTTATATACTTATATCAAATAATAGCTTTCGCTATGGATAGACCTGGTTCGGATTTATTCATGCTATAGAAATGAAAACTATTAACTCCATTTTCCTTGAGGTTTAAACACATTTGACTTACAACCTCTTGTCCAAAACTTTTCAAGCTCTCTGAATCATTTCTATAAAGTTTTAAACGATTAAAAATCCATGTTGGTATTTCAGTACCACAGATTTTTGAAAAATCTATGAGTTGCTCAAAATTAGTTATTGGCATTATTCCAGGTGTAATTGGAATATCAATATTTCTTTTTTGAAGTTCATCTATAAAATAGAAATAGGCGTCTATATTATAAAAGTATTGTGTAATCGCCTCAGTTGCACCTGAATTAACTTTGTCAACAAAAAAATCAATATCTGATCCAACATTCATTGAGTGCGGATGCTTTTCAGGATAAGCTGCAACAAGAATATCTAAATTATCATAATGCTCTTTAATGAATTTAACCATCTCATTTGCATATTTAAAGTCTCCCTTATACATAGGTTTGCTCGGACGATCACCTTTAAGAACCATCACTTGACTTACACCGTGACCAATATATTTATCAATTAATTCAGTGACTTGTTCTTTCTTTGTATCTACACATGTAAGATGAGGTGTCAGTGGAATGTTAGTATCTTCTGAAAGGTTAACTATCGTATCAAAAGTTGCGTCTTGAGATTTTCCATTAGCACCAAATGTGACAGAATAATGCTTAGGATTTATGCTGTTTAGTTTGATATACGTTTCTTTAAAAGATTTTTTTGCAGATTCTGATCTAGGTGGGAAAAACTCAAAACTAATGTTGGGACTTTGAATTTGATTAGATTTTTTTCCCCAATATTCAGAAACTCTAACAGCATCAGGGTCTTCCTTAGCTTGATACTCTTTTGGTAACTTATTATGGTGCATATGAGTTAATAGGTTCTTCATATTTAAACTCATATTTGCTCACCTAAATACTTTAAATTAAGGTTAGTTACTTGAAAATCATTATTTTGAATGGCAGATCTACTCATTTGTTCTCCCGTTGGGTTAAAAAAATGAGCGTCGTTATGAATGCCAAGCCTGATTAGGTAATACCTTAATGCAACGCCCCTTGGCAGGTTCTTAATTGTAATAATGTGATTATTACTTTTTACGAATTATAGTAATTGATTGTATGTATTTTTATTACTTGAAAAAAAAGCAGTTATTTTCTAAATTATCTATCAATGGAGAGAAATATTTTCTTCTGTTACCTTAAATCCTGAAATATATGCAATGTATGTAAGATTTTTTTAAAATACTTGAATGCATGAAATTATGGTTATACTGACCCAACTTTAGATAATGATATTTATATGTCACAACACAAAAAAATATTAAGCTTTGCGATTGCCTTAGCTTGTGTTCTATTGGCAATTAATTTTGGCTTGAGGTCCTCTCTTGGCTTATTTCTTAAACCCGTTTCAGAAACTTTTGGATATGGTCGAGAAGTTTTTGCATTCTCGTTGGCCCTTCAAAATCTTTTTTGGGGATTATCTCAGCCTATTGCTGGAGCATTTGCTGATAAATTTGGAACGTCTCGAGTCATTGTAGTAGGAACTCTCTTTTATTCACTCGGCCTCTATATTACAGCCACTGCAGATAGCTTTATGAGTCTTCATATAGGTGCAGGAATTCTAATTGGTATGGGTATTTCAGGAACTGGTTTAGGGGTCGTACTTCCAGCTATGGCAAGAATGGTTTCACCAGAAAAAAGAGCTATGGCATTAGGTATTGGAACGGCAGCTGGATCTGCTGGTCAATTTTTACTTATCCCTGTTGCTAGAGAGTTTTTAGTGGCCTATGGATGGCAAACAGCTCTTATTATTATGGCAATTGGGGCGCTCTCAATGATCCTTTTTTCACCCGTATTTAAAGGTGATGAAAACAAAAATACTACTTTAGATAATGAACCATCCCAAACTCTAACAGAAGCTCTCAATGAAGCCTCAGGACATATTCATTATTGGCTTCTTATTGCTGGTTTTTTTGTATGTGGCTTCCAGCTTGCCTTTATTACTGTTCATATGCCATCCTATCTTGCAGATAAGGGTTTTGATAGCTCTGTTGCGGCTGCAAGTTTATCTATTATAGGGCTTTGTAATATTTTTGGCTCACTCATTTCTGGACATCTTTCAGGAATCTATTCAAAAAAATGGATTCTCACTTATATTTATGCGGCTAGATCAATTGTGATTGTTTTATTTCTTATAACGCCGATTTCAACTTTTACAATTTATTCTTTTTCTTTTGCAACAGGCCTTCTTTGGCTTGCAACAGTGCCTCCTACATCAGGATTAGTTGCTCAGATGTTTGGCTTAAGATTCATGGGCACACTTTACGGTATCGTTTTTCTAAACCATCAAATTGGCTCATTTACCGGTGTTTGGCTCGGAGGTTATCTCTTTGATACATCAGGTTCTTATGATCAAGTCTGGTGGTGGGCAGCGATCATTGCGGCAATAACTGCGCTGATTCATGTCTACATCGATGAGCGGCCAATAAAAAGGATTCGGGCTAACGTTGAGGCCAGTTAAGAGAGTATCGCCACACTTTTAACCTGAACAAAAACCTCTGCACCCTTTTCTAATCGAAGCTTATAAGATGATTTACGAGTGATGCATGCAAGTAGAATGGTCTCCATAATCTGGAGGCGAACCATGACTTGGGCTTCACCTACATTTACTATTTCCTGAACCATTGCTGGAAAAATATTCAAAATACTTGTATCAACCTGTTTTGATTTTGTAAGACTCACATCACGAGCTACCACTCTAATCCTAACTTTGGTTTGAACTGGAAAACCATTATCTGGAACTATAAACTGTCCACCTAAAAAATCCAAATGCATCAAATTAAATTCTGAGTCACGTTTCAATACTTCGGCTTCAATTATTGATACTGCGTCACCACCATGAGATAAAGGCATATCAAATCGAGTCAACATATCATTTACAGGCCCGCTACCAATAATATTTCCATCTTCAATTAGAAGAAGGTGATCGGCTAATCTTGACATCTCATCTTGAGAATGGGTTACATAAAGAATTGGAATTTCCAAATCATTATGAATGGAATCTAGGTAAGGTAGAATTTCGTTTTTACGTTTTAAGTCCAGAGCAGACAGAGGCTCATCCAAAAGTAAAATTTTAGGATTAGTCAATAAAGCTCTTGCAATTGCAACTCTCTGCCTCTCTCCTCCTGAAAGCTGACTTGTCTTCCTATTAAGCAGGGTTTTAATTTCTAGTAAATTATGTATGGATTCAATAAAACCTTCTTTTAGTCCTATTGCTCTTTTAATTACAAAGTTGAGGTTACCCTTAACGTCAAGGTGATCAAATAGTGCAGCATCTTGGAAGACATATCCAATCTGACGTTTATGTGTTGCCAAAAAATCTTCGCCTTTCTGCCACACTGAATCTCCAATTTTAAGAAGCCCTTTATCACTTTTCTCAAGCCCTGCAATCACTCTTAATAGGGTCGTCTTTCCAGATCCAGAGGGACCAAAAACTACAGTTATGCCCCTATCAGGAATACTAAAATTAGCATCGAGCGTAAAGCTTTCTAATTGAACTTTTATCTTACATTCAATCACTAGTCTTTACTCCTCATAATTGAAAAATGACGATTAATGATATAAACAAATAACAGCATTAGAAATGATGTCGCAAGCAAGCCTCCTGCTAACCAGTGAGCTTGTCCATATTCCATTGCCTCAACATGATCATAAATTGCGATTGATACTACTCCTGTTTCACCTGGGATATTCCCTCCTATCATGAGTACAACCCCAAACTCACCTACCGTATGAGCAAACCCCAATACAGCAGCAGTAATAAAGCCAGAACGAGACAAAGGGACAGCAACTGAAAAAAAGCGATCGATTTTTGAAGCGCCTAATGTCGCAGCAACCTCCAGTGGCTTTCTTCCAACAGAGCTAAAGGAATTTTGGAGTGGCTGAACCACAAAAGGCATAGAATAAATAACTGAGCCAATAACAAGACCAGTGAAAGTAAATGCTATTGAACTTCCTCCAAGGGACTCCAATAGCTTTCCAATAGGACCGTTAGATCCGAGTGTTATTAACAAATAAAAACCTAGTACTGTTGGTGGAAGTATCAGTGGCAAGGCTATGATTGCCTCAAATACCGCTTTAAATTTAAACTTAGTTTGGGAGAGCCACCATGCAATGGGGGTTCCAATCAAAATTAATATAGAAGTACTTATTATGGCTAATTTAATAGTAACAATGATTGCAGAAAAATCTAATTCATTTAACATTATGGTAAGTCATATCCGAATTTTGAAATTATATTTAAGGCCTTATCAGTTTGAACAAACTCCATAAAATTTCTGCCGAGTAAACTGTCTCTTAAAAGAACTGCTTGCTGCTCTATTGGATTATAGAGAGACTTTGGAACCTCCCAAAAAGACCCCACTAAAGAGAAATTAGGGCTCATTAATTGTGAGAATGAGACAAAACCAAGCTTTGCATTTCCAGTATTTATGAATTGAAATGCTTGAGCTATATTTTCACCTCTGACTAGTTTTTTATCCATATTTTTCCACAAACCCATTGATACCAATGTTTCCTTAGTTGCTATTCCATAAGGAGCAATTTTAGGGTTGGCTATAGCTAAAAATCGAAAATTGTTATCATAAAGTACCTGTCCTTCTGAATCCACCAATCCATTAGTTGGACTCCATAAAACAATTTTACCCAAG
>JAOGRV010000001.1:0-105564 GCA_028107545.1 Pseudothioglobus singularis (SeqCode) | reverse complement strand
GTCAGATAAAACTAACCTTTGATTGACTCCCATATAACACCAGATGGCGGAATACAGACTGAGCCCACATTACACTCCTTATTACTGTAGTTAAACCAGAATCGATGCGTTAAGGTTTCGCGAACCCTGACACAGTCCTCTAATTCTGTTGTTGAAATATCTTTTGATTCGCAAACTCTAGAAAAAATCATTTTTAATGTCATCTGGTCTGCCCATCCAGCAATATAGATATTTTTTTCATGCCCAACAACAGCAGCCCTTCCATCTTCAGTCTCTTCAATGATGTTATCGTAATCGATTAATGTCTCCATCCAAGTTTTAAAGCTTCCAAGACCTTTAATTGAAATAAAAGCATTCGGTCGAAGTGTTTCAGCGCTTGCAACTTTAGCCTTGACTCCTGGAACGATGGGTGGAAGTTGAGAAGGAATAGACATATTAATAGTTTTTGAGCCAGCCCTTGGACCTGATATAAGGACGCCTTCAAATGACTCAATGGCGTCTTCTAATTCTCTACTAACACTCATTAAACCCGGCATAAGAACGACTCTATAGCCATTGAGATCACTCTGATTTGGAGGCAAAATATCCACCGAAAGGCCAAGACTTCTCAGGGCCCTGTAATTGTCATAGACTAGTTCAAAATAATCAAAGCCTTTGCCTTGAGGTTGAATCTCCCAAGCCCAACAGCTTTCGTAGTCAAAAATAAGTGCGATCATAGATTGAACTTGCTCAATATCTTTAAACTCTTTTAATTCAGAAGACACTTGAGAGGCTTGAGTTATTCCTGGGGCATTTTCGCCATCAGGTCTTTGAAGGCCAGCATGCATCTGTTCTTGAGCAAAAGGTGCTTGGCGCCATCGAAAGTAACTGACCACCTCTGCGCCATGAGCAATTGCCTCCCATGACCAAAGCCGAACAGCACCAGGAGCTGGCTCAGGATTATATGGCGCCCAATTCACTGGGCCAGGCTGTTGCTCCATTACCCACCATCGACCTTGTCCAACGGTCCTATATAAATCATGATGAAAGGCCTGAAAATCAGGATCTCCATGGCGCATAAATCTGAGTTTAAATTCGTCATCTTGAGTTGAACGGTCCTCTAGAAAACCCAATGGATAGCTATCCCAGCTAGCTATATCTAGGTCTTTACCAACATCATAGTGATTAAAGTCTGTAATTCGACCCATGTAATTATGAATGAGAGGCATTTTTGTATACTGTCTCATAACTGACGCCTGACTTCGATTGAAGTTTACAACTTGGTCAGAACTAAACCTTTTAAAGTCAAGTTCATGGATTGGGTTAGGGTCTGTGACGGTCAAATTTGGAAGCCCAACCTGATCGAAACTATTGTACTCCATGGACCAAAAAACGTTTTTCCACGCTTTATTAAGCTGGTCAATTGATTCATATTTCTTGGCAATCCAATTCCTGAAGGCTTTGAGTGCTGATGGACTATATGATAGAGTAGTCTCGTGACAACCATATTCATTATCTAACTGCCAGGCTTTGATGAAGGGGTTATTCCCATAACGTTCTGCAACGGCTTTTGAAATCCTGAGAGATTCTTCAAGGTAGCCTTCATGAGAGAAACAGTAATGCCTCCTTGATCCAAACTGACGAGACCTTCCTTCTTCATCAACAAGAAGCATGTCAGGCCATTTATCAACAACCCATCTTGGAGGAGCAGCTGTTGGCGTGCTCATCACTACATTAAGACCCACATTTCCAAGAATAGAGATAGCGCGATCAAGCCAATCAAAGTTTTGAACGCCTTGTTCTGGCTCTAAACGGCTCCATGCAAATTCACCTATTCGAACCCAGGATAAGCCAGCAGCAACCATTTCTTCAGCATCCTTTTGCCACCGTTCTTCTGGCCAGTGCTCAGGATAATAACAACTTCCTAGTTTAGGTTTCATGACAGCCTCAGATCTTTACCTGATATTCAGCTAGACCAGCTATATCAGTTTTAAAGTGAAATACTTTACCAGCCATAGGCTCAGTTTTCAAATCATTATTATTTAATCCTTGAGATGCAGAAGTGATATACAAGGTATCAAAAAACCTCCCGCCAAGAGATGGGCAGGTAACTTGAGATACTGGAACCTCTTCAACTCGATCTAGCCACCCTTCAGGACTATATCTCGCAACTCTAGAGGCGCCATACTGAGCATTCCAAATATAACCCTGGCTATCGCAGATAGAGCCATCTGGATGAAGCCCTTGAGCTTTAAGATTGATTAATATTGAGGGCTCATTGAGGGGCCAACCAGTCAATTGGTCTAAATCCTGCTTTAAGATTTTTTTTTGAGATGTATCAGTAAAATAAACAAACTTTCTATCAGGTGAAAAACAAATACTATTTGGAATAGTAATGCCTTCCTGTAATTTTTTTAGCTGGCCTTGATGAAACCGATAAATCGAACCAGCGCCTTGTTCTGCCTTAAGGCCCATTGTTCCTATCCAAAAACCGCCCCATGGATCAGCTCGGCCATCATTTGAGCGAGTATGAGGCATGTCAGCCTCTAAATCAATTAAAGTCTCCCTGGTGTCCTTTGAAATCGAGAACTTTATCAATGCGGATGCGCTTGCAATAATGAGATGGTCATCATCAATCCAGCCTGCTGCTGAAACTGGCTCAGAAAATTTCCAAGTCTTCAGTATGCCATTCTTCCAGTTAAACATCTTGTGAGAGTTGATATCAAACCAGAACAGAGATTCTAGTCCTGGGTGCCAAAGAGGTCCCTCTCCCAGACTGCAAGGCCCTATTGGTAAGGACTCAGTGATCATTATTTAGCTTTATCATAGGATAAAACAATAGCCTTTGCTTTTTCATAAACAATTTCAGCGCTATCACCAGCTTTGTATAGTCCAGAACCTATTCCAAAACCAGTTGCCCCAGCATCAAACCATGATAAAAAGTTTTCTGGACCGACTCCTCCAACCATATACAAAGGAATGCCTTGCGGTAAAACTGCTCTCAATACACTTAAATTAGCCTCCCCTAAAAGGGTAGCTGGAAAAAACTTTAAGCCATCAGCACCAGATTTCAAAGCTGAAAAACACTCTGTCGGTGTAATGACACCTGGAAAGCTCATCATTCCCATTTTTTTAGTTGCCTCTACCACCTCTGAGTCAAAATTTGGAGAAACAATAAAGCGAACCCCCCCAATGTCAGAGAGAGTTTCTACTTGTTTTGTATTGGTTACTGTTCCAGCACCAATCTGAATATCGTCCCTAAACTCATCACAAAGCAATTTGATGCTGTCAAAAACATCAGGTGAGTTCATAGGGACTTCGATTTGAGTGATTCCTGAATCCGCAATTGAATGAGCTACAGCCAAGACTTCATTCGGCTTGATTCCTCGAAGAATAGCAATTATCTCTCTTTTCATTATTCTGACTCAGAGTTAAGCTCTTTGTATGCTGAACTTAACCCAGAAAGGGTAGCTGCTTCAAGGCTAAATAATTGGCTCTCTCCTCCAAGAATCTTGAGTCCTTGATGGTAATTATTCGACAGAAGTTCAGATCCAATGAGTGTAACGTTGTTGTTTTTCCAATAGCTTTGAGCGCCATTAAGCTCTAGCCCTAATAGAAGGCCTGATAACCGTGATCTGGCTTCATCTCTATCTAAATCATTAACAATAGACTCAGATCGTAACGAAAAAAGATCAGAGCCAATTGAGCCTGGGTTTTCAAAGCCTTCATGGACACCTATTTCAAAGCTGGCTTGATTCCATCCTTTTATTGAGGTGGAATGTCTAATCAGTGTGTGATTTGAAATTACACCAAAAAGTTCTCCAGTCATATAAGTTTTAAAGTTTGTTATATGTCTATCTTTAATGCTTACCCATTTTGCATGAGTGCCAGGAAGGCAAACGACGCCATTAAAGTTTGGATTTTCATTAATGAATCCTGCAATTTGAGTTTCTTCACCTCTCATAATGTCAGCAGGTTGGTGCTGCATTACACCGGGAACTAAATAGACCTTAATGTGCGTATTCTTGGTGCTTGCAATAGTTAACTGGCTATTGTCGATTGGGACACAAGGCACTTTTAAATACGGTGTTTCAACCCAGCCCTGTTTGGCGCCAACCATGCCGCACGCCATCACATTTGTCACTTTATTGTCATCGAGCCAGTTTTCGATGAGTCTCAGTAGAACGGGCTCAAATTCATTTTGTTGAAGGTCTTTCATCCCTTCATTTGACTCCCTATATGCCAAAACATTATCAGTATCTCCAATTGCCCAGGCGCGCATATGAGTTGTTCCCCAATCAGCAGCAATCCATTTCGCTTTTATGTCCGTCATCATTCTTTTTTATCCTGTAACTGCAACGCCACCATCTACCACTAATGCTTGACCAGTCATCATTCGAGATGCATTGGAAGCCAAGAATAATGCTGAGTCAATTAAATCATTAGGCATTAGGTGTTCCTTAATGCATTGTTTTTCCATAGTAACTGCCAAATCTTTTTCATTGGCCCAAAGCTTTAACTGTCTCTCAGTGAGAACCCATCCAGGAATCAGCGTATTCACTCTAATTCCATCAGGACCAAGCTCTCTCGCTAAACTCCTGGTAAGACCTGTAATTCCTGCTTTAGAAGTAACATAAGCAGGAAGCCCAGCATTCCCTGTTAAATAGGAGTTAGATGAAAAATTAATGATGCTACCACCGCCCTGAGACTTCATCATTGGAGCTACAGCTTGAGCCGTAAAGAAATGCGGCTTTAGATTAATATTAATGGCCTCATCCCATTCTGCTGAAGTCATCTCTTCAAGCGTGTGACGCGAATCATTTGCCGCATTGTTAATGAGCACATTTATTCCGCCGTTGACTTGGCTTGCATGAGCTATTGCATTCTTTAGATCGTCTGTACGAGTAATGTCGCATTTTATAAATAATGGCTTGTGCTTATACTTTGAAGAAACTTTGCTTAAAAATTCATCACAATCAGACCTTTGAACAAAGGCTACTTTGGCTCCTTGAGATAAAAATCCTTCAGTAATGGACGCGCCAATCCCAGAGCCTCCTCCAGTTATAAAAACAGAAGTATCTTCTAAATCTTTAAAGGTTGCATAATTTTGCATTAGTGTGATTCTCGCGATGGTAGGCGGGTATCTTTACCCACCAGAAAGTCTAGGTCTGCACCTTTGTCAGCCTGCATGACGTTATCAATATAAAGCTTTGCATAGCCGCGAGTGTAGTTCTCTTTTGGCTGCTTTCTAGATTTTAAGCGCTTTTCAATTTCAGATTCTGGAACGAGAAGCTCAAGCAAGCCTTGACTCACATCAATTTGAATTCGATCACCAGTCTCAACAATTGAAATCGGTCCACCCACATTTGCCTCAGGAGCAACATGAAGAACTATGGTTCCAAATGCTGTGCCTGACATTCGTGCATCTGAAATACGAATCATATCCCTCACGCCCTGCTCAACAAGTACCTTAGGGATTGGCATATTGCCAACTTCTGGCATTCCAGGATAGCCCTTGGGGCCGCACCCTTTTAGAACTAGAATTGTATTTTTTGTAACAGGAAGATCAGGCCTATCAATATTAGCTTTCATATCCTCAATATCTTCAAATACATACGCCAAGCCTTCATGCTTAAGCAAGTCTTCTGTTGCAGCTGCTGGCTTAATGATTGCGCCATCTGGCGCTAAGTTTCCTCTAAGAACTTTTAAGCCAGCAGATTCCTTAAGAGGGGCGTTAAAAGTTTTAATGACCTCTTTATTTAATATTTCAGCCTCATCAAAGTAATGGGTAATGTCTTTGTTGAGAATTGTATTTGCTGGCTTAATATGGCTTCTGATCTGATCCATAACAGCTGGGATGCCACCTGCATAACAAAAATCTTCCATAAGATATTTACCTGAAGGCATCAGATTGACTAGCAATGGAATATCTTCAGCCTTTTCAAAGTCTGCTAAGTTAAGCTCAATTTCTGCCCTTCCTGCTAACGCCAATAAGTGAATAACTGAATTTGTAGAGCCACCAATCGCACTATTAAGGGTGATTGCGTTTTGGAAGCTTTCTTTGGTTAAAACTTTTGACAAGTTGAGCTCCTCTTCAACCATCTCTACAATTCTTTTTCCGGATAAATGAGCAAGCGTCATTCTCCTTGCATCAACTGCTGGAAGTGTGGCATTAGTTGGCAAACTAAGGCCCATTCCTTCAACAAGACTGGCCATCGTAGAAGCTGTTCCCATTGTCATACAAACTCCAGACGAGCGGCTCATCCCAGTTTCAGCAGCCATAAATTCTTTTAATGACATATCTCCTGCTCTGACCTCTTCTGAAAAACGCCATACATCGGTACCAGAGCCAATATCTTGTCCTTTATATTTACCATTAAGCATTGGGCCTGAAGAAACAACAATAGTTGGCAAATCGACACTTGCCGCACCCATCAGTTGCCCAGGTGTCGTTTTATCACAGCCGCCCAATAGAACAACCCCATCTATTCCATATGCTCTAATACTTTCCTCTACATCCATCGATAAAAGATTTCTAAATAACATAGCAGTAGGTTTCATTTGAGTCTCACCTAAGGACATTACTGGAAACTCTAGAGGCACACCCCCTGCCTCCCAAACGCCTCGCTTTACTCCTTCTGCTAGTTTTCTTAAGCCAGCATTGCAAGGGGTAAGCTCTGACCAGGTGTTACATATTCCAATAATGGGTCGACCGTCAAAAACATGGTCTGGTAGACCTTGACTCTTCATCCAGCTGCGATGAATAAAGCCATCTTTATCCATTTTTCCGTACCAGTTTGATGAGCGTCGATTGTTAGTTTTACTCATGCAGCTTTATCTCCCTCAATGACCAACATGTTTGCAGGAAAAACTTTAGGAAGTTGTATACCTTGAGTCATCAAAAATTGACCACTTAGCTTTAATGTTTTGGTTAAAAGACCCTCTTCCAATTTACTCAACGAATTAATTTCTTTTTTGTTAACAAGAGAAACATTATACATCGTCATTGGGTTTAACCCCTCAAGCAACAAAGGAGTTGGAGAGCTAAATTTTGATGAAATACTCTGGCCCGCAAAAACCACAAAATGATCTAGGCTAGCGTTAACTTGAATTTCAGCCATCACACTTTCATCAATACTGGGTAAACGGAAAATACTCGCCTCTACCATCCATTGGCGGTTGGCCTTCCACCAGGTGGTTACTGATTTAAGTAAGTCTTTGTCTTGTGAGTTCAATTCACGAGGATCCATTTCAAAACCCATGTGTCTTTGGGCGGCAACCCAAGCCCTAAATGACATAGATAATTCGCGTCCAGAGGTGTGGCAAATCTTAGGACCTACATGACTTCCAGTTACAGATATAGGAAGCCACAACAAAGCTTCATGTTGAATACGTAGCCTTTCTAGAGCATCATTACTGTCTGAAAGCCAAACTCTTTGAGCATATCTCAAAATACCATAATCAATGCGGCCACCACCTGAGGAACAAGACTCAATCTCAACCTCTGGGTGTGAGTCACGAATCCGGTTCAGAAGTAGGTAAAGAGATCGTGTTTGGGACGCATCTGGATAGGGCAAAACTCGATTATGATCCCACTTAATATATTCAATTGGATAAACTTCAAGCAAAGCGCTGACCCTCTCAAAGAGATAATCTTGAACCTCTTCCAATGAGATATCAAGAACTAACTGACCTCTTCCTAGCAATTGATCCTCATCTCCCATGATCCAATTTGGATGCTGACGATACAAGTCGCTATCAGGACTCACCATTTCTGGCTCAAACCATAACCCAAAAGTCATACCAAGAGACTGTATATGATCAACCAATGGGCTTAGCCCCCGTGGATATTTAATTTCATCAACAGTCCAGTCGCCAAGGCTAGAATGGGCATTATGGCGACCCTTAAACCATCCATCATCCAGTACAAATCTCTCAGCTCCAATATCAAAAGCGAGGCTTGCTATTTCTTTTAATTGATCAACATTATGGTCAAAATAGATAGCCTCCCAGCAATTGTAATGGACAGGTCTCAATTTATCCTTAGAAAAATTAACAATAGATTCTGCTACATGCGACCTAAATGCCTTACCAATTCCACTTAATCCCTCTGAAGAGTGACTAATAAATAATTCTGCCGTTTCAAAACTCTTACCCGGACTAAGCTCACTATTTTCAGTATTACCAAATTGAATCTGTCTTCGTCCATCTGGAAGCTGCTCTGCTATCATTCGATGCCCGCCAGACCAGCCATAATGAAAACCATAGCAAGAACCTAAATTTTCTGAGCACGCCTTAGAAGGAATGATTAAACCAGGGAAATTAGCGTGGCTCGTTGTGCCAGATCTTGACTCCCTCATGTGCACTCCTGTGACCCACGGTGTTAATTGTTTTCTGAATTCTCCGCCCCACTGTCCTCCATAATCAATCATCTCATTACTGCTCTGAGAAGCAGCAATAATAGGGGTAGACAACCACTCCATATTGATTGGATTGTCACTTTCAATCTTGGCACTCAAAGCAAAAATATCATTACTTGAATAGGCAGTTATTGAAGCTATATAGGTTAAGCCTAGTGCTTTGTCAATATAGGTCAAAGCTAGTAGGTTATTATTAACCACTTCACTTTGAAAAACAAAATGAGGCGATAGGATTTGGCCATTAATATCTCTTATCTTGCATCCAAGCTGTCCAGTAAAGTTAGCAGACTGTTCAGGAAGGATTGATAGATCAGGAACCTTATCTAATAAGTTATCACCCCAATCTTTTTTGGAGGCTTCAATTAGATCTTCTAAACTTTCATCGCCCGGTAATTTCTGACCCCAATAAATTAGGCACGGAACCCTATTGTCCAAAGATGACAATACTAGCGTTTGGTTATCAGTATCTAGGCGCCAGTGTTTCATTACTTCACAGCTCCTAAAGTTAAACCAGCAATAAAATGCTTCTGCATTAAAAAGAACATTAGGACTGGAGGTAGGGCTGCTATTATCGAGCCAGCGGATACAAGATGCTGATTATAAACCCATTGTCCATTAAGAGAGTTTAAGCCTGCTGTAACAGGCATTGCATCTGCACCCTGAGTTAACACAAGGGCCCAAAAATAATCATTCCAAATAAATGTAAAAATAAGAACTGACAAAGCCGCCATGGCTGGTCGCATCAATGGAAGAACGACATACCAAAAAATTTTAAACTCCGACACGCCTTCAACCCTAGCTGCCTCAATTAACTCAAATGGAAGAGCGCGAATAAAGTTGCGCATGAAAAAGGTACAAAAGCCAGTCTGAAATGCAATATGAAAAACAACCAGCCCCCAAACTGAGTTATACAATCCAAGAGAGAGTGATAGGTCTCTTACAGGAACCATGAGTATTTGAAAAGGAATAAAGTTGCCAGCAACAAACATAAAAAAGACAAATAGGTTCAGTTTGAAACGGTAAACACCCAATGCAAAACCTGTAAGGCTTGATAAAACTAATGCGCCAATCACGGTTGGAATAGTTATTTTAAAACTATTTAAAATGTAGTAACCAAGGGGAGAATCTGTAAAAACAGCGGTGTAGTTTTCAATAAAGTTAATTGAAGTTGGCACTCCCCAGTAGTTTCCTGAATTAATATCTGCTCCAGAGCGTATCGAAGTTAAAGCGACAGCTATGAGCGGAAGAAGCCAAATAATAATAGATAGAGGAAGCGCTATCTTGTAGATCAGTTGAGTTGATGGCTTGGTTCTTTCAATGGGTGTTGGAAACATAACTAACCGCCCTTCTCATCTTTATAGAGTCTGTAAAGTATCATGGCAATATAAATCATCATAATTAACAACAAAACAACGGCAATAGCAGCGCCATATCCCATTCGAAATCCATATTCTGAGAAAGCCTTCTCATACATATAGTAAGCAAGAACCCTACTGGATCCCCACGGGCCACCACCAGTCATAATATCAATTAAATCAAATGACCTTAATGCGCCTATTATTGTTACAACAACTGCAATAAAGGTTGCAGGTTTGAGCTGCGGTAATATGACGTACCACAACATTCTCCAGCCTCTCGCATTATCGATTCGACCGGCCTCAATTTGTTCTGGATCAACAGAGTTTAGACCCGTTAAGTACAGAATCATACAATATGCTGTTTGAGGCCATAAACCGGCAGCAATAATGCCGTAAGTCACATAATCCTCTTCAGCAAGAATAGCGATGGTGTCAAAACCAAAAAATTCTAAGATAATATTTAAAAGGCCATTTGAAGGGTCATAAAACCAACTAAAAACTAATCCAACAACTACCTGAGAAATAACAAATGGAAAGAAGAATATAGATTTATAGATTCTAATGCCTCTGACTGTTTGATTAAGAAATAAGGCTGCAAAAAGGCCTACAGGAACCGCTAATAAGTATAAAACAAGCCAAATAACGTTATTTTTTAATGAAACAAAAAAGTACTCATCATCCATCAACTCAATATAGTTTTCAACACCAATATAGGTCTTTGTTCCAAGGCCATTCCATTGATAGAAGCTTAAACTGATTGATTGGAAAATTGGGAAAATAACATACAGAGAAAACATGAATATCCCTGGAGCTAAAAAAATCCAAGGCGCTATCTTCAGTTGGTTATTTTTCCAGTAAGAATACATGCAGATTCAATATTAAAAATATTAAAAAAAAGTCCCGTGTCAAGAATACTTGAACACGGGACATAGTAAAACCTTATTGATTAATAAAGTTTTTGACGAGCTTTTTCTAGACGCTCTAGAATTTTCTCTAAACGCTCTGGCTTAACCATGAACTCTTGAAAAGCTTCCATACCAATTGAAGCCATTTCTGCTTTTGTGTCACGATCATAGAACTGAGCAACACCACCAGGTGCGTCATTATTAAGCATATTGAATGCTTGGTTTAGGAACTTGTCATCAGTCACACCTGCGCCAGCATTTGTAGGCAGCTGACCTAACGCTTTATTCCAAGCGGTTTGGACATCAGGACGTGCAGCATATGCTAGGAAACGCTTAGCATCAACTGGGTTTTTAGCGCCAGCAGTTAGATGAATCGTATCAGTAGGCGCTTCCTCAGCCATTGGAACTCCCGGAGTAATTGCAGGGAACTGGAACAAACCTAGAGAACTATCATCTAAGCCTAACTCTTTTAATGGAGCAACAGCAAAGTTACCCATAATATACATTGCAGCCTCGCCACTAGCCATTGGAGCTAAAGCTTCCTGCCAGCTAAGTGCAGCATGGTTTTCGAGGAAAAAATCACCATCAATCAGCTGTTGGTAGTTTGCCATAGTAGCGCGCACTCTATCATCAGTCCAAGCAATGTCACCACTCGTTAATGCCATATGAAATTCATATCCATTTGTACGAAGGTTTAAGTAGTCAAATACACCGCCAGCAGTCCATAAATATTTAGAACCAATAGTAATTGGTGTAATGCCGTTAGCTTTTAAAGTTTCACCAGCAGCTATAAACTCGTCCCAATTAGTTGGAACAGCAATACCTAAATCTTCAAAGATATCTTGACGGTAGTAGACTCCCCAGTTGTAGTAAGTGTAAGGGATACCCCATTTCTGGCCATCCATAGTCATGCCTGGAGCTGAAGAAGCCATCAATGAATATAGACCTTGGTCAGCCCATACATCATCAATTGGAGCAAAAAGACCAGCTTCAACAAATGGAGCCATTCTATTTCCTGCATACCAGAAAGCAATATCAGGTGCATCAGCACTAAGGAAGTTACGTATTGCAGCCTTGTAACCTTCATGATCAAAAAGGTTATAAACAACATCTACGTCCGGGTTTTCAGCTTCAAATCCATCAATAACAGCCTGGAAAGCAGCTTTCGGTGCTGGATCTGACGTGTCACCATTGATGACGAGTGTTCCAGCAACAGCAGAAGTACCAGCCAGGATTCCAGCTAGCGCTAAAGCTATTTGATTTTTAAAAATTTTTTTCACTTTTTATCTCCTATTATTTAAAAAAGTAAACTTCTTATTGATTACATACTTGTTGTGATGAAATTCACCTAAATATGACAAATCAATAGTTAGTATACATAAATATGAATACATGTGAATATATTTGTCCAACTATTAGTACCTTGTTCCATTATATGAAACTTGTCAAAAAAAACATAGTAAATTCAACAATATCACCTTCTGAAAAAAATAATCGATTAAAGTGTAAAATGGCAATATTGATTTATAGGAGATAAATATCATGGGTATGCCAGGACCATTCGAACTCATTATTATTCTAGTCATTGTGCTTCTTATTTTTGGTGGTAAAAGGCTAAAAAATATCGGTAACGAACTTGGAGGTGCTATTAAAGGCTTCAAATCATCTATGAAAGAATCTGAAAAAGATGACAAAGAAGACATCATTGAAGCAAAGGTAGAAGCTGAAGATGACTCGTCTGATAAAAAATAAACATTTTCTAAAGTAGAAACTAGGATGTTTGATTTTGGCTTCTGGGAAATTGCAATAATTGGGATCATCTCTCTAATTGTTGTAGGTCCAGAGAAAATGCCCTCACTTGCTCGAAAAGCAGGTCTCTACTTTGGTAAATTTTATAAGTTTTTAAATAAAATTAAATCTGACATCAATGAAGAGCTAAAAGTGGATGAGCTCAAAGAGCAAGTCTCCATGGATCAAGAAAAAATATCGCTTTCAGAAGTGGCGGAGGAAGTGCGTTCCAGCATTCATTCTATTGAAGAAGATAATTTTCTCTCGAAAGAAGACTTAAAAAAATAAATGTCTCAGCAAAAAAATCCTTCTGAAAAACTTCCACTTGTTCAGCATCTGATTGAGCTTAGAAGATCACTACTTAGATCGGTAATAGCGATTGCTATTTTCTTTTTGATACTATTTCCTTTTGCAGATGAAATCTATAACTTTATTGCTGCGCCTATTGTCCAAGCAATACCTGGCTCTAATTTGATTGCAATTGGGGTTATCTCCCCCTTTTTAACGCCTTTGAAAATGTCCTTGATATTAGCCATCTATATTGCAATGCCCTTCCTGCTTTATCAACTCTGGATGTTTGTGGCGCCAGCACTTTATCGTCATGAAAAGAGGCTGATATTGCCGCTTGTCATTTCTTCAACAATCCTATTTTATGTGGGGCTGGTATTCTCTTTCTATGTTGTTTTCCCAGTCATCTTTGGTTTTTTAGCTGGAGTCGGCCCCGAGTCTGTTAATTTTGCGCCTGATATTCAATATTATTTAGACTTTATTCTTAAAGTGTCTTTCGCTTTTGGTGTCGCCTTCGAGGTTCCAGTTGTGACGATTCTTCTTATTATCTTTGGCGTTACCACGGCTGAAAAACTTAAAAAGAATCGCTCGTATATCATTATTGGTTCGTTTGTTCTTGGAATGATATTAACGCCTCCAGACGTCATATCACAATTCCTTATCGCTATTCCTATCTGGCTTCTATTTGAAGCTGGCCTGGTCTTTTCTGGTTTTTTTAAGATTCGTAATAACCAAAAACCTGTATCTCATACCCCTTCTGATAAACCAAAAGACTGGGGGAGTAAATCTCACAATGAAATGATGGACCAAATAGAAGATGAAATGAACGAAAGTGTTGTTGGGAATCAGGATAAAAAATAAATAGAAACCTTTTTAGCTACTCAGCTGCAAATTCATCCAATATGCTATAGAGACCTTTCTTTCTTTTCTTTGGCGCAAAACTAGCATCAATACTATTTTTGACAAGCCTTAATGCCTGGCCTTTTGAAAGACTAAGATTGTCATAAAGCGAAATAAAATTTTCAGTCATATAGCCACCAAAATAGGAAGGATCATCTGAATTAACAGTTACGCATACCCCTTGCTCTAACATCTCTAGAATAGTATGGCTTGACATCTCCTCAAAGACCTTTAATTTGACATTCGATAGCGGGCAAATAGTCAGTGGTATTTGATTATTGATTAATCGCAGCATTAGCTCTGGGTCATCAGTAGCTCTTATTCCATGGTCAATTCTTTCGATTTTAAGAATATCCAATGAACTCCATATATAGCTTGCTGGGCCCTCTTCACCTGCATGTGCTACTAACTTGTAGCCCATATCTTTTGCAGCATTAAAAACATTTGAAAATTTTTCAGGTGGGTTACCCTTTTCAGAGCTATCTAGGCCAACACCATATATGTAGTCAGTATATTCTGATGAAGCTTTTAAAGTTTCAATTGCGCTCGTCTCATCCAAATGCCTCAAGAAGCACATAATGAGCTTAGATGTAATTCCAAGTCGCTCTTCAGCGTCCGCAAGAGCGTCTGAAATGCCGTTAATTACAACTTTAAATGGAACGCCTCTATCGGTATGTGTTTGAGGGTCAAAGAAAGGCTCAATATGTAATACATTTTGCTCTTTACACTTTAATAAATATGCCCAAGTCAAGTCATAAAAGTCCTGCTCATGAAGAAGCACTTGCGCACCTTGATAGTAGATATCAAGAAAATCTTGAAGATTAGAAAATTGATAAGCCTCTTTGACTTTCTTGACGCTACTAAAAGCCAAAGGAATAGAATTTCTTTTAGCTAACTCAAACATTAACTCTGGCTCAAGCGTCCCCTCTAAATGAAGGTGAAGCTCAATTTTAGGTAGGTCATTTAGCCATCTATGAGAAATTTCAGACATAGGAACTCAAATAAAAATAATTCTATAGATATTACTATAAAAGATTAACACTAAAAAAATATTTTTAATTTGGGAATTGGCTTTCAATGCCTTCAACATAAAACTTCATTCCCATTAAGTCAGCAATTGGAGCAATCTCACCTGCTCCTAGCCATGGCGTTCCATCTTGTTTATTAATTGGCCCAGCAAATGGATCAACTTTTTCCATTGCAAAATCAATGATTGCTTTCATCGCGTCATTCTTAATGTCAGTAGGTATTTTTTGATTCATCGGTGCAAACTTAACCATCCCTTGTTTAATCCCTTCAAAAGAATCTGCTGAAGTCCAAGTACCATCCCTAACAGCCTTTACTCGCTCAACATAATAAGGACCCCAATCATTAATAATGCCTGTCAGTTGTGCATTTGGGCCCCATTTACGCATATCAGAAGCCTGGCCAAATGCAAATACTCCCTTATCCTCTGCAGTTGTCATTACAGCAGTCGAAGCGGTATGCTGAAAAAGTACATCTGCGCCTTGAGCAATGAGAGCATTTGCGGCATTTGATTCCTTACCTGGATCAAACCATGTATAGACCCATATAATCTTCATCTCAACATTGGGATTAACGGACTTAGCGGCTAGAAAAGCAGAATTAATATCTCTAATTACCTCTGGAATTGGAAATGATGCAACCCATCCAATAATATTATTCTTTGTCATCCCGCCCGCAATTCTCCCTAGAACATGCCTTCCTTCATAAAATTTAGCTTGGTAGTTCGCCACATTCTTAGAAGGCATATAACCAGTTGCATGCTCAAACTTAACATTAGGATAACGCTTTGCAACATTTGCAGTAGGATTCATGTAACCGAATGATGTTGTAAAAACTATGTCATTTTTTCGAGCAAGACTTGTAATAACGCGTTCAGAGTCTGAATCTTCAGGAACATTCTCTACTTCAGTTATGATCACATCATCACCCAAAACTTTTTTTAAGTGCATAACTCCATTGTGATGAGCATATGTCCATCCATGATCACCAATTGGGGTTACGTAGACAAAAGCTGCCTTGACCGGAGTTGCAAAGACATTTGTTGAAATTGACATGAGGGAGGTCAATAGAGAAAACATCAAAGTTCTAATTATTATTTTAGACATATAAATTTTTTTGTTACGTTATTGATAAAAAAAATCGCGCCTCAAGTATACCCTTGAGACGCGATTTTTATTTTAATTAAATGGACTTTTTCTTAGTTCGGGTACTTACTTTCAATACCTTCTACATAGAAATCCATAGTTAGTAGATCTGGGTAGTTTGGAGGAGTTTCACCTTCAGCTAACCATGGAGAGCCATCTTGCTTATTAATTGGTCCTGTAAATGGATGAATAGCACCCATAGACAAGTCAATAATTGCTTTCATAGCTTCATTTTTAACATCAATAGGCATATTTTGGTTCATTGGAGCAAATTTAACCATACCTTGCTTCACGCCATCAAATACGTCAACTGACTCCCAAGTCCCATCTTTTACTGCTTGAACTCTATCAAGGTAGTAAGGACCCCAGTCATCAATGATTCCAGTTAACTGAGCGTTCATACCCCATTCACGCATATCAGATGCTTGACCAAATGCATGAATACCTTTCTCCTCAGCAACCGTCATTGGAGCAGTAGAGTCAGTATGCTGCATTAAGATATCAGCACCTTGAGCGATTAGAGCATTTGCTGCGTCCGCCTCTTTACCCGGATCGTACCAAGTGTACACCCAAACGATTTTCATTGTTACATCAGGGTTAACAGATTTAGCCGCTAAATATGCTGAGTTAATACCTCTAATTACTTCAGGAATTGGGAAAGAAGCAATGTAACCAATTACATTATTTTTTGTCATTCTTCCAGCAATCTTACCAATAACATGTCTACCCTCATAAAATCTTGCTGAGTAAACTGAAACGTTGTCTTCACGCATATATCCTGTTGCATGCTCAAACTTTACATTTGGATAGCGTTTAGCAACTTTAATAGTTGGATTCATGTAACCAAATGACGTTGTAAAAATAATATCATTTTTACGTGCAAGGCTAGTAATAACACGCTCAGAGTCAGAGTTCTCTTCAACACTCTCCACTGTTGTTATGATTACATCATCACCCATCTTTTCTTTTACATATTTTGCACCTTGGTCATGTGCAAAAGTCCATCCATGATCTCCTGTTGGACCAATATATACAAAAGCGGCTTTAACAGGATCAGCAGAGACACTCCCAGTGAAAGCGAGAACCACGCTTAAAATCGAGAGCTTTAAGACACTCGAAAATCTTCGATTAGACATACTTTTTCTCCTTTTAGTTATTTAACAAATTTTCTTACTTCTTCTTACTTTTTAACAAAAAATTTCAGCAAACTAGGTTGTTGAATGAAATATTCTACCCAAACAATTAGGAACTGTGCGATTTGTTTTATTTTTTAATCTCATTCTTAAACTGACCAGAATAACAATAGTAGCTAGGTAAGGGAGCATCGATAAGTATTGGGCACTAATCCTAATATCAAAACCCTGTGCATGAAGCTGAAGAACTGTAATTCCACCAAATAATACTGCACCTAAGATTACTCTAAACGGCTGCCATGAAGCAAAAACAACCAATCCTATTGCAATCCAACCTCTTCCAGCAGTCATCCCTTCACCCCAAATAGGTACCTGAACAAGGGACAAGAAAGCTCCACCAAGTCCAGCCATTGCACCGCCAAATAAAATCGCCATAAAACGATAAAGAACAACATTATGGCCAATAGCATGAGCAGCATCATGGTTATCACCTATCGCACGCAAAATTAAACCTTGTTTAGTTTTAAATAAAAACCACCAAACTATATAAACCATAAAAAATGCAAGGTAAATAAGTGGATTAAGCGAAAAAAGCGATGGCCCTATATACGGTATTTCAGACAGTATTGGAATATAGATTGGACCAATAAGGTCGATTGTTACCTCGGTGTACTCTCTTCCAGCAAATGCAGCAAAACCTAATCCAAAAAGGGTTAGTGCTAGTCCAGTTGCTACCTGGTTGGTGAGTAAAAATTGAGTTAAAAAAGCGAAAATTGAGGCAATTACCATTCCAGCCACAAGTGCTGCAAGAACAGCTAAATAAGCATTATTAGTATGAGATATAACAACGAAACCAAGAAGAGCTCCGACAATCATCATACCCTCAACACCTAGGTTTAAAACTCCTGAACGCTCAACCAATAGTGCTCCAATAGCGGCAAAAATAAGGGGCGCTGAAGCAACCATTATTCCAATAAATATTTCAATTAACAAGTTTTCAATCATAGTCTTTAGTTATTTTTTTTAAAAAGGACAACTTTATATTTAATTAATATGTCGCATGCTAGAAAATAAAAAAGAAGCATGCCCTGAAAAATTTGAGTTATTGAGCTCGGTAAATTGTAATCTATTTGAACATTTTCACCTCCCACATAACTGAGCGCTATAAGTAGGGCTGAAAATAATATTCCAACGGGATGAAGCCGCGCTAGAAAGGCTACAATAATTGCAGTGAAGCCATAAAATTGAGGCAGACCTGGAGTGAGCTGCCCTGCTGGACCTGATGCTTCAAATAAGCCAGCGAGCCCCGCCAAACCTCCAGAGATCAATAAGGAGTACCAAACAGTTTTATTATCATCAAAACCTGCAAATTTAGCTGCTCGAGGAGCACTTCCAGAGATTTTAATTTGCATTCCAAACATATGCTTCTTTATTCCGAACCATGCTAAGAATGAGAGAAGAATGGCTACAATCAAGCCAATATGTAAGCGGGTGCTTTCCCAGATGATAGGCAGCATTGCACTATCATGAAACATTCGACTTTCTGGAAAATTAAAGCCTGATGGATTTCTTAAAGGTCCTTGGAGCATAGCTTGTAAAAACAATACGGCGACATAAGTCAGCATTAAGGTTACAAGAATTTCATTAACCTGATATTTGATACGAAGGAAGGCAGCGATACTTGCATAAAGCATTCCACCAAGAATGCCAGCTATAGCCATCAATGGTAAAAGCCAAAAGCCTTCAACATTATAGAAATACAGTCCAACGGCGCCACCCACAATACCACCCATTACAAATTGACCTTCTGCTCCAATATTCCAAATTCCTGCTCTAAAGCCGATCGACAAGCCAAGTCCAATAATCATCAATGGAGTTGCTTTGACTAGGAGCTCAGAGAAATAGTATGAATCTAGAAGGGGCTCAGCAAATAATGTGAAAAATACGCTAGAAACTGGAATATCTTCTAAGATAAAAAGGAAGATGACTAATGCAGAGAGTGCAGTAAGTGTAAGCGCAATGATTGGTGATAATATGATCATCGCTTTTGAGTTTTCTGCTCTTGGAATTAGTTTGATCATGATTTCTGACCTCCTACCATCAGCTGCGAAATTTTCTCTAGGCCATCTTTTTTCATATCGACTGCATCTGAAAGACTACCCTCTGAAAGGACATGAATTTGTTCACATAGACTTAAAATTTCATCCAAATCTTGGGAGATAATTAAAACTGCAGACCCTTGATCTGCCAGCGATATCAAAGATTGATGAATGTTGTTGGCTGACCCTGCGTCAACGCCCCATGTTGGCTGAGCAACAATTACTAGCTTTGGTTTTCTAATGAGCTCCCTTCCCACCATAAATTTCTGTAAATTTCCACCAGACAGAGACTTGGCAAGCATTCTACTTGAGGGAGTTTGAACATCAAAGTCATTTATAACTTGTTCTGAAAAGCTACTAACGGCCTTCCAATCAATAACACCATTCGATGTCATCCCTTCAGACTCTGGTCGACTCAATAACATATTCTCATCAAGAGTCATATCTGGAACGGCGCCATGACCTAGTCGCTCCTCAGGAACAAAAAACATCGAAAGCTGTCTTCTTTCGTGCGAGTTTAGTGAACCAATGTCTTTGCCATCAAAGGCCAAAACATTGTCTTCAGATGACTTTTCACCTATGAGAAGTTCCATTAATTCGTCTTGCCCATTTCCCGCAACTCCTGCAATTCCAACGATACTTCCTTGTTTCATTGTTAAAGAGATATCATGCAAATGAACGCCATACATGTCGTCACTTTTACGACTTAAATTTTTAATTAAGAAGATATCTGAACCAATATTAATATTACTTCTAGCCAATTCTGTTAGTTTTTTTCCAATCATCATTTCAGCGAGCTCTTTTTGAGTGTGCTCTTGTGGAATGCAGCTTTGGACTAACTTTCCTCCTCTTAAGATTGTAGCTTCACTACAGATCTCGCGAACCTCTTCAAGTTTGTGAGAAATATATAAAATAGCACAACCATCATCAGCAAGTTTCTTAAGGGTCACAAAGAGATCGGAAACTTCCTGTGGGGTTAAAACAGAAGTGGGTTCATCCATAATGAGAAGCTTCGGATTTTGAATTAGACATCGAATAATTTCTACTCTCTGGCGCTCACCTACAGAGAGGTCTCCAACAACTTGTTGGGGATTAACATCGAGGCCATATTGCTTTGAGTATTTTAAGATCTCATCTGTAAAGTTTTCATTAAGACCCACTTTATCAAGGCCCAAGATAATGTTTTCTTCAACCGTCAGAGACTCAAATAAAGAGAAATGCTGGAACACCATTGCAATGCCATTCTCTCTGGCCTCAAAAGGACTCTTTGGACTGTACTTCTCACCAGCCCATTTCATCTGACCTACATCAGGCATCAAGGAGCCATAGATAATCTTTACTAAGGTTGATTTTCCTGCGCCATTCTCACCCAGTAGAGCGTGAATAGATGAACTTTTAATACTTAAAGAGACATCATCATTCGCCTTAAGGTCTCCATAAGATTTAGTGATATTTGAAATTTCTAATTGATACTTCATGATAATTCAGATTGTTTTTTATTTTCAATAAAATTAATCAAATCCATTGCTATTGTTATGGCAATCGAGGTGGGTGATTTTAAAAGTTTCTGTTTTTCACCAATCGGACAAGTAAATTTCTCAATTACATCCTTTGAATAATTTTTTTGAGCAAAACGATCTCTAAATTTTCTCCCCTTAATCGATGAACCAATCATACCCAAATAACTAAAGTTATTTTGAATAATCATCTTCTCACAAATTTCAAAATCAATTTGATGGCTATAAGTAATAACCAAGGTATAAATCTCATTTGGTAAATCCGCCATACTAGTCAGAAAGTCATCACAAATAATATTAATTTGAGAGGTATCACCATCATATTGATCAAACTGCTCCTGTCTATCATCGATCCAATACAACTTAATTGGAAGGTTGATTATTATGGGCATCAACGCTCTAGAGATATGGCCCGCCCCAAAGACTACCACTGGCAAAACCTCGCTCGAGTTAACTTTCTCAAGTAAAACTTGAGCCTTAGTCTCTGAGTCATCCTCAAATTCGACGATAGTTGGGCTTTGAGCGCTCTGCATCAAATTTGAAGCGCTTTCCTCTATAAAGTTTGATAATTTTTTATTACCAATAGAGGAGTAAAAATTGTTGTTTGTGTAAATACACTTTTGAGTACTTGAGTGATTTTTTTTATTAATATCAATGATTGTTGCCAAAATAAAATCTTCGCCCTTTTTATAGAGCATTGATACTTGTTCAATCCACGAATTATTATGACTTAAGTCTTCATCATCTTCTATAAAGCTTTCAAATAACACCTTAACATAGCCGCCACAACATTGCCCCAATGTTGCGCCAAGTGGATACTTGACGAGTTGCCGAGTATTCATTTTTTGACCTAACATCTCTTTAGCAAATGCAAGCGATTTAAACTCTAGATTGCCACCACCAATACTCCCAAATGAATTCTCATTCTTCGTGAAAACAATCTTGTCTCCATTCGTACATGGCGTTGAACCTTTTGTAGCAATAATGGTCAATAAAACAAACCCATTATTCAATGAAATTTCTGTTTTTACAGGGTCAAGCCAACTATCCATATCTTTCTGCTTATGAACGCTTATTCAGACTAAAAAATACTTCCTCAAAATTTGCAGGTGCATTTAGCCCTGTTTTATTTGTTTCATCTGCATTATAAATAGCATTTTTTAACGCAAGCCAGGTTGAGATAGCAAGCATAAGCGGGGGCTCACCAACTGCTTTTGATTTATGAATTGTATTTTCATGATTTGAAATATTTGGTTTAATTTTGACCTCAAAGTGTTCAGGAGTATCTCCTATTGCGGGTATTTTATAAGTTGAGGCGCCCATCGTTAGCAATGCTCCGGAATCATTCCATTTCAGTTCCTCAGAGCAAAGCCAACCCATGCCTTGAATAAATCCTCCAACTATTTGTCCCATATCAATTGCAGGATTAAGTGAGGCACCAACATCATGCAAAATATCTACTGCTAAAAGTTTGTATTCACCAGTCAAACAGTCGACTATAACCTCGCTAACGCATGCACCATATGAATAATAGTAAAAAGGTCGACCTTTTTGTTTAATAGCATCGAAATAAATCTTTGGGGTTTTATAGAAGCCATTACTAAATAGCTCAACTCTATTTAAATATGCTGTTGATACAAATTCGTCAAATGCTATCCTTTTCTTACCAACAGTAACAAAAGAATCTTTAAACTCAATGTCATCATTATCTTCACCATAGAAATCTTGGGCAAAGACAGTTAAATTTTTCTTAATTCGAAGGCAAGCCTCTCTAGCGGCCATTCCATTTAAATCCGAACCTGAAGAAGCAGCTGTAGGAGATGTATTGGGTACCTTTGCAGTCGAAGTTGCTGAAACCTTTACACGTTCTAAATTAACTCCAAACTCATTAGCAACAACCTGAGCAACCTTAATAAATAGACCTTGACCCATTTCAGTTCCGCCATGATTTATATATATACTGCCATCTTTATAGATATTTACCAATGCCCCTGCTTGATTCAATAACTGAGTAGTAAAAGAAATACCAAATTTAACAGGAGAGAAAGCCAATCCCTTTTTGAGATATGTATTATTCTTATTAAAATTCTTAATACTTTCTCTTCTAGCCAAATACTGACTATCCTCTATGAGCTCAGTTGTAAGCTCATTAACAATATTATCTTCAACAACTTGATCATATGGCGTTACATTATTTGTTTCCTTTTGATAATAGTTTAATTGTCTAGTCTCAAGTGGATCGACACCAATATTCATAGCTATTTCTTCAATAATATTTTCTATAGCAAGCATGCCTTGAGGTCCACCAAATCCTCTAAATGCGGTATTTGAAGCAGTATTTGTTTTGCATAGGAAGCCCCTAAAAGTAGCATTTGGTAAGAAATATGCATTATCAGCATGGAATAGGGCTCTAGAGACTATTGCTTTTGACAGATCGAGTGAGTATCCACATCTTGCAGCAAGATCAACTTCAATTCCTAAAATCTTACCATCATCATCATAGCCAACTTTATAGTTCGCTTTGAAATCATGTCTCTTTCCAGTCATCAAAATATCATCTTTCCTTGAAAGCCTGGCCTTTATTGGGAGCTTAGTCTGTTTTGCAAAAATTGCACAAACGCATGCTAGCTGAGATGAATCGGTCTCTTTACCACCAAAGCCGCCTCCCATTCTTCGAGTAACTACTTCAATTGCATTCTGCGGAACATCCAGAACATGTGCTACTAAATGCTGGACTTCAGTTGGATTCTGAGTAGAAGAGTGAACTACCATTTCATTATCCTCTGTTGGAATTGCAAAGGCGACCTGCCCCTCAAGGTAATAATGCTCTTGGCCTCCAATAGAAATACTGCCATCTAGCTTATTTTTTGATGAGTCAATAGCCTTATTTGAGTCTCCTGTAGAGACAATTATTGGCTCATCAAGAAAGCTTTTTTTTGCCATTGCATGATCAATAGTCACAACTGCCTCAAGCTCTTTTACATCTGTGGTAATTAGCAGTGCCGCTGCTCTTGCATTTTCATGACTATCAGCCAAGACAGCAGCGATTGCTTGACCATAAAATAAAACCTCTTCATCAGCTAAAATAGGCTCATCATGTTTAATTGCCCCTATGTAAAGATTTTCTATGTCTTTTGCTAAGAGAATACTATGAACACCCTCAGCCTCCTTAGCGCTTGAAATCTCAATATTATTTATTTTTCCATGAGCGACCTCACTTAATGCAAAGGCGACATGAAGAGTACCTTTTGGAGCTGGCATATCATCAATATAAGCCGCACTTCCTTGGACATGCATATGAGCACTATCATGAGCAATAGATTCGCCAATTATTGAGCTTTTAAGCTGAGAAGAATTTTTGGTGCTTTTATTAATTTGTCCTTACTCCCTAAATTAATTTAAATGAGTATATTCAGCAAGATTTTCGATTGACTCACCTAAATACATCAAAATAGTTTTTTTAACTAAGTTTGCAGAAACTTGCAATCGATATTCTGAAGACGCCCTTACATCAGTAAAAGGAGAAAATTCTTCATTTAAAACCTTATAAGATAATGAAGCTATATCGTCATTTTGCCAATGCTTTAATAAAAAATCTTCAAGTTTTTTTGATCTTTGAGGGATACCTGACATACCGCCAAAGGCTATCTTAAATGATTCTGGTTTATTGTTCTTAGATGCAATATTGATTGCCATACATACAGCTGAAATATCATCCTCATATCTTTTCGACATTTTATGAGTTATGAGTCGCTGATTACCATTTGGCTTAGGAATGATAATACTTTCAATAAATTCACCTTGTTGAATAACTGTTTTTTTATATGTAATAAAAAAATCTTCAAGATTAATTATTCGGCTATCAACACCCTTTCTAAGCTTTAATTTTGCATCTAAAGCAATCAAAACTGGAGGCATATCTCCAATAGGTGAAGCATTAGCTATATTACCTCCAATAGTGGCCCAATTCTTAATTGGTAACGAAGCAAAACGCTGCAAAAAAGCTGCTAAGTCAGGCCAATTACTTATGAGACAAGAAGCGGCATCTTCATAACTAACTGCAGCTCCAATTTCTATCTCATTAGCACCATCTTTAATCTCTTTCAATTCAATAACCTTGTTAACGCTTACAATATGAGAGAATTCTTTCATTGATTGGGTAATTTCAAGGCTAAGGTCAGTTCCAGCAGCAATAATATTAGTTGATGTATTATTAATAAGAATATTAGAGAGCTCATCTATTGTTGAAGGAGCATCATATTTAATTGTTTTGTTGCTCTTTTTAAAACTTAGACTTATATGCTCAGGATTATTTAATTTCCCTAAGATATCAGTAATTTGCTTCTTATTTTTTTTATAGTAGTCTAGAGGCTCATCATTTTTGTTATCAAACATTGAAAATGCTGCTGCAATTATTGGCTTGTAGCCTGTACATCTGCACAAATTGCCTGATAGTGCTTCGTTTATTTGATGAAGATTTACAGAATTTTTATTTTGATATAAAGCAAATAAGGACATGACAAATCCAGGCGTACAAAAACCGCACTGTGAACCATTTTCAAGCACCATAGCCTTTTGAGAGGGATGGAGCTTATCATCCTCCATTAAGCCCTCAACAGTGACTAAATGCTTACCAACCAAACCATAAGCTAACGCCATACATGTATTTATACTCTTGTACTCGATCTTACTAGTCTTATTACTTGTAACAATTTCACCAATAACTGCAGTACAAGCCCCACAATCTCCTGAACCACAGCCTTCCTTTGTGCCTACAAGCTGATTACTTCTTAACCACTCCAGAACAGTTGTATTGGGATTAATTAAACCAAGATCAGTTGGTGAAGAGTTTTGATTAAGCAAAAAATACATTAGCTTCCTCGATATGTTGAATAACTATAAGGAGAAATTAAAAGTGGCACATGGTAATTTTCATTTTTTTCACTAATACTAAAACGAATAATGACATCTTTTAAAAAAGGACAATTTATATTTTTTGCTTCAAAATAATCATTAACTATAAATTCAAGCTCATAACAACCCTCATCAAACTCTTCTTCTGACAGCAAAGGTTTATCACATCGACCATCTGTATTAGTTTTTGTTGATTTAATATGGGTTGAGCTTGTACCATCTCTTCGATATAAATTTATAACCACATCACTTGCAGGAATGCCTGCCGAAGTATCTAATATATGAGTTGTTAGTTGTCCCATTATGCTTCCTTTTTTTTGTAAATATTTTGACCCAGAATATAGACCTCTTTAATTAGTCTATCATCTCCAAGGGTCATCAAATTAAACAATATATCGCTAATATTATTTGAGGTTTCAAGTTTGTTCTTTATTAATTCTGTGGCCTTTAAATCAATGACAATAAAATCTGCCTCCTTATTAGAATCAAAATTACCAATATGATCTTCCATATTAAGTACTTTAGCAGCAGCTAGTGTTGTCAGATAAAAGGCTTTAACAGGATCTAAGTTATAGTCATTTAACCGACATATTTTGTAAGCTTCATTCATAACCTGAAACATTGAAAAGCTATCACCCCCTCCAACATCTGAAGCGAGTGCAAAATCTATTCCAAAGGCTTCTAATTTATCAACCTCAAATAAACCACTCCCAAGAAATAAATTGGATCTTGGGCATAGCGAAACTTTAGAACCCGAATCAGCAATACGTTTATATTCTTCATCAGTATTATAAATACAATGACCAAAAACTGAATTAGTGCCAGACAAATTAAAGCTGTCGTAGACATCAAAATAGTTTTTTGAATCTGGGAAGAGTTCTTTTACCCACTCAATTTCATCAATATTTTCATTCAAATGTGTTTGCATGAGCAAACCTTTATTTCCATTAGTATCTGAATACTCATCCAACAATTTAGCTGCCTGCTTAAGTTGCTCAGAAGAAGATGTAGGAGCAAATCTAGGGGTAACTGCATAACTCATTCGTCCCTTATTGTGCCATTTTTCAATAAGCTCTTTTGAATCAAAATAACTATCATCTGAATTGTCGCAAAGGCCTTCTGGAGCATTTCTATCCATCATAACTTTACCAGCAATCATTCTGAGATTTTTCTTTTCAGCAGCAGTAAAAAAAATGTCTACAGATTGCTTGTATGAAGTACAGAAAGTCATTGCTGTAGTGGTACCATTTTTAATGAGCTCATCAAGAAATAAATCTGCAACTTTAGACGCATAAGCCTCATCACAAAATTTTTGTTCTTCAATGAAAGTGTATTTATTAAGCCAGTCTAAAAGACTCGTTCCATATGAAGCTATGACTTTGTACTGAGGGTAATGCACATGAGTATCAATGAAGCCAGGCATTATTAAACTATCCTTAAAATGATTTGATGAATTTGCATTTGGCCACTTAGAAAAAAGTTCATTAAAGGCACCAACTTCAACAATTTTTCCCGAATCAACATCAACAACCATTAGCCCATCCTCTATATAGATTGGCTCTACCTCTCCCCCACTCTCAAAACAGTGATAAATTGACCCTCGATAGTGATTGTATTCAATCATTAATTTGCCTCAATCCAAATCCCTAATTTCTCTCTCTCTGCATCGGTCATATTTGTAGTGTTAATTATTGGCATAGCTTTAGATAAAACTGCTTGCTTATATATCTGATTCTTATGGGTAATAATATTTTCTTGAGTATCAAGCATTATGCCATTTGGCGCAATTGCAAATGCCTTGTTTGAAGGTTCTGCAGCGTGACAACTTACGCAGTGTTTTTCAATAATGATTTGAGCTTCAGCAATAGTTACTATTTCTTTATTCTGATTTTGATCTTTACTTTGTGATGGAGCCAAAACATAAATTAAAGCTAATGTTGATAATACAATTATGGCAATTAAGCTATTTTTAGCTTTACCAACCCCCCTTAAATTAAAGTAATGACGTACCATCACTAAAATCCCAATGACAGCGATTAATACCAACCAACCATAATCACCACTATAAATCGTTGGATAATGTCCACTAATCATCATAAATAAAACTGGCAAGGTGAAATAGTTATTATGTCGAGAGCGAAGATATCCTGTTTTTCCAAGCTCTAAACTAACCTCTGTGGCGTTTTCACAAGCATCAACCAGCTTTCTTTGAACTGGAATAATCACAAAAAAAACATTTGCGACCATAACCGTTCCAACCATAGCGCCAATTTGCATATAAACCGCTCTGGGATTAAAAATATTACTATAGAAATATGAAAAAAATGAAATCACTATAAATATGATTGCTATAAAAATTGCTGACTTATTAACCAATCTTGACTTACATAAGATGTCATATATAAGCCAAAAAAGTAACAAGCCTAATAAGCTCAACCCAATGCCATTTATTGCAGATATTGAGCTATCAGTAGCTAATAAATAGGTACTAGCATTAAAATAATATATAACTGAGAGAAGCGAAATTCCTGATAGCCAAGTAACGTACGCTTCCCACTTAAACCAATGCAATGGCTCTGGAAGGGTTTGAGGATATTTCTTGTATTTTTCTAGATGATAAAAGCCACCACCATGAACTGCCCATAGATTTCCAGCTATTTCATCTCTATTATTTAATCGATCAAGTTTATTTTCAAGCCAGTTAAAATAGAATGACGCCCCAATCCAAGCTATACCAGCAATTACATGGAGAAGTTTTAAAGCTAAATTAAGCCAATCTATTAGATATATTTGCATCATAAGTTAAACTCCAACACTACATTAATGTCATCAATAGAGACTTCTTCGCACTGCTCAATAGTATCAAATTCCTCATTATGTTTTCTGTCAATCACAATAAATTGTGAATTATCATTAATACTTATGAGTGGAAAATGCCAAACACCTCGTGAATAATTTATTCCTTGCTGCCCATTCGTAATAAAGGCCCTCAAGTTTTCAATGATAGGACTCTGCGAAGGTGGCGCAACAACTAATATAAAAGGAGAAGAGTGCCTTGGTATGAAAGTCTGGCTAAAGTAAGGATGCTTTTCTAACATTGAAATATGCAGCGGAAATCTCCTACTCTTTGCGACAAATATATGAACACTCGTTTGACCTTTTTCCTCTAAAGTATCAAGAGTTGCGATATCTGAAAATTTTTGAGCAAAGCCATCATTGATTGTTCTGGACTCTTTACTTTCAATTGAAACGACCTCTCCAAAATCGGAAAAATTTTCAGAAGTTAATTTTTCTGGAATAAGTTTTATATTTTGCATAGTTAAATAAATTTACCAATAAATTTTAATCGAGCGATTCCACCATCCGGATAGATATCAACTCGCACATGTGTGAAGGGTTCGTTGTGCAAAATGTCTTTCATACCAAAAGTATGGATTTGATTCATCCCTAGTTTTTTTCTTTCCAGTAGCTTGGTCCAAGACTTACTACTTTCTATAATGCTAGCATCTTCTTGATCAGAAATATTAGCTGTAGAAAGTGAAAATGTATGTGGAAAGTTACCCTTAAAAAATTTAGTGTCTACAATGATTTCCTCGACCTGAGCAGGCTTTGAAAGTGCGAGAACACCCCAGTCGTTTCCTGGCTTTCTTCTCCTTCTAGTTTCCCAGCCATCAGCCATGCTTAATGGCTCATGTTTTTCTAATACATTGCTTAAGCAGCCAAAGTGCTCATCGTTTGCATATAAAGCTCTAGCACCACTCTCTTTAGACAGAACGTTAATACCCTCAAAATTTGAGTCTCTCTCATCCTCCAAGAACTCACCATAAACTCTGAGTCTTGCAATACCTCCATCAGGGTGAAGTGTAATTTTTAAATGGGTAATTGGATTATTTGCTGCACATTCAAAACGGTTATGAGAATCACCCTTAATTTCTTTTTTGCCTAGAAGATCAAACCATTCTGTTACTGCACTACTGTCTACAACGAGATCATCAGTTGTACCGCCAGGAACAGAGCATCCCTGAATTGAAATTCCTGGAGCAAAATTTCCCGTGAAGTGGGTTGTATCAACATTAAAACCTTTGACAGATGCTTTCTTACCTAAACGAATAAAGCAAAAGTCATCCTTACCATCCCTTCTTCTTCGACTTTCCCATCCGTCCATCCATTTGCCATTGTTATCATACTTATCATCAATCCAAACTGGGTCGCTCTGTTGGAGCATACGAGAAGAGTCAGCAAAGAATTCATCACTACAATAAATGACTTTAGCCCCAGTATCTGAGCAAGCAACATCGATGAGTTCTTTATATTCCATAAATCTCCTTAATTCTAAGCCAAGCTATCTTATTAATTTCAACTAAAGCATTTGTCCTTTCTTCATCTCTAGAGTTATTCTTGCGCTCCAAAAAGGTCGAGATAATTTCGGTTTTATTTTTTTCTTTAACAGCCATAATAAAAGGAAAGTCGAACTTTGAAAAATACTCCTCATTGAGCTTTTCAAAAAGTTTAATTTCATCATCAGTGCAGTCACTGAGTCCTGCAGATTTTTGCTCAGTTGTAGAGAAATCTGTCAGCTCATTGTTTTGCGCTTTTTTACCGGCCAATAGTGGATGTGCAGTTATCAGATCGTCCTGCATATTGTTATCCGATGAGAGCATAATTTTAGACAATATAGCATGAAATTTTTCAAGGTTGTTATATTTCTTATTCAAAGCTACAAGCTCTAAAGACTGATCTACAAACCACGGCGAATGCTCGTAAAGGTTTTCAAAAGTCTTTAGGTACTTTTCTGAGGAGTATGATGCTAAATCAGATGGTAGTTTCATAATCTTAAATCTAAAAATTGTTATACCAATGGTCTGCAATATCTCTTCTAGAGCACAACCAAACATTATCAAAAGTTTTAATATATTCTAAAAATCTTCTCATGGCCATAATCCTCCCAGGCCTTCCCAGTATTCTTGCATGCATCCCGACCGACATCATTTTAGGGCTAATCTCTCCTTCTTTATATAAAGCATCAAAGCTATCTTTCAAATAATTAAAAAATTGATCACCTGAATTAAAACCTTGAGGCGATGCAAACCTCATATCATTTACATCTAAGGTATATGGAATGATTAAGTGCTTCTTTTCAGTATCAAAGCTATTTTCCCAATAAGGTAAATCATCGTCATAAGAGTCGCTGTCATAGAGAAATCCACCCTCTTCAATAATTAGTCTCCTTGTATTTGGGCTGTTTCTTCCTGTATACCATCCTTCGGGTCTCTTTCCTAAGAACTCTGTCAGCATTGAAATACAATCTTTGATGTGATCTCGTTCAGTATTTTCATCAACATATTGGTAGTCTATCCAGCGAAAACCATGGGCACAAATATCATAATTATGCTCAACTAAATAATTAGCTAATTCTTTATTTCTAGCTATAGCAAGAGCCACAGCAAAAACAGTAATTGGAACATCAAACTCTTTAAAAAGTCGAAGTATCCTCCAAACTCCGGCTCTTGATCCGTATTCATAGATCGATTCCATGCTCATATGTCTGACACCTTCATATGGCTTTGCACCAACGATTTCAGAGAGAAAGGCTTCGGAAGCATTATCACCATGAAGTATGCAATTTTCACCACCCTCCTCATAGTTAAGAACAAACTGAACGGCTACTTTTGCATTATTAGGCCACTTTGGGTTGATAGAGTTTTGCCCATATCCAGTCATATCGCGTGGATAACTATTAAGACTCTGAATGATCTTTTTATTCATAATAATTTTAACTATAAACGACTATGTAAGCTTCAAAATGAATTAATTATATGCCTAAATTTGATATCGATTATTGTAAACATTCATTTATTAGAATTCAAATAATTGATAAAAATAATTAACAAACATGGCTGAAAGATACTAAGGATCAAAGAATAAAAAATATATCAATTTTTTTTTGACAAAGACCTCCTTCCAGAATAGAATATTGACAACTCGGGAATTTATTTTCTATATACTTTAAACTAAACTTGAGTTAAATATTAAAGATGTCTTAGCTGTCTTTTTTTTTAATGACGGTTTTTCTTTCTATTTATAAATGAGATTAATAACTAAGGAGAGTACACAATGAAAAACATGAAACGTTCACATTTGAGTGGATTGATCAAAAAAACTGGCTTAGCGGTCATTGCTTCTACGTTTCTTTTAGCAGCACCGATAGCTCAAGCTGATGGACATGTTAAACCAGCGGTTGTTTATGATACTGCCGGTAAGAATGACAAGTCTTTTAACGAGGCTGTTTTTAATGGTATTACTAGATTCATGAATGATACTGGAATAGCTGTTACTGAACTTGAACCAACTAACGAAGCAATGATGGAGCAAAGTCTTAAGAAATTTGCTCAACGTGGTTATTCACCAGTTGTTGCTGTAGGTTTTACTATGGCTAATGCGGTTGCTGCTGCAGCTGCTGAATATCCGGATACTCAGTTCACTATTATTGATGGTGTCGTTGACGCTCCAAATGTTCAAAACGTTATCTATAAAGAGCACGAAGGTTCTTTCCTAGTTGGTGTTATGGCTGCTATGGCTTCAAACTCAGGAACTGTTGGATTTGTTGGTGGAATGGACATTCCATTAATTAGTCGTTTTGAGTGTGGCTATAAGCAAGGTGTTGCACATGCTGACAGCTCAATGAATGTTTTAGCTCAGATGACTGGCTCTACACCTGCTGCATGGGGTAACCCAACTAAGGGTGGTGAAATTACTCGTAGCCAAGTTGAAAATGGCGCTGACGTAGTTTATGCTGCTGCTGGTGGAACTGGTATTGGTGTATATCAAACTGCTGCAGATATGGGTGTTTTAGCGATTGGTGTTGACTCAAACCAAAACTATATGCAACCAGGAACTATGCTTACTTCTATGTATAAGAAGGTAGGATTAGCTGCTTATAACAGTTTTGCAGCTGCTGTTGCTGGTAACTGGGAAGCTGGTTTTAGTGTTAACGGTGTTGCAGAAGACGGCGTTGGTGCTGCAATGGACGAGTATAACGCAGACCTAGTTTCTGCTGATATGCTTGCTGCTGTTGATACTGCTAGAGCCGCAATTATTTCTGGTGACATCGTAGTACATGACTACATGAGCGATAATAGCTGCCCTCTATAAAGAGTAGCTTTTTTATCCTATAAACATCCGGCCCAAAAGGCCGGATGTTTTTTTTTAACTTTAATATGTGATTTTTGTAAGACTATATATTAAAGTTTTAATCGCTTACAACTATAATGAATCTATTTATCGGTTAAAAAATATCTATGGCTAAGTCAAATATTGCTATTGAACTTATAAATGTAGATAAACATTTCGGAGCTGTTCACGCTAACGACAAGGTTAACTTGAGCGTTGAATCTGGCTCAATTCATGGAATTGTGGGAGAGAATGGTGCCGGTAAATCTACACTGATGAGCATCCTATATGGTTTCTATCAGGCAGACTCTGGGCAAATTAAAGTCTTTGACAAAGACTTTAGAGCTACAAGCTCAAAGCAATCTATCGAAGCAGGAATTGGGATGGTCCATCAGCACTTTATGCTTGTGGATAACTTTACAGTGCTAGAGAATGTAGTTCTTGGTAGTGAAGGTGGCGCCCTAATAACTGAAAGTCTCTCCAATGCTAGAATTGAGTTAACTAGGCTAGCGAAGGAATATGGATTGGAAGTTGAACTTGATATTGCTGTAGAAGAGCTCTCAGTTGGAATGCAGCAACGAGTTGAAATACTTAAAGGGCTTTATAAGGGTGCCAAAGTACTCATTTTGGATGAGCCGACTGGTGTTTTAACGCCTCAAGAGTCTGATGAATTATTCCGAATATTTGAGGCACTCAAAAATCAAGGCGTCACTATCATATTGATCACTCATAAGTTGCGTGAAATAATGAGCATCACTGATCACGTTTCAGTCATGCGTGCTGGGAAAATGGTTGCACATCGCGAAACCAAGAAAACCAACCCTGAAGAACTTGCAGAGCTAATGATTGGTAGAAAAGTTTTACTTAATATTGAGAAATCTAAAGCCAAAATAGGCAGCCCTGTCCTCACAGCAAAGAACCTTGAAATTAAAAATGAGCAAGGCTTAAAGCGTGTATCCAATATTAGCTTTGAAGCTCGTTCCGGTGAAATATTAGGCATTGCTGGGGTTACTGGAAACGGCCAGGGAACACTTTTAAAAGCTTTAGCGGGAATTCTTCCGATCTCTAAAGGTTCAATTGAAATTATGGGGGAGACGATCTCCTCTAGTAATAAACTAAACCCTGAACAACTTCGAAATTTAGGTGTTGCGCATGTTCCTGAAGATCGTCAAAGAATGGGAATGATTTCTGAATTCACTGCAAGTGAAACAGCTCTTTTGGGCTACCATAATGACAAAAATATTAACCAGGGAGTTTGGTTAAAACGAGCCTCAGTTAAAGCAAACTGCGAATCCTTGATGAAGGCCTTTGATGTGAGACCAAGCAATCCAAACCTTATGTCGTCAAATTTCTCAGGTGGAAACCAGCAAAAACTCATTTTAGCCAGAGAGTTTGAGAGAGACCCTGAAGTTCTAATTATTGGTCAGCCTACGAGGGGTGTTGACATTGGTGCCATTGAATTCATTAGAAAACGAATCATCGAAATGAGAGATGCTGGAAAAGCTATTATCTTAATCTCTGTTGAGTTAGAAGAAATCATGTCGCTCAGTGATCGAATTATTGTAATGTGTGATGGAGAAATTACTGGGACAGTTAATGGTGCAGATGCTGATGAAGCGACGCTAGGTATGATGATGGCAAATGCCCTTGAAACTGAAGAAGAAATGAAAGGAGCTCAGCTATGAATCGTGAGAGACGCCTGTCATGGATTAATGGCCTCCTACTTCCACTACTCAATGTCTTGACGGCCTTTTTAGCAACTGCCGTGGTATTTCTTTTAATCGGAGTTGATCCAATCGAGGCAACTAAGATATTAATTTATGGAGCGCTTGGCTACGATGAAGGTTTAGGTTATACGCTTTATTATGCTACCAATTTTGTTTTTACTGGTTTAGCTGTTGCGGTTGCTTTTCATGCTGGATTGTTCAATATTGGTGGTGAGGGCCAAGCCTATGTTGGAGGTCTTGGAACTGCTTTAGTAGCGCTTTATCTTAATCCAGCCTTAAGTGCCTGGATTGTCATCCCTTTAGCGATATCTGGTGGCTTATTATTTGGCGCCCTATGGGCTATTATTCCAGCTTATTTGCAGGCGTATCGTGGAAGTCATATTGTTATTACAACCATTATGTTTAACTTTTTAGCTTCAGCGTTGATGGTCTATGTTCTTGTCAATGTTTTAAGAGAAGTTGGAGAAATGTCACCTGAAAGTGGTGACTTTATTAAAGCTTCATGGCTCCCTTTTGTTCATGATATTTTTGCTAGTTTTGGTTACAAGATTGCTAAATCCCCTCTTAATTTATCGATTCTTGTTGCTTTATTTTTCTCAGGGTTGGTTTGGTTTTTCCTTTGGCATACTCGCTGGGGTTTTGCAATTCGTGCTGTCGGCAAAAGTAATGATGCGGCGATCTATGGCGGTATAAATCCAAAGAAAATAATTATTGTAACAATGTGCATCTCCGGGGCCTTAGCTGGCTTAGTTGGAATCAATGAACTTATGGGTGTTCAGCATCGGTTGTTCTTGAACTTTAATTATGGCTATGGTTTTGGTGGAATTGCAGTTGCACTTATGGGTCGCAACCATCCTATTGGAATTCTTATTGCTGCATTCTTGTTTGGAATCCTTTATCAAGGTGGTGCGGAACTTGACTTTGAACTTCAAAACGTTTCTAGGGATATTGTTGTGGTCATGCAGGGTCTTGTTATTTTGTTTTGTGGTGGCCTAGAATATCTTTATCGACCTGTTTTAATTCGCTTTTTAGCCCCTATTGAGGTAACAGAATGAGTGATTTTTTCTTAAGCACTGTATTGACATTAGATGCATCTGTTCGAGTTTGTGTTCCCCTAATTTTTGCATCCATGGCTGGTCTTTTTGCTGAACGATCAGGTGTCGTTGATATTGGACTTGAGGGTAAGCTCTTAATGTCTGCCTTTATTGCTGCAAGTGCCGCTGCAATTTTTGGCTCTCCATGGATTGGGTTGCTAGCTGGTATTTTCGCATCCGCTGCTCTAGCAATGATTCATGGCTTCGCATCCATTACCTACAAAGGAAATCAGATTGTGAGTGGAGTTGCAATTAATATCTTGGCGGCTGGACTCACAATGATCCTAAGCCTGGCATGGTTTAAGAAAGCTGGAATTACTCCAACACTTAAAAATGACCAAAGGTTTCTATCAATTGACTTGCCAGGTCTTGAACTAGTCGATCATATACCCATTTTAGGAGTTATTTATAGAGAGCTTATCAGTGGACATAACATTTTGGTTTACCTTGCTTTTGCAATTGTTCCTATGGTTTGGTGGGTTGTGTTTCGCACTCGATTTGGTCTTCGACTTCGAGCTGTAGGAGAAAACCCAAAGGCGGTTGATACTGCCGGAATTTCTGTTGAAGCTCTTAGATATAAAGCACTTTTAATAGGTGGAATTTTATGTGGAATTGGGGGTGTATATCTTGCTACAGCCTATAATGCACAGTTTGTCAAAGACATGACTGCTGGTAGTGGGTTTATTGCTCTTGCTGCCCTTATTTTTGGAAAATGGCACCCCTATAAAGTACTCGCAGCGTGCTTTCTATTTGCTTTTTTAGATGCTATCTCGATAAGGCTTCAGGGCATAGCTATCCCTGGTGTTGGCGAAATTCCTGTTCAACTCATTGAAGCAACACCTTATATTCTAACAATTATTCTGCTAGCTGGGTTTATTGGAAAAGCTGTCCCACCTAAAGCTTCTGCACAGCCTTACATTAAGGAGTTATAGAAATGAATGAAGAGAGCAACATCAAAGCTACTAAGGAAGCTATGAGCAAAGCATACGTGCCCTATTCAAACTATCCAGTTGGTGCCTTAATTATTACAGACAAAGGCAATAAGTTCACTGGATGTAATGTTGAAAATGCAAGCTATCCCCTTGGAAATTGTGCAGAAGCGTCTGCTATTGCAGCAATGGTTATGGGTGGAGATAGAAAAATAAATCAAATTTATGTAATGACAAAAAATGACGAAGGTGGAATACCTTGTGGCGGCTGTAGACAAAGAATTAGAGAGTTCTCAGATTCAACTACGCAGATTATTATGTGCTCGCCAGACGGAATTCAAAATCGAATGAATCTATCTGAGCTTCTCCCTCAATCATTTGGACCGGAGCACCTCTAATGAGTCAAGTGCAAGATTGTGTTGATGTTATTCATCAACATACTAAGGGCTTTAAGCCTCAAATTGGACTTATCCTAGGTTCAGGATTAGGGCAATTTTGTGACAACATGAAAACAGAGTCTAGCCTTGACTTTAAGGACTTGCCAGGCTTTCCTTTGGCTGGTGTTGGGGGTCATGCTGGGAAGCTTTTGTTTGGTGAAATTAAAGAGACTAAGGTTGTTATCATGCAGGGCCGCGCCCATTATTATGAACAGGGACAGGCCAGTATTATGGCAGTAGCTATTCAAACTTTATGTGCAATCGGCTGTGAAAGCTTAGTTTTAACTAATGCTGCAGGAAGCACAGTCAAGGAAGCCTCACCTGGAAGTGTTATGCTAATAACGGACCATATTAACATGACAGGCGTTTCCCCACTTTTTGGAGCTGAAGGAAATAAGCGGTTTGTTGATATGGTTAACGCATATGATCCAAAATTAAATGATGATATGCGCTTATCAGCAGCTCAAAATAACATAAGTTTACATGAAGGCGTATATGCTTGGTTTAGTGGACCTCAATTTGAAACTCCTGCTGAAATTAATGCAGTTAAAATGCTAGGTGCCCATGCTGTAGGGATGTCAACTGTTCCAGAAGTCATTTTAGCTCGCCATCAGGGTATTCGGCTATGTGCTCTCTCAGTGATAACAAATTATGCAGCAGGAATGGGTGATACTAAAATAAGCCACGAACAAACAATTGCTTTTGCAAATAAAGCTGCAGAGACAGTTGAAAAAATATTAATTTCTTATCTAAAAAATCAGTAATATGAATTGAGCATAAAGACTATGAATACTAAAAAAAACTCAACTAATAATCTTGATTCTAAAGAGGATAACAAAATCATTAATTTGGTCGATTCGCACCCAATTGAAGAGTATAAAGATAATATAAGAAATCCTGGTATAGATTTCAGACTTGATGAAATCTCCAGCATATCAATTAACAAAAGTGCTGTAGAGAGGCGTTGTAGTAATTATGGGACTCGTCGAAGTATTAAAAAAGACAAGCAAGCTGCTTGGCTTCTTAAAGCGATCAGTTTAATGGACTTAACTACACTTTCTGGTGACGACACTGAGGCTCGTGTTAAGCGCCTTTGTCGCAAAGCAAAGCAGCCTATTAGTTCGAATCTTGAAAAGCAGCTAGGTGTTCAGTCCTTAAACTTAAGTGTCGCTGCCGTCTGCGTTTATCACGATATGCTTAGTGCAGCTATAAATATAATAAAGGATACCAATATTCATCTTGCTGCAGTTTCTACTGGCTTTCCTGCAGGCCTTTCTCCACTTCCTCTCAGACTTCAAGAAATTCAATACTCGGTAGATTCTGGTGCTAATGAAATTGATATCGTTATCAGCAGAAGACATGTGTTAGATGGAAACTGGGAAGCATTATATGAAGAAGTTAAGCTTTTTAGAGAAAAGTGTGGTGATGCCCATATGAAAACAATATTAGCTACTGGTGAGCTAGGAAACCTTACAAATATTGCAAAAGCTTCGCAAATTTGTATGATGGCTGGTGCGGACTTTATAAAAACATCGACTGGAAAAGAGCCTACTAATGCAACTCTTCCTGTCAGTCTTGTAATGACTAGAATGATTAGAGATTTTTATACTGAGACTGGCATTAAAATTGGCTTTAAAGCTGCTGGTGGAATTAGTGATACCAAGACTGCACTTTTGTATATGACAATGATTAGAGAAGAATTAGGTCGACGTTGGTTGGAGCCTGATTTATTTAGATTTGGTGCATCTAGTCTTTTGGGAGATATTGAACGTCAGTTAGATCACTTTTCATCAGGATTCTATTCAGCCCCTTACCGTCATCCAATCGCATAGGACTTATATATGACACTTTTAAAATCTTTTGAAGACCTTGATTATAGTGAAGCGCTTGAAAGCAATAAGGAGGCACAGGATTGGCTTGAAAACAATAATCGCAGATTTGGTCAACTGATTAATGGCAAATTTGTCACCGTTAAAAATGCTAAGTTAATTGAGAGTCTAAACCCATCCACTAGTGAATTATTAGCTCATATAGAAATTGCAAACTCTGAGCAGCTAGAATCTGCAGTAAAGTCAGCTAGAAAAGCTCAGCCCTCTTGGGAAAAACTTGGAGGACATGGACGTGCAAAAGCTCTTTACGCCCTAGCAAGGTTAATGCAAAAACATGCTAGAATCATATCTGTTCTCGAAACACTCGATAATGGTAAACCCATTCGAGAAAGTCGAGATATCGATATTCCTCTTGCCATTCGACATTTTTATCACCATGCTGGATGGGCTCAGCTTCAAGAAAAAGATTTTTCTAGTTATCAGTCGATTGGAGTTGTTGCACAAATCGTACCCTGGAATTTTCCATTATTAATGCTCTCTTGGAAGATTGCGCCTGCCCTTGCTATGGGCAATACAATTGTCTTTAAGGCGGCAGAACAAACCCCGATTACTGCAATGTTCTTTGCACAGCTATGCAACGAGGCTGGGATTCCTCCTGGCGTAATTAATATGATCAATGGAGATGGGGTTATTGGCGCAGAACTTGCTGCACATAAGGGTGTAGATAAAGTTGCATTTACCGGTTCAACTGCTGTGGGTCAGTCCATCAGAAAGAGCACTGCTGGCCAAGGGAAAAAACTTACTCTGGAGCTGGGTGGAAAGTCAGCTTTCATTGTATTCGAAGATGCAGATCTTGATGCTGCAGTTGAAGGTTTAGTTGACTCCATTTGGTTTAATCAGGGTGAGGTTTGTTGTGCTGGCTCAAGGTTACTCGTTCAGGCTGAAGTGGCTAAAGAGCTTCACTTAAAAATTAAGAGAAGAATTAAACAATTAAGGCTGGGCAAACCTTTGGATAAGTCGACAGATTTAGGATGCCTTGTAAGTAAAACTCAATTTAATAGAGTGAGTGAAATGGTTCAGGAGGGTTTGAATCATGGTGGTGAAATCTATCAAGCTTGTGATATTGATGAAAAAGGAAATTATTACCCCCCTACTCTTATTACCGACGTTGACTCAAGTCACCCTCTAGTTCAGGAGGAAATTTTTGGTCCTGTGCTTGTCTCTATGACATTCAGAACTCAATCTGAAGCAGTAGAGCTAGCAAATAATAGTCGGTATGGTCTAGCAGCCAGTGTCTGGAGCGAAAATATAAACCGTGCTATGGACGTAGCCCCTAAAGTCAAAGCTGGGGTTATCTGGATTAATTGTCACAACCAGTTTGATGCATCATGTGGTTTTGGCGGTGTAAGAGAGTCAGGATTTGGAAGGGAAGGTGGAAAAGAGGGTCTATATGAATACCTTAAGCCCATTGGACTAAAGTTACCTGACAAAACATCTTCAATCTCTGCATCACTCAAACCAAAAGACAATGTCATTGATCGCACTCTGAAGTTTTACATTGGCGGCAAGCAAGTTAGGCCTGATGGTGGCCATAGCCTTGCTACTTTCAATGCAGATGGAACTCATGCTGTTTACGTAGGATCTGGCAATAGAAAAGATATACGGAATGCGGTCAGTGCTGCCTCTAAGGCTTCATCTTGGGGCTCCCAAAGTGGCCATGCAAGAGCTCAAGTCATCTATTTCATTGCAGAAAACTTATCGGTTAGAGAATCTGAATGGATTAAACGATTGGTGTCTTTGTGTGGCGTTTCAAAAAAACAAGCTAAAGCACAATTTGATCAGAGTATTAGTAGACTTTTTAGCTACGCAGCTTGGGCTGATAAATATGATGGTGCTGTCCATAGTGCGCCATATCGAGGCGTTACTATGGCGCTTCCTGAGCCAATTGGAGTTCTCTCTCAAATTGCTCCAGAGGAAACACCTCTTCTTTCTACAATTTCATTGATTGCTCCTGCAATAGCCATGGGCAATAGAGTTGTACTTATTCCTAGTGAGAGGTTTGCTAGCGTTGCTCTAGAGTTGGTTCAAGTGTTTGAGACTTCAGATGTTCCTGGTGGCGTCATCAACATTGTCAGTGGCAATAAACGAGAGCTCGCAGAGCAGCTTGCAGGTCATGCTGAAGTTGACGCGATGTGGTGTTGGGCTAATCAAGAAACGGTCACGTCAATAGAGACGATTAGTGCAACAGATCTAAAAAGGTTGTGGGTTCATCATGACGGAGACAGAGACTGGCTAGATCCTGAACAAGGTGAAAGCTCAGAATTTCTTAGAAACGCAACAGAAATAAAAAATATTTGGACGCCATACGGCGACTAAGAGTCAAATAATGAGCGAATTATTCCTTCCCCAAGAGTTAATCAGAAAAAAACGTGACGGTATTACTCTAACTGATCCTGAAATTGGATTTCTTGTTCAGGGCATTAGTAATGGAAGTTTGACTGATGCTCAGCTAGGTGCATTCGCAATGGCTGTATTTAAGTGCGGCATGTCTTTGGATGAGCGCGTTGATTTGACTCGACATATGATGAACTCAGGCGAAACACTTCAATGGGGTCAGCTTGAGCTGGATGGTCCTGTCGTTGATAAACACTCAACGGGAGGTGTTGGAGACAAAATAAGCTTAATGCTTGCGCCAATTGTTGCTTCTTGTGGAGGATATGTTCCTATGATTTCAGGTCGTGGACTGGGACATACAGGTGGGACATTAGATAAACTCGAGAGCATTCCTGGTTATGATGGAACACCTAATAATTCTAAGTTTCAATCTCTTGTTAAGGAGGTGGGTTGCGCTATTATTGGACAAACTGCCAATTTAGCGCCAGCGGATCAGCGCTTTTATGCAACCAGAGACGTTACGGCGACTGTTGAATCGATTGATTTAATTACTGCATCAATTTTATCTAAGAAGCTTGCTTCTGGACTCGATGCATTAGTTATGGATATCAAGACAGGTAACGGTGCTTTCGCAGCAGACTTCAAGATGGCTCAAGAGCTAGCCCAAAGCATTGCGAATGTATCGAGTCAATCTGGGGTTCCTACTAGTTGTTTGATTTCAGATATGAATCAAGTTCTTGGACATAGTGTAGGAAATGCTACCGAAGTCAGTGAGTGTCTAGATTTTTTAATTAACCCTAATGAAGCAAATACTAGGCTATTAAATCTAACAATTGAATTGGCTGCCTATATGCTTCAATTAAGTGGTCTAGAAAAAGATTTAGTTGCGGCCAGACAAAAATCCCTAGAGGCGCTTAATTCTGGCAAGGCTGCCTCTGTATTTGGAAAAATGATATTTGAACTTGGTGGGCCAATAGATTTATTAGAAAATCCATTAAAACACCTACCCTCAATGCCAGTGATTAGCTCAGTAAAGTCTCCATCTTCAGGTTATATCTCAGAAATTGATGTTCGTGCGGTTGGCCTTAGTATGATTCATTTAAAGGCTGGAAGAACGAAGTCTACTGATCCAATAGACCATGGTGTTGGACTGAGCGAAATTGTCAGTATCGGGCAATGGGTTAACAAGGGAGACTCTCTTGCAATGGCGCATTGTAGAGATAAAGATCAATTGAGCTATCTTGAAAAAACGCTTCCATCCTTAATCACTCTGAATGAGAATCAAAATGAAAGTCCTGTTTTAATCCACGAAGTGCTCAGCTCAACAACGGACTCTTCTCATGAATAGAGCAATCATCCTAGTATTGGACTCGCTTGGACTCGGCTCTAGTGATGACGCGCATCTTTATGGTGATGAGGGATCTGATACATTAGGACATATAATCGAAGAATGTACTTCTGGAAATGCGAATAGTGATAAACGAACTGGACCCCTAGTCATTCCAAATTTAATTAGATGGGGGCTTGGAGAAGCGGCTATAGCAAGCCGAAAAGCAACTCTTCCAATTGATAGAGTAACCCCAGAAGGTTCTTTTGGATATGCTAAAGAAGTTAGTGCAGGGAAAGATACGCCTAGTGGGCATTGGGAAATTTGTGGACTGCCCGTTCCATTTGAGTGGGGCGTATTTCCAAAGACCAAAAACTGCTTCCCAGAAACACTGATTAATGAACTTATGAAGGAAGGTGATATTCTTGGCACCTTGGCTAATAAGCACGCCTCAGGCACTAAAGTTATCGAAGAATTTGGTGAAGAGCATATCCGCTCTGGATTACCAATCTGCTATACCTCTGCAGACTCAGTATTTCAAATTGCAGCTCACGAAGAGTACTTTGGTCTTGAGAGGCTTTACAAATTATGTGAAGTTGCTAAACGACTCGTTGACCCACTTAACATTACCAGGGTTATTGCAAGGCCATTTATTGGAAATTCAAAAGATGGATTTAAAAGAACTTCTAATCGAAGAGATATAACAACACCGCCAAACGACTTGACATTACTCGATAACATTATTGAGGCTAAAGGGCAGGTTGTCTCAGTAGGCAAGATTGGTGATATTTTCTCCAATCAAGGTGTCAGCTATACTGTCAAAGCCCCTAATAACATGGGTCTAGTTGATCAGCTTCTCTCAGAAATGAAAAAAGTTAATGAAGGCTTAATCTTTGTTAATCTTGTAGACTTTGATACTAATTTTGGCCACCGCAGAGATCTCTCAGGATATGCTTCGGCGCTTGAAGAGTTTGACAATAGAATTCCTGAAATTGAGTCCAATCTTCAAAAAAATGATCTTGTTCTCATTACTGCTGATCATGGCTGTGACCCATCATGGCCTGGGAGTGACCATACACGTGAGCATGTTCCAGTAGTATTCTATGGAAAGACAATCAAAAATAACAACCTAGGCAAAAGAGATACTTTTGCAGACATGGGCCAAACCATTGCTCATCACCTCCAAATTAAGTCACTTAAAAATGGAACAGCTTGCAATCTTCAGTAAATGACAAGCCAGATATCACAACTTCCAAAAATCGAACTTCATAGTCATCTTGAAGGAACTCTCAAACCAGAACTTGTTAATGTCATTGCTAAAAGAAATGGTATTCATGTTGACCAAAATCTTTTCGATAGTCACGGTGAGTATGCCTGGACTGATTTTGCTAGCTTTCTTTCTGCCTATGATGCAGCAAGCTCTTGTCTAAAAAATGGTAATGACTATAGGGACATTACTTACGAATACTTTAAGTCTTGTGCCTCAGAAAACGTCATCTATGCTGAAACATTTATCTCTCCGGATCACGCTGCTGAGTGCGGAATTACTTACGATGACATGATTTCTGGATGTGTTCAAGGAATTGATGATGCTGAGAGGGATTTTGGAATTATTGGTCGCATTATTGTTACTTGCGTCAGACACCTAGGTCCTCAGCAAGGAGTCAATGTTGCCAAACAGATGGTAGACAATCCTCACCCATATATTGTTGGCTTCGGAATGGGTGGTGATGAAAATGCCTTCACTCTTGAAGACTATGCCCCAGCATTTAATATTGCAGCAGAGGCCGGATATCCTTGCACTGTTCATGCTGGAGAGCTATGCGGCCCAGAGAGCGTTTGGGATGCAATTAATTTCCTACCTATTCGACGCATAGGGCATGGCGTCAATAGTATTCTGGATGCAAAATTACTTGATGAACTTGTCAAACGCAATATTCATTTAGAGATTTGCCCAGGAAGTAATTTATCTTTGTCCGTTTTTGCAGACTGGGATAGTCACCCTCTTCCATCTTTTATTTCTAAGGGAATCAGTGTTAGCCTTAATTCTGACGATCCACCTTTTTTTCATACCTCTGTAGGCTTAGAGTATATCAATAGTGCCAAACATATGGACATCAGTCTTGAAGCACTAAAAAAAATCTCTCTTATGGCGATGGATGCTTCATTTGCAGACGCTGATACAAAATCCCGCCTAATAAATAAAATTATTGAATTCTAAATAACAATTTTATAAATCAAAAGTTAAAAACCCTATAAAATTTATGTATAAATTCTTGGAATCTTAAAATGTCAATTGCAAAAACATATATTACAGCTGATGAACTTGTTCATGACTCCTTCAAACTTGGAGTTCAAATCCATAATAGTGGCTTCAAGCCTGATTTTATTGTCGGTGTCTGGAGAGGAGGAACTCCAGTTGGTATAGCCATTCAAGAAATACTCGCTTATTTAGGAAATGACTCAGACCACATAGCTATTCGTACCTCTTCTTACTATGGTCTAAATCAACAATCTAAAGAGGTGAGGGTTCATGGTATAGACTATCTTATAAGCCACATGAATGCTGAGGATAAATTACTCATCGTTGATGATGTTTTTGATTCTGGAAGAAGCATTAAAGCAATACTAGATACACTTCAAGATAAAGCAAGAAAAAATATTCCTCATGACATTCGCATGGCTATGCCTTGGTACAAGCCTGAGAGGAATATCATTGACATGGTGCCTGATTATTTCATTCATGAAACTGATGATTGGTTAGTTTTCCCACATGAAATGGATGGACTTACAGAAGAAGAAATTTTCGAAAATAAAGAGGGTATGAAGGAAATTTTATCTCAAGTTAAAAAGTAATACGACTAACTCACTTAACCTTTAATTACGTCCCAAAGACCATAAAAGATAGCGAGCCATATCAGCCCTTTTATAAGAAAAAAAAGAAAAGGCAGGCCAATCAATAGCCATTTGTTTTTAATGCGCTTTTTAAGGAATTTAATCACTAAAGTGACAGGCAACGCTATGGCTTGATGAGGATTCGATAAACTCTGGCTTTTCGATTGAGCAAATCTCTTGCGCTTTATGACATCTCGTCCTAAATACACAGCCTGAAGGTGGGTTGATTGGTGAGGGTAAGTCACCCTCTATTAAAATTAATTCCTTGTTTTTTTCAATACTAGGATCAGGAATTGGGACTGCAGAAATCAGCGCTTGTGTATAGGGGTGCCTCGGATATTGATAAATCTCATTACTGTTTGCAAGCTCCACCATATTTCCCAAATAGAGCACCATAATTTTTGTACTAATATGCTTCACAACACTTAAATCGTGAGCAATAAATATCAGTGCTAAGTCCATCTCTTGCTGTAAATCCATCAGTAAATTGACAACTTGTGCCTGTATCGAAACATCTAGAGCTGAAACTGGCTCATCACAAATAATCAGCTTTGGTTTTAATATTAAAGCGCGAGCTATACCAATTCTTTGGCACTGCCCCCCTGAGAATTCATGAGGATATCTATTAACTAGATTATCAAGAAGTCCCACTTTATTCATCACATCACTCACTCGAGCCTGCACATCAGATTCAGCCGTTTTGGGATAGTGCGTTCTTAAAGGTTCAGCAATAATTTCTCCAATGTTCATTCTTGGATTTAGGCTTGCCAAAGGGTCTTGAAAAATCATTTGGATTTGTTTGCGATACTGCCTTGTTTCAGAATTACTGAGGCTCAGAAGATCATTTCCAAGCCATAGAACCTTGCCAGCTTGAGCTGGAACCATTTTAACAATAGCCCTTGCCAAGGTAGATTTACCGCAGCCTGACTCCCCAACAATGCCTAATGTCTCTCCTGAATTTAAAGTGAACGAAATATCATTCACTGCTTGAAGTTTTTTTGGCTTTGTCCAGGGCATATCACCTTCAGAACTAACATTAAAGTTTACCTTTAAGTTTTCTACCTGAAGAATTGTCTGTTTACTCATACTATTCTCTCAACCTCGACGTGACAAGCCCTGTAATGACCACTCTTATTTACACTAGACAAAATTGGAGATACGTTTGAGCATTTATCATTAGAGTAATTACATCTTGGTGAAAATGGACAGCCTTCAGGAGGCTTCATCATGTTTGGAGGGTTGCCCGGAATTGTGATTAATCTCTCCTCTGAATCATTCAGTCTAGGAACAGCGCTCATTAAACCCTGAGTGTATGGATGTGTTGGCTTTGAATATAGGCTTTCTGTTTTCCCAATTTCCATGATTTCACCGCCATACATAACCAGCATATCATCACTGTTACCGGCAACGACTCCTAGATCATGAGTAATTAAAATAATAGACATCCCAAAGTCTTTCTGAAGGTCTGCCAGAAGCTGCATTATTTGTGCCTGAACTGTAACATCAAGCGCAGTAGTAGGCTCATCAGCGATCAGTAGCTTAGGTCGGCATAATAGAGACATAGCAATCATTACGCGCTGCCTCATCCCTCCTGAGAATTCATGAGGATACATTCTGATTCGGTTACTTGCATCAGGAATCCTTACAGCATCCAGCATGCTAATTGACTGTTTAAGTGCGTCTAATTTTGAGAGTCCTTGATGATGCACTAATACTTCAGTCATTTGGTCAGAGACTCTGACATAGGGATTAAGGCTCGTCATCGGGTCTTGAAAAATCATGGCGATTTTTTCTGCTCGAATCTTGTTCAGTTTTTTGTTAGAAAGATTAAGAATCTCTTCGCCTTGAAATTTAACACTTCCAGTTGCGTATCCATTGTGATCCAAAAGACCAGTCATAGCAAATACAGTTTGACTTTTGCCACTACCTGACTCACCAACAATAGCTAAAATCTTCCCTTCATCTAATGAAAAGTTGACATTATTAACAGCGTTGACTTCACCATCAGCAGTTTCAAACCTGACCTTTAGATTGCTGACTTCTAATAAACTCATTTAGAACTACCTTTCCTTTGGATCGAGCGCATCGCGAAGACCATCCCCAATAAAATAAAAACAAAAAAGACTGACAACAAAAAAAGCTAGTGGAAAGAGTAGTTGCCACTCGGTGTCATAACTGATCGTTCCTGCCCCTTCCTTTATTAAAGCGCCCCAACTGGTTGAAGGCTCCTGAACTCCCAAACCTAAGAAAGAAATAAAACTTTCTGCAAGAATAATTCCAGGGACCAATAAGGTTGCATAGACTGCTACAATTCCCAAAAGATTAGGAACAATATGACGCGTTATAATCTTGAAATCACTGACTCCAGTAACCTTTGCTGCTTCAATAAACTCTTTATTCTTTAGGTTAAGTGTTTGACCTCGAACAATCCTACTCATATCAAGCCAAGATAGAAGCCCAATACCAATAAACAGCATCCCGATTGATCGTCCAAAAACTACAAGTAGAAGAATTAAAACAAACATATAGGGAATTGACATTAATATATCGACAATTCGCATCATAATTTGATCCGTCTTACCTCCTAAATATCCTGATGTAGCACCATATAAGGTTCCGACAATTACTGCAACTGATGCACCTAACACTCCCACCATTAAGGAAATTTGTGTGCCCTGAATAACTCTTGAATAGAGATCGCGTCCAAGGTCATCCGTACCAAAGTAATGGCCACTCTCAATAGAGGGCATTCCAACTCTAGCAGCAGAGCCCATCGCATTCCAATCGATCTGTTCATAGCTCCAGACAGCAAAGTAAGGACCTAAAAAGGAAAAAGAAACAATTAGGATTAATACAAATAGACTCAAAGTTGCAGCCTTATTTTGAATAAAACGTAACCTGGCATCTTTCCAGAGAGAGCGTCCAGCTCCATTCTCAGAGAGACTCTTTGCCATATCTTTGATCTTGTTTTTATTGGCCACTATCATTTAATTAATACCGTATTTTGGGGTCTATCCAGGCATATAACAGATCAGCGATCAAACTAAATAAAATAGTAAGCCCCCCTACAACAATTGTTATTCCCATCATGACTGAGTAGTCACGATTAAAAGCTGCATTAACAAAAAAGTAGCCCATTCCCCCTGTTGAAAAATAAATATCAATGATAACTGAACCCGTAATCAGTCCAACAAATGCTGGCCCCAAATAAGATATAACTGGAAGAAGGGATGGTTTGAGAACATGCCTAAAGAAAATCACCTTCGTTGGAAGGCCCTTAGATTTGGCTGTTCTAATATAGTTAGTGTTTAACACCTCTAGCATTGATGATCGAGTAATTCGAGCAATTGAAGCCATATAGCTTGTAGAGAGTGCAATCACTGGCATAACGAGGTATTCCCATGAACCCCCATTCCAGCCACCTCCAGGAAGCCAATCTAACCAGAGTGTAAAAACAATAATTAAAAGGGGTGCCATAACAAAATTAGGGAGAACCTGTGCTCCAATTGAGACTCCTACAGCCAGGTAATCTATCCAAGTATTTTTTCGAATAGCTGCGATAGCCCCCAAAGGAATTCCAACTCCAACGGCGGCAATAAATGACCAAAAACCGTACTTCAAAGTAATTGGAAAACCATGCCCAATTATCTCATTAACAGTTCTGTCATGGTATTTGTAGGAAGGTCCAAAATCAAACTCAGTGACAACACCCCACAAATAATTAATCATTTGACGCCAAATGGGCTGGTCTAAGCCATACTTGGCTTCAATATTGGCAAGAACTTGAGCAGGAAGTGGCCTCTCGGATGTAAAGGGACCTCCTGGTGCAGCGTGCATCAAATAAAAACTCACTGCAATTAAGATTAGAAGTGTGGGTATTGCAATTCCAATCCGCTTTATTATGAAGTTGATCATTTCCGAAATAGACCAGTAAATATTTGAAGAATTATTGTACCGTACAAACAAAAAAAGCACCGCACAATAACTGTGTGGTGCTTTATTTTTTTAAGAACTAAAGGCTACTTCGCAACTTTATAAAGGTTACGAGAGTATACGTTCTGTTCTACGTTGTTATAAGGCCAACCTTTAACGTCAGTCTTAAGCATGAATACACCTGCATAGTGATAAATTGGAATCACTGGCATTTCATTTGCCAAGATTTCTTCAACACGAGTGTAATTAGATGATGCATCATCCATAGTCCTAGCATCTAACATTAGAGCGTCTACTTCAGCATTGCTGAATTTACCATCATTGTAGCCAGATGGTGAAGTTAGTAGATCTAGGAATGTTGAAGCTTCGTTATAGTCACCACACCATGCGCCACGAGCTAACTCAAAACCTTGAGCACCACGTGTTTTCAAGAATGTTTTCCATTCTTGATTCGCCAAAGTAACTTGAGCACCAAGCACTTCCTTCCACATTTGTTGAGCTGCAATTGCAATCTTCTTATGTCCTTCAGAAGTATTGTAGATGTACTCAAAGCTCAGTGGGTTATCAGCACCGTAACCTGCTTCAGCAAGAAGTTCTTTTGCTTTAGCTTCACGCTCATCTTGAGACATTTGGCCAAATGCTACAGGAGGAACTTCAAAACCAGCAGTTGCACCAGGTGTGAATGTGAACGCATTAATTTGCCCTGCTTGCAAGATTTTTTCAGTAATTACTGAACGATCAATCGCATGTGCAAGAGCTTGACGAACTCTAACATCTTTAAAAGCCTCTGGACCACTATCAGACAAGTTAAAAGTCATGTAGTAGTTACAAAGTCTTGGGAATGATGTTGCTTCATCAGGATAGTCCTGCTTCAAGCGAATGTATTGACCTGAAGGCACTGTACCTTTGTCAAGTTCATTAGCTAAATAACGAGTAAAGTCAACATTTTCGTCATTAATCACAAGAGCGACAACCTTTTCTAGAATTGTTTCATCGTTATTCCAATACATTGGATTACGCTCACGAACTGAACGTTCATTAGGAATATGCTCTGTTAAAACGTAAGCACCATTAGATACAATATTTTCTGGCTTAGTCCAGTCATTTCCTGAAGTTCTAACTATCCACTCAGGTGAAGGAAAGGTAGAAGAGTGAGTCGTCATTGCTGCAAAATATGGCAATGATGAAGTCAATCTTACCTCAAGCGTGTGATTATCTAATGCAGTAACACCTAGAGTCTCAGGTGCAGCATCGCCCGACATTACGTCACCAACATTTTCAAGTGCCATAATTTCTGCAAACCATGAATATGGTGAAGCGGTAGCAGGATCAGCAAGACGTCTCCAAGCATAAACAAAGTCATGTGCAGTTACAGGGTTACCATCTGACCACATCGCGTTATCACGAAGTGTAAATGTATAAACATCCTTTGCATCATTAGTTGAATAACCAGTAGCAACACCCGGAACAAGATTTCCATCAGCGTCTTGATTCATTAGACCTTCAAAAAGGTCACGAACAATGTCAGCACCTGACACGTCTTCAACAATTTGTGGGTCTACCGAAGTAAATTCGTCCAACAAACTATAAGTAAATGTCTGGTCTTCGGCAAGAGTTTCTCCTGTTACTGGATGTGTCGCTGCAAATACTGCTGATGAAGCAAACAAAGCCAATACGAAACCCGTAGCCAAAGATTTTGGCAAATAGTTCATATTTCTCTCCTTAATATTAAAAAAACAAAAACCCTTCATATTTAAATGAGGATAAAAGAAGTTTATACTTTTTTTATAGACTAAGGTTATTTTTTGAAGAATTTCAGAGACAAAAAAGCCTGAATTAGTTCAGGCCTTTAAATAATATGGTGGGGCGTGAGCGACTTGAACGCTCGACCAGCGGATTAAAAGTCCGATGCTCTACCAACTGAGCTAACGCCCCATATAAAAACGAGAAATTATACTGAACTAAAGTTCATTAATCAATCGTAAATTAGCCTTTATTAACTGCTTCTTTAAGTAGCTTTCCAGGCTTAAAAAATGGTACAAATTTTTCAGCAACTTCCGTCTTTTGGCCAGTCTTTGGATTAATACCAAGTCTGCCTTTTCTGTGTCTTTTTTGGAAACCACCAAATCCTCGAACTTCAACACCCTTACCTGAGACAATTGCAGAACTTATCTCTTCTAAAATAATTTCAACGGATTGTTTTGCTTCTGAACGGGTAATTTTAATTTCTTTTGAAACAGCTTCAATGAGATCGATTTTTTTCATATAAAAAGTTGCTGCCATGCCTGAACATAGCAGCTATAGTGTATTTTTATTTATCTTTGGCTTCTTTTAATAAGTCACCAAGTGTTGAGCCAGAAGCTGGTGATGACTGACTATTGTAGTCTTCCATAGCAGCTTTCTCTTCAACGGAGTCCTTAGCCTTCATACTGAGGTTTACTTTTCTTGTTCTCTTATCAATTAAAGTAATAGCAACTTCTACTTCCTCTCCTTGCTTAAGAACTGTAGAGGCATCCTCAACTCTATCTTGTGAAATTTCAGAGGCCTTTAGATAGCCTGTAATACCTTCAGCTAAAACAATAACAGCGCCTCTTGCATCGACTTCTTGAATCGTTCCTTTTACAATCGATCCCTTTGAATTTGCAGTTGCATATTGTGAGAAGTTATCTGACGTTAATTGCTTAATTCCTAGAGAGATTCTTTCCTTCTCAGCGTCTATATTAAGAATAACGACATCCAGTTCTTGACCTTTTGAATAGGTTGAAACGACTTGGTCAGCAGATTGCTTCTCCCAAGAGATATCAGCTAAATGGATTAGTCCATCAATTCCGCCTGGAAGTCCAACAAACAGACCAAAGTCAGTGATAGATTTAACAGTAACATTAATCATATCACCCTTATTATGAGAAGACTCAAAAGCCTCCCAAGGGTTCTCTTTGGCTTGTTTCATACTTAATGAAATTCTATGCTTTGACTCTTGAACATCAAGAACAACAACGTCAACCTCTTGCCCAAGCTTCACAAACTTAGAAGGTCTGGCATTTGCATTTGTCCAATCCATCTCACTCACATGAACCAGTCCTTCAACGCCCTCTTCGATTCTTACGAAAGCACCATAATCAGTAAGGTTAGAAACAACACCTGAAACCTTCTTACCCATAGGTAAACGCTCAGAAATATTATCCCAAGGACTTGGCGTTAACTGCTTGAGTCCAAGTGATACTCTCATTTTCTCTTTATCGTAACTTAGAACTTTGACAATAATCTTGTCACCGATAGAAAGTTTTTCAGATGGATGGTTAACTCTCTGCCAAGAAATATCAGTGATATGAAGTAAGCCATCGACGCCGCCTAAATCCACAAAAGCACCATAGTCAGCAAGGTTCTTCACAATTCCTTCAACCTCTTTACCAGTATCAAGATTCTCAATAAGAGCCTCTCTATCTGCAGAGTTAACTTCTTGCATAACCGCTTTTCTAGAAATGACGATATTATTTCTAACTTCGTCCATTTTAATAACTAAAGCTTCAATTTCTTGCCCTAATAGGAAGTCAAAATCTTTAACAGGACGCACATCCACGAGTGAGCCAGGTAAGAAAGCTTTGATGACACCAATATCTACTGTCATTCCACCTTTTACTGATCCTGTAACAATTCCTTTGACGACTTCTTTAGAATTCATTGCAGCTTCAAGCTCTTGCCACATCTTAATACGCTTTGCTTTCTCACGAGATAGAAGCGTATGGCCTAAACCATCATCAATAGAGTCAAGGGCAACTTCAACTACATCACCCTCAGTGATTTCAAGTTCGCCTTTGGCATCTTTAAATTCGTTTAATGAAATAAAACCTTCAGACTTCAAGCCAACATTGATAATCGCTTTTTCGCGATTCATGCTGACGACTGTTCCCATTAATAGGGCGCCCGGTTTTACGTTTTGTTGTATTTCGCTATTCTCAAATAGCTCTGAAAATGATTCTGACATATGTTCTCGATGTTGACCGGTAAATGTTAAGTTATATCGGTTTAAACTTAACTCTTATCGGGTTAATTAAAAAAAGGTTTGACCGCTCAAACCTTAACTAGTGTCATTACTTTTGTAACGACTTCATTAATCGTCAGATTTGATGTATCTATGATTAATGCATCTTTAGCTGGCTTAAGAGGAGAGTGTTTGCGACTTGCGTCCCTTTCATCTCTTTTCTTAACCTCATCTAAAGTGTGCGAAATGTTACCAGCAATGCCCTTGTCTTGCAACTGTTTTAGTCGTCTTTTAGCTCTTTCCTCAACATTTGCCGTTAAAAAGACCTTAAAGGGTGCGTCTTTAAATACAACGGTGCCCATATCCCTTCCATCCGCAACTAGGCCGGGCAGTTCTTTGAACCTTTGTTGTCTTACTAGAAGTGACTCTCTTAGAGAGCCAATCATGGCAAATTTTGAGGCCAGTTCAGCAGTTTTCTCTGTTCGCAGTTCGGATGAAACTTCAATATGATCTAAGTAAACACTGAGCTTCTTATTTTCTAGATCAGATTCAAACTTAAGATTTAAATTGGATGCCAAGCTCAATAACGCCTCAGTATCCTTAATAGTGATGTTTCTTTTAGAGGCTGCTAAAGCGAATGCCCTATAGATTGCACCTGAATCTAAAAGATTCCAGCTCAACGTTGAGGCAACAATGTTTGCAACTGTTCCCTTTCCTACGCCACTCGGTCCATCTATAGTTAAGACTGGAATCATAATTACAAATTAACACTCGCGCCTAAGTCACTTTTCATACTCAGGCCTCATATGAGGAAATAGCAAGACATCTCTGATTGATAATGAATTAGTAAACAACATAACAAGACGATCAATGCCAATCCCCTCTCCCGCTGTTGGAGGCATTCCATACTCTAGCGCTCTAATATAGTCAGCGTCATAATGCATAGCTTCGTCATCACCCGCATCCTTCTCACTCACTTGGTCTCTGAACCTTTGGGCTTGGTCCTCTGAGTCGTTGAGCTCTGAGAACCCGTTTGCAATTTCACGTCCACCAATAAACAATTCAAATCGATCCGTTATAAAAGGGTTATCATCATTCCTGCGCGCTAGTGGGGAAACTTCAGTTGGGTATTCGGTAACAAAGGTAGGTTGGATCAATTTTTCTTCAACTGTGGCCTCAAAAATTTCTATTTGAATCTTCCCGAGCCCCCAACTATCTTTAATGTGAATACCGAGAGATTTTGCAGTCAACTTAGCATTATCATCTGATAAGTCAGAGATTGACAAAGTTGGATTATATTTCAGTATTGAATCAACCACACTAAGACGATCAAAAGGCTTTGAGAAATCAAACTCATAACCCTGGTAATTAATAATATTCGACTTACAAATATCTGAAGCAATACCCCTTAATAACTTTTCAGTCAAATCCATGTAGTCATGATAGGTAGCGTAAGCTTGGTAGAATTCAGCCATTGTAAATTCAGGGTTATGTCTTGGTGAAAGGCCTTCATTCCTGAAGTTACGATTAATCTCAAACACTCGATCTAAGCCTCCTACCACGAGCCTCTTAAGATAAAGCTCAGGCGCAATTCTTAAATATAAATCCATGTCCAAAGCATTGTGATGGGTGATGAATGGTTTGGCCGCAGCGCCGCCAGGAATGACCTGCATCATTGGCGTCTCAACCTCCAGATAATCATGCTCAATAAAGAACTGCCTAATATAAGAGATGATTTGAGATCTAAGCTTAAAAACCCTTCTTGAGTCTTCATTCATTATTAAGTCAACGTATCGCTGACGGTAAATAGTCTCCTGATCAGACAAGCCATGAAATTTCTCTGGCAATGGCCTTAGAGACTTCGTTAGCAATCTTATATCATTCACTCTGACAGAGAGTTCACCTGTCTGCGTTTTAAAGAGATTGCCAGAGGCGCCGACAATGTCACCAATATCCCACTTCTTAAACTGTTCATTATAAAAACCATCTTCGAGCTCGTCTCTTGTAACGAAGAGTTGAATTTGGCCAGAGGTATCTTGAAGCTGAACAAAGCTTGCTTTGCCCATGATCCTCTTCAGCATGATGCGCCCAGCAATTGTCACTGATTTTTTAATATCTTGAAGCTCTTCGTTAGAATTTTCATCAAACTTAGAGTGAATATCTAAAGCTAAGTTGAGCGGCTTGAAGTCATTAACATAGGGGTTACCGGCTTCTCTCAGCAAAGCTAATTTTGATTTTCTTTCAGCTATCAATTTGTTTTGGTCTAGATCGCTCACATTTATCCTATTGTTTTTTTGATTGTTCAATTTCTTTTTGGGCCAGTTTTTTTGCTTTAGCAAAATCTTTTTCAGATAACTTATTTTTACCTAGTCGCTTATATACTGACCCACGATTATAGTATGCCTGATAAAAATTATTATCTAAATCAATTGCAAGCGTTAAATCCTTGAGTGCCAATTCATCTTTTGCTATTTTAGAGTATGCATTACCCCTATTATAGTAAGCTGCAATATATTCTGAATCCAAAGCGATTGCCCTAGAGTAGATTTCAATTGAATCAACACTCTTATTGAGACGATCATAACAGTTTCCTAAGTTGTTAAGGGCGCCTACATCCTCAGGCTTAATTTTGAGTGCAGATTCGAAAAAACTAATCGCTTCATTAAAATTTTCGTTCTCTTGCTCCATATAAGCCAAACAAAAGAATGCTTCAGAGCTATTAGGGTTCGCCTTAATGGCTTTAGCCATGCTCTCATATGCAAGATCATTATTGCCTTGTTGAAGATGCAAATTACCAAGATTGAGTTGCACATTGGCTGATAACTCTTGTGTAACTGAGGGGTGATTTAAAAGCTCATTCCAAGATTGAATTGCAAGAGAGAGTTGCCCATCCTTTTGATTTGAATAGGCCTTTACAATTAAATCACTGATTTCATTTTCACTCATATAAGATTCACTTATTAAACTACTTTAATAATTTTTTAGCTTTTTCAATGTCACTCTCGCTGATGGCTTCTTTATTAGTCTTTTTTCGAGTTGATCGAAACAAGTAGAATAAAGAGAGAAGCAGAGCTATAAGAGGTGCAAACCATAATAGATAGGTCTTTGGACTGACTGGCGGTTTATAGACAACGAACTCTCCGTATCGCTCGACCATGAAAGAATAGATTTCAGAATCGGATTGATTGTCTAATATCATCTCACGTACCTTCCCCCTCAAATCTTTCGCAAGGTCTGAGTTTGACCCGCCAATACTTTGACCTTGGCATACTGGGCAGCGAATATTTTCAATCAACTCGGTGTATCGACTTTCCTGTTTTGTGGTTTCAAAGTCACTGACTTCAATACTTTCAGCGAAAGGTGTCTGAATAAGTAAAAGTCCAATTACAAAATGAATAAAATAACGCATTAGTAAAGCTGTTATTTAAAGTTTCAATTTTAACTTATGCCACTTATAACCTTAGACAATATTTCTCTTAGATTTTCTGAAAAAGTGATCCTTGATGAAATCAATGCAACCATTCATAAAGGCGATAAGATTGGTCTCATTGGTCGCAATGGCGAAGGTAAATCTACTTTTTTAAAAGTCCTAGCTGGAATAGTGGCAGCGGATGATGGCGATCTTAAGATTCAAAACAGCACAAGAATTAGCTATCTAGAGCAGCAGCCGCCTGAAGACAACGACAATACCCTTTTCAATATTGTTGCGCATGGACTCGGAGAGAGCGGAAAAATTATTTCAAAGTATCATGATGCCTTAAAAGATGGAAATATTTCTGAAAATTCTCAATTACAAGAACAAATTGAGAGTCAAGATTTGTGGCCTTATTTACACAAAATTGAAACTATCTTAAATCGATTTAAGCTTATCGCAGATTCATCCCTATCAACTCTATCAGGGGGATGGAAGAGAAGAGTAATGCTTGCAAAAGCCATAATACAAGAGCCAGATATTCTTTTGCTGGATGAGCCAACCAACCATATGGATATCACGGCGATTCTTGATTTGGAAAAAATGCTCAAAGATTTTCATGGAACTTTAATTTTGATCAGTCATGATCGTTCATTTGTTAAGGGAATTGTAAATAAGATCTTTGATTTGGATCGTGGCAATCTATCCATATTTGATTGTGGCTACCAAGATTACCTAAAACGCAAAGAAAATTTACTTAATAGTGAGGAGCTTGAAAATGCAAGGTTCAATAAAAAGCTCGCTCAAGAGGAGGCTTGGATTCGTCAAGGGATCAAAGCAAGGAGAACTCGTAATGAAGGAAGAGTTAGGGCGCTTGAAGCCATGCGTAAACAATTTTTCAGTAAACGTAAACAGCAAGGAAACGTCAAAATACATGCACTAGAAGATGAGAGGCGCGTTTCTAAAATAGTTTTTGAAGTTAAAAATATTGACTTCTCAATAGAAGAGCTTGAGCTTGTAAAGCAGTTTTCTCTTCTCGTTTTAAAAGGTGAAAAAATTGGAATTATTGGAGGCAATGGGTCTGGCAAATCAACCTTAATAAAATTGCTTCTTGGAGAGCTAATGCCTAGTGAAGGAAATATAAGGCGCTCAAAAACAATTCAGCTTGCCTACTTTGATCAAATGAGAGAGTCACTTGATCCTAACATAAAGGCTATGGATTTTGTCTCTGGTGGTAAAGACTTCATTGACATTAATGGAAAAAGTAAACATGTTATCGGCTATCTCAGACAGTTCCTGTTTACAGGCAAACAAGCAATGGCGCCTATTAAAATGTTCTCTGGTGGCGAGAAAAATCGATTAATGCTCGCGAAAATTCTATCTCAACCAGCCAACCTTTTAGTCCTTGATGAGCCAACCAATGACTTGGATGTGGAAACGCTTGAACTTTTAGAGGAGATGTTGGTTGATTATGCAGGCACACTCATCCTAATATCACATGACAGAACGTTCTTAAATAACATCGTCAGCTCCACCATCGTCATGGAAGGTAACGCTGTCATTGAGCAGTACTCAGGAGGCTATGATGACTACATAATGCAAAGAAATGACAGATTAAATGATAAAGCTCCAAAACAGTCTACTACCAAATCTAAATCTAAAAAATCTTCACAAAAGCTCTCCTACAATGATCAGCAACTATTAAAATCTCTACCTGAGAAAATTGAAGACTTGGAAAATGAGATCACGATGGCGCAAAAAATGTTGTCAGATCCAGATTTTTATCAAAACCCAGATGCTCAAAATTTGACAATTAAACTCAGCAGTATGGAAAAAGAATTAGGTCAGCTTTATGATAAATGGAGTGAATTAGATAATGGATAATAGCAATGTACCACTCATTGTTGACCTTGATCACACCCTAATTGACACCGATTTATTGTTTTTATCGTCATTGGGTGTCCTATCAAAGAGGCCCTGGTTAATTGGGCATTACTTATTCTGGCTATCTAAAGGGAAAGGCTTCTTAAAAGATCAACTTGTTAGACGATTTGAAATTAACATTCCTGAACTACCTTATAACGAGAGCGTTATAAGCTTCATTATGGAACGTAAAAAAGAGGGCTCTAAAATTGTTTTGGCAACTGCCTCACACAAAAATTATGCCTTTGCTGTTGCGAAACATCTCAAATTTTTCGATGATGTGATGGCCACGAATAAAGACTTCAACCTCTCAAGTCAAAACAAAGCTGATACGTTAGTCGATCGATTTGGAGAGAAAAACTTTGACTATATGGGAGATCACATGAGGGACCTTCCAGTATGGGAAGTGTCCAGACTATCTATTATTGTGAATGCAACAAACCGAATCATAACAAGCACAAAGCATCTTAAAACCTTTGTGCTTTCCCGTAAAGCTTAAAACCCTTCTACCAAATAAGATAGTCCTGATAGAACCAAAAAAATTACAAAGGTAGCGCTAAGAACATAAGTTGCAATTTTTGATAATGAAACATTTTTTCCCATGACGCGCGTGTTGAATAACCAAATAAGATAACTTACAACGAGAGCAGCAATTAAAAGTCTGAGTATAAACATAGATTCAATTTATTTCTTTAAAGATTCTCGTATTTTAGTCGCTAATTTATAATTGATGCCAACTACTTTTTGAAGCTCATCAACGCTTGCATTTTCTATTTCTTGAATGCCACCAAAGTGATTTAATAGTGCACTTCTTTTGTTTACGCCAACCCCTTTGATGGACTCTAAAGATGACTGAGTCCTTTTTTTAGCTCTTTTCTTGCGATGATTTTTGATTGCAAATCGATGTGACTCATCTCTAATATGGTTGATTAAAAGAAGGGCTGGATCAAATGGTGGAAGCGAAATTCTTTTTACTTTGTCATTCTCAACGGTGATTAAAGTCTCTAACCCTGCTTTTCTGCCTTCACCCTTAGCAACACCGACCAGCAGAACTGAGTCAATTCCAATAGAATTCATAACCATGATGGCTTGATTAAGCTGACCCAATCCACCATCAATAAAAATAATATCTGGCATCTTCTTTTTAGACTCTAGAAGACGAGAATACCTTCTAAAGACGGCCTGATTAATCGCTGCATAGTCATCACCAGGGGTTATATCTTTGATGTTGAACTGTCTGTACTCACTAGTCTTGGGTAATCCTTTTTCAAACACAACACAAGAGGCAGTCGTCGCCTCTCCCATAGTGTGACTAATGTCAAAACATTCCATCACCTCAGGAAGTGAATCAAGTGCTAAGGTTTTTTGAATCCCCTCAAGCTGCTTCTTTTTTGTATACTTAAGTAAAAGGCGCTGCTTTAAATTTTCTTTAGCGTTTAAAGTTGCCATTTCCAAAAACAGTTTTTTATCAATCTTTGGTTTATGAATGAGCTTTGTTGATAGCCCATACTCTAAAAGCACCTTATCCTCCAGCTTGTGACTAATAACTATCTCCTTCGGGCTGTTTTTACCTAAATAATAGAGCGGTAAAAAAGCGCTTAGGACTCTTTCACAAGAATCTTTTTTTGCATTTTTTGGAAAGAATGTCTCGTTACCAATTTGTTTTCCTGAGCGAATAAAAACAATCTCAATGCAGTGCACCTCGGCATCTTTTAAGATGCTAACGACATCCATGTCAGATGTAAATTGTGAGCTGTGCTTTTCTTGAATTGTTCTAAGACTGATGAGCTGATCTCTGTATTTTGCAGCAGCCTCAAAATCGAGATCGATGGAGGCAGACTTCATTTTTTTGGATACCTGATTGAGAAGCTTTGTTGACTTTCCATTCAAAAATAAAGAGACCAATTCAACATCCTGGTCGTACCTTTCATCTGAGATTTTTCCAACACATGGTGCGCTGCATAATCCGATTTGGTACTCTAGACAGGGGCGCGATCTTGCCCTATAAAAACTGTTACTGCATTGCCTCACCTTAAAGATTTTTTTTAAAAGAGCTAGTGCATCTCTTGCTGCATACTTCGAAGGATATGGACCAAAATAGTGATATTCTTTATTTTTCTTGCCTCTAAACATGCCTAGACGTGGATGTTTGTCATTACTAATATAAATGTATGGGTAGCTCTTTGAATCCTTAAGAAGAATGTTGTACTTTGGCTTAAACTGTTTAATGAGATCATTCTCTAAAAGCAGGGCTTGAATTTCAGTTTTAGTAATGATGATTGAAAAATCATCAATATTTTTTTGGAGTAACTGCGTTTTTTCATCCTGATTTGACTTTGCAAAATAATTTGAGATACGATTTTTTAAGTTTTTTGCTTTACCTACATAGATGACTTTTCCAGATTTATCAAGCATCTTATAGACGCCAGATTCTCTTGACAGGTTTTCTAATTTTATTTTTAAATTTTCGTTTTTCATTTCAATAATTTATTTCACAGTTATAGTACAATAGTCTCATGAAATTTGTCCTTAATATTTTAAAGGCATTCCTGATTAATTTTCTCTTTATCGGGTTAATACATGCTGCAACAATCTGCCCTGGAATCTCTCCTAAATTAGCTGGTGAAGAACCAACTGATCAAGTTGAAGCCATTCTAAATGACATTGTCTGTGCATTTATCGATCTCAATGATCAGAATAATGGAACATTAACTTCGACCCTTAATTTAACTAAAAAGAAAATTCTTCCATACATTGATCTTGAGCAAACTACTGAGCTAGCTTTGGGTAAATATTGGGGCCAATTAGACTCCAGACAGAAGAAAATATTTGAGAGAGATATTAAAAACTCTTTAATTAATGACTATGTTGGTGTATTAGCTGATATAGAAAAATGGAAAGATATTAATATTTCAGTTGATAAAAACTTTGTTCAAACAGACAATACTGCAAGAGTAAGAATAATAGTTTCTTTAGAAGATAATAGTGTGAATGCCTCTGTTACGCTTAAATTAATTAAAAAAAGTAGATGGAAGCTATATGATCTTGAATACCAATCAATCAGTATTTTGGATATCGAAAGAATTGGCTATGACTCTAAAATTAAACGGCAAGGTATTGAAAAGCTGGTTGAAAAAATGCTTTCGAGATCTTAAATAAATGTACAAATTAGTTATACATGGAGGTATTCCCCTAAAAGGAAGCATTAAAACCTCTGGATCAAAAAATGCAACTCTCCCTATTTTTTTTTCATCTATTCTAGCAGATACTCCTCTCAAGCTATCAAACACACCTCAACTGAGTGATGTTTCAACGACACTAAGGTTGCTTATGGATATGGGGTCAAATTTTGTCCTCGAAGAAGATGGCTCCATCTTTATTGACTCTTCAACTCTAACTAATTTGACCGCTGAATACTCGCTCGTTAAAACTATGAGAGCATCTATTTTAACCCTTGGCCCTATGCTGGCCAAATACAAGAAAGCAAAAATATCATTGCCTGGAGGCTGCGCCATTGGAACCCGTCCAGTTAATCTGCACCTTGATGCTCTGGAGAAGATGGGCGCCAAAATAGAAGTAAAAAATGGTTACATTTATGCAACAACTAATGGGCTTGTTGGCGCCCAAATTAACTTTGATATGATCTCTGTTACGGCTACTGAAAATATTGTTATGGCGGCAACTCTTGCTAAAGGGATCACAACCATTAATAATGCCGCACAAGAGCCTGAGGTAACTGATCTTATTCGATGCTTGAAGAAAATGGGAGCTAAAATTTCAGGTGAAAATACCTCTACTATTGTTATTGAAGGCGTTGATCACTTAAGTGGTGTTGAATACTCAATTTGCCCTGATAGAATCGAAGCAGGCACTTATCTTGTGGCTGCAGCAATTACGGGCGGTAAAATTACAGTCAATAATATTGAGCCAGATGCTATGCGGGCTGTCCTTGGTAAGCTTATTGAAACTGGTGCAGACATCCAAACCAATCAAAACTCTATTAAGCTTGATATGAGAGGAAAAAGGCCTCATCCTGTCAATATTCGTACCAGTGCATATCCCAACTTTCCAACGGATATGCAGGCTCAATTCATGGCCCTCAATTCAGTTGCTGAGGGAAGCAGTACCATTACAGAAACGATCTTCGAAAATCGCTTTATGCACGTTCCTGAGCTTAGCCGAATGGGAGCCAACCTTAAACTAGAAGGTAACACAGTGGTGTGTAAAGGGGTAAAATCTTTGACTGGCGCGAATTTGATGGCTACAGATCTCAGGGCTTCTGCCAGTTTAGTATTGGCTGGTCTAGCTGCTAAAGGGTCTACGACAATCGAGCGTGTCTATCATCTTGATCGCGGTTATGAGATGATTGAAGAAAAATTTAAAATGCTAGGCGCAGATATAGAACGCGTCCAGCACTAGAATAATAAGGTAACTAGATAATAACTATGTTAACGATTGCGCTATCGAAAGGTCGTATATTAGACCAGACACTGCCTCTTCTTGAGAAAGCTGGAATCAGCATTCCAAAGAAAGAGTTAGAAAGCAGAAAATTAATTCTAGACACTAACCTTAATAACGTTAAAGTTATTGTGATTAGAGCAAGTGATGTCCCTGTTTTTGTTCAACACGGAGCTGCTGATTTCGGTATTGCTGGTAAAGATGTTTTATTAGAGCATGGTGCAAGTGGAATTTTTGAGTTGCTGGATTTAGGTATCTCCAAATGCAGACTCATGGTTGCCTCTAAAAAAGATCAAGACTTAAACAAGAGCACTTTGAAGGTTGCTACAAAGTATGTCAAATCAGCAAAAGAATATTTTTATAAACAAGGCAAGCAGGTTGAAGTCATTAAGCTTTATGGTGCTATGGAGCTTGCGCCCATTGTTGGACTTTCAGACTGTATCGTTGATCTAGTAGACACTGGAAAAACTTTAAAAGCAAACAATTTAGTTCCACTCGAATTAATTCAAGAGATCAGCTCGAGACTCATTGTAAACTCTGCCGCTTTCAACACAAAACACAAAGACATTAACCAATGGATCCAAAAAATAGAGCAAAACTTATGATTAATAAGTTATCCTCTAAAGATCAAAATTTCGCTACTCGGCTCAAATCATTAACATCTTGGGATAACTCTTCCAATGAAGAGATAAACAGCATAGTTAAAAACATTATTGATGAGGTTATCAAAAATGGTGACCAGTCTGTTTTAGATTTCACTCGAAAATTTGATTCTGTTGATAAAGGCTCTATGTCTGAGCTCGTTATCTCAAAAGAAAGACTTAAAAAGTCTTTTGATAATTTAAATGAGGAGCAAAAAATAGCGCTCTTAATAGCGGCAGATCGTATCAGGTCTTATCACCAAAAGCAAATTCAAGAATCATGGCAATACACAGAAGATGATGGCACCGTTTTAGGTCAAAAAATTATCCCTTTAGAGCGTGCTGGACTTTATGTTCCTGGGGGTAAAGCTGCCTATCCATCCTCTGTTCTTATGAACGCTATACCTGCAAAAGTAGCCGGCGTTAAAGAGCTCGTTATGGTCGTTCCAACACCCAAAGGTCTCATCAATGAGCTCGTTTTAGCAGCTGCTTATGTTGCTGAGGTTGACCTTGTATTTACAATTGGAGGCGCTCAAGCCATCGCAGCGCTCGCTTATGGAACGGAGACTATCCCCAAAGTAGATAAGATTGTTGGTCCTGGCAATATCTTTGTAGCCACTGCAAAAAGACATGTTTTTGGACAAGTCGGCATTGATATGATCGCAGGTCCTTCAGAAATACTGATTATTTGTGATGGCACAACGAATCCAGAGTGGATTGCGATGGACCTTTTCTCACAGGCAGAGCATGATGAGAATGCTCAGGCAATCCTTCTTTGTCCAGACGAAGCATTTATAAGTCAGGTTGAAGAGAGAATTGCTAAGCTGCTTCCTTCAATGGATCGAGAAGAAATCATTAGATCTTCTTTAAAAAATAGAGGCGCTCTCATTTTGACTAAAGACATTGCTGAAGCAATACAAATTTCTAATAGCATAGCCCCAGAGCATCTTGAGCTTTCAGTCGAAGACCCTGAGGGGATTGTTGATGAGATTAAACATGCGGGTGCAATCTTTATGGGCAAGTACTCTTCTGAATCGCTTGGAGATTATTGCGCTGGCACAAACCATGTCCTTCCAACGTCAAGTACTGCAAGGTTTTCATCACCGCTCGGAGTCTATGACTTTATAAAAAGGTCTAGCATCATTATGGCTTCAAAAGATGGTGCCAATAAGCTTGGTAAGACTGCCTCGACGCTGGCTTATGGTGAAGGCCTTCAGGCGCATGCGCTATCGGCTCTTTATCGAACAGATAAAGAGTAACTAGCCAGGCATTGCTTGGTAATAACCATTTTCTTTAATGACCTTAATGGGCCAGTCAAAAAGGTTGGTCAGGTTAGCGTTCGTTAAAATTTCATCCTTGTTGCCATCGTCGATAATTTGACCCTCCTTTAAAAGAATGACTCTGGTTATCTCGGGCGGTATTTCATGAACATGATGCGTTACCAAGACCACTTTTTTTCCCATACTGATGAGCTCTCTAATGATTTCAAGATACTGAAAACAGGTACTCATATCTAGGCCACTGGTAGGCTCATCGAACACTAAAACGGCAGGATCATTAACCAGAGATCTTGCAAGCAAGAATTTTCGCTGCTCTCCTGTAGACATCGAAGAGAATGCTCTATCTTGCAAATCAGATATAGACAATAGATCCATCACCTCTTGGGCACGATTTAACTTCTCATCTTCAAATTTTTGGTGCTGCCATATCCCGTCGCTCGAATAAAAACCAGAGAGAACAACATACAAGCCAATCGCACTCTCAGAATAACCATGCTGAAGGTGTTGAGAGACAACACCAAGGTTTGATCTCAAGTCGTCAACATTCCACTTGTCTTTTTCAAAAATCTTAAGAATGCTCTTTGGGTTTTCAACGATGTAAAGTTCTCGATTTAAGAGCTTAAGGAGGGTTGTTTTGCCAGAGCCATTTGGACCTAGAATGACAGTGCTTTGACTTTCGTCAATCGTCAAAGAAAAATTATCAAGGACCTTATTTCTTCCTTGAAATACCGTTATGTTTTGAAGATCGATAATATTCATCAATTTCCACTATTGCATTAAACACAAAGAAGCTGGCTAATCATACCATGAGAAATAGTTTTTCTTAGATTAGCTTTTTTTAAGGCTTAAACGAGGCAATAACTGAGATAAGAACATTCCAGAAAGCATTAATCCACAACCGATAAGACCTCTCGTTGATAGGTTTTCATCTAATATGAGCCAACCACCAAGAACTGCAAAAGCCCCCTCTAATCCCAATATGATAGCAGCGTGAGATGATTTAGCGTGCTGCTGAGCAACAACCTGAAGCGTATATCCGACCCCAATTGACATAACTCCAGCATAAAGCAGCGGAATTGCAGTATCGACAATCATCTGCCAAGTGATCATTTCGATAGCAACTGCGATAAAGAAACTCAAAACACCCGAAACAACATACTGAATCAGGGAAAGCTTTAAAGGGTCCATTCTTTTAGCGACATAGCCCACGACTAAAATATGTGCAGCAAAGAAGACGGCGCATATAAGTTGAAGCAGATCACCGCGTGCAATACTGAAGTCATCATTGATACTTAGAAGATAGAGCCCTATTACTGCTATAAATGCACCCAACCAAGTTCCAGAGCCAGTTCTTTGACCAAAAAAGATACCAATCAGCGGTACAAAAAAAATGTACAAACCAGTTATAAAACCGGCTTTTCCAGCAGTTGTATACTGAATTCCAACTTGCTGAAAACTGGAAGCTAAAAATAAAAATAATCCAGCAATTGAGCCTGCAATTAATAATTTTTTAGTTGATGTTTCCTTGTTTGTTGGAGTCTTATTTTTCTTTGACAGATACCAGACAAATGGAAATAAAACTGCTGAGCCTATAAAGAATCTAGCAGCATTAAAGAGAAATGGACCCATCGTCTCCATGCCTTCTCGCTGCGCAACAAATGCAAATCCCCATATTGCTGCTGCAAGAAGCATAATGAGATCGGCCCTAATTACTTTATTTTTTATCATTAGTCTTAGTTAAAGAATTGAATGTTAAGCAGCCATGCATTTTAGTCAAAAATAAATGACCTATCATTCTATTTATTACTAACCTTTATCCAAATTATTGGAATACCAAGAATGTATAAATAATGTTAAAAGCACTATAAAGCCACCAATTAATGCACTACTTGAAGGCTCTTCACTAATGATTAACCATCCGGCTAAAATTCCAAAAACTGCCCCTAACGGCATAAACATTCCTACTTCAGTTGCCGGGATATACCTGCCCGCACTTGTAATCAAACTAAATGATAATGCCTGCATTACGCCCATTGCAAAAATATAGATAATAGCATCAAAGCTCAATATCACTGCTTCAATAAAAACCAAGGCAACCACCGACTGAACGAGCCCATTAATACCCATAGCAGGAATCATACTTATATCTTTATTTTTTCTTATAAGAGTAAAACCAGTCGCACCCAAAGTTACAGAAAGAAGTGCCAGTAGATTTCCATATAGATTTGAACCCTTAGTCTCTCCGCTCATCACAATATAAATTCCAATGACAACAATAACCATTGAAATCCAAGTAAAAATTCCTGACTTTTCTCTTAGAATAAGCCATGAAATAACCGCAATCATCATTGGCATGATGCTCACAATAACAAGCGTACTGGCTATTGTAGTGTGTTGAATTGAAAACACAAATGTCACACTTCCAAGACCTGTAAGGATGCCAATGAATATGCCGTCTTTACCTATTTGCTTAACTTCATCAACAGCTTTGGAGCCTGAAGTCATCAAAAGAATAATAAGAACGCCAATTGCGAAAAAAAAGCCGCGCCAAAAAATAATTGACCAGCTGTCTGCATCAGCTAAACGAATTAAGACGCCATCAGGTGTCAAGATAAAAACACCAAGAAAAGCCATTAACATGCCTTTTAAGTGAGCAGACATCTAATAGTCCCTAGATTTTTTCAAGTTTATGAGCTTGATTGGTGCTATACCAGGAATGCAAGAATAAGGTAACGATAACGATAGAGCCTCCAATGAGAGCATTCATTGTAGGTTCCTCTTTAATGATATACCAAGCAATCAACGAACCCAAAACAGTCTCTAAAGGCATAATCATTCCAACTTCAGCAGCAGGCATATACCTTGGCGCAATGGTGATTAAACTAAAGGAGATTGAAAGTATGACACCCATTGCAAAAATGTAAGTCACAACCTCTTTGGGGATCGCTATTGTATTGGCCATAAAAACAGCTATCACTGCTGCGATGAGGCCGCCAATGGCATTCACAGGGACCATATTGATGTCTTTATATTTTCTAGTCAGCGTAAAGGTAAAGCCCATCATCACAGCAGTGATAAGAGCAAAAAAGTCACCCACAAGGCTCTTACCGCCGACACTGCCACTCATCACAATATAAATTCCAATAAAAACAATAACCATTGCAATCCAGGTCACCAGGCTAGACTTCTCTCGAAGCAAGACCCACGCCACAATTGCAATCATGATGGGGCCCGTACTGATAATAACGAGAGCATTTGCAATCGATGTGTAGACAATAGCAAAGACAAAGGTTCCTGTACTAATGCCTGAAAAGAAACCAATTAACAAGCCGCCCTTTCCAATATTTTTGAATTCTAATATGGTCTTGGAGCGATACTTTAAAAAGACCAGTGTCGAGACTCCGACTGCATATAAAGCTCCTCTCCAAAAAAGCACCGTCCAACTATCAACATCAGGGGATGCATCCTCGACTAATCTAATTAAAACTGAATCAGGGCTGAGGATGACTACCGCAAAGATAGTCATTAAGAGTCCTTTTAAATGATTACTCATAGCATCAATTTGATCAATTTAAAAAATCATTGATCAAAGCAATAACTTTAATTAAAAATTAAAGAATCTTTCTGATTGAAAATTTGCAAATTTGAGTAGTTACGCAAAGCAAAGTAAGATCCAAAGATTGCGCCTGACCAGATGAGATCTCCAGCAATTGTGTTTTGGAAAAAAGGAATCGCCATCGTATAGCAAAGAACGAGACCTTCAAATGTATTTGCGTACATTGGTGAAAACGCCCAAACTGCAAAATTCGTTGCTATAAAAAACACACTGGAGCTCGCAAGAGCCGCACCAGCTATTCTCAGAACACCAAGCTTTTTCTGAAGAAAGTTCTTAAATACAATTGGAAACAGTAATGCCAAATAAACAACAAACATGGACTTAGACCCAAACCATTCTGCAGACAATGCCCCAAAGGCAAAGTAATCACAGAGAAGCATTGTTGCCACTACAGCAATAACAGCCATATATCTCTTAACGAAAATAAAGCCTGCAAACAGTGCAATCGCCGCCATCGGCGTAAAGTTTGGTGGATGCGGAAGCAGTCTTCCTGCAACACCTAGGGCAATTAAGACTGCCAAAATAACTAAATAACTAAAACTTGAGTTCAGTTTATAATCTTGATTGTCCATCATTTCTCTCCATTAAATTTGAAACAATAATATCTTAAAAGTCTTCTATATTCAAGCGAATAAATGTGTCGTCTAAAAGAATCACATCTTGCGCTCCAACCATCGACATCGAGCCGTTCACATACAAAGCCCAGTAGGTATTTCCAATAGCCTCAACACCGCCCAGAGACATGATTTGTGGACCATAACTTGTATCTTTCACTCCTACAACAACTAACTGCTTAATAGCTTCATAAGCATTCAAACCTTTTTCAACCATCTTGACAGACGTTAAACTGATCCTGTCAGCTGCTGTAACTGCCAACGTAAGCTGGACCGATTCAGGCGTCTCGTCGGCATAAGATACCGAAGAGAGCATTGAAAAGAGACCTATCAATAGAAGTGTTAAGATTCTAAGATTTAGTTTCATCGATACTTTAGGCTAAACAATTGGTCGAATTTTATATCAAAAACTATAAACTTCAAGGGGCTTCAGTGAAAATAATTGGATGAATCTAAAATGGAAACTTTTTATTTCCAAAGCCGGGCATCTGCGACATATCAGGCATACCGCCCTGCCCCTGCATATCACCCATCTGCTGCATCATCTTTTTCATCTTGCCACCCTTCATCTTTTTCATTGTTTTTTGCATTTTTTCGAACTGCTTCAACAATTTATTGACATGCTGAACATCGGTCCCCGAACCAGCTGCAATTCTCTTTTTGCGAGAACCTTTAATTAAATTCACGTGGTTTCTTTCTTTAGGGGTCATTGAATTAATAATCGCAATCATTCTCGAGCTTTCAGAGTCACCAATCACCTGATTTTTAACACTTTGAGGAATCTGCCCCATTCCAGGAAGTTTATCCATCAGAGCACCCATTCCGCCCATATCCTGCATCTGCATCAACTGATCTCTCATATCATCAAGATCAAATCGGCCTTTTGCCATTTTTTGAACATTTTTTTGGGCTTTCTTATGATCAACCTTCTTAGAAATTTCATCAACCAGAGAGAGGACATCTCCCATTCCAAGGATTCGAGAAACAATCCTATCTGGATGAAAAGGTTCTAGAGCATCCGTTTTCTCACCCACACCCATAAATTTAATGGGCTTGCCAGTGATATGCCTCACTGAAAGCGCCGCACCACCCCTAGCATCACCATCCGTCTTCGTGAGGATGACGCCCGTCAATGGGAGTTTATCTGAGAATGCTTTTGCAGTATGAGCTGCATCTTGACCGGTCATTGAATCAACAACGAATAGTGTCTCAATAGGGTTGACTTTCTGTTGAAGCACTTGAATCTCTGACATCATCTGCTCATCAACCGCAAGTCTACCTGCGGTATCGACTAAGAGTACATCGTGAAACTGAGATTGGGCTTGCTTTTTAGCGTCACTGACTATTTTTTCAGGCTTGTCATCAATCGTTGATGGGAAAAAATCAACATCGATCTGTTCTGCAAGAACTTTCAACTGCTCTATTGCAGCAGGCCTGTAGACATCTGCACTTACAACAAGCACTTTCTTTTTTTGCTCCTCCTTAAGGAACCTAGCAAGCTTTGCAATGGACGTTGTCTTACCAGAGCCCTGAAGACCCGCAACCATGACAACAGCTGGTGGCTGAGTTGAGAGGTTTAAGGATTCGTTTTGACCACCAATAACCTCAGTTAACTCCGACTCGACTAGCTTGACAAAGGCTTGGGATGGGCTGAGTCCTTCTCCCACCTTAAGACCTACCGCTTTGGTTTGAACACGTTCAATGAAATACTTAATGACATCAAGTGCTACATCGGCCTCAAGAAGAGATCTTCTGACTTCACGAATAGCCTCTTTAATGTTGCCTTCAGATAATTTATTTTTGCCTTGAAGGGCCTTAAAACTATTGGATAGACGATCTGTTAAATTATCAAACATTGCTTTCTAGCTCATTGAAATATCGTATTATATAATCTTTTGCAAAGACAAAGCTAGAGATGCCTTTACTACACACTCTACCATTTATTGCTTATTTGCTCGCCGGGCTTCTTCTGACGCGCTATTTTGTCTTAGACACAGTGACAAGCCAACATCGATTAGTCGTCAATTTAATGCTCTTAGTTGCCGTCTCCTCGCATGGATACATATTGTTTGAAATGTGGCAACATAACGGCGTTTTTTTTGGACTAACGGTGAGTGTTTCTTTTGTGGCATGGGTTGTAGCAACGTTATTATTTTTAACCTCCTTCACAAAACCGATTCACTCTTTGGGGATGTTGGTATACCCGCTCAGCGCTATAGCTGTGATTGTCTCCTTTTTGTTTCCTGGCAACGAAGGAAAGCTCCTTTCTATCTCGATTGCTGCGCATGTTTTTTTATCAATCGGAGCCTATGCCCTTCTCGCTCTTGCGGTTGGTCAATCAATCCTTTTGAGTATTCAGGAGCGCCTGCTGCACGAACATAACTTCAACACCTTTGTAGACAAACTTCCAGCACTTCAAACTATGGAAGACTTTCTCTATCAAACACTCAAAATGGGCTTTCTACTGCTCACGCTCTCTTTAATATCTGGGTACTTATATATTTCTGATTTCTTCACGCAACAGCTCACCTATAAAACGATCTTATCGGTCATGGCTTGGATCGGTTTTGCCGTCATTTTATTTGGCCATATGGTCTTTGGATGGAGAGGAAAGCTCATTGTCTTATCGACCCAGGTTGCCTTCGCGGTTCTCGTCTTATCTTATTTTGGTACGAAGTTCTTTATAGAGGTTTTAGCAGCATAATGTTAGCCTTATGAAAACATACAAAACATTAAAGGGTGAGTGTCTATGTGGTGAGGTCTCCTGGCAGCTATCAGGTCCCTACGAATTTTTTGGTATGTGTCAGTGCTCACGCTGCAGAAAGGCAACTGGCGCAGCATTTGCGACCAATTTGTTTGTAAAGGCTGAGCAGTTTAAATGGCTTTCGGGAAAAGAGATGGTGGATGAGTATGTGATGGAAGAGCCCAATACTTTTGGCAATGCCTTTTGTAAAAAGTGTGGCTCAAGGTCTCCCAGGTTTTCCTCTGCAAGGGGCTGGATGATGGCGCCGCTAGGAAGCACCATTGAAGAGCCAGAAATTGAGCCAACGCTGGTCTGCGTCAAAGATCACACCGACTGGTTCAAAAAGCTCGAGAAGATGCTTTAGTCGATATGAAGAACAGCAAGAAACGCTTCTTGCGGAATATCTACCCTTCCAATCGAGCGCATTCTCTTCTTACCTTTCTTCTGCTTTTCAAGTAGCTTTCTTTTTCGAGTGATGTCACCGCCATAACACTTAGCAGTCACATTCTTTCTGAGCGCTTTGACATTAGTTCTAGAGATGATCTTAACGCCAATACAGGCCTGAATGGCGACATCAAACATCTGTCTTGGAATAAGCTCTTTCATTTTTTCTGCAATCTCACGGCCTTTATAGACCGAGTTGTCTCTATGGATAATGAGTGCTAAAGCGTCAACGCCTTCATTATTAATGAGAATATCTAGGCGGATTAAGTCAGAGGCCTGGTAGCGCTCAAATTGGTAGTCCATCGAGGCAAATCCACGTGAGACTGATTTCAGCTTATCAAAGAAATCAAGCACAACCTCATTCAGAGGCAACTCATAAACAATCGAGACTTGCCTTCCCATATAGTTGATGCTCTTTTGTACGCCTCTTTTTTCTACGCAGAGACTGATGACAGGCCCAACATACTCACTCGTTACCAGTATGTTTGCTGTGATGATTGGCTCCCTGAACTCAGCAATGGTTTGCGGTGGCGGCAGCTTTGAAGGACTATCAATTCTAGAAACGTTCCCCTTGGTATCTAGAATCTCATAGATTACAGTCGGGGCAGTCGTAATTAGATCGAGGTCATATTCACGCTCAAGTCTCTCTTGAACGATCTCCATATGAAGAAGACCCAAAAAACCAATTCGAAATCCAAACCCTAGAGCATCAGAATTCTCTGGCTCGTATTGAAGGGCTGCATCATTCAATCGCAGTTTTGCGAGTGCGTCTCTGAATTTTTCATAGTCCTCACCCGAGGTTGGAAATAAGCCGGCAAACACTCTTGGCTGAACCGGTTTAAATCCCTCAAGAGGGACATCAACAGGATTCTTGCTTCCTGTGATTGTATCGCCTACTGGAGCGCCATCAATGTTTTTAATGCTCGCTATTAAGAAGCCAACTTCACCAGCCTTTAAGCTTTCCGTTTTTGTTCTCTTAGGGGTAAAAATACCAACTTCGTCTACAAGATGCTCGTTCTTGTTTGAGAAGATTTTAATTTTTGTTTTGGGTTTTATCTCTCCGTCAATGACTCTTATTAAGGAGACAACGCCAAGATAATTATCAAACCATGAATCAATAATGAGCGCCTTAATTGGGGCATCTAAATCACCCTCTGGCGCAGGAATTTTCTCTACTATCTGCTCAAGGATTTCCTCTATACCGATGCCAGATTTGGCGCTCGCGTGAACCGCGTCATGCGCCTCAACGCCGACCACATCTTCAATCTCATCAACCACCCTCTCTGGCTCAGCAGCAGGAAGATCAATCTTATTGAGAACGGCCAATACTTCTAAGCCCTGATCCATCGCCGTATAACAATTGGCAACGGTTTGTGCTTCTACCCCCTGAGAGGCATCGACGATGAGTAAAGCGCCCTCACAGGCAGATAACGATCTTGAGACCTCGTAAGAAAAATCAACGTGTCCCGGAGTATCAATAAAGTTGAGATGATAGGTTTCTCCATCCTTTGAGTTAAAGTCAAGGGATACACTCTGTGACTTAATCGTGATGCCCCTCTCTTTCTCAATATCCATAGAATCAAGAACCTGAGAGGACATCTCTCGATCACTGAGTCCACCGCAAAATTGAATGAAGCGATCGGCAATGGTTGACTTACCATGATCGATGTGCGCAATGATAGAAAAATTTCGGATGTTTTGCATATCAATGATAAAATGACTGCTTTTATTAAAACCATGAGATTATATCGTATATGAATAAAGTAAACCCTACTACATGTGTCGCAACAAGTGATCTAAATGTAAACATTCCTGATGACCAAGGAAGAAATATTGTTCTCTACTTTTATCCGAAGGATGACACCCCTGGATGCACCATTGAAGGCAACGACTTTACAAGGCTCAACGATGACTTTGCAGCCAATAATTCAGTGGTCTATGGCGTCTCTAGAGACTCTATTGCATCGCATGATAAATTCATCAATAAGTTTAACTACACAATCGACCTAATCTCAGACGAGGACGAGTCTTTGTGTAAGCAGTTCGATGTTTTAAAGCTTAAAAAAATGTACGGCAAAGAGCACATCGGTATTGTCAGATCGACTTTCGTTATTAGTCCAGACGGAGACATTCTCAAGCAATGGGATAAAGTCAAGGTGGATGGCCATGCAGACGAAGTACTCGACTTTATAAAGGCGCTATGAATTCAAACGTTGACCACGAAGAGGTAAATAAATTTGCAGTTCTAGCAGCGCGCTGGTGGGACAGAAATTCAGAGTTTAAACCGCTCCATGATATTAATCCGCTGCGCCTTAACTATATCAAAGAGCAGTGCGGGGGTTCTCTCGAAGGCAAACGCATTCTTGATGTCGGCTGTGGCGGCGGAATACTAAGTGAGTCTCTAGCACTTGAAGGTGCTACTGTCGTTGGAATTGATCTCGCTGAAGCAGGACTTGAAGTGGCTAAACTTCACCTCCTCGAGTCTGGCCTGGATATTGATTACCAGTCCATATCAGCTGAGGATTTAGCTGAAAAAGAGACTGAATCTTTTGATGTCATCGCCTGCCTTGAAATGTTAGAGCACGTTCCTGACCCGTCACTGGTGATCGAGGCCTGCTCAAAATTAGTGAAGCCTCAAGGAAAAGTCTTCTTTTCAACGATTAACAGGAATCCAAAGTCATACTTCTTTGCCATTGTTGGCGCTGAATACGTCTTGAATCTTCTGCCGAAAGGGACCCACAACTATGAGAAGTTTATTCGACCAAGCGAGATTGATGAGTGGGCTAGGTCATCTGACTTATCCATCAGCTCGATGATTGGAATGACCTACAACCCAATTACAAAAAAGTATAAGTTGGGTGACGATGTCAGTGTGAATTATATGGTCCACTACGAAAAAAAATAGTCATCAATCAGTCGTGCACTCTCAGATCAAATGAAGTTTTGAATTTGCTCTAAGTTGACTTATAATTACATTTATTGTGTATCAAAATACACTGGCTATCTAAAGGCTCACCTATGCCACTAAGAATTACACTAGGAAACCTTTTACATGAATGTGCTGAAAAATTTGCCGAACGACAATTCTTAGTCATTGCTGAAACTGGCGAGTCATTGACTTACAATGAGTTTGAAGTTCTTACAAATCGAATTACTAACGGTTTGTTGGAACAATTCCCTAAAAAAATAAAATATGTTAATATTTTTCTTGAAAATAGCTCTCAATATCTCGCATTAACTTATGCTCTAAAAAAAGCCAACGCGATAGAGGTATCGATAAACCCAGCTATGCGTGGTGAATCTCTTGCTAGAATGATTAATCAAACAGGGTCAAAATTATTATTTACCTCAGGAATTCAACTTGAAGCTTTAGATCAAATTCGAGACTCAATAACAAACATTGAAAGTTTAGTTATGTTGGATTCAGTTGATCAGGCGCAAAAATTATTCCCAGAACTTCAAATCATTTTTTTTGAAGATTTACTTTCAAATTGCCAAGACCATATTGATTCACTTGCAAAAGACACTGACATTGCAACAATTCTTTTTACATCAGGCACGACTGGAGTGTCAAAAGGATGCCTGTTATCTCATCGATACGCTGTTAGAACTGCAGAAAACTTAATTGAACCCAATAAGATTACAATAAACGATTCTGTATATACATTTTATCCTTTGTCTCATATTGGTCCTGCCTACTATGACATTCTTCCAACCATTATGACGGGGGGTCGAGTAATACTGCGTCAGCGTTTTAGTGTTTCAAATTTTTGGTTAGAAGCCAAAAAATATGAAGCTACTTGGTTCATGATGTTAGGCTCTGTTCAGCAGCTTTTATGGGCACATCCAAGCTGCCCAGAGGAAAAAGATCACAAAGTAACTCGGTGCTGGGGTACTCCAGCACCCGTTCCAAAAAAAGATTTTGATGCGCGGTTTAATTTGCATTTAGTTCCTGGTGGTGGTTACGGATCTACAGATGCTGGATGGGTAGTTGCACCTCAATGGGATCACCCTGGTGGGATAGTTTTACCTCATTTTGAAGTGGCCATTCACGATGAAAATGATGACCCATTACCTCCCAATACACCAGGAGAAATGGTAGTTCGACCTTTAGAGCCTGGAGTCATGAGTAGCGGGTATTTTGGTATGCCAGAGAGAACTCTTAAAAGTTGGAGGAATCTTTGGTTTCATACAGGCGATATTGGACGAATGGATGATGAGGGTAGGTTCTATTTCATTCATAGAATCAGTGAGCGGATTCGCGTCAAAGGTGAAATGGTTTCAGCTTATGAGATTGAAGAAGGCGTGTTGTTTCACCCAGATGTAAAGGACTGTGCTGTTATTGGAGTAGCAGGTGAAATGGGTGAGGAAGATATTAAATTATTTGTCATTAAAAAAGACAATTCCCAGCTTACAAGTGAAGATTTAATTATGCATTGCAAAGAGCGTATGGCACGCTTTATGGTTCCAAAGCATATCGTGTTCCTTGATGAAATACCAAGAACATCAACTGGAAAGATAGAAAAAGGCAAACTAGCTAGTCTAAATTGTTAGACAGTTCAATCCCAGTATAAAAAATGACAGGTTAGTCATTAAAAGCAAAGGACGCCTGTATAGGACTGAGTTGCTCCTTCCCTAAAATCATATCTGCAGCGCGAGCAGCTATCATTTGGGTAGGTGCATTTAAATTGCCAGAAATTATTTGGGGCATCACTGACGCATCAACTACGCGAAGGTTATTGACCCCATGAACCTTCATCTGCTCATCAACCACCGCCATCTTGCTACTTCCCATTACACATGAGCAGCTTGGGTGATAGTCTGTCTCCGCAACATCTCTAATAAACTTCACTAAGTCATCATCTGACTGAACCTCAGGGCCAGGAATTAATTCCTCTCCCCGAAACTCAACAAATGCCTGCTGTGAGATAAGCTCACGCGCCTTTTTGACGCCACTTAACATTTCAGCCAAGTCTTCTGGATGTTGCAAGTAATTAAAGGTCATCAAGGGCTTTTCAAGAGGGTCTGCTGATTTCAAAGTGACCTCTCCCCTACTCCGCGGCCTGAGCTGATCAACATGAATGGCAAAGGCTTGCAGCAGAGAGATTTTATTGTCTTCATATTCAAAGCCTACTGGGCCAAAGTGATACTGAATGTCGGGGTATGCCGCCTTTGAGCTACTTCTGATAAGTCCGCCTGCCTCCCATATATTTGAAGCCCCAATCCCCTTTTTCGTAAAGACCCACTTAATTCCAGTTGCTAATTTTCGGTGCGGCTGGTTGACCTTGTGAATCGGAAAACTTTTTTTACAGGCGTATTGAAGTATGACGCAAGAATGATCCTGGAGATTTTGACCGACACCAGGCAGATCAACGTTGACATCAATACCGTGCTCCTTCAGGTGTTTTTCTGGACCAATACCAGAAAGCATCAGTACGTGAGGTGAGTTAATAGCGCCGCCCGAGAGTATCACCTCTTTATTGGCCTTAACTGAGCGTGTCTCTCCTCTGTGCTTAAAGGTCACTCCACTTACTGAGTTATCGGTCATATTAATTTTGAGAACCTGAGATTTGGTAAGAAGTGTTACGTTACCCCTGGCAAGAGCTGGCCTGAGATGGGCCACAGCAGCGCTGCATCTTCTTCCGTGCTTTCTTGTGGCGTCAAGCCTTGCGATGCCCTCGGGGTTATAGCCATTAAGGTCCTCAGAGAAGCCCTGTCCAGACTGACGCCCGGCCTCCTCAAAAGCCTCAAATAGTGGGTTTTCAAAAGAACCCTTCGAGACGCCAAGATTACCGCTACCCCCTCGCCACTCATCTTCACCGCGATCTGAATTCTCGCCCTCTTTAAAATAAGGCAAGCACTGATCATAAGACCACTCCTTCAGTCCACACTCTGATTGCCAGCGATCATAATCGAGCGGGTGACCGCGCATATATACCATCGAGTTGATTGAGGATGATCCACCAACCACCTTACCTCTTGGCATTGGAACCTTTCGATCAAATAGCTCTGGCTCATCCTCAGTTAAGTAGTTCCAGCTGGTCTTTGGGTTTCGATAAGCCTTATAGACGCCAGCGGGTATATGGATCATTAGGTTGGAGTCCATTGGTCCCGCTTCCAAGACTAAGATTCGATGCTTCTTGTCTTCACCAAGCTTATTCGCAAGAACGCACCCTGCAGAGCCAGCGCCAACGATGACATAATCATAACTGTCCATAAAACTAACACTCAATATTCATTAAGCATTAGTTTATATTGAAATATAATTTGATTATGAAAATTGACATAAAAAATGAAATAGAAACGCACCGCTATGAATCCGGTCAGAAGCTATCTGAAGGCCTTTGGATGAATGGCAAGAAGGAAGGAGTCTGGACGGAGTGGTATGAAAATGGTCAAATAAAAAGCCAGGAGTCATACAAAGAGAATGTATGGCACGGTAAACACAATTACTGGTACGAGAGCGGTCAAAAGATGAAAGAGAGTATCGATATAAATGGCCTTTATGAGGGCCTATGGGTTACTTGGTATGAGAACGGTCAGAAATGGGAAGAAGGCAATTACAGAAAAGAGAAGAAAGAAGGCCTCTGGACGAAGTGGGATGAAAATGGTCAGATTATCGCTCAAGAAAACTTCAAGGACGGTAAGCTAAAATAAGACTACTTAATATGAAGATCAATAAAAACTTTGTCATTTGGATTCTCTTTAACATCTTAGCAAGTGTCATCTTTCTAGCCTTTGTGCATAGCTAATGGTCTGGCTTTTATCAATAGTAGACTCTATTGTCACAACTGTTTTTAGTTTCTTTCTCTGGGTAGTTATGCTATGGACGCTCACCATGTCCTCTATGTTTGGAACTGAAAAGGGTCAACAACTTTATTGCGACAGCGATGATGTTGGAGTTGAGCTTTGTCAAAAGAAAGAATGGACTATAGTAACCTGATGAAAGACGGAGAACACACTCAAAAACTTTTTAATGACATGAAGCAGGTGACTACCTATAAAGATGGAAAGAAGAATGGCAAGGAAACGTATTGGTATCCAATAGGCCAGAAAGCCTCAGAGTGTTACTATGTCAATGACAAACTAGAAGGTGAGCTCACTGCTTGGACTGAGTTTGGACTCGTCATTCAGCAGGACAACTACAAAAGTGATTTACTTCATGGGCTATCTAGAGTTTGGAATGAGGAGGGACAACTTGAATCAGAAATTATGTTCAAGCACGGAAAGCCTTCAGGAAAATATACCTTCTATGAGAATGGTGTTAAAGTCAAAGAAGGAGTCGCAGAATACAGTAACGATGACTCACCCTACAACTTTGATAATGAAACTGTTAATTAACGCATACAAGAATGGGATGCGCATAATTTCTATAACCCTTTATATAAAAGTATTTTTCTAATTATCAACAAATTTCTACTCACAATACTACTCACAAATTGTTACTTATTTAATAAGAAATAAGTAACTATCTTTGGCATATATATAAAGACTTTGAAGGTACGGGGGGAGCCCCTCTCGACATTGTAGATAGATATATACACCCTCCCTCACACATCAAACGAAATTTGGACTATAGTTTGAATTGACTTACAGGCATATTATCTCTTCGATTTTAGCAAGGACGATCTCCTGCTATTGTTACACGACGACCTTTTCGTTCCTCTGGCCAATAGTCCCAAATGGCACGATGCATACAACACCTGTTATCCCAAAAAGCTATATCGTTAACTGACCAACGAAATCGAATCTGGTGGTTAACATGTTCAGCATGCTCGTAAAGCATTTCTAATATAGAGTCGCTTTCAATTTGAGATAATTCATTAATTTGTTTTGTAAATGTTCGGTTTACATAAAGTGCTTTTTTGCCTGTATCAGGGTGTGTTCTAACAACTGGATGGCTTGCTTCTGGACAGCTTATCTCATTATCGCCCCTACCTCGATCAGAGTATCTTCCCTTATAAATATGTTCTGAAGAATGTAAGGCAGTCAGGCCATCTATCATTTGTTTAATAGGTTTAGATAATGTGTCATATGCTGAATACATATTGCTAAACATCGTATCACCTCCACATAATGGTACGATATGAATCTGCAACATTGTGCCTAATGGAGGCTCTTCATCACATGAGACATCAGAATGCCAAAATTCACCATTAGCTACTTTTGAATTTCTGGTCGCATGTATTTCGAATATCTCAGGATGGCCTTTCATCGTTGGTGCTGCTGGATGAGCATGTAATTTTCCAAAACGCTTTCCAAAATCAATATGTTGCTCAGGAGCAATTTCACTTTGACCTTTAAAAAAAAGCACTTGATAGTCTAAAAATGCATCTCTTATTTCATTAAATTGAGGTTCAGGCAAGTCTGAACTCAAGTCTACACCATGAATTTCAGCTCCAAGACTTGGTGAAAATGGCTTGACATCTATAAATTTATATTCTCTTGTAGCTTTGCCCATAAAATTGCCCGTTACTTTATAAAAAACGATATTGTTAAAAAGACGATCAAAATTCTTGAATTAAATTATATTACAATTACACTTATCCGTTTATCTATTCACCCTCCCTCGCACATCAAACGGAATTTGGACTTTTAGATTGTCTATTTCATAACTTTCCAGTTCCACCAACTGATAACGGGAACTAAAATGACAGTAGGCAATATCCAAGGTAACCATTGTGGCTCTATATCAACATTAACCACTAGAACGGCTGTAACAATAGCTATAGTGCCAGCTAGCATATTAGTTAAATGTCTAGCAATACGTTTCTTGCCTGTAGCTTCTTGTTGTTTGTAAGTTTTGTAATCTGTATAACCAAGCGCTATGGCAATAAATCCGAAGACAGTGAGAGTAATATATTGGGAGTTGTTCTCAATAGAATAGAATACAGCTAATACCCACATACCTAAACCAGCAGCAATCATCAATCCTACTGCTATCCAATCGACTGTTGAGGCTATGCCTTTTCTATTTTGAGCGAAACGTCTTCCCGCAAAAGCTAGATAAAAAGAAAAGAAGGCAATTAAAAAAAGAAATACATTGCTAGTAATAATTGACATGGGTAATGCCGTCAGAAAAATGCCAACCATCCCCCAATAATAAGTCTTCCCAGCGGTGATATGAATCTTCTTTCCTTTCTCAGAACAGATTGCGAAAGCTGCCGCTAACAGTGCTATTATTCCTGCCAGAATGTGTATTGGTAATAAGTATTCCACAATAAAGTTTTGTTGAAAATTGACAAACTATACATTCATTCTCCCCCACACATCAAACGAAATTTGGACTTTAGTTCTAATTGACATATAATTAATTTACAGTCTTATAGCTTATGACTGTATATAAAATCTGCCAAAGTTTAATCTAAGGCATTATTAAATATTATCAAAATCAAAGGAGAAAATGATATGTTGGGAGAAAAGATTGGTTCAATTTCTGGACCTGCAACAAATAAAGTGTTGTCAGCTGAAGGTTCTTTACCTAAGTTCAGCACCTCTACAGAAGGTGTTGGAACACTTGCTGGAGTAGAAGTCCAAAGTATGGCAACTTATAGTTCCAGTATGAGAGCAGATGGCACACTTTATGGCGAGTGCCCTAATCAAGGTGTAATAATGACACAGGATGGAGTAGCCACATTCAGGGCAACAGGAATGGGTACTTTTACAGCTGATGGAGGGTCAAACTTTAGAGGGGCGTGTTATTTTCAAGCAACTGCACCATCACTCTCGAGTCTTAATGGTATTTGTTGTGTTTACCATTTTGATGTTGATGCAGAAGGAAATGCTACTTGGGACATTTGGGAGTGGAACTAGTTTGAGATAATCTTTTTAATTGTTAGATAGAAATAAAATATCCATAAAGAATCTAAAAAATAAAGCCCTTATACAGGGTTTTATTTTTTTAACCCTCCCTCACACATCAAACGAAATTTGGACTTTAGTTCAAGTTGAGATACAATCGATATTATGAAAAATCTACCAAAATAAAGAGGTTATACAGACTTTTATTTAAAGAACGTTCTCTGCAGACACTTCAATCGCGTGAAGCATAGAGCGTCCAAATGAACGCATTGTTAAAAGAACGTAGGAGTCGTCGCCATCTCTAAAGATGATGGTTCCTATATGCTCCATGATTGTCCTAGATACGCCGCCGACAGGAAACGCCTTTGGACTTATATCAATTGGGCAGATTCTCTCGAGCACATCCCTACTTCTGTGACCACTAACCCTAATCATAGCCCAGGTATCGGACTGATCGGTATAGTATGCAGGCGCAGATAAACGGCTAGATAAGTGAGCTTCTGCATCACTACCCTCATAGGTAAAGTACGCTAAAACCTGGTTCTTTTGCAGACGCCAGAGCGTGATCGAAGAGTCCTTTGACTCTGAAGAGCGCTCCATTTCTGGGAGCTTAAGACCGCAAGACTTATCGATTGAAGACTCAAGCTCACTAAACTTCTCTCTTGGAAGTGCAACCATCACGAGAGACTTGTCAGTCACCTCAGTGATATTGAAGCCATCCATCTCTATCTCGACGCCACCTAGCGGTGACTCTGGCAATAATTCGTAATCAGACACGAAGACGCCCTCCTTCAGGATCATAGAAGTGTGGACTACAAATCTCAACCTCTATATCACTATTTCTAACTAAATCAACGGCACGAACGAACTCACCCTTTCTATTCAGTCCATCTTTAATAAATCCGAGGCCAATATAACAGCCCAGCATCGGCGAGTAGATCGACGAAGAAATCCAGCCCTGGTCATTGTGCGTGGTCGCACCTTCTCTGAGTCCGAGGAGGTGCGCTCCAGCCATTGAGTGGCCTTTATCAACTAAAGCGTTTTTATTCACCGGCTTGAAGCCAACCATCTGCATACGATCATTTCTAAGGAGTTCTTCTCTTTGACCTAGCTTGTAACCGATAAAGTCTTTTTTGCCTGAGACCATACCGCCCATTCCAAGATCATAAGCGCTCGTCTGACCGTTGAGTTCTGGTCCCGCTGCGTGCCCCTTTTCAATTCTCATGACGCCAAGCGCCTCAGTTCCATAAGGAACGACATCAAACTCTTCGCCTGCATGCATCATTGCTCTCATGAGAGCATCGCCGTAACGCGTTGGAACCGCAATTTCGTAGGCCAGTTCACCTGAGAAAGAGATTCTAAAAAGTCTTGCAGGGATGCCGCCACAAACTGTGATTGCGCCTGCCCCCATGAACGGGAACGCTTCATTTGAAATATCGTGCTCGGGGTCAACAATCTTTTCTAGTAGGTTACGAGAGTTAGGTCCTGCGACTGCGTACTGAGCATACTGCTCAGTCACTGAAATCATGTGGACATCGAGATCAGGCCATAGTACCTGGTGACAGAACTGAAGGTGACGATAAACGCTGACCGCGTTAGCAGTCGTTGTGGTCATCACGAAGTGATCTTCAGCAAGTCTTGCCGTTGTTCCATCATCCATCGCCATGCTGTCTTCTCTAAGCATCAGGCCGTACCTTGTCTTTCCGACCGGCAGCTTCGCAAAAGCGTTGACGTAAACCTTGTTCAAGAATTCAGAGACGTCTGACCCTTTAATATCAATTTTTCCAAGTGTTGTGACATCACAGATGCCGACAGAAGCGCGCGTCTTAATGACCTCACGATCAACGGACTGACGCCAGTGCGTCTCACCTGGGAGAGGGAACCACTGCGAACGGTACCACATTCCAACCTCAACGAACACAGCGCCCTGCTCTTCAGACCATTTGTGGCTCGGTGTGTACCTTGTTGGATAGAACTCCATCCCTCTTCTTCTTCCAGCAAAGGCGCCAACTGCAACAGGAGAGTATGGCGGTCTGAAAATGGTTGTTCCAGTCTCCTCCATAGTCTGACCCATGTTCTCAGCCATGATGCCAATACCTAAAACGTTAGCGGTTTTGCCTTGGTCCGTTGCCATGCCTAGCGTTGTGTAACGCTTGACGTGCTCAACTGACTTAAATCCTTCTTGGTTCGCTAAGCGAACATCTTTCGCAGTGACATCATTCTGGAAGTCAACCCAAGCGCGATTTTTGCCACTTTCAACGCCCCAGTTAGCGACCACATTGTAGGCAACCGCTGGCGTTGATGCAGCCTTAAGGTCTGCAGATTTGTAGCCTAATTCTAAGGCAACACTCGAACCTAAATCGTGACCCTCTTTCATTGCATCAGAGAGAACCATGGTTCCTTTTGCTCTTCCCGCAACGCTCATCCCAGGAGGCGTCGCCTCATCTGGAATAAAAGAGGCAATCTCTTCATTCCATTTCGGAATACCTCTGTGGTGACAGGTTAAATGTAGGTTTGGATTCCAGCCGCCCGAAACAGCTAGTGAGTCGGTATCAAGGGTCTTGCCATTTGAAAGCGTAATAGACTTCAGTGCCCTTCTGCCTTTGGTATCGACAACATCCGTACCCATAAAGATTTCAGCACCTTGAATCGGCATCACTGGGCTGATAGAGCGCGAATCAATGACCGCAACAATATTAACGCCCTTAGACCTTAAATCTTTGGCTGTTTGCCAGCCATCATCATTGTTAGTGTAGACCGTGACTTTATTACCCGTTGCAACCGCAAATCGATTCATGTAAGCCCTTACCGCGCCAGCAAGCATAATGCCTGGGCGATCATTGTTTCCAAAGGCTATTGAGCGCTCAATGGCGCCCGCACATAGAATTGATTTTTTCGCATAAATTCGCCAGTTGACCTGTCTCGGTTTATTGCTATCCGCTCTAGACTCTGACGATCTGTTTTCTAGTGCACCGTATATTCCGTGATCGTAGACACCAAAAATGGTCGTATCTGACATCAAGGTGACGTTCTCCATCTCGCTAAGTTTTTCAACTGCGCTCTTTGCCCACGCGCTACCTTTGATATTATCAATCTTGGCTGTCTCAGTATTTAAGCGGCCTCCCATTAGGAAGTCCTCATCAGCCAGTATCACTTTAGCGCCTGAGCTTGCAGCTGTCAGAGCAGCAGAGAGGCCAGTTGCGCCGGCTCCAATAATTAATATATCGCAGTAACGAAACCCTTTGTCATAGGTGTCAGGATCAGGGTCTTTAGAAAGCGTTCCGAGACCGGCAGAATTGCGAATGGCTGGCTCATAGATCTTTTCCCAAAAAGCCTTAGGCCACATAAATGTCTTGTAGTAGAAGCCTGCTCCTAGTAGCGGGGATAAAAAGTCAGTGATCGCCATTAAATCGAAGCCGAGAGGTCCTCTATGATTTTGGCTATTCGCCTCTAAACCGTTATAAAGCTGAGTCACAGTTGCGCGCGTGTTGGGCTCCTTGTGAGCACCGCTTCCGATCTCCATGATTGCGTTTGGCTCTTCTGAGCCAACTGTCACGATTCCGCGAGGACGGTGGTACTTAAAGGACCTTCCAACCAAGTGCTTGTTGTTGGCAAGGAGTGCTGATGCAAGAGTATCTCCCTCGTAGCCTCTTAAGATTTGGCCGTTAAAGGTAAAGGTTAGCGTTTTCTTTTGGTCTATGAGACCGCCGTCTTGTCTATGTGTTTGACTCATTTTCCGCGTCCCATTGATCTTGAGACATCTTGAGCAAGCTCAACCTTTGTGATCTCATGTGATAAAGTGTTCCTAGTTACAACCAGCCAAGACTGATCGCCCTGCTCGTGATACCAAAGCTCTTGATGATCACCAGCGATATTTTCTCTGATGTACTGATACTGATAGAAGTCCTCAGCTGAGGCTTCGTCTTCCCAATTAGTAGGTCTATTAATGAGGTCAGTCGACCCCAGGTAGACAAATTCTTCTGAATCTCGAGGACCTAGTAATGGATGATTAATGATCATTTTACGTCCTCCTTAGTGTAAGTTTGGTTGAGCGCCAACGCCCTTCTCATCAATAATAGCGCCGCGCCTAAATCGATCCAGTTTGTAAGCTGTAGCAACCTCATGTGACTCACTCGTTGCCAATAAATGGGCATAACAGAATCCGCTCGCAGGAGTCGCCTTAAAGCCGCCATAACACCAGCCGCCATTAAAGAACAACTCTTCAACCTCTGTGTTGTCAATGAATGGAGATCCATCCATAGACATGTCCATGATTCCGCCCCACATTCTAAGAAGCCTGGCTCGACCAATCGATGGCATAATCGCCATACCGCCAGAGCAGACATCCTCAACAACCGGTAAGTTTCCTCTCTGCGCATAGGTGTTGTAGCCATCTATATCGCCGCCGAATACAAGGCCTCCTTTGTCAGACTGAGAGCAGTAGAAGTGACCTGCACCAAAAGTAATGACGTTATCCATAACTGGCTTCAAGCCCTCAGTTACAAAAGCCTGGAGAACATGGCTTTCAATCGGCAATTTAATGCCTGCTTTTGCCATTACTCTTCCAGAGGAGCCTGCCACACAAACGCCAACTCTGCCAGATTTAATGTCTCCTTTAGTCGTCTTAACACCTAAACACTTTCCGTTCTCAATATTAAAGCCGGTGACCTCACAGTTCTGAATAATATCAACGCCAAGGTCGCTCGCCCCTCTCGCATATCCCCATGCAACCGCGTCATGCCTTACTGTTCCACCGCGAGGCTGAGCAAGCGCTGCTTTAATTGGGAATCTAGGGTTATCCATATCTAAGAATGGATATCTCTCTTTAACTTCTTTCGCTTCAATAAATTCACAGCCCGCGTCTGCAAAAAGCATCGCGTTGCCCCTCCTAATGAAAGCGTCTCTCTGAGCATCAGAGTGAATAAGGTTCATGATTCCGCGTTGAGAGACCATCGCGTTGTAGTTCAAGTCTTGCTCTAGGTTTTCCCAGAGCTGCATTGACAATTCATAAAAGGGTTCGTTACCTGGAAGCAAATAATTTGAACGAATAATGGTTGTATTTCTACCGACATTACCACCACCAATCCAGCCCTTCTCAATGACAGCTACGTTAGTTATTCCGTGATTTTTTGCAAGATAATAGGCAGTCGCCAATCCATGGCCACCTCCGCCAACAATAACAACGTCATAGCCGTCAGCCTTTGGTTCAGCATCTCGCCAGGTCGGCTCCCAGCCTTTATGACCCGTTAATGCTTCTTTTAATACTTTAAAGGCAGAATATTTTGTCTTGCTCACAGTTTAACTCCAAGGATAAGGACTATTCGATACTGGGTGAAGTTTACCTTCTTTGAAGCGGCTAAATCTAAATGGTTCTAGAAGCTCTTGTTTTTCTCCTAATAGCTCTTCAGCAACTAGACATCCAACGCCCAACATCTTGTAACCATGATTACTGTCCGCAATGATTGTGACGTTATTATTAAAGGTATCAATAACTGGGAAACTGTCTGGCGTAAAGCATCCAATACCACCTGAAGGCTCCTTATGATAGTGAGGCATCATGCCTTCAAATCTTTTATGACAATGAGCAAGAGCTGAGACCCACATTTCAGGGAAGTCTTTACTAGCAGTAAACTCTTTGCTTTCAGGTCCATAAGGATCAATCGCAACCTCATTAACAGGCGTATCAACAGTGTACGGTGATGCGCCGCCTTGTATACCACCAAAGCCCCAGTCAGGCTTGTAGTAGATACCCCAGAGTTGATCTGTAATCAATGAGCCGTCAACCGTTGAATATAAAGGTGCATCTGTATCAACGTGAAGAACGGGTGGAATCTTTCCATCGTTCGTCGTTAATGTCTCTGGTGGAATCTCTAAAACGCCTTCCTCTAACTGCCAAAAGCGCCACATGTCGATGTTTTCGTGAAGATCTCCATTTAAATCTTTCAGCTCGATTTGAGAAGGAAGGCCAATCATGTTCCAGAAATCACGAACCCATGGCCCAGCGCCTACGATTAAGTTATCGCACTGAATGGTTCCTTTGTCAGTATTGACAGCAGTAACGCTTTGGCCTGCCCCCTCTGTTTCAAAACCTGTAATTTCGGTGTTAAGGACAACAGTGACTCCAAGGTCTAAAACTTTCTTCGAGAGTCCTTCCATTGCTTTAACGTTGTTCGCATAGCCTCCCGGCTTTTCATGAAGAACTGAAGTAATACCTTCAGCTTGCCAGTCATCAAAAAGATTAAGCATGTAGTCTCGTGACTCTTCTTCGCCTTCGATAAAGACGCTTTCATATCCAATTGCAGCTTGCTCAGTGTGAATCTGTCTGACATCATCTCTCATTTTTTCGCATGAGATTTGCATGTAGCCATTTGCATGATAACTAAAAGCCTCAGGATCGCTTTCCCAAATGCTGACTGAGTGAGCCATCAATTTGCGCATTGCAGGTTGAAAGTAATTATTTCTAACTACGCCACATGCAATACCCGTTGCACCAGCGGCTACTCTATCTGCTTTATCAATGATAACAATGCGACCATCAATACTTTCTCCCTTCTCAGTTAAGCGTTCAGCTAGCCTCCATGCTGTTGATAATCCGTGAATTCCCGCACCAGCAATGACGTATTCGGCTTGACTTGGTAAAGACATATTTAATCTCCTTAAGATGATTTATTTAAAGTATAAAAAGTAACCCCTTTTTCGTTATCATTATTATCAATAAATTGAAAGTAGTTAATAGTTAAAAAATTCAAATCGAAGTGAAAATAATTCTAATACCCTATAAAAAAAAATAATATACTCTCTCACATACATTTCAAGGGGATCTGTTATTTTGTTATTACTAACAAAAGCCTTATAAATAAAGCCTTTTCTATATCTTATGACTTCGGTTAATTATAGTAAATATTAATGGTTAAAATGGATTAAAAGGCTCAATTTGAACATAAAATTTAAAAACTAAGTATACTTGGATTCAACATTTAGGAAAAACAATGTCTCGTAGATACTATAAATTACCACCGCTCACATCACTAGCAACATTTGAAACCGCTGCACGTCACAGAAGTTTTAAAGGTGCCGCTGAAGAGCTGGGCGTCACCCCAGGTGCGGTCAGCCATCAAATTAAATTTCTTGAAACTGAGCTGGGTCTTTCCTTATTTGACAGAAAACATCACGGTAATAATTTAACGGATCACGGTGAATCTTTATTTGCTGTGCTTCAGAGCAGCTTCACTGCTGTATCCTCAACCCTTGCAAACCTGAGGCGCTCTGCAAGTGACAAAGAGGTCATTATTAGTGCAACCACGGCAGTATCATTCTTATGGTTGCCGCCGAGATTGGCTGAGTTTTGGAAGCAGCATCCTGAAATTCCTGTCAATCAGCATGTCACTGACAACCCTGACTCTCAGGGCGTAGCCGTTGATCTTAAGATTTGTTATGGCTTTGTTGAAAATGAGTCGACTCAAAAACATACCCTTTTTCAGGATGACTTGGTGCCAGTTTGTAGCCCTAGTTATGCTAAAGAGTTTCCAAACCCTTCAATAGAAGATTTGGCTCAAGCCCCTCTTATTCATCTCAGAGCGAAAGACAAGAACTGGTCGAACTGGTTTTCATGGTTCAGTGCTCTTGGATACAAAGGAAAAATATCCCCTGGAATTCACGTCAATAACTATATGATTGGCCTTCAGGCAGCTTCTGACGGCATGGGTATTGCGTTGGGCTGGAAGCATCTCTGTAAGCCTAAAATAGATAGCGGAGAGTTAGTGATTCTTGGAGACAATTCAATCCCAGCACCTTCAGCTATTTATATCATGAGTGAGAAGGAAGAGCTTCTTCCTGATAACGTTAAAGTACTGAGAGATTTCCTCATTTCTAAATCTAAAATTTAAAAGTCTACTTCTTGAAAAATATTCAATTTTTTAATTGAATTTTATTGTCTTTCATTTATTCTAAGCGATAGTATCATATCGTTTTTTAGTTAATTTTTTATAGTGTCTTCCATTCCACTTAGCAACTTAGATTCAGTTCTCACTTCAACCGATAAGGCGAAGGGTCTTCCTAACGAGCATTACGTCAGTGAGGCAGTTTTTGAGGAAGAAAAGAAAGCCATTCTTTTTGACAACTGGTCAGCCATTGGAACGGGTAAAGATATTCCTAATATAGGTGATGTCAAACCAATCCATTTTGTTGGCATGCCGCTCATCATGGTGCGAGATGAAAACAATCGGATCAATGTCTTTCAAAATACGTGTCGACACAGGGGAATGATACTCATTGAAGAGCCTAGCAACATTAGCGGCGTAATTCGCTGCCCCTATCACAGCTGGTGCTATAACCTTGAAGGTGATCTTTGCGCAACCCCTATGGTCGGAGGCACTGATTCCAATTCACATGAATCCATCAATAATCAAGAACTGGGCTTATTTGAAATAAGATCTAACGTCTGGCAAGACATTATTTTTGTCAATATTTCAGGAACAGCACCTTCGTTCAATGATTACGCCTCAAAGGTCATTGAAAGATGGTCTGAATTTGAAAAGCCAATTTATCATGGCGGTGAAAAATCGTCTTTCTCACTGACCTTAGAGACGAACTGGAAGCTTGCCGTTGAAAACTACTGTGAGAGCTACCATTTGCCATGGGTACACCCTGAGCTCAACGTCACATCAAGCATTGAAGATCACTACCATATCGAAGAAATAGGCGCTTTCTCAGGACAAGGCTCCCACGTCTACAATCAAATTAAAAATGAAGATGGAAAAGTGTTCCCAGATTTTGATGGACTCTCAAACAAATGGGATAAGACGAGTGAATACATTGCTTTGTATCCGAACGTCCTCTTAGGGGTTCACAGAGACCACCTTTTTTCCATCATTATTGAGCCAATTGAAACCAACAAGACGATTGAGCATATCTCTCTTTACTACTCAAAGAATCCTTCGGAGATGCCGCAGTTAAATAGCCTCATCGATGAGAATGCCTCATTCTGGAAGACTGTATTTCAGGAAGATATTGGTGTTGTTGAAGGTATGCAGCGCGGCAGGAATGGCCTTATGTTTGATGGTGGTAAGTTCTCACCGGTTATGGATAGTGCAACCCACTGCTTTCATCGCTGGATCGCGCAAACCCTTAAAGACTTTAGGTCTGAATTATAGCTTGGCTTGGTAGGCCGTTAAAGTATTCTCAAGAAGAACCGCAATCGTCATCGGTCCAACGCCTCCAGGAACTGGAGAGATAGCTGAGACAGTATCCTTAACATCATCAAAATCAACGTCACCCGTCATCGACCCATCCTCAAGTCGATTGATGCCAACATCAATAATGACCGCGCCCTCTTTAACCCACTCACTGTTAACAAGGTTAGCCACGCCAGCAGCAGCGACAATAATGTCGGCTGACTTCGCTTTCTGTTTAATTTCCTTAGTTTCTTTATGACAGACCTGGACAGTCGCTCCCGCATTAAGGAACTCCATAGCCATCGGTCTTCCAACAATATTGGATGCACCAATAATGACACAGTCTTTGCCTCTCAGATCGCACTTGATAGAGTCTAGCATTTTAATAACGCCCTTAGGCGTACAAGGACTAATAAAAGGTTTATTTAAACTGAGCTTACCAACATTTTCACTGCTGAATCCGTCTACATCCTTTTCAGGAATAATAGCCTCAATAATCTCGTTGGCATCAATGTGAGAAGGCAAAGGAAGCTGCACCAAAATACCATCAATGTTATTATTTTCATTCAGCCTTTGAACTTCTGACAACAGCTCCTCTTGAGTAATGTTTGCTGATTTATGGATTTGATCGGAATAAAAACCAACCTCAACACAGGCTCTCGATTTATTTCTAACATAGACTTGTGAAGCTTGATCATCGCCCACGAGTAAAACCGCCAAACCAGGAGGTCTTGAGTACTGCTTCACTTCGTTAGCAATATTTTTTCTGAGATTTTCAGCAAGTGTCTTGCCGTCAATAATCTTCATTTGGCGTACCCCTAATTAATAATCTATGGTTAGATATTATCAACAGAATGATTCATGAAATTGGTAATTAATTTCACTTAGATTTGAATTTAAAAGGGTTCTATTAGAAATGGATAGAATCTAGTCAATACCCAGCAACTTTCTTCTCTTCGTTGCCCAGGTCTGGATTAAATGATCCACTGCAAGACCGATAAATGCCACGCATAAACCAAGCATTAGACCACTTCCAATATTGCCTCCAGAAAAAAGTTGTTGCATTATTTCTTGGCCTAAATCTGTAGTACCTATAAACGCACCTATAATAACCATAAACAATGCAAAAACAACGCACTGATTGACGCCCATCATAATATGTGGGAAAGCTAATGGGAACTCGATTTTAACCATACGCTGAAGTTTTGTTACGCCCGACATATCCCCCGCTTCAAGCAAAGATTCTGGTACATTTCTCAGGCCTTCTACGGTGTAGCGAGTAGGCGGAATAACAGCGTAGACAATGACCGCAATTAACACTGAAGTGTCAGTCACACCAAAGAGCATAATCACCGGAATAAGATAAATGAACGACGGAAAAGTTTGAAAAGTGTCACAAACCAAAAGAATGAATTTGGTTGCCCTCTTATTTTGCACACAGATTGCACCAACAATCGTACCAATAACAACAGAAACAATGACTGCAAACGTCAGCATATACATAGTTATCAAGGCTCTTTCCCACCAGGGTGTTAGAGCAATAAACAACATAAAAAAACCAATGACAATCGCAGAACGAATGCCACCGATAATGTAACCAACACCCATTGTTAGAACAAAAGTTGCTATTGCTGGCATGGCCAGATAAGACGCTTTCATTGGCATCAACACTTCCACCAGTAACCACTTGTTAAATATTTTAATATCCGCTCTCCAATTTGAAACCATGTAGTCAACGCCTGCCTGCCAAAATGGCTCAGTGGTAATACCTTTGTTGTGGGGTATCGTGTGAAAATAGTTAATACCTTTTGCAGTATCAGCAAACATCCAGTTACCAAACCAAGCAAACAAAAGAGCGGCAAAGAAAACTACAACAAACAAAAGAGCTGTTTTATTTCTCTCAACAAAAGAAAGGTCGGCAAAGTAGTCGGTTTGCTTATTGGCCCAAGCTAAAGATAATTTATCTAACACTACAGCAATCAGGACAATACATACTCCTAATTCTAGCGCTTGACCTACCCTTAGTTGGTTTAGAGCGAGTAATAAGTTAAAACCCAGGCCCTTAGCTCCAATAAAAGAAGCAATCACTACCATAGCCAAGCACTGCATAATTACCTGGTTGACGCCAATTAAAATGTCGCGCCTTGCAGTAGGTATCAAAACTTTAAACATCAGTTGATAATTATGGCAACCACTCATCATGCCTGCATCTAAAACCTCTGGAGAGACCCTTTTGAGACCAAGCAAGGTGAGTCGAATCATCGGAGGTGTTGCAAAAATTATTGTTGCAATCGCACCCGCATGGTCACCAATACCAAAGAATACAATTACTGGTACCAAATACGCGAAATGTGGAAACGTTTGTGCAACGAGGAGCAATGGCGTTATTACTCTCTCAACCGTTCTACTCTTGTAGGCAAGCACACCCCAGATAACACCTAATAAAACAGAGACCGGCGCAGCAACCAACACCAAAGAGAGTGTCTGCATTGCGGGTTCCCATTGGCCGAATACAGCCAAGTAAATACAACTAAAACCAGCCAATATAGAAAGACCCACACCTTTAAGTTTATAACCCAAAATAAAAGCACCAGCAGTTAATACTGTCCAAGGAATAGCAGGGACACTGGAGTACCACTTATCCTTATTTTCATTCATCCAATCCCAGCCGGATTGATCACTAAAAACATTGGCAAGTGAAACGACTGTCTCAAAACCACCAATCAATAATTCCCGAATTAAAGTAATTAAAAACAATAAAGTGGCGCCAATAGCTCGGGTAAATAATCGAACTCGACCATAGTCTTCATAGTCTTCAATTTCTGGGTCGTAAACTGGTGTCACCCAAAATTCAAATATGAGGTACTGAGAAAAATCTTGCAACATTGATGGTATTTCCCAAAACGTACTTCTTGTCACCTCACCAAAAAACCAGTTATACAAAGTAGGTATAAACAGAAGACCCACAATAATGCCAACAAAGCCCTTGCTAGTAATTTGAAACCAATTGACACTTAACCACTGTGATTTATTGACGCTCTCTGCAAAGCTTTTGTATAAGAGCCCAGCAGTTACCAATAAAGCTATTAGAATATAGGTGGCGGAAGTGTTAATGACAGGGTGATAAAAAGTCAGCTCAGGAATTCTAACGAGTTGAGGAGGAAGTTGCCAATTCAGAATCATTGACATGGATTCAGAAAAACCAACCGAAGATTGTATTTCACCCTTAACAACAGACTTGGCAAATAGATGACGCTCTACTATCAAATCATGGTACTGACCTGTCATTGACATGAGAATAAAAAACACAATGAGGACAATGCCGAATTGCGTCAGTTTAGGGCGTTCAGATAAATAATTGATAAAGTTCATGGTGCTAGCCTTAAGCGTTGCTTTCTAGTGTTGAATTTTCGCCAAATAACACATGAATTACTTTAGATGAATGTACAACACCAACAATATCATCATTTGCATTAAGTACGGGAACTGATTTAGGGTCGCCGAGAACAGCTTCGGCAACAGTTTCAATAAGGGCATCTTCGGAGACCCTTAAATCACTAAAGTCTGTTTCATCGCCAACAGGCTCCATCACTGATTTAATTTTAAGAACTTTCTCCCTTGGAACATCCTCTGTAAACTTGCGAACGTATTCGGTGGCAGGATTAAGAACGATATTTGCAGGTGTATCCAATTGCTCAATAATCCCATCTTTCATGATTGCAATTCGATCGGCAAGCCTTAATGCTTCATCAAAGTCATGAGTAACGAAAAGAATGGTCTTATTTAGGACATCCTGAAGCCTTAGAAACTCATCTTGCATCTCTTTACGAATTAACGGATCTAGCGCCGAAAAAGGCTCATCCAAGAACCAAATATCGGGTTCAACAGCTAGAGAGCGTGCGATACCAACGCGCTGCTGCTGACCTCCAGATAACTCTCTTGGGAAATAATTCTCACGACTAGTTAAGCCAACAAGGTCAACCATGTCTTTGGCTCTTTGCATGCTGTCTTTTGTGCTATTGCCTTTCACTTGCAATGGAAAGGCAATATTTTCTAATACGGTTTTATGGGGTAATAATGCAAAACTCTGAAACACCATGCCCATCTTGTTGCGACGAAGTTCTATCAACTCCTTATCACTCATTGAGGTTAAATCTTCACCCTCAATATAAATATTCCCTGCAGTGGCATCGGTTAGTCTTGAAATACAACGAAGCAAGGTCGACTTGCCCGAGCCTGAAAGACCCATAACCACAAGCATCTCACCCTTGTTAACCTCGAAGGAGGCATTATTAACACCGACCACACAGCCAGCTTTTTGAAATTCTTCAGCAACAACCTTGCCATTGGCATTTTGAAGCATTTTTTCGGCATTTTTGCCAAATATTTTATAAACGGAATCGCATTTAATTACAGGTTGCTGATCAGACATAATATCTTCCTAAATTCTTTGAAACAAATAAAACACTACAAGTATATATAAAAAGACCCCTACCCCCTCATTATAATTAATTTGAGGGTAAGGGTACTTAACAAAAACCCCCCTTATTCTATTCGAATAAAGAGCGCTCTAGATTAAAGGGTTATTTGGTGAAAGCCTGCCAAACATCCTCATTATCTGCAAGCCACTTAGCTGCAGCATCTTCATGAGACATCTTATCAATATCAACTAAAGCAGCCATCTGACCGATCATTCCAGTCGTGAAGTCAATCTTAGTGTATGCCTTATACGCACTTGGATGAGTCTTTGGGAACTTATAGTTCGCCGCTTTCTTCAACCAACCTCTAGGAGATCCACAAGCCCCGTCACCACCTTCTGTTTCACGGCAACCAAAGAAGTATGGAGGAAACTCTATGAAGTAAAAACCATCACTATCCGTAAAGTTAGGTGTCCAGTTAAATATAATTATGCCTTCTCCAGCAGCTTCTGCAGAATCAATAGCGGCCCAAAGGGCGTCTGCACTACCAGTTTGTTTATAAGTATATTCATCATCTAAACCAAGAGCTCCAATACGATCTTCAAATAGATTCTTTCCGGTTGCAGCATCAACGTGCCAAGGACCGTCTAAGAAAACACCTTTACCACCAGAATCGGCAGTGGCAAAAACTGATCCACAACCTTTAAGAGCTTCCCAATTTGGAAGTCCAGGACATAGATTTTGCTCTATTACGAAGTTAGGAACGCCCATATCTTCAATAGTCAAGGCAGAATGGGTACCAGCTTCTATTAGACCGCCCTTCTCCATGGCTGTATAGTAAGCGTTGCCAAAGGCTCCTTCCCAAACTTCGTGAGATATAGTAACGTCTCCAAGACGAATCGATTCATATACACCTGACGAGTCAGCAGGAACGTAAGATACGTTGTTACCCATAGACTCAAAAATACCACCAATAACGTAGGACATAACCACTTGGCTTGACCAGTTATGAATTGGTATAACGATTGGCTTTGAAGAGTCTGCAACAGCTTGAACTGAAACAGAAGCTAAAGACATCGTTAAAGCAGCTGCAGCCACTTTACTTGTAAACTTATTCATTTATTTCTCCTTTATTTAATTAATTAAATATTTTTAAGACCAATATAAAACCCTAAAAAAAATCTAACAAAAATGACTTTTATAACAAATATAGTCCTAAAAATCACACTTACAATCTCAGATATAATTACAAATCCAAGATTTTCTTTTGCCTGAAAATAACTACATTCTAACGCGAGTTTTCTCAGGATCGTAAAACGGAAAACGGACAACTTTTGCGGATAAACGCTTATGGTGTCCATCGAGCTTTCCTACTTCAACTTCATTGCCAATCTCTGACGCTGAAACTGAAATTCGACATAGTGCAATGTTCTTTTTTAGAATTGGCGAACGTGTTGCACTTGTAATAATTCCAACTTGTTGTTTTCCAATATACACCCCATCACCATGGAGCGCAACTTCATAAGAATCTAATTCTAACCCAACAAGGACTCTTTGTGGTGAATTCTTGCGAAGAATTAAAGATTCTTTTCCAGAAAAATCATCTTCTTTTGTTTTTAAGGGTACGGTGAAAGCTATGCCAGCTTCAAACGGATCCGTCTGATCGCAAAACTCATAGCCCGCAAAGATTAGTCCTGATTCAATGCGAAGCATATCAAGTGCATTCAGTCCTAATGGGCAGATACCAAACTCCTGACCCGCCTCTGCAATTGCATCCCAAACTGACTCACAGTCCTTCGGGTGAGCAAAGACTTCATACCCTAACTCGCCCGAATACCCCGTTCTTGAAACCATCACTGGAATACCAAACTCTCCGCCAATCCTTCCAATCGTAAATCGGAACCATTTAAGGTCTTCGATCGTCGTTTGTAATTTGGGTATCCAAATAATTTTAGAGAGTGTCTCGCGACTCTTAGGACCCTGAACTGCAACATTATGAAGTTGGTCTGTTGAGGATTTCACCCTAACATCTAGGCCACGATCCTCAGCAATTTTTCTGAGATGCTTACCGCCATCATCAGAACCGCCAATCCATCGAAAGTTATTGTCATCAAGTCGGAATAGCGTTCCATCGTCAATCATGCAGCCGTTGTCATAGCACATAGCTGAATAAACAACCTGGCCAATTGCGAGTTTGCGAACATCTTTGGTGATCGCATATTGCATGAGAACCTCTGAGTCTTGGCCATAAATCTCAAACTTTCTGAGCGGAGCCAGATCAATCATGACTACCCCCTCTCTGGCTTGCCAGTATTCCTTAATAGCACCTAAATTGGTGTATTCGAGTGGCAGCCAGTAGCCGTTATAGTTATCGAAGTTTTTGGTGAGTTTCGATGTGTTTTTATGAAAACCAGTTTCTTTAGTCATAGTCGGTATTGATTGAGGATCAGGCCTGAAGGCCGTTGCCGATGAAAAATTATTCGATTTATCGTAAATCCTGACATGTATATCGGTAGGATTCCAGCCATTAGAGGAAGTTGTATCGTCAGGACAAGCTGAGGATACACACACCAAATCATCTACAGCCTTTAATAAAACGTAATCTCCTGGTCTTGACCATGAGACGTCTGAGCTTAGTGAGTGGCACTCTTCGATCGCTGTATTAAAAAAGAGATTGACGGCTGCCCAGTTTCTTCTTGGAGCAACGCCGAACTCTGCTAGAGATGAATTAAAGTTATCAGTGCAGCTTATATGTCCAGGGAAGCCGCGATCTTCATAATATTTAGCATTACAGGCCAATCCAAATGTGTCGTGCCTACACACTGTATCCTGAATGACCTCAACTAGAGGGACTGAGTTTTGATTATAAAATTTATCATGAGTTCCAGGTGCTGGATAACTCGCTAACATCTGTGAGCGAGTCACAGTTGGATCCAGGCAGAGTTCCAAGTTATTATTGAGGTCTTCCTCTATAAATGCCTGAAAATCTGAGCACTGTTGGCCCTCGACATCAATGATTTGAATGTACTCACCCGCCTTCACTTTATAGGCAACTGCAGAGCTATCTTTAACCCTAATCTCTTTTGTTGGTTTTGCTAATGGTTCAGGTAAACGCTCAGAAGGAATCGTTGGATTTGAACGAGAGACATTGATTAAAATTTCTGTAGGTGAATTTTGTTGATCGACTAACATTGGACCGCCCTCTGCATCAAAGACGCACAAGAGGTCATTATTAGTATTAAAGGATTGTCGCGTATCTGCAGGACTGGACTCAGAAAAAAGCTCAGCAGCTTGAAACTCTTTTGATTTTATTTTCTTACCATTAAGGATTGCTTTCAGCATCTCAGAGCAATCACCTGAGGAGATTTTATTTGAATTATTTTTTGGCTTTGTGTTCCAGTTAAGGGAAGATAAAGCGGATGACTTTTTAGAATCAAAGGCAAGAACGCTGCACTTTTGATCACCCTCAACGTCAACTATTTCAACTGAATCACCACTTTTTAAATCAATTGAGATTGCCTCACCACCAAGTATTTGGTAGGTTTCACAATCACCGTTATATCTAATATTTGAAACTCTCACTTACTAAAAACCCCACGTAATAATAATCGAGTATACATAGAATATAGAAAATCTCAATTTCAAAATCTCACCAGGCAATGAGTTAGATTCTATATCTCTATCAAAATTCTAGTTTATTCAGCACCTCAGGGGGTGAGGTGCCGATAAACTAAGGAGAGGAATCAAAGAGACTAGATCTCTCAATGCCTCCCCTTTTAAATCACTTACAGTAGTTAGAACTTACGGTAAGCGTTATTGAGATCAACCATTGGATGATTTTCAGACATTTGAAACTTAACCAACAGTTCACGAGCAATCATGTCACGCTCTTGTTGATTGTTTGGCAGTTTTATATTGTCTGGAATCGTAACCCAACCATTAATATTTCTATCAAAAACAGCAGCTTGATCACCCTCATACCCCATGTGGATGTCCTCTAACCAGTTAAGATCTTTCCAGCCCATTTTGTCAATGTACTTCTGCAAAAAAGGTGTAATAAACTTTAGATCAGGGACAAGGTTAACATCATATCGATAGCCGATATGTTGACCAATCATTTGCTCGCGATCTGTATCTAAGCCGTCAGCTCCAACTACAAATTCTTCTTCTTTATTGCTCATAATTTCTCCTATCCTTAAAAGCGTGTCATATCAGGACGACCAACCGTGTGCTGTGATCCTGCAATAGGAACCTGTGCACAAGCTGAAGCCTCCATTGTCAAAGCAGCCAAATCTTCTGGCTCTAGAGAGTGTATGTTAGTCTTGCCACAAGCACGAGCCATCATTTGCGTTTCAATAGCTAGTGTATGAAGGAAGTTATAGACTCTTTCTGATGCTTCATCAGGATCAAGACGCTTTCTAAGCTCTGGATCTTGAGTCGCAACACCTACAGGACAGCGACCGGTATGACAGTGATAACACTCCCCAGCTTCAACACCCATTTCAGCAGGATAATCAGCTTCAGGAATATCTTTGTTACAATTAAGCGCCATAAGTGATGAGTGACCAATAGCAACTGCATCAGCACCTAAAGCGACAGCTTTTGCAACGTCACCACCATTTCGAATTCCACCAGCATAAACGAGTGAAATTCTGCCAGTCATACCGACATCATCAATTGCATTTCGGGCTTGACGAATGGCAGCAATTCCTGGAACACCCGTTTCTTCTGTTGCAATATGTGGTCCAGCAGCAGTACCGCCTTCCATACCATCAATATAAATACTATCACAGCCAGTTTTAGCAGCCATACGAACGTCATCGTATACGCGTGCAGCACCTAGCTTTAATTGAATAGGGATCTGTCCATCTGTCGCTTCACGAATCTCTTCGATTTTAAGTGCCAAGTCATCTGGTCCTAGCCAGTCTGGATGCCTTGCTGGTGAGCGCTGATCGATACCAGCAGGTAAAGAACGCATCTCAGCAACTTGATCGGTTACTTTTTGACCCATCAAGTGGCCACCTAAGCCAACCTTGCAACCTTGTCCAATAAAGAACTCAACACTATCAGCAAGACGCAAATGTTGAGGGTTGAATCCATAGCGAGACTGGATACACTGATAAAACCACTTGCTTGAATAGCGCCTCTCATCTGGAATCATTCCACCTTCACCTGAACAAGTAGCAGTTCCAGCCATTGTTGCGCCTCTTGCCAAAGCTGTTTTAGCTTCATAACTCAGAGCTCCAAAGCTCATACCAGTAATGTAGATTGGAATATCTAGCTCTAATGGTCTTGGAGCTTCTGGCCCAATAATTGTTTTAGTCAAACATTTCTCTCTATAACCCTCAATAACGAAACGAGTTAAAGTTCCTGGCATAAAAGTTAAGTCATCCCAAGTTGGAATCTTTTTAAATAAAGAGAAGCCTCTCATTCTGTATCGTCCCAAATCAGATTTGATATGAATATCGTCCATCACTGATTTAGGGAAGATAAAACTTTTTCCTAGTCTATGTTTTTGATCTGAATCACTCATAATATTTCCTTTAGTTTAATTTGTTAAAAGTACGATTAAAGAATTAGTTTCTTCTCATTAGGCTCTAAGCTAGCATAGTTCCATAACATTTTTCCTGAAACATACTTTTGCATTTTTTCAACTCCTCTAGGAGTCTTGATGCCATATATAGCTAATTTCTCTGTTAAGTAACGTAAGTCCAATTCCGTCATTTCACCCGGCACACAATCTACTCCAAGCTCCTCAACTTCACCGCCGACATAGATTGTGCCGTCATACATGGAATCCCCTAAGTTCATTCCAGCATCACCACAAATAATCATTCTTCCACGCTGCATCATAAAGCCTGAAAATGCACCAGTCCTACCTCCAACTATTATTGTTCCCCCTTTTTGGTCAATCCCAGTTCTTGCACCCACATCACCTTTACAAACTAAGTCACCACCACGAATAGCAGCGCCAAATGTAGAGCCAGCATTTCCATCAATCACAACTGTACCAGCCATCATGTTTTCAGCACATGACCAACCAACTCGACCTTCGATATGTACATTGGGTCCGTCAATCAAACCACAACCAAAATAGCCAAGACTGTCTGTAAAAGTTAAATTAAGACGATTCAATATACCGACACCGACACCGTGTCTTGACATCGGATTATCAACTGTAATATCTCCAATACCTTTTTCCATCAACTCTCGGATTTCACGATTAATTTCTCTTGGAGTCATGTCAAGAGCATCGATTGTTGCCGTTTTACTTGTATCAACTTCGTGTGAGTGGAAATAAGTTAAGTTTTCACTCTCATCAATTGAGAAAAATTTTTTCTGAGTTCTTCCTTTTAATTGCTCATCATGAAGACCCATCTCTTGGGCCGTTTCTTTTTTTAGTTCTGCCATACTTTTACCTCTCCGTGATATGGGTCAAATGTTTCAATACGATGATCGAACAAAGTTCTAATTGCAACTTCCTCTGAAGCTAGCGCGATCATATCATCACTCTCATAAACAACCATTGGTTTTGCAGCCATAACATCTTTGGCCATACCCAGTTGATCTTTTGTAGCAACTAAATAAGTAAATACACCATCTAGATACTCAACAGAATCTTTCATCGCAGTCTCAAGGTCTGAACCTTGACTCATTCTATCTGCAATATAAACTGCAATCAGTTCAGAGTCGCAGTTAGAAGAAAAACGATGCCCTTTCAGTTCAAGCGCACGTCTGTTAGTCCAATAGTTAGTCAATTGTCCATTATGAACAACCGCAACATCACTAAATGGATAGGCCCAGTATGGGTGAGCAGAACGAATATCTACATCTGACTCAGTTGCCATTCTAGTATGACCAATTGCGTGCGTACCATTAAAATTATCAAGTCCGTACTGCTTTGATACAACTGAAGCATCCCCAAGATCTTTAATTAGTTCAAGAGAATTACCTATTGATAAAATTTCAACGCCTTCAATATCTTCAACAAAATCAGCTAACTTTTTCATATCCCCTGAAAACTCAATCTCGTAACGATGAGAATATTCAGTTGCGCTATCTTTTTTTACGACTTTTGCGCCAAGATCTTTAAGACGAGAATTAACTAACTCAACTCTCCTCTCAATTTCAGCGTGGATATCAAAACTGCCATCAAGGTCAGCTCCTTCAGCAACCTTAAATCTTACTACCTGATTGCCATTATCTTCTCCATACACAGCATATCCAGTTGAATCTGGACCCCTATGTTTTAAGGCTTGAAGCATTGATGTCATTTGTCCACCAATATTTTCATCTTTGCCTGCATTTCTGTGAATAATACCTGCTATTCCACACATAAATTAATCTCCCTTTACTAAAAATTGCCCACCCGAAGGTGGACATTCCAAAAAAACCTCAATGAAGCTAGCCTATGGCAAGCAATCCAAATAAGTACTTGTATCCCAGTCTGTAACTGTAGCATTAAATTTTTCCCATTCATCCGTTTTATAATGGTGAAAAACTTTATACATCTCGTTTGGCATAGCTGATTTAATAACATCATCATTTTCAAGCTCATTAAGCGCCTCACCAAGAGACATAGGTAATTTGGTAACCTGCTTACCAGCCTCCATTGCTTCATAGATATTGCGCTCTTCAGCCTCCCCAGCTTCAAGATTATTATCAATACCGTCACCCATAGCTTTTAATAGAGCTGAGCCCATTAAGTATGGATTCACCATAGAGTCAACCGAGCGGTACTCAAAACGACCTGGCGCTGAAACGCGGAGCGCACAAGTACGGTTCTGGTAACCCCAGTCAGCAAAGATTGGCGCCCAAAAACCGGTATCCCAAAGACGGCGATAAGAATTAACTGTTGATGAACCAATTGATGTTAGAGCAGGTAAGTGCTTGATGACACCGCCAATTGATTGAAGCCCAATCGGACCTGGCATTTTCTCATCAATAGATGGATCTGGCATAAATGTATTTTCTCCACCCTCTTTGTAAGTAAAGCAACCGGGCATACCTGGAAGCTCACCATCACCAGTAGCAATTTCTGGATGAAAGACATCCTTACCACCTTTCCATAATGACATATTATGGTGACAGCCTGAAGCCGAAACGCCCATAAAAGGTTTACTCATAAAGCATGCCAACAAACCAAACTCACGTGCAACTTGTGCACAAATTTGACGATAAGTTGTTAATCGATCCGCATTTCTTAATACATCATCAAACTGAGTATTAAGCTCTAACTGTCCAGGAGCATCTTCATGGTCTCCTTGGATAATATCTAGTCCCATTTGCTCTGAATATTCAATCACTTTCATAAACACAGGACGCAACTCTTCAAACTGATCGATATGGTAACAGTTTGGCTTAGTGACACCGCCGTCTGTACCTCCATTTTCACCACGCTTAAGCCACATCATTTCTGGCTCAGTGCCGCAGCGCATATCTAAACCATATTGGTCTTGAAATTCTTTGTGCTGTCTGTATAAGTTTCCACGACAATCAGACGATAATGCCTCGCCTGGGTTTTCACGCTCTTCACGGTTTCTATAAAGTCTACAGAATACGCGCGCTACTCTTTTATCCCAAGGAAGTTGGCAAAAAGTATCTGGATCTGGAATACCAACAAGCTCTGATGACTCAGGACCATACCCGATATAGTCTCCATGTCTATCCACAAACAAGTTAGCAGTTGAACCGTAAACCAACTGGAATCCTTTTTCAGCTAATCTCTCCCAGTGTCTTGCAGGAATACCTTTACCGACAATACGTCCGGTAACAGATACAAATTGATAATATACATATGTGACACCCAACGCTGCGATTTTAGCTTTAACTTCTTTTACAAGTTTGTCGCGTCCAGGCTCATTAACGTGTTGTTCTAAATCTGTCATTTAATCTCTCCGAAAAAATAAAAAAAATCTTTAAATAAAGATTTGCCCCCTAGTAGATTTTATTTAGATTCGTAAAAATAAACCCAAATAAAAACCAGATTAATTTACTGACTATATAGATACTGATAAGTATCTATTTGGGTAACTCAAATATCCACTCAAAAAATGAGTGTTTCAGTAAATTATGCATGGAGTATACTCCTAATGATAATCCATTGTCAAGAAATTTTTTTTATTTTAAAGAAATTTAATAAAGTGTTGTTTTTCTTCTAAAAATGCTTAAAAAAACATGAAAAAAAACTGATTTGAGAGCCTGCTTGAGGAAGTTTATGATGAGCAAAAAAATTGCTCATTTGTTTTTAGAAATTATTATTAATCAGAGTTATTGGTGCAAATAATAGTGAGGAACTGGCACTCATCACTGATTATCTTTTTAGGCCCATGAGGTTTATCAGAATCAAAATATAAAGAGTCGCCTTTTTTAAAGTTGTAGATCTTCGTTCCATAATAATAATCCATCTGACCTTTAAGCATATAGATGAACTCTACGCCCTTGTGTTGAAATTCAGGAAACTCATAGTCTCTTGAAGTGATCGTAATTAAGCAAGGCTCGACGTTTAGCGAACCTCCAACCGTGTGACCGAGTAATTGGTAATGACGACTCTCATCTGAGCCAGCCCTCTCGATCGTTAGGCCGTCACCTGATTTAATAAAGGTGGGCTCAACATCTTTATCATGCTGCTTAAACAATGAGGTAATTGAAATGTTGAGTGCATGGCAGATGAGCTGGATTGTTTTAAGCGATGCGCTGATTTGGCCATTTTCAATTTTAGAGAGCATGCTGGCAGACAAAAGCGATTGCTTTGATAGCTGCTGCAATGTGACGCCAGCATTTTTTCTAGCAATACGAACCTGTTTACCTATTGAAGCCTCAAGCTGTTTATCACTCCCAAAAGAAGGAAGA